>NZ_CP063117.1:1302500-2009890 GCF_014931375.1 Haemophilus parainfluenzae
CGAAAGTGGACGTATAGGGTGTGATGCCTGCCCGGTGCTGGAAGGTTAATTGATGGTGTAATCGAAAGAGAAGCTCCTGATCGAAGCCCCAGTAAACGGCGGCCGTAACTATAACGGTCCTAAGGTAGCGAAATTCCTTGTCGGGTAAGTTCCGACCTGCACGAATGGCATAATGATGGCCAGGCTGTCTCCACCCGAGACTCAGTGAAATTGAAATCGCCGTGAAGATGCGGTGTACCCGCGGCTAGACGGAAAGACCCCGTGAACCTTTACTATAGCTTGACACTGAACATTGAATTTTGATGTGTAGGATAGGTGGGAGACTTAGAAGTAGTCACGCCAGTGATTATGGAGTCGACCTTGAAATACCACCCTTTAACGTTTGATGTTCTAACGAAGATTACGAAACGTGGTCTCGGACAGTGTCTGGTGGGTAGTTTGACTGGGGCGGTCTCCTCCCAAAGAGTAACGGAGGAGCACGAAGGTTTGCTAATGACGGTCGGACATCGTCAGGTTAGTGCAATGGTATAAGCAAGCTTAACTGCGAGACAGACAAGTCGAGCAGGTACGAAAGTAGGTCATAGTGATCCGGTGGTTCTGAATGGAAGGGCCATCGCTCAACGGATAAAAGGTACTCCGGGGATAACAGGCTGATACCGCCCAAGAGTTCATATCGACGGCGGTGTTTGGCACCTCGATGTCGGCTCATCACATCCTGGGGCTGAAGTAGGTCCCAAGGGTATGGCTGTTCGCCATTTAAAGTGGTACGCGAGCTGGGTTTAGAACGTCGTGAGACAGTTCGGTCCCTATCTGCCGTGGGCGTTGGAGAATTGATTGGGGCTGCTCCTAGTACGAGAGGACCGGAGTGGACGCACCACTGGTGTTCCGGTTGTGTCGCCAGACGCATTGCCGGGTAGCTAAGTGCGGAAGAGATAAGTGCTGAAAGCATCTAAGCACGAAACTTGCCAAGAGATGAGTTCTCCCTGTTTTTAAGACAGTAAGGGTTGTTTAAGACTAAGACGTAGATAGGTCTGGTGTGTAAGCGGTGCGAGCCGTTGAGCTAACAGATACTAATTGCCCGAGAGGCTTAACTATACAACGCTCAAGGGTTTTGGGTGTTGTAAGACGAAACTCAGAGACGAAAGAGAAAGTTTTGAAGTTTAATCAGCTTGTTTGGTTGTGAGACACTAGAGATAGTGAGAGCAGAAAGAGATAGAAGAAGTTATTAAAGGAATAATCCTGGCGGCGATAGAGCGGTGGTCCCACCTGACCCCATACCGAACTCAGAAGTGAAACGCCGATGCGCCGATGGTAGTGTGGGGTTTCCCCATGTGAGAGTAGGACACCGCCAGGTACTGAATGTAGAACCCCGAGCTGAATGGCTTGGGGTTTTTGTTTATGGATTTTTATTAAAAATTATATAGAATGATCTCAATTTTTATTTCTCAATATAAACCATGAAAAACTTTAGATATTTTGCGCAACGTTATGTTGATTGGGTTATTCGATTAGGTCGAGTTCGTTTCTCTTTACTTGGTATCGCTATTCTTGCGATTTTAGCTATCTGTATACAAATCTTATTAAGTACGCTTCTTAGTGATGGTATTCACTGGAGTGACATTGCTCGCTCAATCACTTTTGGTTTATTTACTGCGCCTTTTGTTATTTATTTTTTTACACTACTTGTTGAACGACTAGAACGTTCCCGTCTAGAGCTCTCTAAAACACTTGCTCGATTAGAAAAAAATAGTCGTGATAAAAGTACCTTACTGGCAACAATTAGCCATGAGTTACGTACGCCTTTAAATGGGATCATTGGTCTTAGTCGAATTCTATTGGATGATAAATTAACAGAACAACAACAAAATTATCTCAATACAATTAATCTAAGTGCGGTCAGTTTAGGTCATATTTTTAGCGATATTATTGATTTAGATAAGATCGATTCTAAGCGTATTGAATTAAATATTCAGCCTTGCGATTTCCATTCACTACTTAATGATTTCTATAATTTTGGCACCTTGATGGCAGAACAAAAGGGGCTAAAATTCTCTTTAAAGCTGGATGATAATTTACCTAATTGGCTTTATCTCGATCGTGCTCGCCTTAGCCAAATTCTTTGGAATTTAATTAGTAATGCCGTCAAATTCACAGACAAAGGTGACGTTATTTTAAGGGTGCAGAAAATGCAAGATAATCAGTATCAATTTAGTGTTACTGATACGGGGGCAGGAATTGCACCTTGCGAATTAGATAAGATTTTTACCATGTACTATCAGGTTAAAGATAATATTCATCGTTCTGCGGGAAGTGGCATTGGTCTTGCAATTTCTAAGAATTTAGCTCAATTAATGCAAGGGGATTTAACGGTTGAAAGTGAATTGGAAAAAGGTTCAACCTTTTACTTAACGATCATTGCAGAAAAAGCGCAAGCTCATGATGGTAATGCTGAAAAAGCCATGCAGCATCTTTCTATTTTATTAGTAGAAGACGTTGAATTGAATATCGTTGTAGCCAAAAGTATTCTTGAGAAGCAGGGGCATTATGTTGATGTTGCGATGAATGGTGAACAGGCTATCCAATTATTTGAGAAAAATACTTATGATATTGTTTTTCTTGATATTAAGTTACCAGATATGTCAGGTTTTGATATCGCATACTATTTGCGTAAAAACTACGAAGAAGGGATTTACGATTTTCTTCCACCTTTAATTGCCTTTACGGCAAATGTAATGCACAGCGAAGAGGAATATCAAAATCAAGGTATGGATGGTGTGTTACGTAAACCTCTTTCTTTGACGGAATTACGTCAGTGTTTTAAAACCTTTTTAGGTGATGATATCGAGACTACCTCTGATGAAGAAGAGCTCCCTCAAGTTCAAGAAGGTATTAATATTTCACTTATTGAGTTAATTGGAAAATCACAAGCTAAAGCTAATGTAGAGTTATTCAAACAGTGGATGCCAATTTATTTAGATGAATTAGAAACGGCGTATGAAGATTATCTTACAAACGCAGATATGCAACAAATGGTGTCAGATGTGGCACATAAAATAAAAGGCGCTGCAGCATCAGTGGGGCTTGTTAATATTCAAAATATCGCAAAACAGGCTCAAGACACGTCATTACCTAATTGGGCATCTGATATTGCTTTATGGATAAAGCAACTCAGTAATGAATGGTCTCAAAATGTAGCTGAATTAGAAGCATATTTAGAAAAATAATTCATGACACGTCATTTTCAAATTTTGATCAGTGAGAATATGCCGTCTAATTTGCCGGCAAATACCTTGATCATTAATGAGTTTTCTAAAATTCAAAATCTTCTTGGGCAAGAGTTTGAGACGATCTTGTTTGATGCACGAAAAGGTATCCATTTAGAGGCGCTCGCCATTGCGGCCGGTACATTAAAAATGAATGGTGCCTTAATTGTTTTGCTATCAAATTGGGAGAAACTTCATTCCCAAATAGACGAAGATAGTCTTCGTTGGTCAGGTTCGCTTGAGGCAATTACGACGCCAAGATTTATTGCATATTTTAAGCATTGTATTCATAAATATGATTTTCCCGTCCTTTATCATCAAAATGATTTAAAGTTTGACCGCACTTTTCAGCAGTTATTTGTAAACCACAATGCGACCTTAGATCAGCAGAAAACCATTGAGCAAATCTTACAAAAAGAATCTGAACTTTACTTTCTTACTGCCAAACGAGGAAGAGGGAAATCAGCTCTAGCAGGCTTATTAGCGAATCAACTGGATACTAAAATTTACCTCACAGCTCCAAATAAAAGTGCGGTCAATATTTTGGCTGAATTTTCACAAAAAGAAATTATCTTTATTGCACCAGATGCGCTTTTCCTTGCTTTGCAAAATGATCCTTCTTTTTCTGAAAATGCTTGGCTTTTTGTTGATGAGGCGGCAATGTTGCCGATTGCTCAACTCACTGCTTTTTCCCAGCATTTTAAGCATATTCTATTTACGACTACCATCCATAGTTATGAGGGAACGGGGCGAGGCTTTGAGCTTAAATTTAAGCAAAAAATTAACCGCACTTTTTCTGATTTTGAGCTTATTGAACCGCTGCGTTGGTCGAAAGATGATGCTTTAGAGGCGTTTATCGATGAGCTTTTATTATTGAATGTAGAGGATGACTTTAAACAAACGCCATACGATAAAAGCAAAATATGCCAAATTACTGAACGCTCACAAGAGGAAATACTTTCTTCATTGTCTCAATTCTATGGCTTGATGACATTAGCCCATTATCGTACATCACCATTAGATCTACGGCGATTGTTTGATGCTAATTCACAGCGTTTTTTTACCGCTGAAAATGAACAAGATTTATTAGGTGCAGTTTGGGCATTAAAAGAAGGCGGGATTGAAGATTCATCGCTTATAGAAGCCATTCAGCTAGGTACTAGACGTCCTAAAGGCAATCTTGTCCCGCAAGCACTTTGTTTTCATTCTCAGCTACAAAAGGCTTGTACATTACATTCTTTACGTATTTCGAGAATTGCGGTCCAGCCTATGTGGCAGCAGCATGGTATTGGTACACAACTTATTGAATACATCACACAAAATGCCGATCTGGATTATTTATCAGTGAGTTTTGGTTATACCAAAGAACTGGCTCAATTTTGGCAGAAATGTGGTTTTTCTCTTGTTTATTTAGGCGAGCATTTAGAGGCAAGTAGTGGCTGTTATTCAACTATCGCTCTAAAAGGGCTTTCTGCACAAGGGATTGAATTAGAAAAAGAAGCAACGCAATCTTTTCAACGGAATATGCCTTTGTCTTTCCATCCACTTGCTCAGGAATTTAATACCACATCAGTAGATTGGGAATTGCTTGATGAAGATTGGTTAAGTTTAAAAAATTTTGCTTATTTTTACCGCACTTTAGCTTCCGCTTTGCCGGCAATTCGTCGATTTTTAATGAATTTAGATGAAAAAGATTGCCCTTTAATGAGAGATTATTTCATCACAAAACAGATACCCTATAATAAGAAAAATGGGTTAAAATTATTACGTTCGGAAATTGCACAAAAATTAAAAAAGGAGGCAAAATGAGCGAACAAGAAAAAAAAGGTTGGTTCCGTAAAGCGGTAGATGAATACAATAAATTTTGCAGTGAGCTTGGTTTAGATAAAGGTAGTTGTCGAGGTTGTATGCCACGCATTGAATTTGATGATGATGGTAAGGTAAAAAAAGAGAAACCACTAGAACCACTCAAAAAATAAGAGAAACAGGGTTAAATAACCCTGTTTTTTTATACAGATAATTATTGAAAAGTAGGGTGGATTTGTTAAACTAATCAGCTGTTCACGCAAAAATGAGATAAAAATTGACCGCACTTATGAAAACAACCTATTTTAATTTTGATATTCCGACTCAGCCCAATGATCATAAAATTCTTGGCAATGTATTAGCGAGTGCAGATGCACTTGCTGTTAGTGAAATTGCAGAGCAATACGATGGATTGACTGTGGTTGTGACACCGGATACCAAAAGTGCGGTTCGTTTATCACAAGTTTTACCGGATTTAACTTCTCAGCCCGTTCAGTTTTTTCCTGATTGGGAAACGTTGCCTTATGATTCTTTTTCTCCTCATCAAGAAATTATTTCTTCGCGTTTAAGTGCGCTATTTCATTTGCAAAATACTAAAAAAGGTATCTTTGTTTTACCGATTAGCACATTAATGCAACGCGTGTGCCCGCCGAAATATCTACAGCACAATGTCCTTCTGATTAAAAAAGGTGACCAGCTTGTCATTGAAAAATTGCGATTACAATTAGAGTCAGCAGGATATCGTTCCGTAGAGCAAGTACTAGAACATGGTGAATATGCTGTGCGCGGATCACTTTTAGATCTTTTCCCAATGGGAAGTGCGGTTCCATTTCGCTTAGATTTTTTTGATGATGAAATTGATTCGATTCGTACTTTTGATGTCGATACGCAGCGAACGTTAGATGAAATTCAATCTATTAATTTATTACCTGCACACGAATTTCCAACTGATGAGAAAGGCATTGAATTTTTCCGTACACAATTTAGAGAAACTTTTGGAGAAATTCGTCGTGATCCAGAACATATTTATCAGCAAATCAGTAAAGGCACACTAATCTCAGGGATTGAATATTGGCAGCCGTTATTTTTTGATGAAATGGCAACGTTGTTTGATTACTTGCCAGAAAAAACGTTGTTTGTGGATATGGAAACAAATCAAGCACAAGGTGAACGTTTTTATCTTGATGCCAAACAGCGTTATGAGCATCGCAAAGTTGATCCAATGCGCCCTCTTTTGCCGCCAGAACGTTTGTGGCTAAGCATTGATGCGGTAAATCATGCATTAAAAAATTATCCTAAAATTAATTTTAAAGTAGAAAAAGTGCGGTCATCTGTTCGTCAGAAAAATTTAGCGGTGTCCGCATTACCAGCCGTGACCATTCAATCACAGCAAAAAGAACCGTTATCGCAACTTCGTCAGTTTATTGAGCATTTTAAAGGAAATGTTCTATTTTCAGTTGAAACTGAAGGACGACGTGAAACCTTACTGGATTTACTTTCACCATTAAAAATTAAGCCTAAACAGATTAAAACCTTATCTGAAGCCAATCAAGACAAGTTTAATCTGTGGGTAAGTCGTCTTGAGCAAGGTTTTATTCTTGATGAGGCTAAACTCGCCGTCATTACAGAGCATGAAATTTTAGGCGAGCGAGTACAACAACGTCAGCGTGATAAACGTAAGGCGGTGAATCCGGATACCTTAGTGCGCAATCTGGCTGAATTAAAAATTGGGCAGCCTGTGGTACATTTAGATCATGGTGTTGGGCGTTATGGTGGCTTAGTGACACTCGATACTGGGGGCTTAAAAGCAGAGTATTTACTGATCAATTATGCGAATGAGTCCAAACTTTATGTGCCGGTTGGTTCTCTTCATTTAATTAGTCGCTATGTGGGGGGCTCAGATGAAACCGCACCATTACATAAATTAGGTAATGAATCATGGGCGAAAACGCGTCAAAAGGCCGCAGAAAAAATTCGTGATGTGGCTGCTGAATTACTTGATGTGTATGCCCAGCGAGAAGTGAAAAAAGGCTTTGAATTTAAATATGATCGTGAGGAATTCCAGCAATTTGCTGCAACCTTCCCTTTTGAAGAAACGCACGATCAAGCTATGGCGATTAATGCCGTCATTTCAGATATGTGTCAGCCCAAAGCAATGGACCGTTTAGTTTGTGGTGATGTGGGCTTTGGGAAGACGGAAGTAGCGATGCGAGCCGCATTTTTGGCAGTAATGAATCATAAACAAGTGGCTGTATTGGTTCCAACAACCTTGTTAGCTCAACAGCATTATGAGAATTTTAAAGATCGTTTTGCTAATCTGCCGGTTAATGTGGAAGTGCTTTCTCGTTTTAAAACAGCCAAAGAGCAAAAACAAATCTTAGAAAATTTAGCCGAAGGAAAAGTCGATATTCTAATTGGAACCCATAAATTAATTCAATCCGATGTGAAGTTTTCTGATCTTGGCTTACTTATCATCGATGAAGAACATCGCTTTGGTGTGGGACAAAAAGAGAAAATTAAACAACTTCGAGCGAATATTGATATTTTAACGCTTACCGCAACACCAATTCCTCGTACTTTGAATATGGCGATGAATGGTATTCGCGATCTTTCTATTATTGCGACACCACCGGCTCGTCGAGTGAGTATCAAAACGTTTGTTCGTCAGAAGGATGATTTAATTATTCGTGAGGCCATCCTGCGTGAAATTTTACGTGGTGGGCAAGTTTATTATTTACATAATGATGTGGCGAGTATTGAAAATACGGCTGAAAAACTGACCGCACTTGTACCAGAAGCTCGAGTCGTGATTGGTCATGGTCAAATGCGGGAACGTGAACTTGAACGCGTGATGAGTGATTTTTATCATCAACGTTATAACGTATTAGTCTGTTCCACCATTATTGAAACAGGGATTGATGTACCAACGGCAAATACGATTATTATTGAACGTGCAGATAATTTTGGTTTAGCTCAGCTTCACCAGCTGCGTGGACGAGTGGGACGTTCTCACCACCAAGCTTATGCCTATTTGCTTACACCACCGCCAAAATTAATGACGAAAGATGCGAAACGTCGTTTAGAAGCGTTAGAAAGTTTAGATAATTTAGGCGCGGGGTTCATTCTTGCAACACATGATTTAGAAATTCGTGGTGCAGGTGAATTATTAGGTAATGAACAAAGTGGACAAATTGAAAGCATCGGTTTTTCGCTTTATATGGAATTGCTTGATGCAGCAGTCAAAGCCTTAAAAGAGGGGAGAGAGCCTTCATTAGAAGAGATTACACATCAGCAAGCTGAAATTGAGCTACGTGTTCCAGCTTTATTGCCAGATGATTATCTTGGCGATGTGAATATGCGTTTGTCATTCTATAAACGCATTGCGGCAGCGGAAAGTAAACAAGAGTTAGATGAATTAAAAGTTGAATTAATCGACCGTTTTGGTTTGTTACCTGAGGCAACTAAAAATCTTTTACAAATTGCTGAAATGCGTTTAATGGTGAAACCATTAAAAGTATTGAAAATCGATGCAGGAGCTCAAGGTGGCTTTATTGAATTTTCACCTTCCGCAAAAGTTGATCCTGAAAAATTCATTAAACTGATTCAACAAAATCCAATTGTTTATCGCTTTGATGGTCCATTAAAATTTAAGTTTGTGAAAGCACTTCCAGAAAACAAAGTGCGGTTAGAATTTGTGATGGATTTAGTGAAGACGCTGACTGAGTAGCAAGTAAATAAAAAGGCTGACAAAATGTCAGCCTTTCTTTTTTACCTTTTATTAGTGAAGCGCTTCAACAACGCTTAAGAACATTTTTAAGATACCGGCATTTAATAAGTCGATAAAGAATGCCCCTACCATTGGTACGATTAAGAACGCTTTGTGAGAAGGTCCGAAACGGCTAGTAATTGCTTGCATGTTAGCAACGGCTGTTGGTGTTGCACCGAGACCGAAACCACAGTGACCCGCACTTAATACAATCGCATCATAATCTTTACCCATCATACGGTATGTGACGTAGATAGCGAAGAAAGCCATGAAGACAACTTGAACTGCTAAGATAATTAATACATCTGTTGCAAGACCTGCTAATTCCCAAAGTTTGAGAGACATCAAAGCAATCGCTAAGAAGATAGATAAACCAACGCTACCTAGTACGTCAATTGCTGAATCAGCCACTTGGAATTTGAATAAGTGGGTTAAGCTGTTACGAATGATTACACCTGTAAATAAACACCATACGAATGTTGGTAATTGAATGTGTGTACCTTTTGTTAAGCCATCTAAATATTGACCAATGAGTAAACATAAAGAAAGCATTGCGATAGTTTCAATGATTGAGCGAGAATTTATTTTACGTTTGTAAGTTGGATGCTCAAATGCTTCTTGTACGTCATCTACTTCATCATTCTCTGGGTTTTCACCTTGTTTTTGACGATTTAATAAATAACGAGAGACTGGACCACCTAAGATACCACCGAAGACTAAACCGAATGTGGCACATGCCATGGCGATTTCTGTTGCAGCAGGTAGGTTAAATTCTTTAGTGAATGTTTCTGCCCATGCCGCACCTGTACCATGACCACCGGTTAGGGTAACTGAACCTGCAAGTAAACCATAAGCAGGATCAATACCTAATAATTGAGTACCTAAAATACCGATGACATTTTGGCAAACAATGAGTATTGCGGCTGCAAATAGGAAGATAACTAATGGTTTTCCGCCTTTAATTAAGCGAGCAAAGTTTGCACTTAAACCGATAGAGGAGAAGAAGACTAACATCATCGATGTTTGTAAGCTTTTCTCAAAGGTAAATGAGGTGCCGTTTACTTTGTATAAAATGGTTAATGCAATAGCCACAATAAAGCCGCCAACAACAGGCTCAGGGATATTGAATGTTTGTAAAACGCGAATACGTTTTACTAGAAAAAAACCAAGTAATAATACAAAACTTGCTAAAGCAAGCGTTTGATAGGTATCAAAAACAATATTCACGAAATATCCTCCTATTTAGTTTGGTTTCGAGAATTCTTATGAGTTGTGTTCAGGTTCAACCACCACAATGTCAACATTGCTATGTAATCCACGTGGTAATTGGGAGCCTTTTCTGCCGCGTTCCGCTCGGAATTTTTGCAGATCTTCCGGTTTTAATGTGATTTTTCGTTTACCGGAATGGAACTCAAGGCTGGCTTGCTCTGAAATTAAGAACAATTTCACCAATAATTCTGACCGCGCTTTTGCATTCGCTGCTGGAATACTGATGATTTTGTTGCCTTTCCCTTTTGATAATGCCGGTAAATCCCGTACCGGAAAAATCAGCATTCGACCCGCTGAAGTGAGGGACACAAGAAGTGAGGTCGACTCGGAAAGTGTCTCAGGTTTCAAGACTTTCGCATTTTCTGGCAAAGAAATCAAGGCTTTTCCTGCTTTATTACGTGCAATTAAATCTTCAAATTTGCAAATAAAACCGTATCCCGCATCTGATGCCATCAATAATTCTTGTTTTTCAGGCTCCATAATAACTTGTTCAATGGTCGCACCTGCCGGTAATGTAAGTTTACCGGTGAGCGGTTCACCTTGTGAACGCGCAGAAGGTAAGCTTAATGGATCTAAAGCATAGCTACGACCGGTACTATCAATAAAAATCACCGGTTGATTACTTTTACCATAAGCGTGCGCCAGATATTTATCGCCTGCTTTATAGCTTAATCCTTCCGGATCAATATCATGACCTTTCGCACAGCGAACCCAGCCCATTTCAGATAAGATGACAGTAACAGGTTCAGCTGGCGTCATTTCACTTTCAGAAATCGCTTTCGCTTCTTCACGTTCAACTAATTGAGACATTCTAGGGCTGGCGTATTTTTTCGCATCTTCTTGAATTTCTTTTTTGATCAAAGTATTTAGGCGACGCTCAGATCCTAAAATTAACTCTAAATTTGACCGCTCTTCTTCGAGTTTATCTTTTTCAGCTTGTAATTGATGTTCTTCTAATTTGGCTAAATGGCGTAAACGTAAGTTTAAAATGGCTTCAGCCTGTTCATCACTTAAGTTAAAGCGAGCCATTAAAACTTGTTTAGGTTCGTCTTCAGTACGAATAATCTCAATCACTTCGTCAATATTGAGGAAGGCGATCATCAAACCATCTAAGATATGCAAACGAGCGAGTACTTTATCTAAACGATGTTGTAAACGACGCGTTACTGTTGTGCGACGGAATGTCAGCCATTCAGTGAGGACTTGAAGTAAGCCTTTCACGGCCGGTTTATGATCAAGCCCGATCATATTCATATTCACACGATAGCTTTTTTCAAGATCCGTCGTCGCAAATAAATGCGCCATCAAGGCATCAGTATCAACACGATTTGAACGTGGCACAAGCACGATACGCACAGGGTTTTCATAATCTGCTTCATCACGAATATCTTCCACCATTGGCAATTTTTTCGCCGTCATTTGCTCAGCGATTTGTGCAATGATTTTTGATGGAGAAGATTGATGAGGAAGTGCGCTAATGATGATTTCACCGTCTTCTTTATGCCATGTTGCACGCATTTTGATAGAACCACGACCGGTTTCATACATTTTGCGAATATCATCTTTTGGTGAAATAATTTCCGCTTCAGTTGGGAAATCCGGGCCTTGAATGATATTGAGTACATCATCTAATCCTGCTTTTGGATTATCTAATAGCATAACAGCGGCATCCGCCACTTCATTAATATTATGTGGTGGAATATCGGTTGCCATCCCGACGGCAATCCCGGTGGTGCCGTTTAACAGAATATGAGGCAAACGTGCAGGCAAATATTGAGGTTCTTCTAAGGTACCATCAAAGTTCGGTTGGAAATCAACAGTGCCTTGGCCTAATTCAGATAATAAAATTTCAGAGATTTTGGACAGGCGAGATTCGGTATAACGCATTGCCGCAAATGATTTAGGATCATCTGGCGCCCCCCAGTTTCCTTGCCCATCCACCAAAGGATAGCGATAAGAAAAGGGCTGAGCCATTAAAACCATGGCTTCATAACAGGCGGAGTCACCATGCGGATGGAATTTACCTAACACATCACCGACGGTACGTGCAGATTTTTTAAATTTCGCTGCAGCATTTAACCCCAATTCAGACATCGCATAAACAATACGACGTTGGACAGGCTTTAAGCCATCACCAATAAAAGGCAATGCACGATCCATGATGACGTACATTGAATAATTAAGATAAGCCTTTTCTGTAAAGGTGCGAAGTGGCATCTGCTCGATGCCTTCGTAATTAATATTGCTCATATTCTTCTAATCTATTTTCTGGTTGCACCGGAACTCGCATCAGAATGTTCGTGATGAGAATGCCCCATATCCATTCCTTTATGACTGTCAATTTCGTAAGGAACAGGTTGTGGTTTTTGTGGATTGGCTTCTTTAAAGGCTTCGTCTTTTAGTTTTCCGGAATAAATATTCGGATTTTTTTCGCCTTCGACCACGATTTGTCCCATCGTGCCTTTATTTACAGCACGGAAAATCGAGTGATCCATAAAGACATAAGTGCCCGGTACATCAATTCGTGTTTCCACCATGGTGGCACTGCCGGATGGAATCAGGGTAGTTTGAACATTATGATTAACAAGCGTACCGCCTTCCACATACACATTATCAAATACAGCACCAATTAAGTGGAAAGAAGAGCATAAATTTGGTCCAGCATTTCCTACAAATAGACGAATGCTTTCACCGGTTTTCGCTTTTAAGGCATTTCCGTCCATAGTTGCACCGACTTTACCGTTGAAGAGGACGTATTCAGGGCGTTCATCAATGGCTTTTTGCATACTGAATGGTTGCAAGCCAGGCTCGCCAAATTCACCTTTGGTATAGAATTCACTTTGCATAATGTAAAATTCGCGATCCACTTTTGGTAAGCCTTCTTTGGGCTCAACTAAAACTAAACCATACATCCCTTTGGCAAGGTGAATATCCACAGGCTGACTGCCACAGTGGTATAGATAAATTCCCGAACGTAACGCTCTAAATTGGAAGGTTGATGTACGCGTTGGTGGTGTTTCACTTGCGAGTGCTCCGCCCATTGGTACGGCTGCAGCATGGAAATCGATACTGTGTGGCATCATTGAACTCGCTGAGTTGGAAAGTTGCACTTCCACCATGTCGCCTTCGCGCACACGAATAAACGGCGCAGGCACGCTCCCATTTAATGTCCAAAATTTAAATTGCACACCATCCATTAAATCCATAATTTGCTCAAGTGCGGTCAGTTTTACCACGACTTTTGCTGGATAGTTACGCTCAATCGGTTTTGGCACATTGGGCGCAAGCGTCAGTTCAGCTTCAATCTCTGGTAAATTCTCAACTGCAGTGGTTGCTGTATTTGAGGCTTTTTCTTCTGCTTGAGCAGAAGGAATAAGGCTTAAACCAGCACCTAATGTAATTGTTGCTAGGCCTAGTGCACTGTTTTTAAAAAAATCTCGACGTTGTTCGTTCATGATTGACCTCAAATAATTAAACAGCTAAATCCACTTGGTCGCCATTGGTTTGTAACCAATTTTTGCGATCTTCCGCTCGTTTTTTGGCAAGTAACATATCCATTAATTCTAATGTTTCCGCGCCTTGATCTTCGCCTAGCTCATAGGTTAATTGAACTAAACGGCGTGTATTCGGATCCATGGTGGTTTCACGTAATTGTGATGGATCCATTTCACCTAAACCTTTGAATCGTTGTACGTTTAAAGTGCCTTTTTTACCTTTTAAGCGTTCTAAAATTGCTTCTTTTTCGTTTTCATCGAGGGCATAAAAGACTTCTTTACCTAAGTCGATACGATAGAGTGGTGGCATTGCCACATAAACGTGTCCATCTTGAACCAATTTAGGGAAGTGACGTAAAAAGAGGGCACAGAGTAGGGTGGCGATATGCAAACCATCAGAGTCCGCATCGGCTAAAATACAGACTTTCCCGTAACGAAGTTGAGATAAGTCTTCATTATCAGGATCGATACCAAGCGCCACAGCAATATCATGAATTTCCGTTGAGCCAAGCACTTGATCACTGGCGACTTCCCAAGTATTTAAGATTTTTCCGCGTAAAGGTAGGATCGCTTGATATTCACGATCTCGCGCCTGTTTGGCCGAGCCGCCCGCAGAGTCACCCTCTACTAAAAATAATTCGGTTTTTTCTAAATTTTGTGATGCACAATCGGCTAATTTACCCGGTAGAGCAGGACCACTCACTAATTTTTTACGCACGACTTTTTTGGCTGCATTCAGACGACGTTGTGCAGAACTGATCGCCATTTCAGCTAAGCGATCTGCATCTTGTACGTTTTGATTCAACCATAAACTGAAGGCATCTTTTAAAACACCTGCAACAAAGACCGCACTTTGACGGGAAGATAAGCGTTCTTTGGTTTGGCCGGCAAATTGGGCATCCTGCATTTTCAGTGAAAGAATGTAAGCACAGCGATCCCAAATGTCGTCTGCGGTTAATTTCACGCCGCGTGGTAATTTATTGCGGAATTCGCAATATTCAGTCATGGCATTAAGCAAGCCTTGGCGAAGACCATTTACGTGTGTTCCGCCTTGTACTGTTGGAATCAAGTTTACATAGCTTTCAGCAATAAGCTCGCCACCTTCAGGTAACCATAATAATGCCCAGCTTACCGCTTCAGTTGAACCTTTAAATTCACCAACAAAAGGTTTTTCAGGCAAGGTTTCAAAACCATTTACCGCTTCGGTTAAGTAATCGGATAAACCATCTTGATAGCACCACACATCTTCGGTGTTATTCACTTTATCGATAAATTTAATTTCTAAGCCTGAACAAAGTACGGCTTTGGCACGTAATAAGTGGCGTAAACGACTAACAGAAAAATTCTTGCTATCAAAATATTTTGGGTTTGGTTTGAAGTGAACGGTGGTGCCGGTCGTACGTCTGCCACAAGTCCCAATGACTTCTAATTCTTCTACTTTTGCGCCATTTTCAAAGGCAATTTTATACACTTCGCCGTTACGTTTAACTTGAATATCTACGCGTTCAGAAAGGGCGTTGACAACAGAAATCCCCACCCCGTGTAAACCACCGGCAAATTCATAGTTTTTATTCGAGAACTTACCGCCAGCATGAAGTTTGGTTAAGATGACTTCCACACCAGAAACCCCTTCAGTTGGGTGGATATCCACTGGCATTCCGCGTCCGTTATCAATGACTTCAAGCGATTGATCGGCGTGTAAAATCACTTCAACTTTAGTGGCGAAACCCGCAAGGGCTTCGTCCACACTGTTATCGATAACTTCTTGAGCAAGATGATTTGGACGAGTCGTGTCCGTGTACATGCCGGGGCGAATTTGCACCGGTTCGAGATCTTTCAGAACCGTAATTTCTTGAGCGGAATAATTTGTAGTCATTTTTAAAATTAGTTACTTATTTATAAAAAATTGGCGTGATTTTATCAAAAAATGACGCGTTTATAAAATCAAAGATGAGAAAAGATAAGGATACTATATCAAGTAAAAGTGCGGTCAAAATTTGACGTGAATTTTGACCGCACTTTGGATTCATTTGAACCTATTAAATCTGTTATGGGTTAAATTATCTCGATACTAAGCTTTTACTTTTGTGGCTAAATATTCCAGCAAGCCTTTATCTCTCAATTTGCAGCTTGGGCATTCCCCGCAGCCACCTTCAACACCTTCGTAACAAGTATGAGTGTGATGGCGAATATAATCTAACGCACCTAATTCATCAGCTAATGCCCAAGTTTGTGCTTTGGTAAGATACATTAACGGTGTTTTTAAATTGAACGGATAATCCATGGCTAAATTAAGGGTGACATTCATGGATTTGATAAACACATCGCGACAATCGGGATAGCCACTGAAATCTGTTTCACATACGCCCGTGATAATGTCATTAATATCTTGGCCTTTTGCGTAAATCGCGGCATACAATAAGAAGAGCGCATTGCGGCCATCCACAAAGGTGTTCGGTAATTCACCGTCTTTTTGTTCAATATCTGCATTTGCATCCATTAGGGCATTATGGGTAATGGATTTGATGACAGACGTATCAATCAACGTTTGTTTTACGCCGAGATCTTTGGCGATCCAACGGGCTTTTTCTAATTCTATAGCATGACGTTGGCCATATTGAAAGGTAACTGTTTCCACATTTTCTACGCCATATTCGGCAATAGCTTGAATTAAACAGGTTGTGGAATCTTGTCCACCAGAGAAGATTACGAGGGCTTTACGATTGTGATTAGGATTTGAAATATTCATAGGATACCTAGTTTTTTTATGTAGGAGGTTTGCGAACTACAAGTTAAAAATGAGGCGGTATTGTAGAAGTCAAAGATAAATTTTGCAAGAAAAGGACTAATTTAAGCAGGAAAAAACGAGGAAAGTTGTGATACAATTTTGGTAAGTTAGTTTTAAAAAAGGTAAACACAATGAAAAAATTAATTCTTATTGTTATCGGTGCACTAGTAATTTCAGCTTGCGCAAATAAAGACGTTTATTTTAATGGTTCGGAAGGATCCCATTCAGGCATGAAATTTGATAAAGACACTCGTCATTGGGGCGTTAATCAATAATTGTTTTGATAAAAGAAAAGCCATACAGTTGTATGGCTTTTTTATTTAAATCACTTCTTCTTGGCAATGTGGGCAAGTCATTAAATGTTCTTCATTATTATGCACAATATAATGGCCCATTTTTTTCGCTTTAGTATCAAGATATTTCGTATTGTAACGATTTTCACCCACATTTAATGGCACACGTTCTACAATATTAATGCCCGCTTTTTTCATCGTTTCTACTTTTTGTGGGTTGTTTGTCATCAAGCGAACTTGTTTCACACCTAATAATTCAAACATATCGGCACACACATTAAAGTTACGCTCATCGGCTTTAAAACCTAATGCAAGATTGGCTTCAATCGTATCCATGCCTTGATCTTGTAATGCATAGGCACGAATTTTATTAATTAAACCAATGCCTCGCCCTTCTTCACGATGATAGATCAATACGCCTCGACCCGCTTCACTAATTTGACGTAATGCGGCTGCAAGCTGGAAACCACAATCGCATTTTAAACTGTGTAACGCATCACCCGTTAAGCATTCAGAATGAATACGGGCGAGCACAGGCTCATCTTGGTTTGAAATATCCCCCATTACTAATGCAACGTGCTCTTTTTTTGTATCGGGAAATTCAAATCCGACCATTTTAAATATGCCATATTCGGTAGGCAAATTGGCTTGAGCAACCAATTGGATTTTTGACATAACTTATCCTTTTTTCAATTTTATTCTGTTAAAATATGCACTTTATTTTTATTATCAAGAGGCAACAATGTTTAAAAGGCTGTCATTATATACGTTATTCCTTTGTCTTGTACCATTTTTTGTTTGGGGTTTTGCTTATCATTGGCATGGAAACAACCAATTAATGGAATGGGATTATTGGCTTTATCTTTTAACCGAAACCGGTAGCGTACCTTACGCTTTAATTACCTGTGGTGTGTTTGCTTTACTTTTCCGTTTTCTTTTTGAAAACCGTAAACAGTGGATTATGGGCGTGATTGTAATGGGCCTGTCGGTATTATCTACACAAGTGATTAAAACAGGTTTAAAAACGGTTTTCGCTGAGCCGCGTCCTTTTACTGTCTATTTAGCGGAAAAAACAGAAAGTACGACAGATGCTTTTTATCATCAAGATCGTTCAGAACGTGCGAAATTAGTGGATAAATTTTATTCTACACAAGCGGATACTCCTGTCTGGTTAAAAGAACATTATGAAGATGAAACGGGTTATTCTTTCCCATCTGGACATTCTATTTTTGCAGCCACTTGGCTTATGTTAGCCGTCGGATTCAGCCAATTATTAGGCAATCGTTCTTTTAAAGCAGAATTACTTATTGGTGCTATGACAATTTGGGGCGTATTAATGTTGATTAGTCGTGTGCGCCTTGGAATGCATTATCCTATCGATTTATTTGTGGCGATAATTTCGGCGTGGATTGTTCATTTGATTATTTTTGGTTTCTTACAGAAGAAAGGCTTATTTAACAATAAATAGAATCAAAGACCGGTTTTAGTGATAAAGCCGGTCTTTTTTATTGCTTGTAGAAAATATGATTTTTATCATGGATTTTCATTTTGATTTCAAGGAAAATACAGTCCAGACATTCCAACAATTTTGACCGCTCTTTGAGGAGACAATATGTATTACGGTATTGATATCGGTGGCACAAAGATTGAATTGGCTGCTTTTAATGAAAAATTAGAAAAACTTTATACCGAGCGCGTGCCAACGCCACAAACAGATTATCAAGATTGGTTACAAGCGATCAAAACGCTAGTAGAACGTGCTGATGCCCACTTTGGTGAAAAAGGCACAGTAGGTTTAGGTTTGCCTGGATTTGTTAATTTAACAACTGGGCTTGCTGAAGTGACGAATATTCGTGTTGCAGATAATAAGCCAATTTTAGCCGATCTTGAACGAGTTTTAGATCGTGAAGTGCGGGCAGAAAATGATGCAAATTGTTTTGCTCTCTCTGAAGCCTGTGATGAAGAAAATACCCAATATCCTTCTGTATTAGGGCTTATTTTGGGGACGGGCTTTGGTGGTGGTTTTGTAATTAATGGCAAAATTCACTCAGGACAAGTCGGGATGGCAGGGGAGTTAGGCCATCTTCAATTAAATTATCATGCCTTAAAGTTATTGGGCTGGGATAAAGCGCCAATTTACCAATGTGGTTGTGGCAATCAGGCCTGTTTAGATACGTATATTTCCGGTCGCGGCTTTGAAATGTTGTACCGTGATTTAAAAGGGGAAGAGTTATCAGCCAAAGAGATTATCGATCGCTTTTATGCGAAAGAGGAAAGTGCGGTTGATTTTGTTCGTATTTTTGTTGAATTAGCGGCTATTTCTATCGGCAATATTATCACTGCATTTGATCCGCATATGATAGTGCTCGGTGGTGGTTTATCGAATTTTGATTATCTTTATGAAGCGTTACCAAAAGCATTACCTGCTCATTTAATGCGTAGTGCAAAAGTGCCACCAATCAAAAAAGCAAAACATGGTGATTCCGGGGGGGGTCGTGGAGCAGCCGCGTTATTTTTAAACTGTGAATAGATTTAATCTAAAAATACAGTGAAAATTTGAATAAATTTTATGTTATAGGATAAGAATCCAGTTCTCCTCTAAGAAAACTGGATTTTTTCTTTTGTCTATTTACAATCAGAATGTGGATTTTTTAAGTGAGGTTTTTATGCTGACAGAATTTGGGAACTGGATTGAACAAGGATTGACATGGATTATCGAACATTTTGATGAGCCATTATGGAATATCACCATTGTTATTTTATTAGGTGTAGGTCTATTTTTTACCATTACTACTGGGTTAGTGCAGTTACGTCTTTTCCCTGCAAGTATTCGCGAAATGTGGTTTGGTCGTGCAGCAGAGGGAAATTCTTTAACGCCATTTCAAGCTTTTGCAACTGGGCTTGCTAGTCGAGTTGGCGTAGGTAATATCAGTGGTGTGGCAACAGCCATTGCACTTGGCGGCGAAGGGGCAGTATTCTGGATGTGGGTAACGGCATTTATTGGGATGTCGAGTGCTTTTGCAGAATCGACTTTAGCACAGGTATTCAAAATTCAAGATAAAGATGGCTCTTTCCGTGGTGGCCCAGCCTACTATATTACACAAGGTTTAAAATCTCGTTGGTTAGCAGTAGCGTTTGCGGTATCACTTATTTTTACTTTTGGTTTTGCATTTAATTCAGTACAAGCAAACTCAATTGTGGAAGCAACTAAAAATGCTTGGAATTGGCAAGGTGAATATGTAGGTCTGGTTTTAGTGGTATTAACTGCTGCAATTATTTTCGGTGGCGTAAAACGTATTGCGACCATTTCTAGTAGCGTAGTACCGATGATGGCACTCTTTTATTTAATCATGGCGGTAATTATCTTAGGTATGCATATTGATATGATTCCGACGGTAATAGCCAATATTTATAAAAGTGCTTTTACTTTCCAATCAGCCGCTGGTGGTATGTTTGGTGCTTTAGTCTCCAAAGCCATGATGATGGGGATTAAACGTGGATTATTCTCTAATGAAGCGGGGATGGGCTCTGCACCAAATGCCGCAGCAGCTGCTCATGTAAAACATCCAGTTAGTCAAGGCTTAGTACAAATGCTTGGTGTGTTTGTAGATACCATGATCGTCTGTACTTGTACGGCCGTGATTATCCTGCTTTCTGATAATTATGGCAGTGAAACACTGAAAAGTATTTCCTTAACACAAAACGCATTGCGTTATCATGTTGGAGAATTTGGTGTACACTTCTTGGCTTTTATTTTATTACTTTTCGCTTATTCCTCTATTATTGGTAACTATGCTTACGCAGAAAGTAACATTCGCTTTATTAAAAATAAACCTTGGTTTGTATGGGCATTCCGTTTATCGGTATTATTCTTCGTTTATTTCGGTTCGGTAAAATCAGGTAATGTTGTGTGGAATTTTGCGGATACGGTGATGGCTGTGATGGCAATTATTAACTTAGTCGCGATCGTTTTACTTTCCCCGATTGTGTGGAAGTTAATGAAAGACTATCAACGTCAATTAAAAGAAGGAAAAGAGCCTGAATTTAAAATTGAACTCTATCCTGAAATTAAAAAGCGAGTATTAGAACATCGAATTTGGAAATAAATTTTGATGGAATATGAGAAAGGCGGGATATCCCGCCTTTATTGTTTTAAATTGACTCGAAAATTGACCGCACTTTATCGTTCATTTCGATAAGTCAGGAAGTAATAAGAGAGGGCTGAAATGATTACGCAAGCCGTCATTGTATAGAGCATTGGTGCAGCGGTTTCCATTTTAAAGCTCGCTACCAAGGAACCCATCACCGCACCTACACCAAAACGTACACTTCCCATTAATGAATTTGCTGTACCCGCCATCGTTGGAAATTTTTCTAGAATAGAGGCTGTGGCATTTGAGGAGATTAATGGATTTTGTCCAACAAAAAAGGCTACGCCAATAGCCATTGGCCAAAAACCGAAATCAAAAAGTGCGGTTAAAAATAGCCAGATTCCTGAAATGAATTGTACAGCAATACCAATACGTAACATGGTTTCAGCACCTAATTTCAATACAAATTTCCCATTGAGATAGGAGGCTGTTGTCATGATGGCAATATTGATCATAAAGAAATAACCGAATTCATCGACTGGAATGCCATAAATACCGATATAGACAATAGACCCTGCAGTGACGAAAGCAAATAAACCGCCAAATCCAAAAGAGGCGGCAGCCATGTAACCTAACACTTCTTTTTGTTTTGAAAGCATCATAAAGTTACGAGCAATGATATTTAGGCGTAGTGGAATACGATTTTCTTGTTTATGGGTTTCAGGAATAATGAAAAAGACAAGTAATGCGGCAAGAAATCCCATCGTACCAATCACATAAAAAATCATGTGCCAGTGGAAATACTTCACAATATATCCGCCAATCACAGGTGCAACAAGCGGCGCGATCATAAAGACAAGCGTGATGGTAGACATGACTCGAGAGAGCTGATCCTTGCTAAATAAATCCCGTAATAAAGCTCCAGAAAGTACAACGGGTGCAGCGCCAAAGAAACCTTGAATGAAACGCAGTGCAGTGAAACTGCCTATAGATTGAATACCGGTTAAAATAATAGCGGTGATAGCGCCAATAATGACACCTAGTAGAATAATTGGTTTACGACCAAAACTATCGCCAAAGGGCCCCCAGAATAATTGTCCTGCTGCCATGCCGTAAGCAAAGAATGTCAGTGTATGCTGAACTTGCTCGGAGTTGATATTTAAGTCTTCAGCAATATTTAAAAAGGATGGAATATACATATCCACGCCCAAAGGCGGTAGCATCGAGAGGATGCCGAGCGTGGCAATAAAGATAAAAGTAGGTTTAATATTTTGGCTCATATTATTTCACTAAATTGTCGATTTCTTCCTGAGTGAGTGGACGAAATTCGCCTTCTTCTAAGCTTTCATCTAATTCAACGTTACCTATTCTCCAACGGTGTAGCGCAACGACTTTATTACCAAGTGCAGCAAACATTCGTTTCACCTGATGATAGCGCCCTTCAGAGATAGTCAGATTCACGTTGTAATCATCTAATACTTCTAATTTTGCTGGTTTAGTCGGTTCTTTTTCGCCACGTAACAGAATGCCTTCTTCACAAGCTGAAGCATAATGGTTTTCAACTGGATCAGCTAAAGTGACTAAATAGGTTTTTTCGCATTGATGTTTTGGTGACGTAATACGATGTGACCATTGACCATCATCTGTTAATAGCACGAGTCCTGTGGTATCCACATCTAATCGGCCAGCGCTGTGTAACTTGCCAGAAAGAGGCGGTTCAAAGAATTGATAAATGGTTGGGTAGTCACCATCATCGTGAGAGCAAACGTAGCCTTGTGGCTTATGCAACATAAAATATTGGCCTTCTTCTACCCAAGGCAATAAATCATCTTCAAAATAAATCTCATCTTCTTGGCTAACTTTGGTCGCCCCATTTTTTACAATTTCACCATTAATTTTGACCGCACTTTGGCGAATGGCCTTGGTGGCTTGTGAACGGGTTAAACCTGTATTCTCAGCAATAAATTTATCTAGTCGCATCGTAAACTCTTATTTTTTATTGAACCAGCTGACGTAATCAAACTGATCATAATATTTTTCGCCATTCCAACCGGAAAAAGTAAATAAATCGCCCACTTCGCCTTCGTTTTCAAAGCCTTTAATGTAGAACGCAGATTTTAATTCAGGATATGGCTTGTGGGTAAAGACGACTTTGTTTGGATAAGGCAAGTTATCGAAGGCTTGTAAGTCTTCATATTTTGCACCTTTTCCACCATCTTTATCTGTCATCATAATAAACAAGTTATCGAGGTTTAAACGCTGTGAGCGAGCTTCCCACTTTTCCTGAGCCTCTTGCTCGGAGTGGTAGTGCATAAAGTGCACTTTAAGATCACCTAATAGACCAACTGGGTACGGTTTTTCTGTTTGTATAAATTGAAGCGGTTGTGCTTGATAGAATGTGATGTTCTGTAGATAGCGAACAAAATCGCTAGGGTCTAAATAAAGGTTAACAAACGGAGAATTAAAAGGCTGATTTAGGTCGTGCAAAATAAATGCACCGACACAGTTAGCAGAAATCACTGACATGCCTTGATTGGTTAACCGTTTTTGAAAGGTTTTATTAATCGCTTTCCGTTGTAATTTATTGATGGCACTTCTAAATTTAGAAAACAAACTCATTATTTATATCCTGTATATTTTTTGCGATATAGTAACGTTTTTGCTTCTGAATGTGAAGAAAAGACAAAAGTTCGGTCGATTTCACTCATATTTTGTAATCATTTTGTAAAATTTTTGCGGTATATCACAAATTTCTCTAAAAAAGAGAGTATAATGGCGCAAATTTTATTTAGCCTAAGTGAAAATGGAGTATTTTATATGAGCGAACAATTACGCCAAGCCGCATTAGATTTTCATGAATTCCCAATTCCGGGGAAAATTGCCGTTACCCCAACCAAATCGCTAGAAACCCAACATGATTTAGCCCTTGCTTATTCTCCAGGTGTTGCAGAGCCTTGTCTTGAAATAGAAAAAGATCCTTCTGCTGCAAGCCGTTATACCGCTCGCGCTAACTTAGTTGCCGTGATTTCAAATGGTACAGCGGTATTAGGTTTAGGAAATATTGGTGCGCTTGCATCAAAACCTGTTATGGAAGGGAAAGGTGTATTGTTTAAAAAATTTGCTGGCATCAATGTTTTCGATATTGAAATCAATGAACATGATCCAGATAAATTAATCGATATTATTGCTTCATTAGAACCAACGTTTGGTGGTATTAACCTTGAAGATATCAAAGCACCGGAATGTTTCCACATTGAAAAAGCATTGCGTGAACGCATGGGAATTCCGGTATTCCATGATGACCAACACGGTACAGCTATCATCGTCGGCGCAGCAGTATTAAATGGTTTAGAAATTATTGGTAAAAATATTTCTGATGTATGCTTAGTGGTTAATGGTGCAGGTGCTTCTGCTATTGCTTGTACTAACTTGCTTCGTGCATTAGGTTTCAAAAAAGAAAATATCACCATGTGTGACTCTAAAGGCGTGATTTACAAAGGCCGTGGCGATAACATGGATGAAACCAAACAATTCTACGCGATTGAAGATAATGGTTGGCGCACATTAGCGGATGCTGTTAAGGGAGCTGATGTGTTCTTAGGTTGCTCTAAAGCAGGTGCATTAAAACCTGAAATGGTGAAAACCATGGCAGAAAATCCATTAATCTTGGCATTGGCAAACCCAACACCTGAAATTATGCCAGATGAAGCCAAAGCAGTTCGTCCAGATGCGATTGTTTGTACTGGTCGCTCAGACTTTCCAAATCAAGTAAATAACGTACTTTGTTTCCCATTCTTATTCCGTGGTGCATTAGACGTAGGTGCAACAGCGATTAATGAAGAAATGAAATTAGCGGCTTCTCATGCGATTGCAGGTTTGGCGAAAGAACCGGTGCCGTTAGAAATTATTGCAAGTTATGGTGCGCTATCCTTCGGACCAGATTATGTCATTCCAACTCCGTTTGATCCTCGTTTATTGTTTACTGTCTCTTCTGCAGTAGCGAAAAAAGCGATGGAAACCGGTGTTGCAACGCGTCCAATCACAGATTGGGCCGCTTATGAAAAACAATTAAAAGCGTTAGTTGCAGCGTAATTTTACTTTCTCAAAGTGCGGTCAAAAATGATGATGTTTTTAACCGCACTTTGTGTTTTTTTATCTGTCTATGAAAGGAATGGCACATTAGCGTGCTTTAAATTAATCGAAGGGTAGCGATTCCCTTAGGACTTATGAGTGTCAAAATGAAACAAACACGTTCTCCTTTATATCCGATTTTTCTCTTCGTCATCATTAATCTGATCATTTTCTCCTTATCTCGTCTTGGGCTTGCGATTTGGCAGGCAGACCGTGTCTCTGCGGTAGCTGGCTGGGGGCAATTATTCTTACAGGGCTTGCGCATGGATATCGTGGCTTTGTGCTATTTATTTGGAGTGCCAGCATTATTTACAGTGCTATTTCATCATAGCCGAATTTGGAAAATGATTTTACGCATTTGGCTTACTTTCGGTAGTGTGTTTATTCTATTCATGGAATTGGCTACGCCCGCATTTATCGAAACCTATGATTTCCGTCCAAACCGTCTCTTTATCGAATATTTAATTTATCCGAAAGAAGTCTTTTCAATGTTGATGGAAGGGCATTTAACTGCGGTCATTTTTAGCCTTATTTTCACTGTTACGGCTTTCTTCTGTTATTGGAAACTATCTGGTTATGCGGTCAAAGATTTACGCCCAATGAGCTGGAAATTACGCCCTGTAATAGCATTGCTCGTGATTGCAGTTGCTTTTTTAGGTGCGCGTTCGAGTTTCCAACACCGTGGTGTTAACCCTGCAATGGTTGCCTTTTCTTCCGATGGTTTAGTGAATTCTCTCGTGTTGAACTCTGGCTATTCTGTCCTTTATGCGGCACAGCAATTTAAAGATGAAGGAGCATCTTCTGAAGCCTATGGCAAAATGGATACTGATGAAATGTTGCGTATTGTCAAAGCAAGCCGTGGGCGCCCTGAAAGTGATTATATTTCAGAGAAGATTCCAACCTTAACGAAAAACCAAGCGACTTACCAAGGTAAACCGAAAAATATCGTCATTATTTTGGAAGAAAGTTTTGGGGCGCAATTTATCGGTACATTAGGCGGAAAACCACTTTCACCTGAATTTGATAAATTAGCCAAAGAAGGTTGGTTATTTGAAAATCTTTATGCTACGGGGACGCGTTCTGTTCGTGGTATTGAAGCTACCACAGCGGGCTTCACACCCACTCCAGCACGTGCAGTGGTGAAATTGAATAACAGCCAAAGTGGTTTCTTTACCATTGCAGATTTACTTGCTAAACAAGGTTACAATACTTCCTTTATTTATGGCGGTGAAAAGCACTTTGATAACATGGCAAGTTTCTTCTATGGCAATGGTTTCCAAACCATTATCGATCAAAAAGATTACCAAAATCCTAAATTTACTGCGACTTGGGGTGTGAGTGATGAGGATTTATTTGATAAAGCGAACGAAACTTTTACCCAATTACAGAATGAAGGAAAACCATTCTTTAGCTTAGTGTTTAGTTCGAGCAATCACGATCCTTTTGAATTTCCGGATGGTAAAATTGAGCTTTACGAACAACCAAAAGCAACCCGTAATAACAGTGCAAAATATGCGGATTATGCGATTGGTTATTTCTTCAACTTAGCGAAACAATCTAATTATTGGAAAGATACCGTGTTCTTGGTGATTGCCGACCATGATTCTCGTGCAGCTGGGGCAAGCTTGGTGCCAATTAAGCATTTCCATATTCCTGCGTTAATTTTAGGTGATCATGTTGAGCCACGCCGAGACAGTCGTTTAGTGAGTCAAATTGATATGCCGACAACCTTACTTTCTATTGCGGGGGTAAGTGGTAATTATCCGATGATTGGCTTTGATTTAACGCAAGATGTGAATCCGAATCGTGCCTTTATGCAGTTTGATCAAACCCAAGCTTTAATGAAAGGCAATCATGATGTCGTTATCCAAACACCAAATAGTAAAGCAAAAGGCTATGTTTATGATAAGGAAAAAGACACATTAACCGAAAAAGACGTGCCGGAAGAAATGAAAAAAGAAGCGTTGGCACATGCCTTACTTGGCAGCTATTTGTATAAAAACCGTTTATATAAAGGCAGTGAAGAGAAGTAAAGTGCGGTCAGTTTTAGGCTAATTTTAAAGGGCGAATGATTTCGCCCTTTTTCTTTATATGATTTGTTCTTAGTGATTTTCAGCAATCACACGAGGGAATAAAATATTATTTTCACGATGAATATGCATCATTAAATCATCTGCAAATTCTTGGATACCGCTATAAAGCGCACGCCATGTGTTACAAGCATCTGCTGGAGGCGTCATATTGTTTGTTAATGATTTCAATACGTCTAAATGTTCGCCATGTTCTGCGTGTTCCATTTCCATCATACGAATCGGCATTTGTGCCATCATATAATTTCCCGCTTTGATCATAGGGAAAAGCACGTGCTCTTCTTTCATCATATGGTTGCTCAAATCTTCATAGACATTGCGCAATTCAGCTGCAACACCCATTGGACAATCTTCACGATCGCCATGAACACTTTCTACGCGATCCGCTAATACGATTAATTCTTGAAGTTGTTCACGATGGCGTTGATGGTAGCGAACTAAGATATGATCGATAATTTCAGGATAAGTTGCATTAACCCAATATTCTTCTGGGTTTTCTGCTTTACTGTTTTGAAGCTCCGTTAAACGCGTTTCGATTTCAGCTAAATTTAACCCTTTTTCTGCGGCAGCGTTGGAAAGTGTATCTGACCCACCACAGCAGAAATCCAAATCGTATTCACGAAGTAGGGAAGTTGAGCCGGGTACGCTGACAGCGATTTCACTTAATTTTTTATCTCCAAAAGACATAATGAATCTCCTTATTGATGAGGTAGAGTTAGAAGTTGAGCAAAATACTAAGATAACAAGAGAAAAATGCAAAGGTTTTTTTTAACAAAGTATGATTTAAATCAAAGAGAAAATTTAAACTTACCATGTTGTAGGTAGATGTTGATGAGTATTTAGGTGGAAGTTGCATTGCTTTGATGAGATGTTATTATTCGTGCGTAGAGGATAGATGAGAAGGGGAGAGGATGAAGCAAATTAACCGATTTTTAAAGATTGGCTTAGTATTAGCCATTTTAGGTGCTGGGTATTTTTTTACGAGTTTAACAATTTTTGACCGTACATTAATTCAATTAAATACGTCACAAAAACTAAGTTATATTCCTTTTGAAAACAAGTTAAATATGCAATGTGACAAGGCTGATAATTTAGTGCCTAAATTAGCCTTCTCTCGTTTTCATTTGATAACTTGGAATGTGCATAAGGGACAAGATACAGGATGGCAAGAGGATTTAGAACGATTCTCTAAACGGGCTGATTTTGTGTTATTACAAGAGGCGACGCAGCATCAAAATTTAAACACATTTTCGACCGCACTGTTTGTATCTTCTTTTTCTTTTAAAGATCTCTTATCGGGTGTCAAGACATTCACCAAAACGCAACCAGAATGGTATTGCGGTGGTGGTGTTGCAGAACCATTAATACAAATCCCTAAAGTAGCAAGTGTGATGAGTTTTCCATTAGAAAAAGGCGATAGCTTGCTGCTTATTAATGTACATTTAATTAATTTTGAATGGGGGATTTCTGCTTATCAAACTCAGTTAGAACAACTATTTTCCTTTATTGAAAATCATCAAGGTCCCATCATTATGGCGGGCGATTTTAATGCATGGAATGAAACTCGCCTTAATTTAGTCAATAATCTGATGCAAAAATATGGATTAGATTCTGTGACGCTTTCTCAAGATGAACGAGTACGATTCTTAGGTTATCCACTGGATTATATTTTCAAGAGAGGCGTAAAAGTGGCTAGAGCAACATCAGAAGTGGTTACTTCTTCAGATCATAATCCATTACTGATGGAGTTCGAATTAGAATAAGTGCGGTCAGATTTTTGGAAAAATTTAGGGCTAACGTAATGTTAGCCCTATATATTAATTATTTAGTTTGGTTAATTAAGAATTGCGTTAATAAAGAAACCGGGCGACCTGTTGCTCCTTTATTGGCGCCTTGAAGCCAAGCTGTCCCAGCAATATCTAAATGTGCCCAAGTATATTTTTTCGTAAAATTAGAGAGGAATGCGCCAGCAGTAATTGCGCCGCCCCAGCGACCGCCGATATTGGCTAAATCAGCAAATGGAGATTTTAATTGCTCTTGATATTCTTCACTCAACGGTAATCGCCAAGCTTTATCAGTAGTTTGTTGTGCGGCTTGTAATAACTGTTCAGCCAAGGCATCATCAGTTGAAACTAAGCCGCTGTTATGTTGACCTAAAGCCACCACGCAAGCACCTGTTAGGGTTGCGACATCAATCACATATTGCGGTTCAAAACGTTCTACATAGGTGAGCGCATCACAAAGTACTAAACGTCCTTCCGCATCTGTATTTAATACTTCTACGGTTAAACCGTTCATCGTGGTGAGAATATCACCTGGACGATAAGCATTGCCATCAGGTAAGTTTTCACATCCTGCTAATACGCCGATGACATTTAATGGCAGATTTAATTCAGCAATGGCTTTCATCGTACCGAATACCGAAGCCGCACCGCACATATCGTATTTCATTTCATCCATATCAGCGGCAGGTTTTAAAGAAATACCGCCCGCATCAAAGGTTAAACCTTTACCCACTAACACGATTGGTTTCGCGTTTTTATCAGGCGCATTGTTGAAATGTAAAATAGACATATAAGCTGGATTTTGTGAACCGCGAGATACCGCTAAATATGCATTCATGCTAAGTTTTGTCATGTCTTCTTCATCAACCACATCGAGAGATAGTGAGGTTGATGTTTCAGCTAATTTTTTAGCTTGTTCTGCTAAATAAGCCGGTGTACAAATATTAGGTGGCATATTCGCGATATTACGCGCAGCTTTTACACCATTTGCAATGGCTTGCGCTTCTGCGATGGCTTGTTGAGCTTGTGCATCATCGGTATTAAAAATAATTTCTTGAAGTGAGATAGCATCCGCTTTTTTACTTTTAAATTCATCAAATTGATAAAGGCTATGTTCGATGGTTTCAACAGTAAAACGCACATTCCAAAAGAGATCGCGATCTTTGATTTCCACATCCGTTAAATTATTTACCACTTGTTGAATAGTTAATTCTTTTAATGTTTGGGTAACACGTTGGATGATTTGTTTAAATTGGCGTTCAGTCGTTTCCCCTCTTTTGCCACAACCTGCTACTAACACGCGTTTAGCGGCAAGATTTTGTAACGAATGAAGCAGAGTCGCTTGGCCAATTTTGCCTGAAAGATCTTGGCTTTGGGCTAACTGACTGAGGTAGCCTTTTGTGATTTGGTCGATTTCATTGAAACTTTTTGTAAATTCGTTGTTCTCATAAATGCCGATGATAAGGCAATCGGTTGATTGAGAAAGTGCGGTTGAGTTTGCTTGATATTTCATGTTATTTCCTTATGTTGCTAATTTGCTATTTAAATCAGTGAAAATAAGGTATCATACGCCATCTAAATTAGCCAGTTTCCCGTGTTTTTTAGTTAGAAAAAAAGAATGATATTAACCCGATATTTAACAAAGGAAGTCTTTAAAAGCCAGATTGCGATTTTGTTTATTTTGCTTTTAATTTTCTTCAGCCAACAACTTGTTCGCGTACTTGGTTCAGCGGCAAATGGTAAAGTGCCCGCCGATCTTGTGTTCTCTTTACTCGGTTTAGGGATGCCGACAATGGCGCAATTAATGTTGCCATTATGTTTGTTTATCGCCATTTTACTGACTTTCGGTCGTCTCTATGCAGAAAGTGAAATTACGGTAATGCGAGCCTGTGGTGTGGGCCAACGTATTCTTGTTCGCGTGGCGTTAATTCTTTCTTTACTCACAGCGGGATTGGCTGCTTACAATGCATTGTGGCTTTCTCCATGGGCCATTCAAAAGCAAGCGGCGATTGTCGAAGATGCTAAAGCGAACCCAACCATGGGGGCATTGGCTTCTGGTCAATTCATGTCCACAAGCAACAATAATTTCGTCTTATTCATTGATAAGATTAACGGTAATCAAATCAGTGATGTTTATCTTTTCCAAATGAAAGCCAAAGGCCAAACGAAACCATCAGTGGTTACGGCTGAAAAAGGTGAATTAAAAGCGTTACCAAATGGCGACCAAGTACTGAATTTACAAAATACTTTGCGTGTAGAAGGTACATCGGTACTTCCTGATTTCCGTATTACGCATTTTGATGATTACCAAGCGTATTTAGGTCATCAAGAGACAAATACAGAAAGTGATGAAGCGGCTGAATTATCTTTTGAGCAATTATTAAAAGATAACAGTGCAGCAGCAAAAGCAGAGTTGCATTGGCGCATTACCTTAATTTTAGCGGTGCCTTTAATGGCGCTTATCGCCGTACCAATGAGTAAAGTGAATCCTCGACAAGGCCGTTTTGCGAAGATCTTACCGGCACTATTGCTTTATTTAATTTACTTCTTATTACAAAGCTCATTTAAATCTGCGGGTGGTGCAGGTAAGCTTGATGCAGGTTTATTAATGCCGTTGGTAAATATCGCCTTTTTAATTTTAGGAATTGTGCTGAATAGTTGGGATAGTACCGCTATGCATAAATTCCGTCGTGTATTCAGAAAAGGGTAATAACAATGTTGATGAATACTCTTGATCGTTATATCGGTAAAAGCATTTTAGGGGCAATTTTTGCCACGCTATTTACGTTGGTTGGCCTTTCGGCAATTATCAAATTTGTAGAGCAATTCCGTAGCGTAGGGAAAGGTTCTTATGATATTTGGCAAGCGGTGGCTTATACAGGATTAACCATTCCTAAAGATGTGGAAACCTTTTTCCCAATGGCGGCCTTGTTAGGTGCATTAATCGCTTTAGGTAATTTAGCCAGCCGCAGTGAATTAGTGGTAATGCAATCTGCGGGTTTTTCTCGCTTTAAAATTGGATTAGCCGTCATGAAAACGGCACTTCCACTGGTGTTTTTTACCATGATTATTGGAGAGTGGGGGATTCCTCAAACTGAACAGTTTGCCCGTGATATGCGTACTCGTGCACTTTCTGGTGGCTCAATGCTTTCGGTAAAAAATGGTGTATGGGCAAAAGACGGTAATAATTTCGTGTATGTGCGTCGAATTAAAGATGATGCGAAATTAGAAGATATTTATATTTATACTTTTGATGACCAGCGTAATCTCACTCATTTGAAGCATGCAAATCAAGCGCAATATTCTGCTGAAAATAATCAATGGCAGTTACGCCAAGTCAATAATTCAGCAGTATCAAAAGAGCAAATTACCACGACAAACCGTTTAACAGAAGATTGGGTAACAAGCTTAACGCCAGATAAATTAGGCGCAGTTTCATTACGTCCAACGTCATTATCCATTTCAGGCTTGTATGAATATATTGCGTTCTTAAAACAAACAGGACAGGATTCTCGCCGTTTTGAATTAACCTATTGGCGTAAGATTTTACAGCCCCTTTCTGTAGGTGTAATGATGATGCTTGCGTTATCTTTCATCTTCGGTTCATTGCGTAGTGTCACTGCAGGAGCGAGAATCGTAACGGGGATTTGCTTTGGATTCTTGTTCTATGTCGTCAATGAAATTTTTGGACAAATGAGTGTGGTATTTAATGCGCCAGCTTTTTTAGGCGCATTAATGCCAAGCCTCTTGTTTATGGCGATTATTTGGTGGCTACTTGCAAGAAAACGAGATTAATTAATACAAAAAATGAAAAAGGCGAACATATAAAGTTCACCTTTTTGTTAGCTAAAAAAGTGCGGTCAAAACTGACCGCACTTTAGGAATTTAATCTTCTTTAAATTCTCTCATCATTTCTTCTGCTTTTTTCACCATTTCTGCAGAACCGACGAAAAGTGGTATACGTTGGTGAAGCGCTGTTGGTTGAATATCTAAAATTCGATTGTAACCATCAGAGGCAATACCCCCCGCTTGTTCTGCTAAGAATGCAATCGGATTGCCTTCATAAAGCAAACGAAGTTTACCATTTGGATAGTTAGTTGCACTTGGGTAAATATAGATACCGCCTTTTAATAAGTTACGATGGAAGTCAGCCACTAATGACCCGATATAGCGTGAAGCATAAGGACGGTTAGTTGCTTTATCTTCCTCTTGGCAGTATTTAATGTATTTTTTTACCCCTTGTGGGAATTTGAGATATTGTCCTTCATTGATGGAATAAATTTTGCCCTCTTTTGGCATTTGCATATTTTCATGAGAAAGACAGAATGTACCGATAGACGGATCATAAGTGAAACCATTCACACCGTGACCAGTGGTATAAACCAACATGGTAGAAGAACCATACACGATGTAACCCGCCGCGACTTGTTTATTACCTGGTTGCATAAAATCTTCTAAGGTAACAGGTGAGCCAATAGGGGATACACGACGGTAAATAGAGAAGATTGTCCCAACCGAAACGTTCACATCAATATTGGATGAGCCATCAAGTGGGTCGGTTAAAATAATATATTTGGCATTACGAGCGCGTTCAGTATCAAAAGCGATAAAGCTTTCTTCTTCCTCAGAAGCAAAACCCGCCACTTCTTCACGTGACATGAGTGCTGCGCTCATTGTGTTATGGGCAAATAAATCCAATTTCATTTGGCTTTCACCTTGCACGTTTTCGACACCAGACTGACCAAGAATATTGGTTAAACCCGCTTTGTTGATATCACGATGAATGATTTTTGCTAGTAAACGAATAGAAGACAAAATACCACTAAGTTCCCCTTTTGCATTTGGGTACTCCGCTTGGCGTTCAACAATAAATTCACTCAATGTTTTCATGTTTATTCCTTTTTTATAATTGTTAAATAAATAATAGACCCTTTTATTATATGTTATTTGGCACTTTTGATTGAGATCAAAATGTGAAGAATGAGATCTTTGTCACATTTTATTTTTGATACAAAGCCTTGACAAAACGTATATATCCTTTAAAAAAGATATAATAGATAAATAACGTCACAGTAAAGGAATACTGTTATGAAATTTACTCATTTTCCTTTCAAATCAAGTTTACTTGCTTGCAGTATTGCTTTGCTTGCTGCGTGCAATTCAATTACTTATCATCCCACTAAAACGATTGAGAAAATAGATCCACAAAAGGGATATCGTTTAGAAAATGCGATGCAGCAGGCATTACAAAAAGAAAATTTGGTGATTATGACTTTTTCAGGTGGTGGTTCTCGCGCGGCATCTTTAGGTTATGGCGTGTTAGAGCAGTTCCAAAATGTCTCAGTGCGTCCAACAGAGAAAGGTAGCACCTTATTGCAAAATATTGATATTGTGTATGGGGTGTCTGGCGGCTCAGTATTAGCAGCCTATTTTGCTTTAGAAGGACAGGACATTATCCCTAAATTTAATAATTCTTTTTTGAAAAAGAATTTCCAGAAAAAAGTCATCAATGAAGTATTTTCGGTGAGTAATGTGCCTCGGCTTACTTCTCCACAGTTTGGTCGTAGCGATTTGTTGCAGGAACAGCTCAATCTTGCTTTATATCGTGGAAAAAAATTTGCAGATCTTGAACAACGTAAAGGACCTTTTGCTGTAATTAATGCCACCGACATGGTCGCTGGACAGGAGGTCTCTTTCACTCAAGATTTCTTTGATTGGCTTTGTGTAGATTTAAATGATGTCGAAATTGCAAGAGCTGTGGCAGCATCCAGTGCTGTTCCATTAATTTTTTCACCCATTACACAAAATAATCATGGTGGTGCTTGCCAAGCCGAGAGTAAAAAAGAATTATTGACACAGATGAAAGTAGGGAATCGTTTGTGGCTAAACAATTTTGAAACCATGAAAAAACGTACGGCTTCTTATCAAAATAATGAGGAAAAACCTTATTTACATTTGGTTGACGGTGGTTTAACGGATAATTTGGGCTTGGCAAGCTTGTTGGATATGTCGAATTTACTCACTGTCAAAAAATTGTATGCAGAGCTGAAAAATTACAATTTACGCAATATTGTCGTGGTAAACGTCAATGCGCAAAGTGAGCTATCGAGCCATATTGATAAGTCTGCTGATGTGCCAGGAATCAAAGAAGTGGTGAACACGGTGATAAATGTACCGATTGATAAAACAACGGAATCTACCGTGAAATATTCACAAAAATTTGCTGATCAATGGAATGCTTACACTAAACATAAAAAAGGTGCAAAAATTAAAGCTTATTTTGTGAATTTAAGTTTGAAAGATTTGCCTGATGGGCAGTTAAAAAATGATGTGCTTAATATCGGAACATCTTTCTATTTACCCCAATCAGATGTGGACAAATTGCGTGAAGCGGCCAAGATTTTATTGGAACAATCGAAAGAATATCATAAGGCACTGAAAGCATTACAATAGCCCAATAATTAAAGTGTGGTTAAAAATTATGGGTCTTCGGAATATATAGTGGAATTACTTTCTTAATAGTTTAAAAACAACTGGTGTTTAAATCGGATTTTCTGGTGGGATGTTAGGATAATCAATAGTATTATATAAAAGTATCAATCACATACGAGTGATACTTTGGGAAAAAAATAAAATAGTCCAATTTACTTGACCGTGTACTATAGTACATGGTTTATAATATTCAGGGGGTGAAATAAGATGATTTATCGCATTAGTGAGTTTGCAGATAAATGTGGAGTTAATAAAGAAACGATCAGATATTACGAGCGAAAAAATTTATTACAAGAACCTCACCGAACGGAAGCTGGTTATCGGATATATTCATATGATGACGTTAAGCGTGTTGGGTTTATTAAACGAATACAGGAACTTGGTTTCTCTTTAAGCGAGATTTATAAATTACTTGGTGTTGTAGATAAAGATGAAGTTCGTTGTCAAGATATGTTCGAATTTGTTTCTAAAAAACAAAAGGAAGTGCAAAAACAAATAGAGGATTTAAAACGAATTGAAACTATGTTAGACGACTTAAAACAACGATGTCCAGCTGAAAAGCAATTACATTCGTGTCCAATAATAGAAACATTAACATGAGAGATTAATTAACGAAAGGAGCTTTTTTATGAATAAATTTAAGGTAAACATTTCAGGAATGACCTGTACGGGTTGTGAAAAACACGTAGAATCAGCACTTGAAAAGATAGGTGCTAAAAATATTGAGTCTAGTTATCGTCGTGGTGAAGCAGTATTTGAACTGCCCGATGATATTGAGGTTGAAAGTGCAATAAAGGCGATTGATGAAGCAAATTACCAAGCCGGAGAAATTGAAGAAATATCATCACTAGAAAACGTGGCGTTAATTAATGAAGACAATTATGACCTTCTTATTATTGGTTCTGGTGCTGCTGCCTTTTCTTCGGCAATTAAAGCTATAGAATACGGTGCAAAAGTTGGAATGATTGAGCGTGGAACGGTTGGGGGAACCTGTGTGAATATTGGCTGTGTTCCGTCAAAAACTCTTCTTAGGGCAGGGGAAATCAATCATTTATCAAAAGACAATCCGTTTATAGGTTTACAAACATCCGCTGGAGAAGTGGATTTAGCTAGTTTAATCACGCAAAAGGATAAATTGGTGAGCGAACTTCGGAATCAAAAATATATGGATTTAATTGATGAATATAATTTTGATTTAATTAAAGGTGAAGCAAAATTCGTTGATGCTAGTACGGTTGAGGTCAATGGGGCAAAGTTATCTGCAAAACGCTTTTTAATTGCAACAGGTGCATCGCCTTCGTTGCCCCAAATTTCAGGACTTGAAAAAATGGACTATTTAACTAGTACAACACTTCTTGAGTTAAAGAAAATACCAAAACGATTAACTGTAATTGGTTCAGGATACATTGGAATGGAGCTTGGACAACTATTTCATCATTTAGGTTCAGAAATAACGCTTATGCAAAGAAGTGAGCGACTTTTAAAGGAGTATGATCCTGAGATTTCAGAGTCAGTTGAAAAAGCGTTAATTGAACAGGGTATAAACCTTGTCAAAGGGGCAACTTTTGAGCGTGTTGAACAAAGTGGAGAGATAAAAAGGGTTTACGTAACAGTAAATGGCAGTAGAGAAGTCATTGAATCAGATCAGTTACTTGTTGCCACTGGAAGAAAACCAAATACGGATTCTTTAAATTTAAGTGCAGCAGGTGTTGAAACTGGAAAAAATAATGAAATCCTGATCAATGATTTTGGTCAAACAAGTAATGAAAAGATTTATGCAGCAGGAGATGTGACTTTAGGACCACAATTTGTATATGTAGCAGCCTATGAAGGTGGAATTATTACTGATAATGCTATTGGTGGATTAAACAAAAAAATAGATTTATCGGTAGTTCCTGCTGTTACGTTTACGAATCCGACGGTTGCAACGGTTGGTTTAACAGAAGAACAAGCAAAAGAGAAAGGGTATGATGTGAAGACATCTGTATTACCTTTAGATGCTGTTCCAAGAGCAATTGTAAACCGTGAAACAACCGGTGTATTTAAACTAGTAGCAGATGCAGAAACACTAAAAGTATTAGGGGTTCATATTGTATCTGAAAATGCAGGAGATGTCATCTATGCAGCATCATTAGCTGTTAAATTTGGCTTAACGATAGAAGATTTAACAGAAACCCTAGCACCATATTTAACAATGGCTGAAGGGCTAAAATTAGTTGCACTTACGTTCGATAAAGATATTTCGAAATTATCTTGTTGTGCAGGCTAAGGGAACTTTTTTACAACTCCCTATTCAAGTGAACCAGCTAATGCTTTAAGGGATTTTCTAAGTGCATTTGTGGTCACAAAAATAATTTAACACTGATGATTTCGACATCAAATCTATAATTGATACCTTAACACCGCAGAGTAATAAAGGATGAATAATATGTCAGACTTATTATCCCTACCAGACATTAAAACAATAGAACCGCCACAATAAAATGAAACCGATATGATGTTTAAAGTTGAAGCAGTCGGACCACCTGAACGTTGTCCTGAATGTGGTTTTGACAAGTTGTACAAACACAGTTCAAGAAATCAACTAATTATGGATTTGCCCATTCGTTTAAAGCGAGTGGGCTTACAATTGAACCGTAGACGATACAAGTGTCGTGAATGCGGATCTACCTTCTGGGAACGCCTAATATCTGTAGATGAAAAGCGTAGTATGACCAAAAGGCTTTTAAAGTCCATTCAAGAGCAATCCATGTCTAAGACCTTTGTAGAAGTCGCAGAAAGCGTTGGTGTTGACGAGAAAACCATTAGGAACGTTTTTAAGGACTATGTGGCACTCAAAGAACGTGAATACCAGTTTGAAACTCCTAAGTGGCTTGGGATAGACGAGATACATATTATCCGTAGACCTCGGCTTGTATTGACTAATATTGAACGCAGGACTATTTATGACATCAAGCCTAACCGTAACAAGGAAACAGTCATCCAACGTCTTTCAGAAATCAGTGACAGGACTTACATTGAGTACGTCACAATGGATATGTGGAAGCCCTACAAAGACGCAGTGAACACTATCCTTCCACACGCTAAAGTTGTCGTAGATAAGTTTCATGTAGTTAGAATGGCTAATCAAGCCTTAGATAACGTCAGAAAGTCTTTGAAAGCCCATATGAGCCAAAAAGAAAGACGTACCCTTATGCGTGAAAGGTTTATCCTTCTAAAGCGTAAACACGATCTAAATGAACGTGAATCATTCCTCTTAGATACTTGGTTAGGTAATCTTCCTGCTTTAAAAGAAGCCTATGAACTCAAAGAAGAGTTTTACTGGATATGGGATACTCCTGATCCAGATGAAGGTCATCTTCGTTATAGTCAATGGAGACACCGTTGTATGTCCAGCAACTCTAAAGACGCATATAAAGACCTCGTGAGAGCCGTAGACAACTGGCATGTTGAAATATTCAACTACTTTGATAAAAGGCTCACTAATGCTTATACGGAGTCAATTAACAGCATTATTAGGCAGGTAGAGCGAATGGGTAGAGGTTACTCGTTTGATGCCTTACGAGCCAAAATCCTTTTCAATGAGAAGCTCCATAAAAAGCGTAAGCCACGATTTAATTCAAGTGCTTTCAATAAAGCTATGTTATACGATACTTTCAATTGGTATGAAGTGAATGATCACGACATTACAGACAACTTAGGTGTCGATTTTTCCACACTTATTAAGAATTTGGAGAAGGGTGATTTATAAGCCCTTTTCCACCATAAAATCCGAATACCCAAAATTATCAGGAATATTAACCGCACTTTTCTTTTTAAATTTTATATCAATTCCATTCATATAAAATCACAATAAAATTCACATCCATCTAGACGTCTAATCTTTAATGAAGACGTTAATTTTGTTACACTCAGTCTATCTTAGAATTAATTAAATATAGGAAAGCAAAATGAGTAAACTTTTTCCCAATGCTACTATTCGTACTTCTGCGCCATATCGTTTTGATATTGTAGGCAGTTTTTTACGCACAGAGGCTTTAAAACAGGCTCGTTATCAATGTAGTTGTGGTGATATTTCTTGTGCTGATTTAACGCAAGTTGAAGATGCAGAAATTGCAAAATTGGTAGAGCATCAAAAAAATGTCGGATTGCATGCAGTGACCGACGGTGAATTTCGTCGCACGTTTTGGCATTTAGATTTCTTAGCCGCATTAGATGGTGTGAAAGAAGTGGATGCGGAGAAATTCTCAGTGCAATTTAAACACGATAATGTCCGCCCGAAAACGTTAAAAATTGTGGATAAGATCGGTTTTTCAGAGAGCCATCCTTTCGTTGAACATTACCGCTCATTGCAAAAAATGGCAGGGGAGACTGAAGTTAAATTAACGATTCCTTCTCCGTCTATGCTTCATTTAATTTGTACCGTACGTGCCACAGATTATCAGCCAATTGAATGTTATAAAGATAACAATCAGTTGTTATTAGATGATATTGCTGGTGCTTATATTGATGCGATGAATATCTTCTATAAATTAGGCTGCCGCAATTTACAGTTGGATGATACCAGTTGGGGCGAATTCTGTGCGGAAGATAAACGTAAAACCTATACTGAACGTGGTTTAGATTTAGATCAAATTGCCAAAGATTATGTGTATATGTTAAACAAAATCGTGGCTGCGAAACCAGCTGATTTAGCGATTACAATGCATATTTGTCGTGGTAACTTCCGTTCAACGTGGTTCTCGGCAGGTGGTTATGAGCCTATCGCAGAAACCTTATTTGGTCATTGTAATGTAGATGGTTTCTTCTTGGAGTATGACAGTGATCGTGCAGGCGATTTCAAACCTTTACGCTTTATTAAGAATCAACAAGTAGTGTTAGGATTAGTAACCTCAAAATCGGGTGAGTTAGAAAACCGTGATGAAATTATTGCTCGTATTAAAGAAGCGGCACAATATGTGGATATCAATCAACTTTGCTTAAGTCCACAATGTGGTTTTGCTTCAACAGAAGAAGGTAATATCCTGACTGAAGAGCAACAATGGAAGAAACTCGAATTTATCCGTAGTATCGCGGAAGAAGTTTGGGGTAAATAATTTCAATTGGAATGTAAAAGGGATAACGGTGAAAGCGGTTATCTCTTTTTTTATGAAAGTGCGGTTAAAAATGACCGGACTTTTAGACAATAAAAAAGGAAGTCCGTAGACTTCCTTTTATGTTATTTAAACTTAATTATTTTTGACGCATAGCAGGGAATAGGATCACATCACGGATAGATGGTGCGTTAGCATAAAGCATTGCTAAGCGGTCGATACCTAAACCTTCACCTGCTGTTGGTGGTAAACCGTGTTCAAGTGCAACAACAAAGTCATCATCTTTAAACATCGCTTCATCATCACCTGCTTCTTTCGCTGCAACTTGTGCATCAAAACGTTCGTTTTGGTCTTCAGCATCGTTCAATTCTGAGAAACCGTTACCAATTTCACGACCACCGATGAATAATTCAAAACGGTCTGTTACTTCAGGGTTTTCATCGTTACGACGTGCAAGCGGAGAAATCTCTGCAGGGTGTGCCATTAAGAAGGTTGGTTGAATTAAGTGATGTTCAGCCACTTCTTCAAAGATCGCATTCACGATAGAGCCTAAGCCCCAAGATTTTTGTACTTCGATACCTAAGCGTTCAGCGGTTGCTTTTGCACGATCGAAATCATAAAGATCTTCTTTTACGATACCTTTATCTGCACCGTATTTAATAGTTGCATCGTGTAATGTAATACGTTCAAATGGTTTGCCGAAGTCAAATTCTAAATCACCGTATTTCACAATGGTGGTACCAAGAATATCAATTGCTAATTTACGCAATAATTCTTCGGTATTATCCATTAAATCGTGATAATCCGCATAAGCTTGGTAGTATTCAAGCATGGTGAATTCTGGGTTATGACGAACAGAAACCCCTTCATTACGGAAGTTACGGTTTAATTCAAATACACGTTCAAACCCACCAACCACTAAACGTTTTAAGTAAAGTTCTGGCGCAATACGAAGATACATATCAACGTCTAATGCATTGTGGTGCGTGATAAATGGACGAGCAGACGCACCGCCTGGAATCACTTGTAGCATTGGAGTTTCAACTTCCATGAAGCCTTTAGAAATAAAGAATTCACGAATACCCGCCACCACTTTGGAACGAATCACAAAAGTACGACGAGATTCTTCGTTAGAAATTAAATCTAAGTAACGTTGACGATAACGGGCTTCCATGTCGGTTAAACCATGGAATTTGTTTGGTAACGGACGAAGTGCTTTGGTTAAAAGTTGAACTTCCGTTGTTTTGATGGTTAATTCATTGGTTTTGGTTTTGAAAAGTGTACCTTTCACCCCAATGATATCGCCTAAATCCCAGTTACCGACATCTTCAGCATAAACGCCTTCAGGAAGGTTATCACGAGCAACATATAATTGGATTTTGCCACTCATATCTTGCAAGGTAATAAAGGTGGCTTTACCCATTGCACGGCGGGTCATAATACGACCTGCAACGGCAACTTCAATCGCTTTTTCTTTTAATACTTCACCATCTTCGGCTTCGTACTTATCATGTAAATCTTGAGCAAGGGCGTCACGACGGAATTGATTCGGGAACGCATTACCTTTTTTGCGTAATGCGGCTAATTTTTCACGGCGAACGAGCATTTCGCCATTGAGATCTAATTCTTTCACTTCTTGTTCTGACATATCCTTTACCTCGCTAGTTTGTAATTAGAATGTGATTTATTGAAAATAAACAGGTTTCTTCTATTCTACCCATAGCATGGTTTTTTGTTAAGCCTTTTTTAATGAAGTCATCTGTTTTATAGGGAAAGTGTTAGCGATAAAGGTAGGAAAGCGAAATTGTGCTATTTTTTTAACCAAAACGTTTATCACCATGTCTTGATATTCATGCAAACAAAAGAGCGGTCAATTTTCCAAAGGTTTTAAACTCAGAAAACACTGACCGCTCTTTGCGTAGAATGATTAATTAAAGATCGAAATCACCGAAATCATTGGTATCGACTTTAGAGTCAATTTGACCAACAAGGTAAGAACTCACTTCAACTTCTTGTGGCGCTACTTGTACGTTATCAGAAACAAGCCATGCGTTAATCCATGGAATCGGGTTAGAACGTGCACCAAATGGTAATGGAAGCCCAACGGCTTGCATACGGATATTCGTGATATATTCCACGTATTGCACTAAAATATCTTTGTTCAAACCAATCATTGACCCATCTTTGAACAAGTAATCCGCCCATTCTTTTTCTTGTTCCGCTGCCGCTAAGAATAAATCATAGGCTTCTTGTTTACATTCTTCTGCAATTTCAGCCATTTCAGGATCGTCTTGACCTGCAGCCATAATGTTTAAAATGTGCTGTGTACCCGTTAAGTGTAAGGCTTCATCACGTGCGATAAATTTAATAATTTTCGCATTGCCTTCCATTAATTGACGTTCCGCAAAGGCAAAGGAGCACGCGAAAGACACATAGAAACGAATGGCTTCAAGCGCATTGACGCTCATTAAGCAAAGGTAAAGTTGTTTTTTCAAATTACGCAATGTGACGACGCATTCTTTGCCATCCACGGTGTAAGTGCCTTCGCCGTACAGGCTGTAAAGTTGGCTGTCGCGGATTAAATCGTCATAGTAAGAAGAAATATCGCGTGCGCGTTTGATGATTTCTTCGTTCGTCACGATGTCGTCAAACACAATAGACGGATCGTTCACAATGTTACGAATAATGTGGGTGTAAGAACGAGAGTGGATGGTTTCGGAGAACGTCCATGTCTCGATCCAGGTTTCTAATTCCGGAATCGACACTAACGGCAACAACGCCACGTTCGGGCTACGACCTTGAATAGAATCTAATAAAGTTTGATATTTTAAGTTACTGATGAAAATATGTTTTTCATGCTCAGGTAACGCGGCATAGTCGATACGGTCTTGTGACACATCCACTTCTTCCGGACGCCAGAAGAAAGAAAGTTGTTTTTCAATGAGCTTTTCAAACGTCTCATATTTTTGTTGATCGTAACGCGCAACGTTAACGTTTTGACCAAAGAACATCGGCTCTTTTAATTGGTCGTTTTTAGTTTGTGAGAAAGTAGTATATGCCATGTTATATCCTTACTTATAGCGGGCTTTTACCCACTTAATGATTGATTGCCTAAAATATCAAAAGGCGGACTTGTAAACAAGCCCACCTAAATGATTAAATCTTACAAGCACCGCCTGCACAGCCGTCATCTAAATCTTCTTGGCTGTCTTCCGCACCATCACGGGTGTTTTGATAGTAGAGGGTTTTTAAGCCGTATTTGTAAGCGGTTAAAAGATCTTTTAACAATACTTTCATCGGTACTTTACCGTCTTCAAAACGTTTTGGATCGTAATTAGTATTTGCAGAGATCGCTTGGTCTACGAATTTTTGCATGATGCCCACTAAGTGTAAGTAACCATCATTGCTTGGAATATCCCAAAGTAACTCGTAGTTATCACTTAAGTTTTCATAATCCGGTACAACTTGTCTTAAGATACCATCTTTTGATGCTTTAATACTTACATGACCACGTGGAGGCTCGATACCATTTGTTGCGTTAGAAATCTGTGAAGAGGTTTCTGACGGCATTAATGCGGTTAAGGTCGAGTTACGTAAACCGAATTCTTTGATTTCGTGACGTAACGTCTCCCAATCATAATGCAATGGTTCTTGCGTTAAGCTATCGATATCTTTCTTATAGGTATCGATTGGTAAAATACCTTTCGCGTAATTGGTTTCATTGAAGTATTCGCATGCACCTAATTCTTTCGCTAAGTTCATGGAGGCTTTCAATAGATAGTATTGAATTGCTTCAAATGTGCGGTGAGTTAAATCGTTCGCTGAGCCATCAGAATAACGCACGCCATTTTTCGCTAAATAATACGCATAGTTAATTACACCGATACCCAGTGAACGACGACCTAATGAAGAGCGTTTCGCCGCTGGAACAGGGTAGTCTTGGTAATCCAGTAATGCATCTAATGCACGTACTGCAAGATCCGCTAAGTTATCTAACTCGTCTAAATCATCTAATTTACCCAAGTTGAACGCTGAAAGTGTACAAAGGGCAATCTCACCATTTTCATCATGGAAATGTTGTAATGGTTTAGTTGGCAATGCAATTTCTAAACATAAGTTAGATTGACGCACTGGTGCAACAAGTGGATCAAACGGTGAGTGAGTATTACAGTGATCCACGTTTTGGATATAAATACGACCGGTTGATGCACGTTCTTGCATTAATAAAGAGAATAACTCAACGGCTTTTACAGAGCGTTTGCGGATATTTGGATCCTGTTCGTATTTCACATAAAGTTCTTCAAATTTATCTTGATCAGCAAAGAAGGCTTCATAAAGTCCAGGTACATCTGAAGGGCTAAACAAAGTAATATCCGCGCCTTTGATTAAGCGTTGATACATTAATTTGTTTAATTGTACGCCGTAGTCCATATGACGCACACGGTTATCTTCCACACCACGGTTATTTTTCAATACTAATAAGCTTTCAACTTCTAAATGCCAAATCGGGTAGTAAACTGTCGCCGCGCCGCCACGTACGCCACCTTGTGAACAAGATTTGACGGCACTTTGGAAGTGTTTATAGAATGGAATACAGCCAGTGTGGAAGGCTTCACCGCCACGAATTGGGCTACCTAATGCACGAATTGCACCCGCATTTACCCCGATACCCGCACGTTGTGAAACGTATTTCACGATTGCTGCAGAGGTAGCGTTGATAGAGTCTAAGCTATCACCACATTCAATCAATACGCAAGAGCTGAATTGACGCGTAGGCGTACGAACCCCCGCCATAATAGGCGTTGGTAAAGAAATCTTAAAGGTTGAGGTTGCATCGTAGAAACGACGAATGTAATCCAAACGGGTTTCTTGTGGATATTTTGAGAATAAGCTCGCTGCCACTAATAAATACAGGAATTGTGCAGATTCATAGATTTCACCGGTTACACGGTTTTGAACTAAGTATTTTCCTTCTAATTGTTTTACTGCGGCATAAGAAAAGGTCATATCACGCCAGTGATCAATAAACCCATCCATTTCATCCCATTCTTCACGAGTATAGTCGGCTAAAAGGGCAGGATCATATTTGCCCATGCGCACTAATTTTTTCACATGATCGTATAAACGAGGCGGATCAAAATGGCCATACGCTTTTTTGCGTAAATGGAAAACGGCAAGGCGTGCAGCAAGATATTGATAATCAGGGGTATCTTTGCTGATTAGGTCTGCTGCTGCTTTAATAATCGTTTCATGAATATCGGAGGTGCGAATACCTTCATAGAATTGAATATGAGAACGCAATTCAACTTGAGAAACGGAGACGTTTTCCAAGCCTTCAGCCGCCCAAGTAATCACACGGTGAATTTTGTCTAAATTGATTTGTTCAAGCGTACCATCGCGCTTCGTAACCATTAATCCTTTGTTCATGGGAGATAAACCTACTAGAGAAATGAATTGAATAAAACACAAGATATAGTGTTATGGAAAATGACGCTGCACAAGATAGAGTGTTTTAAAATTGAATTCAAGCAGTAAATTTTTTACTTAGATTATTGACAAAAGATAAGTCATTTAAAATAAATAACTTATCTTTAAAGTGATGTTTTTTTAGGCGGGATCTTTTTTGTAAATTTTTGTAAAGAAAAAAGTGCGGTCAAAAACGAGATGATTTTTGACCGCACTTCAACGTTCGAAAATTTAATTAATTCAAGTATTTAAATACTTTGACGACTTTTTGAACACCAGATACTTTACTTGCAATTTCTGCCGCTGAGTCACCTTGTGATTGAGTGACGTTTCCGAGTAAGAATACTTCACCATTTTCGGTGATCACTTTCACATCTGTTGCTTTTACATTATCGCCTACGAAAAGTTTAGATTTAATTTGCGTCGTAATCCAACTGTCTTTTGTAATTTGTCCAAAAGTAATTTTTGGTCCAACACGTAATTCATTGTATACGTCGTTTACACCTTCTACACCTTTTGCAAGACTGGTAGCTGTTTCTTTTACACTTCCATTAGGAACTTGGCCAATTAACAATACGCGACCACTGTAAGAAACAGCATTAACACGACCTTCTGATTTAATTTGCGCATCTTTATCTAATGCGTGCCCAACTTTTAATTCTAGGGTTTCATCATCTATCTGAGTACCCATTGTTCGAGGATCTGTCGCGACTTTTGCGCCCGCAGCAGTACCACCAACAACTGCAGCAGCACAGCCTTGTAATATAATTGATGTGCCAAGTATGAAGGCTAATTTTTTAAATTGGGTTAGTTTCATATTAATAATCTCCTTATTTATTAAAATGAGTTGAGTCAACTAATTTGTCAATTAGTCTAAGAGACACTCTAGTTAGAAAATCTTTTAATGTCAAGCTCTTGGGAAAAGTGTGCTATCAACAAGCTCACAAAGTGCATTAATCACAAATAAATGATTTTCTAAAATACGTGTTTCTTTAGTGGCAGGAATGGAGATTTCTAAATCTGTTTCAGCCAATACACCTTGAATAGCATCGTTATTTGAACCCGTTAAAGCAATCACTTGAATTTCTTTATTGACTGCATTAGAAATCGTATTTAGCACGGCTTTTTCTGTTCCTAAAGGGGCAAAAGCGATCAATAAGTCACCGGGCTTCGCGATAGCGTTGAATTGATGTTGATAAAGCTGCTCGATAGGTTGATCAAAAACCAGTGAAGAACCGACCGCACTTTCAAGGCTAAGGTGTACGGATGGTAGGCTAGGACGCTCAAAATCGTAACGATTAAGCAAATTTGACACTAAGAATTGAGCATTCGCGTAAGAGCGAGCGACGCCACAGGCAATCACTTTATGACCACTTAACAAACATTGCATGACCATTTGTGTGGCACTTGCAATATTTTCTGATAATAGGCTCGAAGCAGAGATTTGAATCTGAATACTTTCGCTATAAATATCTTTAACTTTTTGTAACATAATCGGAAAAGGTTAATCGAGAAAATTAGGAATCCATTGGATATCACTGGCAGTTTTTCCAAAGGCGATAAGATCAAAACGACAATCTGCATCTTCGAGACTTAGGTCGCGTTGGGCAAGCCATAAATTTGCAGCATTCAGCCATTTTTGTTGCTTTTGCCAATCCACACTTTCAACAGCGGATCCAAATGCTGAACTAGATCGTTGACGTACTTCAACAAAAACAATGGTTTGCCCGTCTTGCATAACGAGATCTAATTCACCGCATTTGAAATGTTGATTCGCCACGATGAATTTGAGACCTTTAGACTCTAAGAAAAGGCGGGCTTGATGTTCAAAGCCCGCCCCTTGTTGACGTTTTAATGAAAACATGGATTAGTTCGCAACCGCTACCACATTACCATCTTGTACTTGATACCATGTCATATCGCGATCCACATCACAGTTTGAATCAGCACTAAGCTGACCGGTTAAACCGCTTAAGGTATAACCTGGCACTTGGCGTAATTCATTAAAGTGATTGATGAGCAACCATGCATCAGAACCCATTGCATATAAACGCATTAATTGGAATTCACCACCGGTTGAGCCAGCCACTTTTTGATATTGTGAAGAATCGCTTTGTTTAAAGAATGGAATATCACTAAATTGAACGCCATTCATTTTCGCATAGTATTCTGGTGTATTGCTTGCTGCGTTAGAACGAGAGCTTGCATAAATACGGACATTCGGATTGCTGGTATCTAAATAACCTTTAATTTCAGCCAATTCATCTGGTGAAGAGATGACATAAAGTGCACTTGTATCTTGCGGCGCACCTTGGAAGAAGTAGGTAATGTCAGCCGGTAAGTTATAGTAGCGAATATTCGCATCTGTACCCGCTAAACGTTGCCAACGCACGTTGAATGCGTTTCCTACACGTTGTCCTAAATCATTTTGCGGCATGGCAACAATTGGATTGCGAATACCATCTTTCCACATTTTGTTTGCAGCGGACTCAGCTTCATCTTCTGGAGATAAACCGTAATAACAGACTTGGTTAATTGCTTGAGTATTTGCTGTTGCATTTAATGTGAGCACATCCATGCCTTGTACTGCGCTTGGATTCGCAATGATGGCATCGACGTTTTGTTTAAGTAGTGGACCCACTAATGCTTTAATACCCGATGCTTTTGCCTGCGTAATAATGTCATTAATCGGGGTAGTTGATGAGTCAAACACTTGTACTGGAATAGTTGAGTCACCTTTTGCATCGTTAAAACCTGATTGGATAGTTGTACCTAAAATTTGGCCATCGCCGCTTAAAGGTAAGACTAAACCAATTTGAGCTAAATTCGTTTGTTGGAAATTCAACAAGCTTTCTAGCTCTTTAGGGAAAAAGGTTGCCGCAACGTGGTTTGGATAAGCTGATTTCCAGCTTTGTAACGCTTGGCTTAGTTGTACTGGCTGACGGATGTTGTCATTATAAGCTTTAATTAAGGTGAGCCAACCGCCTAATGCCACGCTACCTTCATCTGAGGCATTATTGATGACAGCGGCATTCGCAGAACGGAGTAATGACCAAGTTTTATCAACATTATCTTTACGACGTTGCATGTCTGTTAAATTTTCATCCATTTTGATGCGTGCTTTTACCGCTTCAATCACGTCTTTACGATTTTCTGCTGTTTGAGCAAAGGTTTCGTAATAACGAGATTTTTGTGATGGACTTAATTTAGTCAGATCGAGTGCACGTAATTTACCTTCAGCAACATCATTATTACCTTTTGCTGCGGCGATGCGCGCTTCAATTAACGTACGATCTAATTGTTGTGCTTCGTTTAAGTCAACTAACTCCGTTAATAACTCTTCCGCTTGGGGTACTTTATTTTCAGAAATTAATACACGAGCGGCTAAGAGTTTGTATGTTTGTTGATCTTCTTTATCCTGTGTTTGCCCTAATTTGTTCATATAAAATTCAGAACTCGCATTGGCATCACGTTGTAATGTTTGGGTAAAGCTGCTACCGAATAAGTTAGAACAACCTGCTAATGCAACAGACAATAAAATCGGCATTAAACGTTTTTTAAAACGACCGCCTTGTAATAGAATAGACATATTCGCTCCATAATGAATAAATCAATAATGGGCGATCTTACTTATCTCACAATGTAAAAGCAAACAAAAATGAATGATTTAACCGGAATTTTATATATTGTCGCTACGCCAATCGGGAATTTACAAGATATTACACAACGTGCTTTAGAGACCTTTTCACAAGTGGATTTAATTGCTGCGGAAGACACGCGCCACAGTGGTTTATTGCTCAGTCATTATGGTATCAAAAAGCCTTTTTTCGCCTTGCATGATCACAATGAACAAGAAAAAGCACATGTGTTGGTAGAAAAGCTAAAACAAGGTACCAATATTGCATTAATTTCAGATGCAGGAACGCCCTTGATTAGCGATCCGGGTTTTCATTTAGTGCGTCAATGTCGTGAGGTAGGCATTAAAGTAGTACCATTACCAGGCGCTTGTGCAGCAATTACTGCATTGTGTGCATCGGGCATTGCGTCAGACCGTTTTTGCTTTGAAGGCTTTTTACCGGCCAAAACCAAGGCGCGTAAAGATAAGTTAGAAAACGTTGCGGAAGAAGACCGCACTTTGATCTTCTATGAATCAACTCACCGCATTTTAGATACCCTTGCCGATATGCAAGATGTATTAGGCGGCGAACGCTATGTTGTACTTGCTCGTGAAATTACGAAAACATGGGAAACCATTGCAGGGGATAAATTAAGTGATCTTCGTCAATGGTTAAATGAAGATCCGAATCGCACAAAAGGTGAGATGGTGTTAATCGTGGAAGGTAAACCAAAATCAGAAGATAGCGACGAATTTGCACCACAAGCAATTAAAGCGCTCACGTTGATAGCTAAAGAATTACCTTTAAAAAAGGCTGCGGCGATTGTGGCAGAACTTTATGGTTATAAGAAAAATGCCTTATACCAATTTGGATTGGATAATTTAGATTAGTCAAAAAACTATCTCTCTCTTTAGCAAAGAGGGACTAGGGGAGATTTGGCAGAATTAATTTTTATAAATTTCGGAGAACAAATGTTAAAACAGGTTTCAGATACCTTACTTGCACCAAGCAATTTATCGCATCAATCATTGCTTAATATTTTTGATGTGATGTCACATCGTCATATTGATTATGCGGATCTTTATTTTCAATTAAGCCAAGATGAAAGCTGGGTATTAGAAGACAGTATTATTAAAGAAGGTGGCTTTCATATTGATCGCGGTGTTGGTGTGCGCGCAGTTTCTGGAGAGAAAACAGGCTTTGCGTATTCTGACCAAATCAATTTAGCCTCATTACAACAATGTGCAGCGGCCGTAAAAGGTATCGCACAAATTAAAGAAGGCAATTTAATTTCGCCTCAAGCATTTAATGCGGTGAATGCGGTTCAGCGTTATGCAGCGATTAATCCGTTAGAAAGTTTAAGTAAAGAGAAAAAGATCGAGTTATTACACTTAGTGGATCGTACAGCGCGATCTGAAGATCCTCGTGTTACGCATGTCTCAGCGGCATTAAGCTCGATTTATGAAGAAGTGTTAGTGGTCGCAACAGATGGCACACTTGCTGCAGATATTCGCCCGCTTGTGCGTTTATCCATTTCTGTTCTCGTGGAAGAAGATGGTAAACGTGAGCGTGGTAGCTGTGGTTCAGGTGGACGCTTTGGCTTAGATTGGTTCTTTGAAGTGGTAAATGGGGACATTCGTGCCGTTAATTTTGCAAAAGAAGCGGTTCGTCAAGCCCTTGTGAATTTAAGTGCAGTCGCAGCGCCAGCAGGATTAATGCCTGTGGTATTAGGGGCAGGTTGGCCTGGCGTATTGCTTCATGAAGCAGTGGGACATGGTTTAGAAGGGGATTTCAACCGTAAAGAAAGCTCTTTATTTACAGGAAAAATTGGTGAGTTAGTGACGTCGCCATTATGTACAATTGTGGATGATGGCACATTGCCAAACCGCCGTGGTTCTTTAACCATTGATGATGAAGGTGTACCAAGTCAGTGCAACGTTTTAATCAAAGACGGGATTTTGCAAGGTTACATGCAAGATAAACTGAATGCGCGATTAATGGATGTGAAACCAACAGGGAATGGTCGCCGTGAGTCTTATGCACATTTACCAATGCCACGCATGACCAATACCTATATGTTAGCAGGTCAAAGCAAATTTGAAGATTTAATCGCTTCTGTCGATCGTGGTATTTATGCACCGCACTTTGGTGGTGGGCAAGTGGATATCACCTCGGGTAAATTTGTGTTCTCGACATCTGAAGCTTATCTCATTGAAAAAGGTAAGATTACTAAACCAGTTAAAGGTGCAACGTTAATTGGTAGCGGTATAGATGTGATGCAAAAGGTTTCTATGGTGGCCGATAAAACAGACTTAGATCTTGGTATTGGTGTATGCGGCAAAGATGGCCAAAGTGTGCCGGTCGGTGTTGGCCAGCCAGCCTTGAAAATAGATGAAATCACCGTTGGTGGAACCAATTAAACATACAGCCCGATAATCATATTGGGCTTTTTATTTCCTTCATATCTAAGTGCGGTCCGTTTTTCATCTATTTTTGATTAGTCAGTTTCTGATGAATAATCATTGCGTTAGGCTAAAAGTTAAACACCCTGCGCATTTATCTCGATTCTTTTATGATCCCTATCACAATATCTTGTAAAACCAGTTAAAAAAATTCCCCAAATAACCACAATAAGTGATACATTTACCGTCGCATGACTTTTTGTCATTTAAGAGACAGGGACAGGCGTGAGTTTGTCTGAAATTTCATCAACCAGAGGGAAACATTTATGTTAATTGGTGTACCTAGAGAACTGCTTGATAGCGAAAATCGTGTGGCGGCGACGCCAAAAACGGTTCAGCAGATCTTAAAACTGGGCTTTGACGTCATCGTAGAACACGATGCGGGATTCAAAGCAAGTTTTGAAGACCAAGCATTTATCGACGCCGGCGCAAAAATTGGCTCAAGTTCAGAAGTGTGGCATTCGGATGTGATTTTTAAAGTGAATCCACCAACGGATGCAGAAATTGATCAAATGAAGGAAGGTGCAACACTTGTGAGCTTCATTTGGCGCGCACAAAATCCGGATTTAATGAAAAAACTCACGTCGAAAAAAATTAATGTATTAGCGATGGATTCAGTGCCACGTATTTCCCGTGCGCAAGCGCTTGATGCATTAAGCTCTATGGCGAATATTTCTGGTTATCGTGCAGTGATTGAAGCCGCTCACGAGTTTGGTAGTTTCTTCACCGGACAAATTACTGCAGCAGGTAAAGTGCCACCAGCAAAAGTGTTAGTCATTGGTGCGGGTGTCGCAGGTCTAGCAGCGATTGGTGCAGCGAATAGCCTTGGTGCGATTGTACGTGCTTTTGACTCTCGTCCAGAAGTAAAAGAACAAGTACAAAGTATGGGCGCATCTTTCTTAGAAATTGATTTCAAAGAAGAAGGCGGTAGCGGCGATGGTTACGCGAAAGTAATGTCAGAAGAATTTAACCGTCGCGCGATGGAGCTTTATGCGGAACAAGCGAAAGAAGTGGATATCATTATTACCACCGCGGCGATTCCAGGTAAACCAGCCCCTCGTTTGATCACAAAAGAAATGGTTGATTCCATGAAACCAGGTTCTGTGGTGGTGGATTTGGCGGCTGCAACAGGCGGTAACTGTGCTTACACTGAAGCAGGTAAAGTGGTCACCACTGAAAACCAAGTGAAAGTGATTGGTTACACCGATTTCCCAAGTCGTTTACCAACACAATCTTCCCAACTTTACGGTACAAACTTAGTTAATTTATTAAAACTACTTTGTAAAGAAAAAGACGGCAAGATCAATATCGATTTTGACGATGTGGTATTACGTGGTGTGACTGTGGTACGTGATGGGGAAGAAATTCCACCAGCACAAATCCAAGTGTCAGCACAACCAAAACAAGAAGCGAAAGCGGCACAAAGTGCGGTTAAAAAAGAGGAAGAAAAACCAGCTGATCCTCGCATCAAATACGGTGTGATGGCGGGTGTAGGTGTATTATTCCTCTGGCTTGCATCTGTGGCGCCAGCAGCATTCCTTTCTCACTTCACCGTATTCGTATTGGCTTGTGTAGTTGGTTACTACGTGGTTTGGAACGTCAGCCACGCTTTACACACCCCACTTATGGCGGTAACCAATGCGATTTCAGGTATTATCATTGTGGGTGCATTACTGCAAATTAGACAACCAACAGGCAACTTCTTTATTGATGTATTAGCCTTTGTGGCAATCTTGGTGGCAAGCATCAACATCTTTGGTGGTTTCCGTGTAACCCAACGTATGTTGGCGATGTTTAGAAAAGGTTAAGGAGAAGACGATGTCTGAAGGTTTAGTACAAGCAGCCTATATTATCGCTGCATTACTTTTCATTATGAGCTTAGCCGGTCTTTCTAAACATGAAACGGCAAAAGCCGGTTGTTGGTATGGTATTGTCGGTATGACAATTGCCCTTGTTGCAACCATTTTCGGCCCGCAATCAGAAGGCACATTATGGATCATCATTGCGATGATCATCGGTGGCGTGATTGGTGTTCAACGTGCATTAAAAGTTGAAATGACTGAAATGCCTGAACTTGTTGCGATTCTTCACAGCTTTGTGGGTTTAGCCGCAGTGCTCGTAGGCTTTAACAGCTACGGCTTAACACACGAAACTGATCCTGTGTTAATGAATATCCATAACGTTGAAGTATTCTTAGGGATCTTTATCGGTGCGGTAACATTCACGGGTTCTATCGTAGCATTCGGTAAATTAAGCGGCAAAATCAATTCAAAAGCATTAATGTTGCCACATCGCCATAAATTAAATTTAGCGGCATTAGTGGTTTCCGCTTTCTTGATGGTGGCATTCTTAAACAACCCAGATAATATCTTCCCAGTGTTACTCATGACCGCGATTGCTCTTGCATTCGGCTGGCACTTAGTGGCATCTATCGGTGGTGCGGATATGCCGGTTGTGGTTTCAATGCTTAACTCTTATTCTGGTTGGGCAGCAGCTGCAGCGGGTTTCATGTTGAGCAATGACTTGCTTATCGTTACCGGTGCATTAGTGGGTTCTTCTGGTGCGATTCTTTCTTACATTATGTGTAAAGCGATGAACCGCTCATTTATCAGCGTTATCGCAGGTGGTTTTGGTAATGATGTTCAAGTATCTTCTGATGAAGAACAAGGCGAACACCGTGAAACAACGGCAGAAGAAGTGGCTGAATTGCTCAAAAATGCAAGCTCTGTAATCATCACTCCAGGATATGGTATGGCGGTAGCGCAAGCGCAATATCCAGTGGCTGAAATTACGGCGAAATTGCGTGAGCGTGGTATTAACGTACGTTTTGGTATTCACCCTGTTGCAGGTCGTTTACCTGGTCATATGAACGTGCTTTTAGCGGAAGCGAAAGTACCTTATGACATCGTGCTTGAAATGGATGAAATCAATGATGATTTCGCGGATACCGATGTGGTATTGGTTATCGGTGCAAACGACACCGTAAACCCAGCTGCAATGGAAGATCCAAACAGCCCAATCGCAGGTATGCCAGTGTTAGAAGTATGGAAAGCACAAAACGTTATCGTATTCAAACGTTCAATGGCGGTGGGATACGCAGGCGTTCAAAACCCATTATTCTTCAAAGAAAACACTCAAATGCTCTTTGGTGATGCAAAAGAACGTGTAGATGACATTCTTACAGCATTAAACAAATAAGTAAAAAACTGAAGTAAAACTAACCGCACTTTGAGAGATTAAAGTGCGGTTTTTTTATATGTTTTTTAGTGCTTATATGATTAAATAACCTAACTTTAAGAAGTTATACACTAACTTCCTGAAAACAAAATAGGCGAGGGAGCTATAAAATGAGATTTACATTACCACTATTATTATCTCTAACTTTGTTTGGTTGTTCTTTTGGTGGGTTTCAACCTCCGCCACCACATTATCATTGGCGATTGCATAATGCAGATGCTTTATTCCCTGAATCAGATCCTAATGTTTTAACTAAATATGTTGATAGAAAAGAAAAAGATATGAAGGATTGTGGTATGGATTATGTGACAGGGGAAAGTATTAATCCAGAAGTAAATCTTTGTTTAGAGAAAAAAGGTTGGTATCTAGAAGGCGGTCCAGTTTGTGAAGAAAGACTAATGTGGGATAGTCCAATATGTACCCAATGGCGAAAAAAACACAGCAAACCTGATGCTAAGCCTTGGGGGTAAGTATTAGGTGTTACAACTTTCGTTTATTTCTCGATTTTTCTTTCTATAAAATATTAAAGCGCTATTTTCTGTATGTTTCTTTAGTGTTTATATGATTAAGTAATCGAGTTCCAAGCAGTTATACACTAACTTCCCCAAAATCAAAATAGGCGAGGAAACGATAAAATGAGATTTACATTACTACTATTATTATCTCTAACTTTGTTTGGTTGTTCTTTTGGTGGTTTTCAGCCTCCGCCACCACATGATCATTGGCGCTTACATAATGCAGATGCATTATTTCCTGATTCAGATCCTGATGTTTTAACTAAATTTCTTGATAGAAGAAAAAAAGATATGTCGGATTGTGGTATGGATTTTGTTACCGGTGAAAGTGATGAGCCGGAGGTGAATCTTTGTTTAGAGAAAAAAGGCTGGTATTTAAAAGGCGGACCAATCTGCGAAGAAAGAACAATGTGGAATAGACCTATATGTATTCAGTGGCGAAAAAAACATAGCAAACCTGATGCTAAGCCTTGGGGGTAAGTATTAGGTATCACAACTCTCGTTTATTTCTCGATATTTCTTTCTATTAAATATAAAAGTGCGGTCAAAATTGACCGCACTTTTTTACATTAACGTTGAATCAAATAGCGTAATTTGGTGCCATCTTGTTCTACGCTTAATAGTGTGTAACCGTGGTTTTTAGTATCAACAGGAATGTTGTTGATAGATTGGGCACAGTCACTTAATAGCTCTAAAATTTCGCCTTTTTGCAATTGCGGCATGGTTTCGAGCATTACGATTGCTGGATACGGGCAAGGTTCACCTAGCGTATCTAACGTGTAATCTGGGGTGATGTCTTTTGGATCTTTATCTAATTTTTGAACAACGGTAAATGCCATAATAATGTCCTCTTTTTGGAATGAATTCGTTAATATTTAATTAGCAACCACAAGCTTGTGGATTCTCTGCTGCGATTTTAGCTTTGGCTTTTTTCAAGAAGTGGCGTTCCCACCAAACAACAGCGATTAAGCAGAGAATAAGCAAGCCGTAATTCACTAATAAACCGCCAACAGGACCAAAGGATTTCAATAAGTTAAGTTTTTCGTAATCTAATGCGAGCACAGGGGCAAGATCGTCCCATGCGTAGGCTAAATAGGTTGAACCAACAACATTGCCCACACCCACCCACATAAAGTGAACTTGACCTTCCATTGAGCGATACATCCAACCGGTTTCACATCCGCCCGCTAACACAATACCGAAGCCAAATAATAAACCACCGATAATGGCATTTGGACCCGCCCACATGATTTTTGCTGGTACGCCTAATTGAATGTAGCTGAATACGCCAAGCGTACCCACGATAATACCGAAGATGATGGCTTTTGCCATATAAGCACGGCCGGTTACCCATAAATCACGGAAAGCCGATGTAAAGCAGATTTGAGCACGTTCAATTAATAAGCCGAAAGCTAACCCACAAAGCATCGCAAAACCCAGTTTAACTGAGTTTGTCATCACATAAAGGGAAGTGATAAGATAGGCAAAAAAGACCACCATACCAATCCAGAAACGACGATTAGCTTGTTTCGGGTCAGTTTCTTGTAGTTTTGCTGCGCCTTTTTTCAATTCTAATTTCACGCGAAACATCGGAAGTAAGGTGACTTTTACCCCGGCATAAGTACCTACAGCAGTCGCAATAGTAAAGAACCAAGCATGAACCGAAAATTGTGGAATACCCGTAAAGAGAGAGGCAAGGTTACAGCCCATTGCCAAACGAGCGCCGAAACCGGCTAATGCACCACCAATGAGCGCTTGAACAATACGGCGTTTGTGCGGCTGGTTACGCCATTTCACATTATTTGCCCAAAGTGCAGCAGAAATACAACCGGCGAACATACCTAAGATCATTACACCATCAATACGGGTGAAGATCGTGCCTTGCATACCGATAATTTTATAATAGCTCCAGTCGGATACGTCGACGCCTAGCGCTTGCAAAGCATGTCCACCCCAACGGGTAAATTCCCCGGTAACCGCCCAATAAGTGCCAGTTACCCCAAAGTAATAAGCTGAAATGAGTCCGGCAGCAATAACTGCAGCGACAGGATTCCAGTATTTGATCAGATAATTTTGTTTGAATTGCTGCAAAATCTCTTTCATGAGTGAGTAAATCCTTAAAATGAAATGATGATTTGCAAGTGCGGTATAAAATGAAGATATTTTGAAGTGTCTGCCATTTTCCTATACACAAAACTTGCGATATAAGACAAATGAATTGTCGAGCAAGATAATAGCATTTGTTTTTTGTTAATGCACGAGGGGAGGGATAATTATTTGTGGGTAATTTTGAATTTTAAGATGAGAGAATAAAGTCAATCTATAGCCTTTATTTTTTCCTCAATATCAATTTTTCAATTAAAAAAACGAAGACTAGGGTAATAAGCATCGTAAGTCCACCAGCTAGAATAGCTAATAAACAAATTACCCAAGCAGATTTGTCCATATTAAGGAAAGCAAAGAAATAGAAACCAAATAGTAGGGAAAATACACACCATAATCCCCAACTTAATTTGGAATATTTATTGAATAGGAATTCAAATAATCCTTCAAAAAATAAACGGAAAATACATTCAAAGAGAATATGGCCCATACGTTGTTTCAATGCTAAGTCATAATAATGATTTGTTTAGACAAACTTTCTGTCTGCCTAAATGTTAAGAGAAAACTTAAACAGGCAATTTCATTTCTCGGATACGCATGGTTAATCCATCGATTAACAATAAACGTCCACATAAATTTGAACCGATTTTTAACCGCACTTTGATGGCTTCTAAGGCTTGAATAGAGCCAACAATACCCACAATTGGCGCCAGTACGCCCGCCTCTACACAGCTTAAAACGTTTTGTCCAAAGAGTTGGCTAAGTTGGCGATAGGTTGGGGTATTGGGTTCATAAGTAAAGACGGAAACCTGTCCTTCTAAACGGATCGCCGCACCAGAAACAAGCGGGATCTTCGTTTGTTCGCACCCACGATCGAGCGCATTACGAATATCCACGTTATCGGTACAATCTAATATTACATCAAAGTGCGGTATGATTTCCGCGAGTTTTTCTTCGGAAAGTTGCGCATTGATGGTTTCAATTTCAACGTGTGGATTAATCTGTTGTAACGCAATTTTTGCCGATTCCACTTTAGGCATATTTAATCGGCTATCGGTATGCAGTACCTGACGTTGCAAATTGGAAAGCGATACGGTGTCAAAATCCAATAAGGTTAAATGACCCACGCCAGCGGCGGCAAGATATTGGCTTGCCGCACAGCCTAAACCGCCCAGACCAACAATTAACATTTTGCTGTCTTTCAGCTTTTCTTGCCCGTCAAAATCAACCGCTTTTAAGATGATTTGGCGGTTATAGCGCAGTTCTTCTTCGTAGCTTAATTCAGCCATTATTGCCCCAATAGGTGATTAAAAGGTTCAATGGTGACGATTTCGCCTGCAGCTACATTGCCGCGATCTTTTTCGAGGCGAATAAAACAGTTACTTTTCACAAAAGAACTGAATAAATGTGAGCCTTGGAACCCCACTGGTTGCACTTCAAGTTGACCATTTTCATTAATTTGATAGAAACCACGTTGGAAATCTAAACGCCCTGGCGCTTTTTTCAAATTGGTTTGAGCAATCGCTTTAAAGTGCGGTTGTTTTTTCGGGTGTTTTTTACCGCTTAATTTGGCAATAGCAGGTTGAACTAATTGATAGAATGTCACTAATGCAGAAACGGGATTGCCAGGTAAACCGCAGAACCAAGCATTTTCTAATTTACCGAAAGCAAATGGCTTGCCGGGTTTCATCGCAATTTTCCAGAAATTCACTTGACCCACTTTTTCTAACACGGTTTTCGTAAAGTCAGCTTCACCCACTGAAACACCACCACTCGTGATAACAAGATCTGCCTGAGCTTGTGCTTTCACAAAAGCCGCTTCAAATTCTGCTTGGTTATCCGGCAGAATACCGAAGTCGAGCACGTCACAATTTAATTTTTCTAGCATTAATTTCACGGTGAAACGGTTGGTATCGTAGATTTGTCCAGCTTCTAATGGTTTGCCAACAGGCACTAATTCATCACCCGTTGAAAGCACAGCCACTTTTAAGCGTGGATATGCTTTGACTTCAGCAATGCCTAATGATGCAAGTAAAGGCAAAGAAACGGCATTTAACTCATCCCCTTGATGTAATACCACATCACCTTTTTTCACATCCTCACCAATACGACGGATATTTTGATTGGCTTTTGGTAATGCGGAAAAAGTCACAGTTCCATCTTCATTAACGGTGACATCTTCTTGCATAACCACTGCATCTGCACCTTCAGGAATCATCGCACCCGTCATAATTCTGACCGCACTTTGGGCTACCCATTCCCCTTGAAACGGATTACCCGCAAAGGACTTTCCTGCGACAGAAAGTGTCATAGATTGCTGTAAATCGGCTAAACGAACCGCATAGCCATCCATCGCGGAATTATCAAAAGAAGGCACGTTAATCGGAGAAACCACATCTTCCGCACAGACACGATCAGCGGCTTCAGTTAAAGCAAGAGTTTCAGTTTTTGTTGGGAAGGGAAGTTGGTTGAGCATTTGCGCCAAGGCATCTTCAAGTGGCAACATAATGAATCCTTTGGGTTGAGCGAAATAAAAGTGGATATATTGTAGCCCGAAATACAATATGAAGGAAATTAATAAATTAGGGTGATTTTTCGCATTTTACGAATAATTCATCTTTTGCTAAAATGACGCATTATTTTTTTATAAATGGAAAGTGAATGAACGCTATTTCACCTGATGCGGAAAGTGTCCGCCGCGCCTTGGTAGCCAAAGGCATCGAAACACCAATGATTGATCCGACTCAATGTAAAGATGAGCGCCGTGCAGCGATTGCTTCGCATATGCGTGAAGTGATGAAATTGATTGGATTAGATCTGCGTGATGATAGCTTAGAAGAAACGCCAAATCGTTTAGCTAAAATGTTTATTGATGAAATTTTCAGTGGAATGGATTATGCCAATTTCCCGAAAATGACGAAAATCAAAAACCAAATGAAAGTGAGCGAAATGGTGCAGGTGAATGACATCACCTTGACCAGTACTTGCGAACATCATTTTGTGACGATTGATGGTAATGTCGCCGTCGCATATTACCCGAAAGATTGGGTGATTGGCTTGTCTAAAATCAATCGCATTGTGGCATTTTTTGCGCAACGTCCACAAGTACAAGAGCGCTTAACTGAACAGCTTTTAACGGCATTTCAAACGATTTTAGAAACCGATGATGTGGCAGTTTATGTGAAAGCGACACATTTCTGTGTGAAAGCGCGTGGGGTAAAAGATACTCACAGCTATACCGTGACATCAGCCTATGGCGGGGTCTTTTTAGAAGATCGCGAAACTCGCAAAGAATTTTTATCTTCGATTCAGAAATAACGAAAAAAGCACCGAGCATTCGGTGCTTTTTTGTTTATTAATTGTACGGATATAAGTTAAAATCAGCCTTTTCATTTTTTATTTCGATTTTTATTTTTCTTGAGGATTTTCATGGCGAAAGCTAATTCAAAACTTTTTCTTGTGTTATTACTCGGTGTCCTTTCAGCCTTTGGTCCGTTTGTGGTGGATCTTTATTTACCTTCTTTGCCACAACTTGCTACCTTCTTTGCCACAACTTGCTACCTTTTTTGAAACAAGTGCTTCAATGACACAACTTACGCTCACCACTGCCATGATTGGTCTAGCGGTGGGGCAGTTACTTCTTGGTCCTCTCAGTGACAAATTTGGGCGAAAAATTCCGCTTATTATTTCATTGGTCATTTATATTATCAGCACGGTCTTAATCGTTTATGCACCAAATATTGAAGCGATGATTGTCTTGCGTGTGATTCAAGGGCTTTCTTCAGCAGGAAGTGTGGTTATTTCTCGTGCGGTCGCAACGGATCTGTATCGAGGCCGTGAAATGACTCGTTTCTTTGGTTTATTAATGACAATTAACGGACTCGCCCCAATTATTTCACCAATCCTTGGTAGTTTATTGTTGGAATACATCAGTTGGAAAGGCGTATTTGTTTTCCTTGCATTGATTGGTGTGATTGTTTTGTTTTTCTGTTTCCGTTTAAAAGAAAGCTTGAATGTCAAAAATCGCTTACAAGGTTCAATATTTTCCACCTTTTTGACTTTTGGTGTGATTATCAAAAATCGCTTATTTATGAGCTATGTAGGAATTCAAAGTTTCTTGCTTGGTTCCATGTTTGCCTATATTGCGGCTTCGCCATTTATTTTCCAAAGCTTCTATGGGTTGAGTGCATTTATCTTTAGTTTATGTTTTGGTGCAAATGGGGCAGCGTTAGTCATTGGAGCAAATATTGGCGGTAAATTGCCAAATCGTCAGGCTTTAGCAATTGGCGTATTGGCTTTTGTGGTTGCTGCACTTTATACCATTGCGGTATTGATTATTCAGCCATACTGGTTATTTGTTGAAATCGGTTTCTTTGCCATGTTGTTATTAATGGGTATTACTTTCCCTGCGATTTCTACTTTAGCGATGGAAAGTGAGCGTCAATATGCAGGTAGTGCTTCTGCATTATTAGGTTTTGCCCCCTTCTTCTTAGGTGGCGTAGTCTCTCCGCTAGTGGGTATCGGCAATATTTTCTATTCAACTGCGTTAGTGATTTTAGCTTGTGGAGTATTGGGACTTGCTATCTATTGGTCGATTCGTCATAAAATCCCAACTTTAGCAGAGTAGAGAGAAGTGCGGCCATTTTTGATGGTGTTTTAAAAAAGAAAAAGGCGAACATCCATTTGTTCGCCTTTTGTTATTCAGTTTTAGCTTCGAACACTTAATTTTTCAAATTCGTCGAAGAATGTTGGGAACGTTTTAGCCGTACATTTGGGATCTAAAATCGTGACAGGTGTATCTGATAATGCAATCAAGGCGAAGCACATTGCCATGCGATGATCGTTATAGGTCTCAATTTCGGCATGCTTAAATTGGGAGAGCGCAAGTGGTTGAATTCGAATAAAATCTTCACCTTCTTCAACGTCTGCACCGACTTTTCGCAATTCAGTCGCCATTGCAGCAAGGCGATCAGTTTCTTTCACACGCCAGTTATAAATATTGCGAATAACGGTTTCACCTTTTGCAAATAAGGCGGTTGTGGCAATCGTCATGGCTGCATCAGGAATGTGGTTCATATCCATATCAATGCCGTGGAGCTCAGCTTGTTCTGCTTGAATAAAATCTTCACCCCAAGTTATTTTAGCGCCCATTTTTTCTAGCACATCGGCAAATAGGCGGTCGCCTTGAATGGAATGTTTGCCAATTCCTGTCACTTTTACGTTGCCTTTAATTGCGGCAGCGGCAAGGAAATAAGAGGCAGATGAGGCATCACCTTCTACCATGTATTTACCCGGTGAGACATAGGATTGGTTACCTTTCACCTTAAACACTTGATAATCTTGATTTTCAACCGAAACACCAAAATCTTTCATCATGGCGAGAGTGATATCAATATAAGGTTTTGAGACTAGATCACCTATAATATGGATATCTAAATCGCCTTCAGCAAGTGGTGCAGCCATTAAAAGTGCGGTCAAAAATTGAGAAGAAATTGAACCGTCAATTTCAACTACGCCACCTTTAATCCCTTGATTGCGAATTGCAAGCGGTGGGTAGCCGTCATTTTCTAAATAACGAACATCGGCACCCGCTTGAAGAAGCGCATCAACCAAATGTTTGATTGGGCGCTCTTTCATACGAGGTTCACCAGTCAAAATAACTTCGCTTTCTGTTTTGCCTTTTAAACAAAGCGCTGCTGTTAAAGGACGCATGGCCGTACCGGCATTACCGAGAAAAAGTGATAAGCCATTTTCAACCTGAAATGCACCGCCTAAGCCTTCAACTTTGCAGCAAGTTTTGTCTTCAGATAGTTGGTAATTCACCCCTAACGCTTTGAGGGCGTTTAACATATGGCGAATGTCATCACTGTCTAATAGGTTAGTGACGGTTGTGGTGCCTTTAGCCAATGCAGCTAATAATAATGCACGGTTTGATAAGCTTTTCGACCCCGGTAAGTTGATTTCACCTTCAATACGGGAAATTGGTTCTAACGTGATCGCTTTCATTACAAGACCACCGTTTTGTTTTTATAGACAAAAATACGATCGTGTAAGGCAAGATCAAGTGCACGGCTTAATACGGTTTTTTCCACATCACGCCCCGCACGCATCATGGCATCGGCAGAGTAGGTGTGATCCACATTAATCACATTTTGCATAATGATCGGACCTTGATCTAATTCATTGTTAATGAAGTGAGCTGTTGCACCAATAATTTTTACGCCACGTTCATAGGCTTGTTGATAGGGTTTGGCACCAATAAATGCCGGTAAGAATGAATGGTGAATATTAATCACACGATTTGGATAACGCGCCACGAATTCTGGATTTAATACACGCATGTATTTTGCTAAAACAATGTAATCAGGTGCATATTCATCAATTTTTTCAGCCAGTAATTTATCGTGTTCCACACGAGTGAGCCCTTCATGACTGACACAATGGAATGGAATATCAAAGCGTTCAACCAATTCGCGTAAATTATCGTGATTCCCAATGACAGCCGCAATTTCTACATCTAATGCACCGTAGTAATTTTTCATTAAGATATCACCTAAGCAGTGCGCTTCTTTGGTGACTAAAATCACGATACGTTTACGTTTTGCACTGATTAGGCGGCAATTTGTCCCTGCCGGCAAACTATAATTTAAGTCAGCTAACAAAGTTTCTTCATTAAAAATGCCTTCCAATTCGGTGCGCATAAAGAAATGCTTTGTTTCGAAATCAACGAACTCATTATTGTGAAGGATATTTAATTGATGTTTGTAACAAATGTTGGTGATTTTGGCGATTAAACCTTTATCATCCGGACAGTCGGTCAGTAATATTTTCTTTTCTAACATAATGAATATTTTGCAAGATAAATAAAAAAAGAGAACCCATAAAAATGGGTTCTACATAATCGATAATAGAATTAGATTTCAAAAGAAGCTAAAGAGGCACCTTTATCTAAGGCCTTTTGAATCACACGAGGTGTGCGACCTTGACCAGTCCATGTTCTTTCTTGACCCGTTTCATCAGTATATTTGTATTTTGCTGGGCGAGGTTCACGTTTTTTACGAATTGAAGAAGGTGCAATACCAATAATTGCCGTTAATTCTTCTGCCGTGATACCTTCTTGTTTAATTAATTCTTTATATTTTGCGATACGCGCACGACGCTCTTGTTCCGCTTGTTCAATTTCAGCTACTTGAGCACGTTTTTCTTCAACAGCAGCTTGTAATTTTAAAAGTGAACTTTCAGCTTGTTCTAATGTTAAATCGCGTACAGCGGCACGTAAACTACGAAGGTTAGTTAAACCTTTTGTTAATTCGTTCATGATGTCCTCTTTTTATGTGTGTGAATGCTTAATTATTTTAGGGAAAACAATAATAACGAAAATAATATATTTGGTAAATATTAATTCGCCTAAATTAAAGAATTAATTGGTCTGATCTCATCATACTCCATATTATGGAGTGACGTATTTTCTATATTATTGCAATCGTTTGCTCGTAAAACCGTATAACAATAAATTAACAATTCAATAAGTGATTTCAAATTAAAGAACAGATTTTGGGGAAAGTGTAAGATTTTATTGGTAATTTTATCCATTTTAATGTAATCTTTTCTCATCCTATACAACAGTAGAGGTGCGGTCATTATAAGTATTCTCCTGGAGTGGATAGCGTTGAAGGGAAAGGAAAGGAATGATTGCCGAAATCGAATAGGCGTCATCTTATTCGGTTGGTCACGTCTTCGAAAGGAACGTGACTGTCATAGTTTTTGTGTATTAACTATGGAGCGCTACGGTTCGGTCTGGTCATCATTGTGTCTTTTCTTGCCGTTGTCTCCATTAAATTATTAGGTATAACTTAATGGAACTAGTCGATTATTCTTCATCTATTTATTCAATTATTCCCGCATTACTTGCAATTATTTTAGCAATTGCAACTCGTCGGGTTTTGGTGTCCCTCAGTGCTGGGATTATTGTCGGTGCGTTAATGTTGGTTGATTTCAATCCATTGAATGCGCTCATTTATTTAAAAGATAATGTTGTGGCATTAGTTTATAGTAGCGAAGAAGGCATGAATTCAAATATGAATATCGTGTTTTTCTTAGTTTTACTTGGCGTATTGACCGCACTTTTAACGGTGTCAGGCAGCAACCGTGCGTTTGCTGAATGGGCACAAAATAAAATTAAAGGTCGTCGCGGTGCGAAATTATTAGCGGCATCTTTAGTGTTTGTGACATTTATCGATGATTACTTCCATAGTCTTGCTGTAGGTGCGATTGCACGTCCAGTTACTGATCGTTTCAAAGTTTCTCGTGCAAAATTAGCGTATATTCTAGATTCTACTGCTGCACCAATGTGTGTCATGATGCCAGTATCAAGCTGGGGGGCATACATTATTACTCTCGTAGCAGGTTTATTGGCGACATATTCTATTACCTCTTATACCCCAATGGGTGCATTCGTTGCCATGAGTTCAATGAACTACTATGCGATCTTCTCATTATTGATGGTATTCTTTGTGGCTTATTTCTCATTTGATATTGCATCAATGGCACGCCATGAAAAATTAGCGATGGAGCGCGATTATAAAGAAGAAGTCATTGAAGGTGTGAAAGGTAAAGTTCGCAACTTAATTTTACCGATTTTAGTCTTAATTACCGTCACAGTTTTTATGATGATTCATACGGGGAGTGAAGCCTTAGCAGCAGATGGAAAACCATTTAGCCTCTTAGGTGCATTTGAAAATACAACAGTAGGTATTTCGCTTGTTGTTGGTGGTTCAAGTGCGGTTGCTATGTCAACATTATTGATTATTCTTGAGCGTCAAGTTTCTTTACAAGAATACGGAAAAGCGTGGATTGCCGGTATTAAATCTATGTTAGGTGCAATTGCAATCCTATTCTTTGCTTGGACAATCAATAAAGTAGTGGGTGATGCACAAACCGGTAAATACTTATCTTCTTTAGTGAGTGGCAGCATTCCAGTTCAATTTTTACCAGTGATTTTATTTATCCTTGGTTCAGCAATGGCATTCTCAACAGGGACAAGCTGGGGGACATTTGGCATTATGTTACCAATCGCTGCGGCAATGGCGACTAACTCAGCACCAGAATTATTACTTCCTTGTTTGTCTGCAGTTATGGCTGGCGCAGTATGTGGCGACCACTGTTCACCGGTTTCGGATACAACTATTCTGTCGTCAACTGGCGCAAAATGTAACCACATGGATCACGTCACCACACAATTACCTTATGCTGCAACTGTCGCAACAGCAAGCGCTGTAGGCTACATTGTGGTAGGCTTTACAGAATCAGGTTTAGCTGGATTTGTGACAACAGCAGTTGTTTTAGTAGCTTTAGTGTTTATCGTGAAAAAACGTTAAGCATAAACGTGAAAAAGAAAGGGCGTACTGTGTGTGGTACGCCCTTTTTGTATTTGTTATGAGAATTAGAGTAATGGACTAAACAAGAAAAATAACCGCTCGATGATTCGATGATAGAAAGGACGATTGATCCATTCTTGCATATTGAGTGCAGAAGAGTTCGCTAAATAATTTTCATGGAGTGTGGCCACTTCATTGGCAAAATTACGATCTTCTACGGCAACGGTGATTTCAAAGTTAAGCAGGAAACTGCGTAAATCCATATTTACTGTACCAACGAGCGCGAGCTTATTATCGATTAACACACTTTTTGTATGGAGAAGCCCAGCTTCAAAATGATAAATTTTGACACCTGCTTCGAGTAAATCATCAAAGAATGTTCGACTTGCCCAACGAACCATCAAGGAATCATTGTTTTTAGGTAAAATGAGCGTGATATCAACGCCACGGAATGCGGCAATACGTAATGCTTCAGCAATATTGTGACTTGGCACAAAGTAAGGTGATGTGATCACAATGCTTTCTCTTGCTGCATAAATAACCGTTGCAAGAGATTGCGCAATTAAATCATCCGGGAACGCGGGGCCACTCGCAATAACTTGTACAGAATGGGTGTCATTATCGTCAATTTCAACAAGGGGACAATTTGGTAATAACAGGGGTAATTCTTCTGTCGTTTCAATTTCCCAATCCCAAGCATGTAAGCTGTTTAAAATTGGTGAAACAGGGCCGTTGATTCTCACCATCACGTCGATCCAATTGCCTACGTTGCTATCTTGTTTGAAGAAATTCGGATCCACCATATTCATACTGCCTGTGTAGGCAATTTGATTATCGATGATGATGATTTTACGATGTTGGCGTAAATCAATTCGGCTGAAGAACATCCGGAATAAATTTACATGTAGCGCTTCGGTAATTTCAATGCCTTTTGCTCGCATTTCTTTACAAACAGGGCTTTTCAAAAAAGCATTACTGCCAACGGAATCGAGTAAAAGACAAACTTTTACGCCACGTTGCACGGCTTCTTCTAACGCTTGTTTCACTTCATTAATCATGCCATCATTGCTCCAAATATAGAACACCATATTAATGGAATGATGTGCTTGTTGAATATCACGAATGATACTTCGAATGATGCTTTCTGGCGTGTCGAGAATATGTAATTCATTACCTCGAATGTTCGGAATACCTAAGCGGTGGTGGACTAGTTTAAATAAAGCACGATAACGAGGATCCTGGGAATGTGTAACCAGATCTTTTTGTTCTGACAGTTGCTGAAGCCATTGGGTATATTTAGGTTTTAACAGTTGAAAGGCTTTGGCTCGGCGCGTACCGAGTTTAATCTCACCAAAAATTAAATAAGCAATAACGCCAATCAGTGGCACAAGGTAGATAATCATCAGCCATGACAACGTAGCAGAAACCGCTTGTTTTTTGACGAGTAAACGCAATGTGACAGAAATAACTGCCATCCAAATTAACACGGGAATAATATAAACCAGTATAATATGTTCAAAACTCATTAATTTTTGACCGCACTTATGAAATTAGACATTGTTTATCAGACGGATGATTTTATCATTATTTATAAGCCTTGTGGGCTAAGTGTGCATAAAGATCAAAGCGAAATTGGTTTAACCACTTTGCTTGCTGAGCAGCTTGGCGTGCCACAAGTCTGGCTTGTTCATCGGTTAGATAAAGTGACATCTGGTTTACTCATCTTGGCATTGAATGCTGAAAGTGCGGCTGAATTTTTCCGACTTTTTTCCGAACATCATATCCAAAAGACTTATCTTGCACTCAGCAATCAGAAACCCAAAAAGAAACAAGGATTGCTTGTCGGGGATATGCAAAAGGCCAGAAACGGTGCCTGGAAACTTTGCCAATCGAAAGAAAATCCCGCGATTACGCGTTTTGAAAGTGTCAGTTGTGAGCCTAATTTACGATTATTTATTTTAAAGCCGCAAACAGGTAAAACCCATCAATTGCGTGTAGCGATGAAAAGCTTAGGTAGCCCCATTTTAGGCGATGCGCTTTATGGTAAAAACACTGAAAAAATTGACCGCACTTATTTACATGCTGCAAGATTGCAATTTGAATTTAAAGGTCAAGCATTTGATGTGTTTACCCCTCCGAAAGAAGGAGAGTGGTGGCATCGTGAGAACGTTCAATCTCAGATTCAAAAATTTGGCTCAGCAAATGCTGAGCCAAAGAAATAATCAATAACGTTTATTTCGCTAATCCGATACCCGTATAGCCACGTTCACGCATGGTGGCTTCTTTTGATTTACGAATTAAGGTCTCAATTGTCATACCTTGTACGAGAATGGAGAATGCCACTACCGCATACGTCATACCTAAAATAAGATCGCGAACATCCATTTCTAATCCTTCAATATAAAATTGACCACTTGGAATAGAAAGCGCCATAGCGAGCGCTAATCCCCCTCGTAATGCGCCCCAAGTAAGTACTTTCATGGTGTAAGGATTGTATTTACGATAACGTTTCATGACTTGGAATGGTAACCAGACACTTGCATATCGACAGATTAAGCAAACCGGAATAGCAAGGAAAATTAAGATTAACCCTTGCCAAGACACATGAATCAATAAAATCGCTAAACCGATCAAGATAAAGAGTAAGGAGTTAAGGAAGTGATCGATCATTTCCCAAAAGTGATCTAAATAGCGTTGGCTTTGTTGAGAAAAGCCTGTGTATCTTGTCCAGTTACCAATTAAAATCCCCGCGACAACCATCGCTAATGCACCTGATACATGTAAGAGATTAGCAAGCATAAAGCCCGCAGTGGGTACGATTAAGGTCAAAAGAATTTCTAACGAACCATCATCGGTAGCTGAAATCAGATAATGGGCGAAGAGACCTAAAACCAATCCAAATGCAATCCCGCCTAAAGCTTCTTTAAAAAATAAATGGAGAATGCCGCTTGCTGTCGGTTCATGACCGCCAAATGCGACAGCAAAAACCGTGGTAAAAATTACCAAGCCAATCCCATCATTAAAAAGTGATTCGCCTTCCACTTGCATAGATAAGCGTTTTGGTGCTTTTAAGTTTTTGATAATGGCAAGTACGGCAATCGGGTCATCAGGCGAGATGAGTGCACCAAATAAGATGCAGTAAATTAAATCAATATGCCAGCCGAAAAGTAAGGCAACACCATAAAGTAGAAAACCAATGAAAAAGGTGGAGGCAAGCGTAGAGAATAGAGCAAAAATGGTAATTTCCCATTTTTGATTGTTTAAGACTGGAAGCTTAATGCCCAAGGCGCCGGCAAAGAGCAAAAAGCCTAAAATCCCGTTCAATAAGAAATCTTTAAAATCAATGCGTTCGATGACGCGTGTTGCAATGTCATCCAAATTAAACCAGCCGAAATATCCCAATAACACTAGGAAAAGCGAGCCCGCCATGGAGGTGGCTGTGATGGCAATAGTATATTGGATATTATCGTTCAGTTTACGTGTGATAAAACTGATAAGAATGGCTATTGTGGTGAGAAAACACAAGTAAGTATAAATATTCATAAAATGATCCGAGTAAAGTAATAAAAGCGCCGCCAGTATAAGCAAGTTAGTTTTATTTATAAAGTGCGTTTTTAGGAAAAATTTTAATGAGAACGAAGGGTAAAATTCATTTGATTGCAACTGAAGCGTAATCACATTAATAGGCGTAACTTCTCCCATTACAGAGGAAAAGTGCGGTTAAGATTTCAATTATTTTGTATAATAGACCCAATTTTTCACATTAGGAACAAAAATGAAATTTATCTCTTTTAATATTAATGGTTTACGTGCCCGTCCTCATCAACTTGAAGCAATTATTGAAAAATACCAACCGGATGTGATTGGTTTACAAGAAATCAAAGTAGCAGATGAGGACTTTCCTTATGCAATTACTGAAAATCTGGGCTATCACGTTTTTCATCACGGGCAAAAAGGCCACTATGGTGTAGCCTTATTAACTAAACAAGAGCCAAAAGCGGTACGTCGTGGTTTTCCAACAGACAATGAAGATGCGCAAAAACGCATTATTATGGCTGATTTAGAAACGCCATTTGGTTTGTTAACGGTAATTAATGGCTATTTCCCACAAGGGGAAAGCCGAGCTCATGAAACGAAGTTTCCGGCAAAAGAAAAATTTTATGCGGATCTTCAACGTTATTTAGAACAAGATCACGATAAAGCCAATCCGATTTTAATTATGGGCGATATGAATATCAGTCCAAGTGATTTGGATATTGGTATCGGCGATGAAAACCGCAAACGTTGGTTGCGTACTGGTAAATGTTCGTTCTTACCCGAAGAGCGTGAATGGTATCAACGCTTATACGATTATGGATTGGAAGATACGTTCCGTAAATTAAACCCAACAGTCAATGATAAATTCTCGTGGTTTGATTATCGCTCGAAAGGTTTCGATGATAACCGTGGATTACGTATCGATCATATTTTAGTGAATCATCAATTAGCAGAGCGTTGCGTGGACGTCGGCATTGCATTGGATATTCGTGCGATGGAAAAACCGTCCGATCACGCACCAATCTGGGCAGAGTTTAAATAGGAAAGCAGCATGGATATGGCAAATTGGCAGAATTACCGTTCACAAGTGAATGGTATGCCTGCTGTGTTTACCGCAAATATTGAAGATTTAGATGTTTATCATGGTAAACATCTCAGTAAGGTTGTGCAATTTACCGTGCCTTATCAGGGAGATGAGGATGGTTTGCCGAATGAAGACGAATATGAAAAATTGATTAATCGTCTTTTTAAAATTCTTGCACAATTGACCGCACTTCCAAATGTATTCTTTGCAGGGCATTTTATTTGCAACCATCAGGCAAAAATGCATTTCTATTGTGAACACGATGCTTTGCTTAAAGAAACCCTTCAACAGCTTGATTTTGTCTCAGAAATCAATGTGCAGAATGATCCAAATTGGGATACCTATTTCGATTTCTTGTTGGCTTCACCATTAGAAATGAAATTAAATGCGACAGAAGAGATTTTGAGCATGCTGAATAGCAAAGGGCGTAATTTAAGTGACACTTATTTAATTGAGCATACTTTCCATTTTGATGAAGAAGAGAAAATGTTTCCCTTTATGGATGAATTGACGCTCGGACAAGTTTCTTTTAATACGTTGAAATATTCTAGCCAAGCCATTCAAACAGAAGAAGATGAAGAACCTTACTTTATGGTGAAATTGGAACAAGAGCTTTCATTAGACAGTAATGAGATCTTTGAGTGGGTAGAGCGCTTTGAAAAGCTAGCCATGGAGTTTTCTGGCGATTATATTGGCTGGGAATGTGATAATTTAATGGATGACCGTTCATCATTAAATTAGTTTGATAATTCATCAAACTAGCATTGATTCGATAAAAATAAAGCCCATCAACACGATGGGCTTAAATTCTTTTGGCTACTAATTTAGGATTCGTAAAAGGAGACAAACGAAAGCTAAACCAAAAGAGAAATTTGGCTCCTCCTGCGGGACTCGAACCTGCGACATATGGATTAACAGTCCACCGTTCTACCGACTGAACTAAGGAGGAATAAATTTGGTATCACAAAGAATAGGCGCGCATTTTAATGATCGGACCACTTCTTGTCAAGACCAAAAATGAAAAAAATTATAAAAAATTTTGCACTTTTTTCTATCCACAAAGCCTGTGGATAACTTTGTGAATTGTTTTTGTTTAAAATGGTCAACCACTGATGCAGACTGGCTTTTCCTTAAATTGTTCATCTATTAGCCATAAGTGAATATTCTTTTAAATATCAATATGTTGCATAAAGTCCAGCAAAAAAAATAAAATATTTTTCAATTTTGAAGTGTTTCAGACTTGACACGCCTAAGTATGTGTAAAACTTGGATTTTTATCACTCAATTTGGAGCAATAAATGTGCTAAAATAGCTCCACTTATAAAATACCTAAAAAATTGACCGCACTTATGGCAGAGAAAATCAATACTAAGCCTTTTATCCTTCATTCTGATTTTAAACCTTCCGGTGATCAACCCCAAGCAATCGAAAAATTAGTCGAAAATTTAGAGGATGGTTTGGCTCATCAAACCCTTTTAGGGGTAACGGGGTCAGGTAAAACATTTACCATTGCAAATGTCATAGCGACATTAAATCGTCCCGCAATGTTACTTGCCCCCAATAAAACGCTTGCGGCTCAGCTTTATGCAGAAATGAAAGCGTTCTTTCCTGAAAACGCGGTGGAATATTTCGTCTCATACTATGATTATTATCAGCCGGAAGCTTATGTACCGAGTAGTGATACGTTTATTGAAAAAGATGCTTCTATTAATGATCAGATTGAACAGATGCGTCTTTCGGCTACCAAGTCGTTCTTAGAGCGTCGAGATACTATCGTAGTCGCATCTGTTTCGGCAATTTATGGTTTGGGAGACCCTGATAGCTATTTGCAAATGATGTTGCATTTACAACAAGGGGCAATTATCGATCAACGTCAGATTTTAGCGAAGTTGGCGGAATTACAATATACAAGAAACGATCAAGCTTTTCAGCGTGGTACATTCCGAGTGCGTGGCGAAGTGATTGATATTTTCCCTGCAGAATCTGACGATCGTGCGGTAAGAATTGAATTATTTGATGATGAAATTGAACGTTTAAGTTTATTTGATCCTTTAACGGGTACAAGTTTTGGCTCTGTTCCGCGTTTTACAGTGTATCCGAAAACCCACTATGTAACACCAAGAGAGCGTATTTTAGATGCCATTGAAAAAATCAAAGCGGAGCTTGTGCAACGCCGTGAATATTTCATCAAAGAGCATAAATTGTTGGAAGAGCAGCGTATTACCCAACGTACACAATTTGACATTGAGATGATGAATGAGCTCGGCTATTGCTCAGGCATCGAAAACTATTCACGCTATCTTTCTGGTCGAAATGAAGGCGAACCGCCTCCGACATTGTTTGATTATATGCCGTCTGATGCGATTTTGATTATTGATGAATCACACGTGACTGTGCCGCAAATTGGCGGGATGTATCGTGGTGACCGTTCTCGTAAAGAAACCTTGGTGGAATATGGTTTCCGTTTGCCTTCTGCATTGGATAACCGTCCATTACGCTTTGAAGAGTTTGAGCGTTTAGCGCCGCAGACCATTTACGTTTCTGCGACACCAGGGCCTTATGAGTTGGAAAAATCGGGCAGTGAAATTGTCGATCAGGTGGTACGTCCAACAGGCTTACTTGATCCGCAAATTGAAATTCGTCCAGTATCCATTCAAGTAGATGATTTACTGTCAGAAGCACGCCAAAGAGCAGACAAAAATGAGCGTGTTTTAGTGACGACGCTAACGAAGAAAATGGCGGAAGATTTAACGGATTACTTAGACGAACACGGCATTCGTGTGCGTTATTTGCATTCAGATATTGATACGGTTGAGCGTGTAGAGATTATTCGTGATTTACGTTTAGGTGAATTCGATGTGTTGGTCGGCATCAACTTATTACGTGAGGGGCTGGATATTCCAGAGGTTTCTCTTGTTGCGATTTTAGATGCGGATAAAGAAGGTTTCTTACGTTCTGAACGATCTTTAATCCAAACCATCGGTCGTGCTGCTCGAAACTTAAATGGTAAAGCTATTTTGTATGCTGATAGTATTACTAAATCTATGGAAAAAGCCATTACCGAAACGAATCGCCGTCGTGAAAAACAAATGAAATACAATGAAGAGCATGGTATTGTTCCACAGGCATTGAATAAGAAAGTCGGCGAATTATTAGATATTGGTCAAGGTGCAAATCAAAAAGCAAAATCGAAACAGCGTGGAAAAACGGCAGCTGAACCGACCGCACTTTACAATACACCTAAATCAGCCAAAGAATACCAACAACAAATTAAGAAATTGGAACAACAAATGTATAAATTTGCTCAAGATCTCGAATTTGAAAAAGCCGCTGCAGTACGCGATCAACTTCATCAATTGAGAGAGCAGTTTATGATATCGGAATAAAGGAAAAGAGCGATCAAATTGACCGCTCTTTTTTATTTTATTGTACTAATAAGTAGAAGTTGTTTTTGCCACGTAAGATATTGAGTGCAACAGCAGATGGTTTTTCATCTAGCGCTTTGCGTAAGTCTTGCGTGCTTTCAATTGGCTGGCGGTTGATGCCGATGATAATATCACCTGATTTTAAACCGCGTTGTGCTGCCATTGAATTTGGTTGAACTTTACTAATTTCCACGCCTTTAACACCTTTGGCATCATAGTTGTTTAAAGTTGCACCGTCTAATGCTGGAAGTTCCGTTTTACTTGCTGTTTGAGAGCCATCGTCTGCTTGTAAAGTCACTTTTACGTTGTCAGTTTTACCATCACGTAAGTAAGTGAGTTCAATTTCTTTACCCGCACCAGAGGTCGCAATTTTTGCACGCATTTCGGCGAAACTTGAGATTTTTTGACCATTCATTGCGGTAATGACATCACCTGCTTTCAAGCCTGCTTTTTCTGCTGCTGAATTTGGAATAACTTCACTCACAAATGCACCTTGTTGTGCACTAACATTAAAGGCTTTTGCTAAATCGGCATTTAATTCACCGCCCTTAATACCGAGCAAACCACGGCGTACTTCACCAAATTCTAAGATTTGTTGAACAAGGTTATTGGCTTGGTTACTTGGAATCGCAAAGGCAATCCCGGCGTTACCACCACTTGGCGAAATAATCGCGGTATTAATACCAATTAATTCACCTTGTAAGTTCAATAATGCACCGCCAGAGTTACCACGGTTTACTGCAGCATCAGTTTGAATATAGTTTTCATATGTACCACTATCTGAACCGGTAGAGCGGCCTAGCGCTGAAACGATACCAGAGGTTACAGTTTGACCTAAACCGAATGGATTACCGATAGCAACGGTAAAATCACCGACACGTAATTTATCAGAGTCGGCCATTTTGATTGCGGTGAGGTTTGTTGGTTTTTCGATTTGTACTAAAGCGATATCAGATTGTTCGTCTTTTCCAACAAGTTTTGCTTTGAATTCACGCCCATCTTGTAGTTTTACGGTAATTTTATCCGCACCATCTACCACGTGATTATTGGTTAAAACATAGCCTTTATCTGCATTGATGATCACACCTGAACCTAAACCACGGAAGTTGCGCGATGCGCCACGATCTCCGCCGAATTGTTCACCAAATTGATCACCAAAGAAAAATTTAAATTCTTCTGGAATATCATCAGGCAATGCTGAACGGCTGTTTGCTTTTGCTTTGCCTTCAACAGAAAGCGTTACGACTGCTGCTTGCGCTTTTTCTAACATTGGCGCAAGACTGCCTTGTTCGACAATTTCATTCGGAATAGCCGCTTGTGCAGATAAAGAGGTCGCAAATACGCTTAAACCTAATGCGATACCGGTTAATACAAAATTTCTTTTCTTCATAGAGTTCTCCAAGTAAAAATAAATGACTGAATAAGTGTTCAGTCAGACAATAAAATGAGGGGGATGTTCACTAAAAACAAGGGCATTGAAAAAATATTTTTAAAAAGTGCGGTCGGAATTGAAATTGTTCTTTTGCCCGCATTTATCTAAACCTATTTTCAATTTGAAAGATAAAAGAATCATTCTGTTTAAATAGTGCTGGTACAACCTATTTTTACGTCAAAAACCTTGCCAGCTAAGGCTGAAATATAGTTTAATTAACGCCCTGTTTCACTGCTTAAGCAGTATAAATTTTACGCAATCACATAATAATTGTGTATGAATTTAATGAACTAGTTTACTAGTACAAAAAATAGGTGTAGAGTAACGCCATTAGATTTAAGCACAACATTTAAGATTTAGAGAGTGACATATGGCGACGAAGAAAGAAGAAATCGAAGTAAAAGTTGCAAATGATGATACCCGAATTGAAAAAGTCGATCAGGTATTACCTCCAATTGCCTTATTAGAAAAATTTCCAGCAAGTCAAGAAGCGGCTGATTTAGTTCATGAAACCCGCTTGCATGCACACAATATTATTCATGGAAAAGATGATCGTTTACTTGTGATAATTGGTCCTTGTTCTATTCATGATCCTAAAGCGGCATTAGATTACGCGAAACGTTTAAAAGTATTACGTGATGAATATAAAGATACACTTGAAGTGGTGATGCGTGTTTACTTTGAAAAACCGCGTACAACAGTAGGTTGGAAAGGCTTAATTAACGATCCTTATTTAAATGATACCTATCGTTTAAATGATGGTTTACGTATTGCACGTAAATTATTATCTGACATCAATAATTTAGGCGTCCCGTCAGCAGGTGAGTTCTTAGATATGATCACACCACAATATGTGGCTGATTTCATGAGCTGGGGTGCAATTGGTGCGAGAACAACTGAATCTCAAGTACACCGGGAATTAGCGTCAGGCTTATCTTGTGCGGTAGGCTTTAAAAATGGCACAAATGGTGGCGTGAAAGTCGCCTTAGATGCAATGGGTGCGGCAGAAGCTTCGCATTACTTCTTGTCTGTGACAAAATTTGGCCATTCTGCCATTGTTTCAACAAAAGGAAATGAAGACTGCCACATCATTTTACGTGGTGGGGATAAAGGTCCTAACTATAAAGCAGAAGACATTGCAAAAGTTTGTGCAGAGATCGAAAAATCAGGTCGTATTCCACATGTAATGGTTGATTTTAGCCATGCAAATAGTAGCAAACAATTCAAAAAACAAATGGAAGTTTGTGAGGATGTTTGCCAGCAAATTGCAGGTGGTTCAAAGCAGATCTTTGGTGTCATGGTAGAAAGTCATATCGTTGAAGGTCGTCAAGACTTAGTCGATGGTAAAGCTCAGACTTACGGACAAAGTATCACTGATGCTTGCATCGGTTGGGAAGATACAGAAATCGTGTTAAAACAGTTATCCGATGCAGTCGTAGCACGTCGCCAAGTAAATGGCTAATCAGTTTAATTTTTAGATGATTAAAAGTGCGGTTGATTTGACCGCACTTTTTTTATGCGCTTTGAAAAAGAGGACGAAAAGGGGTATGCTAGCTTCAATGGAATAAGAAAAGGGGCAGTATGATGCAGGATATGATAAATGGCTTATTAATTGTCTTAATACCAATGGTGTTAGGTTATTTATTAAAGGTCAATAATAAATCCTATATTGCAAAAATAAATCATATCGTGATGTTTTTGCTTTACATTATTCTTTTCTTAATGGGTTATTTACTCGGCCAGTTAGATGATTTAGAGCATAAACTGCCGATTATTGGCACTACTGCGGTGACACTATCTGCGATCATTTTGGGATCCAATATGATTGGTTTGATGCTTTATGACCGCTTTAACCCCGCTGAGCCACTTAAATCACAAGGTAAAATTGATTCTCGCTGGCACTCCTTAATTGACTCGCTCAAACTTTCCGGCACGGTGGTGATCGGCACCCTTTGTGGTTTCTTATTCAAATCCTATCTCATGTTGCCTACTGGAATTAATCTGTATGTATTGATCGTACTGATTTTCTTTGTGGGGATTCAGTTAAGAAATAACGGCATTTCCTTGAAAGAAGCTCTGTTCAATAAACGAGGTTTCCAAACGGGGATGGTGTTTACTTTTACTTCATTACTAGGCGGTATCATTGCTGCTTTCGTTTTAGCGATGCCAATTACGCAAGGGCTTGCATTTGCCTCTGGAATGGGGTGGTATTCGTTATCCAGTGTGGTATTGACCAATGCATGGGGGCCAGTGCAGGGCAGTATTGCCTTTTTTAATGATTTATCCCGTGAAATTGTCAGCTTATTTGTGATCCCATTATTTATGCGTCATTTCCGTTCGACTGCAATTGGGATTACGGGGGCGACTGCAATAGATTGCACCTTGCCAATTATTCAAAAAGCGGGAGGTATTGAAGTCACGCCAATTGCGATTTCATTCGGGTTTGTCACGAATATTCTGCCGCCGTTACTATTGGTTTTCTTTTCCAGTATTCCGCTATAAAAAAGAAATACAAAAAACAAAAGAGTTAATCGTTACTTTTCGATTAACTCTTTTTCTTATATTTAATATTAGGGATTATCAGTTTTTATGCATAGCAATAACCGCCTGACCTAGACTGAGTCCGCCATCACCCATCGGTAGTTTATGCGCACTTAGTACATGGAATTCGCTCAAATTTTCTTTTAATAAGCGACGTAGCAGTTGGTTATGCATCACACCGCCAGATAATACGATGGTACGGCATTGGTATTTTCGTGCTTGGTTCGCAGCAAGTTCAGCAAAACCTTGGGCGAGAGCATAGTGAAAGGCGAAGGCTTTATCTGCAAGAGGCGCCTGGTAATTCAACCAACTTTGCCAGAAATAAGCTAAATCCAGTTTATTGCCGATAAGTGGCATTTTTACTGGAATATTGACCGCACTTTGTGCTTGTGTTGCCAAAGATGAGGTATTTGCCAGTGCTTCTAAATGACAGGCAGCTTCGCCCTCCCAAGAAACAATGGTTGGTGCAATACCGAGAGCATAAGCTACGGCATCAAATAAACGACCGGCAGATGATATAGGTGGGCAATTGAGTCCACGTTCAATGGCGTTGACTAATATTTGCCAATTCGGTTCGGTACAGGTTTTGGTGAGAATTTCTTGCCATTGTGGTACAAATTGATGCAGGTGAGCCAACCAGTTTCGCCAAGGTTGTTTAGCTGCAAGATCGCCACCTGGTAGAGCAACAGCCGGCAGACCACCTAAATATTGACTATGTTGATAGTCAACGAGTAGGCATTCGCCTCCCCAAAGTTGTCCATTTTCCCCCATGCCGATACCGTCTAGTGCAAGACCAATTACAGGTTCATTACAATGATGTTCGGCCATTACGCTGACAATATGAGCATGATGATGAAGTACTTCGATGGGGGGGATTTGTTGCTGTTCGGCAAGTTTTTTCCCGATAGAAGATGAAAAATAGCCAGGGTGAGCATCCACCGCGATAATGTCTGGTTTAAATTGGTAAATCTGCTGAAATAATGCAAGGTTTTCACTTAATTGTGACCGCACTTGCTCATTTGCAGTATCACCAATATGTTGGCTCAGTACGGCTTTATTGTGACGTAGTAAGCAGAAGGTATTTTTCAGATCAGAACCCAACGCCAACACATTTTTTGTGCTTTGTGTTTCAAGTGGTATTTCATCGGGCACATAGCCTCGAGCACGACGTAGTGTTTCTAATCCATCGAAGGCAACGCGAACAAGGCTATCATCAGCACGTTGTAGAATATCGCGATTGTGACAAAGATAAAAATCCGCTAAATCAGCTAATTGTTCCACTGCATGTTCATTTTTCAATACAGGAGGTTGCCCACTGGCATTCGCAGAGGTCATCACGAGCGGACGATTAATCGCGCGTAATAACAAATGTTGTAGTGGATTACTTGGAAGCATGACGCCGATTTCTTGCAAGTTAGGTGCGATGTTATCAGCAATATTGGGTACTTTATGTTTTGCTAGCAGTACAATCGGTGCTGCACTGCTGGTTAGCAATTCTGTTTCTTGAGAACTCAAATCCTGTAAAAACTGCGGATCAGGCACCATAATGGCTAATGGTTTTGTGGGACGATGTTTCCGTTGACGTAATAAATCAACCGTCTTTTGATTATTCGCATCACAGGCTAGATGGAAACCGCCTAAACCTTTAACCGCGACGATATGACCTTGTTGCAATAAAAGTGCGGTCTGTTTTAGTGCGGTTTCATGAGTAGCAAGCGTTTGTTCTCGATCTTGTAACCAGATATGAGGGCCGCAGACCGAACAAGCATTGGGTTGAGCATGAAAACGACGATCAGCGGGATCTTTGTATTCTTTTTCACATTGTGGACAAAGCGGAAAAACAGACATCGCCGTGTTTTTTCGGTCGTAAGGAATTGCCTTGATGATGGTAAAACGTGGGCCACAATGGGTACAATTGGTAAAGGGGTAGTGATAACGTCGATTGTTGGGATCGAATAAGTCAGCTAAACAATGTGGACAGGTCGCCGCATCGGGAATAATTTGCGTATCCATTTGATTATTTTCGCTTTCCCGGATAGTAAAGCTTGTTACTGTGGCGGAGTCAGGCCAATCTATGGCGCGCTGAGTAATGTCAGTAATTTGCGCTAGCGGTGGGAGTTTATTTTGTAGGTCGGATAAAAATTGCTCAAGTGCATTTGCTGGTGGAGAGACAAAACGAATTAACACGCCTTGTCCATCGTTATTTACATCTCCGTTTAACTTATATTGACTTGCTAGCAGCCAAACAAAAGGGCGAAATCCCACGCCCTGAACTTTTCCTTTTATGCGTAATTCGATCCCTTGCATGACGCAGTCCTGTTTATTTTTGATTTAAGCCAAGAAAATCGCCGACTTCGTGTTCTAGCTGACTCATGGCAATTAAAGCTTCTTGCGTTTGTTTGGCCTCTTCTTCATCGATAATTGTCATGGCAAAACCCACATGCACGAGTACCCATTTACCAACCAGCGGTTTGGGGTCATCCTGACAAATTAATGAAATATTAACTTCTCTTTTAACACCACACACATCGACTACAGCAAGCTGTAATGCACTGTCTGCAACTTGAATAATTTGTCCTGGAATACCTAAACACATAATCTGTCCTTAGTTAGAATGTTTATGAGATAAATCGTTTATTGTGTTTCAATAAACGTACTGTGAGTGTGAAATTTTATCATGTAAGCACCTAAATTTGTATAGCCATATTTTAAATAAGGCTACTGCATTTTTGTTTAAAGTCTGTTCACATTTTTAACATAAAATTATTATGTTTCACTGTTATTTAACAGGTGCATCAGAGTAATAGAAAAACAATGGAAATCTTTTGATCTTAATCACAAATTTTCGAATTAGTTCTTGAGCTTTACTTTTTTACAGGAGTATCCTTACTCCTAGAGTGGTTATTGTAAAAAACGTTATTTACATACAAGGAGGGGAATGTATGAATCGTTTTGTAATCGGTGATCCGAAGGATTGCATTGGATGCAACACCTGTATGGCCGCTTGTAGTGAAGTGCATAAAGCTTTCGGATTACAATCTTTCCCACGCTTACAAGTCATGCGTAATGACGATGTAACCGTGCCAATTCTCTGTCGTCATTGCGATGATTCACCATGTGCTACTGTGTGTCCGGTGCACGCAATCACACATATCAATGACACTATTCAACTTAACGAAAGTCTCTGTATCGGTTGTAAACTTTGTGGTATTGCTTGCCCATTCGGTGCAATTACCCAACATGGTTCTGCACCGATTGACGCACCAACCTATTATGAAGGATTCTCCTTCACTGATGCGGTAAAACGAGATATTCGTACTGCACCAGATAATACGGATTTACACAATATGTTGGCATGGCAACCAGGTGTGAAAGCCATTGCGGTGAAATGCGATCTTTGCTATTTCCGTGAAGATGGTCCGGCTTGTGTGCAAACCTGCCCGACCAAAACGTTATTTATTATTAGTGATGAGAGTATCAAGCAGGCTAACGAAAGAAAACGTGAAATGGCCATGGTTTCTTCGCCTGCTATCCCAAGATAATTAGTGTGTTTAACTTGTAATCAATGGAGTGATATTATGAGTTTACCAATCAATTTACTCATCACGACCCTGTTGATTTATGTCGTAGGTGCGTTTATTTCGCTCGCAGTGAGACGAAACGAACAACTTTCAATCAATATATCCGGCGTGACCGGTGTACTTGCTGGAGTGTTAGGTATTGTTGCCTGCATCCCCGTTCTGATCAGCAGCGACACAGTCGTTGATGTTTTCAAAACCCCATTTGAATTTGCCTCGTTCTCCATCCGTATTGACGGATTGGCGGCGTTTATGGTGTGTGTTATTTCTTTATTAGTGATTGTGACTGCACTTTATTCTTTCTCATATGTAAAAGAATATAAAGGTAAAGGCGCAGGTTCTATGGGCTTTTTTATGAATTTATTTATCGCTTCCATGGTTGCGTTAGTCACCAGCGATAATGCGTTCTACTTCCTTGTATTCTTTGAAATGATGTCATTGGCATCTTATTTCTTAGTCCTTACCGAACAAGATGATAATGCCGTAAATGCAGGCTTGCTTTATTTCTTTATTGCGCATGCCGGTTCGGTATTAATTATGATCGCCTTCTTCATTTTCTACTGCTATGCCGGTAGCTTTGAATTTAGCGCATTCCGTCAAACTACTTTACCGGCACCGCTTGCCTTTACCGCCTTTATTTTGGCATTTTTAGGTTTTGGTGCCAAAGCAGGGATGATTCCATTACATAGCTGGTTACCAAAAGCTCACCCAGCTGCACCTTCTCATGCCTCAGCGATGATGTCTGGAGTGATGGTAAAAATTGGTATTTTCGGGATCATTAAAGTAGGTGTTGATCTTCTCGGTTCTACCAATGTTTGGTATGGCGTTATCGTACTTGGTTTCGGTGCAGTATCTTCCGTACTCGGCGTACTTTATGCCTTGGCAGAACATGACATCAAAAAACTCTTGGCTTATCACACGGTAGAAAATATCGGCATCATTATGATGGGTGTAGGCGTTGGTATGATTGGTATCGCGACACATCATCCAGTATTAGCAACCGTGGGCTTACTTGGTGGGTTATACCACTTACTTAACCATGCTGTATTCAAAGGCTTATTATTCTTAGGTGCAGGCTCTGTAATGTATCGTTTGCATACTAAAGACATGGACTTAATGGGTGGCTTAGGCAAACTTATGCCTTACACTGCGTTCTGTTTCTTAATTGGTACCATGGCGATTTCTGCATTGCCACCATTTAATGGTTTCGTCAGTGAATGGTTTACTTATCAATCCTTGTTCACATTAAGCCAAAGTGATGACTTCGTATTAAAACTTGCCGGTCCAATTGCCATCATTATGTTGGCATTAACGGGTGCGTTAGCAGCACTTTGTTTCGTGAAAGTGTACGGTATCAGTTTCGGTGGTGCACCGCGTAGCGAAAAAGCAGCCAATGCACGTGAAGTGCCAAAACCAATGGTGATTGCCATGGCGGTATTAGCGTTATGTTGTGTGTTGCTCGGTGTTGGCGCATCTGTTGTAACGCCAATAATTGCGAAAATTTCGACCGCACTTGCTCATAGCGAACCGCTAATGTTGGCTCAAAATGGCGTGGTGGTCGCACAAGCTGAACCGCATACCGCGCTTTCAACACCGATGGTGACTATCATGCTATTGGCATTCTTCTTCTTGCCATTTAGTTTTTACGCCTTCACCAAAAATCAACGTTTATCCGATCGTGCAAAAGGCAATCCATGGGCTTGTGGTTATGCTTATGAACAAGATATGGCGGCCTCTGCAGGTAGTTTCACTCGTCAGTTGCGTACGATTTTCAAATCACTTTATACCTTGCGCGAAGTGTTGGATCCCGCACCTTTAGGTGATAAAGGTATCCAAGCGGTAATTAAAGGTGCAACAAAAGCTGAACCTTTCTGGGAAGAAAAAATGACGATGCCAATCGCTCGTTTTATTCCTTGGTTAGGAACTAAAATTCAATGGTTGCAACAAGGTGATTTCCGTGTGTACTGTGTGTACTTCGTGATTGCCTTGGTGGCAATACTACTTTCCATTGCGTTGATGTAGGAGGTTGAAGATGATTACGTTACCTTCAGAAATTGCAACATCTGCCGGAATGTTTGTTTTTGCCATTGTGCAAGCCTTGATTTTGCTTGCCCTTGCACCGTTATTTTCCGGTATTTCACGTATGATCCGTGCTCGTATTCAATCTCGTCGGGGTCCTGGCGTGTTACAAGATTATCGTGACATTGCAAAATTAATGAAACGTCAAAACATTTGGCCAGACAATGCGGGGTGGGTTTCTAAAGCGATGCCTTATGTGCTAATTAGCACAGTGATGGTGGTTGCCATGAGTTTGCCTTTATTTACTCGTGTTGCACCATTTGGAGCTGGCAGTGATTTAATCACCGTGATTTACTTATTCGCCTTGTTCCGTTTCTTCTTTTCAATTGCGGGTTTGGATTCAAACAGCACATTCTCAAGTTTAGGAGCAAGTCGTGAAGTCACATTAGGTGTCTTGGTAGAGCCAATTCTCATGTTGGCATTCCTTGTCATTGCGTTAATTGCCGGTTCAACCAATTTTGCGGTTATCGGTAATGCACTTTCCGATAACACTTGGCAATATCCAATTGCGACAGTGATTGCTATCGCTGCAGCATTCTTCGCCGTATTTATTGAAATGGGTAAAATTCCATTTGATTTGGCGGAAGCGGAACAAGAATTACAAGAAGGTCCATTGACAGAATACTCTGGTCCAGCACTCGCCTTATTAAAAGTCGGCTTAAGCTTAAAATCTATGGTTGTAGCATCTATCTTTGTGAGTGTGTTGCTTCCTTTCGGTATCCCGACAGAGATGAGCTTAAGTGCGGTCATTTTAGGTGGCATTTTATTCTTCGTGAAATTATTAGTGGTGTTCGTATTGGCTTGTGTTTTTGAGAACACACTTTCTCGTACCCGCTTTATGTTAACAGGACGTTTAACCGTGGTCGGCTTCGGCATTTCTGTGTTGGCGTTTGTATTTTACTTCACTGGGTTGTAAGGAGGACAAATATGGAACGTTTAGCTCTGATTACAATCATTTTACCTTTCGTAGGGGCGTTTATTGTCGGTTTGAATAAAAAACATTTTGCTCAAATTGCCACAGTATTTGCTGCGCTTGCTACGCTGGGAACCTTGTTAGTCGCAGGACAATGGTTTGCCGATGGTCATCAAAGCGTCACTTATGACATCGTCGCTTTTGATAAAACCGCGATCTTTGGTGTAACGCTTGATGCAGTCAGTACATTAATTGCCTTTGCCGTTGTGGCCTTAGGTTTCTTAATCTGCTTATATTCTTGTGGTTACTTAACTGATAAAAACCGTGAACACCCACATAATGGGTTACCACGTTTTTATGCATTCTTGCTGATTTTTATCGGTGCCATGGCAGGCTTGGTGTATTCCTCAACTTTAGCAGGACAATTATTGTTCTTCGAAATTACCGGGGGATGTTCTTGGGCATTGATCAGTTATTATCAAACACCAAAAGCCCAAGCCGCCGCAATGAAAGCCTTGATTATTACCCACGTGGGTGCAATCGGGTTATATATTGCTGCAGCCTATTTGTTCAGCCAATCAGGTACTTTCTCTATCACAGCGTTAGAACATTTAGATCCGAGTGCGAAAACCATCGTATTATTCGGTGTGATGTTTGCAGCGTGGGGTAAATCAGCACAATTACCAATGCAAATTTGGTTACCGAATGCGATGGAAGCACCAACACCGGTGAGTGCGTATTTGCACGCCGCATCAATGGTAAAAGTTGGGGTCTATATTTTCGCTCGCTCTGTTATGTCTGCTGGTGAGATTCCACATATTGTGGGCGAAGTCGGCATCATTATGGCGATGATTACCTTAATTTATGGCTTCTTGATGTACTTGCCACAAACTGACTTAAAACGTTTATTGGCGTACTCAACTATTACCCAACTTTCTTATATTTTCATTGGGATTTCTCTTGCTGCATTAGGCTCTAAATTGGCCTTTGTGGCAGCAATTAGTTACATCTTTAACCATGCTTTCGCGAAAAGCTTATTCTTCTTAGTTGCTGGTTCATTAAGTTATGCGACAGGAACTCGTTCTATGCCATTACTACAAGGCATTATGCGTACAATGCCCGTGGTCGGTGCAGGATTTGGCGTAGCCGCGTTAGCGATTGCCGGGGTGCCGCCGTTTAATGGATTCTTCAGTAAATATCCATTATTTGCGGCCGGATTTGAGTTAGGCCAAGAGTACGGTTGGATCACTTGGTTGATGGTGCTTGCTTTAGTTGAATCTACCGCGACATTCGTATGGTTATTATATAAATTCGGACAATGTGTCATCGGTAAACCATCAGAAGCAGTTGTCAATGCACAACCTATACCATTCTCTATGCGTTTTGTGTTAGTTGTATTAATGGTAATGTCCGTGGTGTCCAGTTTTATCGCCGCATATTGGTTAGGTTTGGCTGGTTAGGTTAAGGAGGAATCTATGTTAATGATAAATGGACTTGCGTGTTTACTCATTATTACCTCTCTTTGCGTAATTATGGTTCGAACCGCCAAAAAAGCTGCATTGTTTTACAGTTTGCAATCGTTGGTGTTGGTATTACTGTTTGTCTATCTTGCCAATGAAATGCAAGCCCATGAACTTTACATGTGGTCAATCAGCGCATTTATTACCAAAGTGGTTTTGGTACCAGCGATTTTAATCTATGCGATGAAAAAAGTTGATGAAAGTCAAACTCCAGCAGGAATAAATGTCGCTTGGTTGATCCCGATCACAGCAGTGATAGTGACATTGTGCTACTTTGTTGTTGTCCCAATCGATTTGCCATTGGTTGCACATCTTAAACCGGCATTATCAGTGTCATTAAGTCACTTCTTATTAGGTTTAGTGTGCATTGTTAGCCAACGCAATATCGTAAAACAAGTATTCGGTTATTGTTTGATGGAAAACGGTTCTCATCTCACATTAGCCTTATTGGCAAATAAAGCACCTGAGTTAGTGGAAATCGGAATTGCCACAGATGCTATCTTTGCCGTCATCATAATGGTGGTGTTGGTAAACAAAATTTACCGTACATTCCATTCATTAGATGCAAAACAACTTATGAGTTTGAAGGGGTAACGCTATGTATGAACAATGGATAATCGCGTTATTAATCGCACCTTTAGCAATATCACTTGCCAGTTTCGCTTGTGGCGTGACAAAAACACGGACAATTTGTACCGCACTTCATGTTACAGGTTTGATTTTGATGTTGGCATTCACCTTACAAATTATTAATGGTGTGCTGACTCAGGGGGAAATCAGTGCATTACATAACTGGGTTTACATCGACAGTCTATCTGCTATTTTCTTAGGTCTTATCGCTATTGTTGGAACGTTAGCCGGTATTTATTCTATCGGTTACATTAGTACTGAATATCGCGAAGGGCATCTTGATTTGAAAACATACTGCAATTATTACGGCTTTTTGCATTTGTTTTTCTTCACCATGATCATTTCTGTGATCACCAATAATGTGATTTTGATGTGGGCAGCCATTGAAGCAACCACATTAAGTTCAGCATTCTTGGTCGGTACATACAAACAAAAAACCTCTCTTGAGGCTGCATGGAAATACATCATTATTTGTTCAGTTGGGGTGGCGTTTGGATTGTATGGCACAATTTTAACGTTCTCTAATGGAACAAATCTTTTAGCTGATCCAAGCCAAGCTATTTTCTGGACAGAAATCAATCAACAGGCAGCAGGTTTAAATCCAATGCTCATGTATCTTGCTTTTGCCTTTATTTTGGTTGGGTTTGGTACTAAGTGCGGTCTATTTCCAATGCATACTTGGTTATCTGATGCACACAGTGAGGCTCCAAGTCCTGTGAGTGCGATTCTATCTGCTGTATTATTGAATTGTGCCATGTTGGTGGTATTGCGTTATTACATCTTAGTTTCTAAAGCAGTCGGTTCTACATACCCGCAAACCTTATTGTTGGTATTTGGTTTACTCTCTGTATTAGTGGCGGCGTTGTTTATTATCGTCCAATTCGACATCAAACGTTTATTGGCATATTCCAGTATTGAAAACATGGGGTTAATTAGCTTTGCCTTTGGTTTAGGTGGCCCAATCGGTGTATTTGCGGGTTTATTACATACCATCAACCATAGTTTAGCGAAAACCTTGTTATTCTGTGCTTCAGGTAACATATTATTAAAATATAAAACCCGTGATATGAACCAAGTACGTGGTTTATGGCGTGTAGCACCAATGACGGCGGTGTTATTTGCCGGTGGTGCGTTAGCACTAGGTGGTATCCCACCATTTAACGTGTTCGTCAGTGAATTCAGTATTGCTGTTGCCGGTATTTACGCAGGTAAAACTTGGTTAATGGTGTTCTGTTTAATTTTACTCACTATCGTGTTAGCTGGATTGTCTTTAATGGTATTAAAAACCGTATTAGGCAAACAACCGGATAATGTTGAAGTGGGGGATGTGAACAAAGTTTCACTCGTGGCGATGGCAATTTTATTGTTATTCATGTTTATTATGGGTATTCATATTGCCGAACCAATTTTGCAGTTATTAAAAAGTGCGGTCGGAATTGTACTCGGATCTGAACAAGTGTCTTTTGGTGAAATGTTAGTTTTACCTTGGCAAAGTTTAGCGCAATGATCGACAGGAGGGATAAATATATGGAATTAACTAAAAATACATCAGTCGATCCAGCCAAAATGATTGGCAAAAATTACATTGAAGCAGTCAATGCAAAATTTCCAAATACCATTTTGGATGAGGAGTGGTCAACACCAAATCAGGTTACACTTACCATTAAAACCAATATGTTACCTGATGTTGTTGAATACCTTTATTATCAACATGAAGGTTGGTTACCGTTGGTATTCGGGAATGATGAGCGTTCAATTCATGGAAACTATGCAGTGTACTACGTGCTTTCCATGGAAGGGGAAGTGAAAACTTTTATCACCATTAAAGCCTTAGTTGATCCTGTGAGCTTAGAATTTCCATCTGTGACACCAAAAGTCAAAGCGGCGGTTTGGGGTGAGCGTGAATTATTCGATATGTATGGTTTGAAAGCCGTCGGTTTGCCTGACCAACGCCGCTTAGTGTTGCCAGATGATTGGCCAGATGATCTTTATCCATTACGTAAAGACTCAATGGATTACCGTTTACGTCCAGATCCGACAACCGCGACAGAAACATACGAATTTATTAACGAAAAAGGCGAAGCACGTATCGTTCCACTTGGCCCGTTACATATCACTTCCGATGAACCTGGACACTTCCGTTTGTTCGTAGATGGGGAAGATATCATTGATGCGGACTATCGTTTGTTCTATGTGCACCGTGGTATGGAAAAATTGGCAGAAACCCGTATGGATTACGACCAAGTTAACTTCCTGGCTGACCGTGTATGTGGGATTTGTGGCTTCACACATAGTGTGGCCTATGCCAATTCCGTCGAAAGTGCTTTAGGGATTCAAATTCCAAAACGCGCTGAATGGATCCGCGCGATTTTATTAGAAGTAGAACGTTTACACAGTCACTTATTAAACTTAGGTCTATCTAGTCACTTTACCGGCTTTGATACTGGCTTTATGCAATTCTTCCGTGTTCGTGAGAAATCCATGACCTTGGCAGAAGTGCTAACAGGTGCACGTAAAACCTATGGTATTAACCTTATCGGTGGTGTGCGTCGTGATATGTTGAAACATCAACGTGAGCAATGTATCAAACTTATCGGCGAAATGCGTGAAGAACTCAAAACCTTAACCGATATTTTATTAAATACACCGAATATGGAGCAACGTACGGTAGGTGTTGGTGTCTTGGCAAAAGATATCGCTCGTGACTTTAGCCCGGTTGGTCCAATGATTCGTGGTTCTGGCTTTGCGCGTGATGTACGTAAAGTACATCCGTTCTCCGGTTATGGCGATATCCCTTTCAATCTCTTCACTGAAGCCAATGGTGACGTGTTATCTCGTGTGAAAGTGCGGATTAATGAAGTGTTTGAATCCATGAATATCATTGATTACATGGTGGACAATTTGCCAAGTGGCGAAATCTTAAAAGAAGGTTTCAATTATACGCCTGGACGTTTTGCTTTAGGGATTACGGAAGCACCACGTGGCGAAGATATTCACTGGTCAATGCTAGGCGACAACCAAAAACTTTTCCGTTGGCGTTGTCGTGCTGCCACTTATGCTAACTGGCCAACCTTACGCTATATGTTACGTGGCAATACAGTGTCTGATGCGCCACTTATTATTGGTAGTCTTGACCCTTGCTATTCTTGTACCGACCGTGTCACCGTGGTGGATGTGCGTAAACGCAAAGCGAAAACTGTAGATTATAAAGAAATTGAACGCTACGGTATTGAACGTAAAAATTCACCATTGAAATAGGGGAGGCGGAAAATGTTTAAATTACTAAAAACGGTATTTAAAGCAGGTGATGTCACCACCAAATATCCGTTCAAACCTTATGAAGTCGATGAGGATTTTAGAGGAAAACCGGAACTCAATTCTGATCAATGTATTGTCTGTGCGGCTTGTACTATTGCCTGTCCAGCTAATGCGTTGACCATGAGAACCAACCCAGTTACAGGTGAACGCACATGGTCATTATTCCTTGGTCGTTGTATTTTCTGTGGACGTTGCGAAGAAGTTTGCCCAACTAAAGCCATTCGCTTGTCACAAGATTTTGAACTCTCAGTGACCAATAAACAGGATCTTTTCCAAGAAACCACCTTTGCGACAGTAACTTGCCAGGAATGTGGTAAACCGTTTATTTCTTATAAAGAATTGAATTACACCATTGATTTATTCAAACAAACTTTGGATAAACCTGAATTAGTGAAACAAAAATTAGCGGAGTTGCATACTTGTCCGGTTTGTAAACGTCAGCATAGCTTAGAAAAAACCGCGAATATGGAATCCAATATGCGGATGAAATTAATCGACTTTAAGGAGCCAGTTCGCTTGAATTTTAAAAAAGCACTCGAGCAACGAGAACAAAGTGCGGTTGATGTACCTAACGTTTTAGCAGGAGGCGAAAGACGATGAACACACAAATTCCAATGCCGGTCAATGGCATATCAACACCGTTTAGTATTGATGAAAATATTGCCAAAATGAAACAAACGTTACTGAAAGATATTCAACGTTCAGCTTACGTTTATCGTGTGGACTGTGGCGGTTGTAATGGGTGTGAAATCGAAATTTTCAGTACCATTACGCCAACATTCGATGCGGAACGTTTTGGTATTAAAGTGGTGGCTTCACCTCGTCACGCGGACATTTTATTATTCACTGGTGCGGTTACCCGTGCGATGCGTACGCCAGCAATGCGTGCTTACCAAGCTGCGCCTGATCCAAAAATCTGTATTTCTTACGGTGCTTGCGGTTGTGGTGGCGGTATTTTCCATGATCTTTATTGTGTTTGGGGCGGTAGTGATCAAATTGTGCCAATTGATGTGTATATCCCAGGCTGTCCTCCAACCCCTGCAGCAACTATTTATGGATTCGCGGTAGCGCTTGGTTTGCTTGATCAAAAGCTCAAAGGTAAACAAGAAAAAGCCGATCCTAACGCAGAAGCTAAATTACGTTTCCCAACTATTCCGTTGGATTTGCGTATTAGTCTTGAACGTGAAGCGCGTCGTCTTGCTGGTTATCGTCAAGGCGGTAACATCGCTAACCAATTTATGGCAATGATGGCAGAAAATGACAAAGTGCCATTTGGTGTACGTTTAGGTGAATACCTAGAACGCGAAGCCGATCCGCGTTTAAGCGAAATCGTCAATCGTTTGCATGCGATTAGTCTGCCGTTTTCGGGATAATTAATGATGGGGCAAGTGATTGCCCCTATAAAAATGGGAATGTTATGACAACGAAAGTCTTTTTCTATTTATTAAACGAACGTTTCGTCGAAAACGATGAACAGGTGCCAGAGCAAGCAAAACAGGTGATGTATTACTCTTTGGCGATTGGTCACCATGTTGGCGTAATTGATTGTTTTAAAAAATTACTGGTTTGCGACTACGATGCTTATCAACGTTTTGTAGATAGCTTTCCAGAAGGGGATGCTAAACGTAAATTTGCCGGCTTAATGCGATTCGGTGAAATAGTGATTGATTCTAGCCATGTCAATTTATTGGCGAAAGCGATGGATGAAAATAAAGCCAATTTCACCCCAGAACATCAAGAGTGGGTCGAAATTCTGATGGATACGTTAGCATCGATTCAGCGTGAACCTGTGATGTATATTATGGTGAAACGTCGTGACGAATAATGTGATCTTAACCGTTGGCAACAGCATGATGGGGGATGACGGTGCGGGCCCTTATCTCTATCAGTTATTGAGTGAAAATCCATTGCCAAATTGGACCGTACTTGACGGCGGCTCAGCACCAGAGAATGTTGCACATATTGTGCGAGACATGAAACCTGATTTGCTTTTAATTTTCGATGCGGCTGATATGGAATTAGTACCAGGCAAAATCCGAATCATTGAAAAAGAGAGCATTGCTGAAATGTTTTTCATGAGTACGCATAATATGCCGCTTAATTACCTCATTGAACAACTGGAACAAGATATTAAACAAATTGTTTTCGTGGGGCTTCAACCCGATCTGGTTTCCTTTGGTTTTCCAATTACAGAAAGCGTAAAAGAGTCTGTGCAATTTATGTATGATTTTTTAAAAGAGGGAAGATCGCTTGAAGAGATTCCTGTTTTGTAAAAAAGTGAGGGTGATTTTCTAAAATATTTTAAAAATATTACGAAAACCTGTTTTATATCAATAAATCCATGTTTTTTGTAAGACTATAAACTGATTTTGGGTGTAATATATACCCAGAATTAATTATTCTAATTCTATCTCTAACCTCGTGTTGTATCTAAAATAAGGACGTTACTATGGCTATTAAAAAAGTAATTACCGTATGTCCGTATTGTGCCTCAGGTTGTAAAATCCATCTTTTGGTGGAAAACAACAAAATTGTGGGAGCTGAAGGTGCAAACGGCAAGACAAACGAAGGGGAGTTATGCCTAAAAGGATATTATGGCTGGGATTTTGTGCATGATACAAAAATCCTGACTCCTCGCCTAACTCAACCGATGATCCGCTACAAACGTGGCGAACCATTCACACCAGTGAGCTGGGAAGAAGCGATTTCTTACACAGCAAGACGTCTCAGTGAAATCAAAGAAAAGTACGGTAACGAATCGATTATGGTAACGGGTTCTTCCCGTGGACCAGGTAACGAAGTGAACTTCGTGATGCAAAAATTCGCCCGTGCGGTATTAGGAAATAACAACATTGACTGTTGTGCGCGCGTGTGACACGGCCCTTCTGTAACAGGTCTGCTCAAATCGGTCGGTAACGGCGCAATGTCCAACTCAATTGTTGAGATTGAAGATACCAAATGCGTATTCATTTTTGGCTATAATGCCTCCACTTCACACCCTATTGTGGCGCGTCGGATTAACCACGCCAAAGCAAAAGGGGCGAAAATCATTGTTTGTGACCCTCGTAAAATCGAAACAGCCCGTATCGCGGATATTTATGCACCGCTTGCTAACGGGTCTAACGTGGCATTCTTGAATGCGATGATGAATGTGATTTTAGAAGAAGGATTACAAGATCAAAAATTTATTGATGAACACACCGAAAACTTCGATGCGTTCTATGAAACCGTGAAAGCTTATACACCGGAATCCACTCAACACATCACAGGTATTGAGCCTGAAATGTTGCGTGAAATTGCCCGCACTTATGCGAAAGCGGAAACCGCTACTATCTTATGGGGTATGGGCGTTTGTCAATTCCGTCAAGGTGTAGAAACCGTACGTGCATTAGCAAGCTTGGCAATGCTTACCGGTAACTTAGGTAAACCAAATGTTGGGGTAAACCCAGTACGTGGTCAAAACAACGTACAGGGCGCGTGCGATATGGGCGCATTATTCAACACATTACCAGGCTATCAAAGTTTTGCAGACCCAGAAACTAACGCAAAATTTGCGAAAGCTTGGGGCGTGCCATCTATTCCAACCAAACCAGGTGTGCCATTGAGTGAAGTGCCTGAAGCAATCATGGAAGATAAAATTAAAGCATTCTATATCATGGGTGAGGATACATTACAAACTGAGCCTGATATTAATGCGGTTAAAAAAGCCTTCGAGAAAGTTGAACTTCTCATCGTTCAAGATATCTTTATGACTCAAACAGCCGCAGAAGCAGATATTTTATTGCCTGCCACTTCTTGTGCTGAGCATGAAGGTGTGTATAGTGCCGCTGACCGTGGTTTCCAACGTTTCTATAAAGCCGTTGAACCAACTGGCGACGTCAAGGATGACTGGGTGATCATTAGTGAACTAGCTACAGCAATGGGTTACCCAATGCACTATAACAATACCAAAGAAATTTGGGATGAACTTCGTTCACTTTGCCCAATTTACAAAGGGGCAACCTACGAAAAAATGGAAGGCATGGGCTATATCCAATGGCCATGTACTGACGAAGGCCCTGAAGATCAAGGTACAACATACTTGTATAAAGGCCAAATCTTCGACCGTCCGAATGGCAAAGCTGAGTTCTTTGCTTGCGACTGGGAACCACCAATGGAAGATCTCTCTGAAGAATTCCCATTGATACTTTCTACAGTTCGTGAAGTGGGTCACTATTCTTGCCGTTCAATGACAGGTAACTGCCGAGCTCTTGCTGCACTTGCGGATGAGCCGGGATTCGTACAAATGAACGATCAAGATGCCAAAGAATTGGGCATTAAAAACAACGACTTGGTTTGGATTGCCTCATCACGCGGTAAAGTTATTTCTCGTGCAGATGTGAGCACGCGTACAAACAAAGGCGCTTGTTATATGACCTATCAATGGTGGATCGGTAAATGTAACGAATTAACCGCTGAACATTTGAACCCGGGTTCTAGAACGCCGGAATACAAATATAGCGCGGTTCGTATTGATAAAATCGAAGACCAAGCCTGGGCTGAACGCTATGTGGTAACTGAATACGCGAAATTAAAAAATCGCTTAAAAGAAACCGCACTTGTGGCTTGATTAGTGTCATAAATGAATGACGGGCGAACTTAAATGGTTCGCCCGTTTTTTTATTGAATTATTTCCTTACGCATTATGAATGCATTTAGCCATCGTTATCCGTAGCTAAAGATAAACAGGAATCTGCGAGCGTTTCACTAAAGCGTAAATCATGTGAGGCAATAAGCATCGGTAACTGTAGTTCACGTAAAAGTGCAGTCAGTTTGGCGATATTTTTTGCATCCAGTCCATTGGTTGGTTCATCTAACAGCAATACTTTTGGCTGCATCGCCAGAACACCAGCTAGCGCAGTAAAATTCTGTTCACCGCCAGATAAGGTATTTACTGAGCGATCTTTTAACCTAACAATATTCAGACGTTCTAGTTGCTGTAATGCAATTTGATAGGCTTCATTTCTGTTCAAGCCCTGATTAAGTGGACCAAACGCCACATCATCAAGTACGGTTGGACCAAACAGTTGATCGCCCGCATGTTGGAAACAGATACCAATCTTTCCGCGTAACGGTACAAAATCTTTTTCTTGGCGACAGGTGTTATCGAACCAGCGAATCTCACCTTGTTGGTAAGGTATAAAGCCTAATAAACAGTGTAATAGGGTTGATTTCCCACAACCAATATCACCTTGTAAAAAAAGGCGATGACCTTCGGGGAGTTCAAAAGAAAGGTTATCAATAATCACGCGTTGGTCGCGCATGATCTGTAATTGTTTGACTTCGAGGACGTTCATCAAGATTTATCCTGTGTTTTTTTAACATCATGCAGCTGAAAGCCACGTGCTTTTAGCGCCATTTCTGTTTTTTCTGCTTTAACGAGAGCATGAATTAATAATAATGCCACACGTTGTGATGCAATGAATAAGGTTCTACCGTTAAGTTTTGGCTGATATCCGCGTGCGCGCATCGCCATATCCATTTTTTTATGTACATCACCAAGTACAGAAATATAACGCACGGTCAGAACGAATAGGTGAAGTAGTTTTTCAGGCAATGGCAAACGACACAATGCTTGCAATAAAAGGCTCTCGTTCATATCAATTAACAAGAGGCGAGTTAAGCTTAAAATTAAATTGAAACGTAGCGTGATGAGTAGCGCGAGCTGAATACCCATTGGATTCAATGCTAAGCCTTGTTCAGTGATTTTCCAACTTAAGGTCAACCAAACAAGCAAAGTAAAGAAATTCAGTTTCAACCAATATTTAAAATAATCGGCGAGGGATTTTTGATATCGAATTAGCGTAATAAGTAACCCGCTGAATACGATCAGATTAAGGATAATAAGCATTGAAATATGTGTCATTGTGCTGACGATAAGTCCACACAAAAACACATAAATTAATCGCAAGTGCGGTTGAAAAATAGCAAGAAAATTCATTTCACCACACTGAGCGCTGTTGGATACATTTTGTTTAACAATAAGACCACCCCGACGCTGACGATACTGTCGATAATAAACACAGGAATATGTGATATTACCAGCAGCATGATCAGATCGCTGTAAGCTTTACCACCATCTAGAGCCAAGACTAAAGAGGCGAGCAAGGCTGAACCGCCAACGCCGATCACGCCAGCACCAATACCTGCAGTAATTTGAGTTCGACGGGAATTGTCATTTTCAAGTCTTTTTGCAAATAACCAATGTACAAGAAGAGCAGGTAATGCCATTACGCATAAATTGACGCCTAATACAGCAAATCCACCGAAGGAAAAGAGCAGGGCTTGTAGGACTAATGCGATTAAAAAGGCAGGGAAAACGGCCCAGCCAAGAAACAGACCAGCCATGCCGTTTAAGATAAGATGCACGCTACCAATGCCTACCGGTACATGAATGGTTCCAGCAACAAAAAAAGCAGCAGCAAACAATGCTGTTAGCGGCAATTGCTGCGAATTGAGTCGTTTAAGACCAATCATTACGCAGACTAATGCGACAGCTGCACCACTAAGCAATACGGGTGTATGCAACACACCTTCCGATAAATGCATATTATCTTTCCTTAGATTGCGACGCACGCGTCATCTTTGAGGCTCTAATCAATGCCCATAAGCCGAAAATGCCAACAATATAACCGATACCACCAATAATATCGTGTAGGTAAATTTTGTCTTTTAATTTAGAAATATCTTCGCGGACCAACATCAATGCATTGTCATTGTTATTAGTGGCTTGCGCAGATACTCTGTTGGCAACAATTGAGGCTCGATGTCCTTCTTCACCTTCTATCACTACTTTAATGGCACCTTCGGCAGTGGTATTGATCGGATAGGCAAATAGCCCATCTCGATCTGTTTTGCCTTCCAATAGAGGGGAGTCCTGGCCAGCTTGCAAAATCTCCATATAGGTTTCTGCCGCTGGGGTCATATCGGAATAATAGGCTTTGCCAGAAACTGTGCGTCCATCATATTGTGCAAAAACATGCAAACTATGAGCCAATGCGGATGGTGCGCACAGCCAGGTGAAAAGTGCGGTTAAAAATACAACTCTTTTCATTATTTCGCATCAAAAGTCAGCATATATTCAACACTACGTTTGCTATAGTCAGGATTGTCTTTAACCGGCTCGTCAAATTCAGCCCAGACTTTGTTATAGCCCGCTTTAGGGGTGAATTGTGCAATACCTTTTTCATTGGTTAAGTTGAATGGGTGATCTTCGCCTAAACCCACTTTGATGCCTTGCACTGGTTTACCTTTTACTAACACGAGAATATCCAGTGGTTGTCCCGCTTTCGGTTCACTTTGTGGAATAAGCTCATAATCCATATTGTGTGATTTATTCGCTTGCGCATCCCAGTGTAAAATCGCTTTGCCGAATTTGACTGGGTTAACACTGAGTACAGCTTCAGGTGCTTGCTGTTTGGTTTTTTCGACATATTTACCGCTTGGCAATTTCGACCAAACACCATTATCAAAGCGAATAAATGCGATGGCAGCATCAGGTGCGGCAAAGTGCGCTTCGCCTTCTTTAAAGTTTACTGTGGCATTTTGCAATTGGCCTTTAGCATCAAGTAGGCGTACCGCTTTTAATTTGCTTTGAGGATAGGTTTCGGTTTCCTCATGACCAAATTTAACCACATATTGCCCTTTTGCATCCTTAGCAGGCTTCAACCAAACATTATGTGCATTAGCGAGTGAAGCACCGAATAGTGCGGTAATAAACAATGCTGTTTTTTTCATGGAAGTTCTCCTTTTCTAACATGTGAATACTGTGATAAAGTATAAAATATGAAGTAACTTCAGAGTCAAGTGTAATTTAATAAAAAATGAAAATTGGTCAACTAGCCAACATTGTTGGCTGTACGGTGGAAGCTGTACGTTTCTATGAAAAACAAGGATTAATCGAGCCAGCCAAACGAACGAGCGGTAATTTTCGTGTTTATACGGAAGAGCATTTGAAACAACTTTCTTTTATTTGTTATTGTCGCAGTTTGGATATTTCACTAAAAGAAATCAAAATGTTGCTCAATCCTCAATGTGCCACTCAAGAGCAGGAACGAGAAATCAATGAGCTGCTAGATCGACATATTCGAGAAGTGTCAAAACGGATCCATGAATTGGCTCACTTACGAATTCGCTTAATTCAGCTCAAAGGCAAATGTAGCCAGTTTGAACAAAATAATGATTTAATGAATACCTTATTGCAGCATAGCGGCATTAATTTTGTGCCGCTAAAATGATGTCTAGCACGAGTACCAGTAAAAATTTTTCAAATAATGTTTAAATATCGAACAGTGAAACATAGAAAAGCTGAAAATAAACATCAAAAAAGAGTAAAATTGGAACAGACTGCTTTTTTATTTTAAGGAGAAAATCATGCATGAGATGTCTCTCTGTCAGAATATTATGGAAATTATTGATCAACAACAGAAAAAGCATGAAATCCATGAAGTGACAGATATTTGGCTAGAAATTGGGGCACTGTCTTGTGTCGAGCAAAGTGCGGTAGAATTTTGCTTTGAAATTATGCGCAAAGATACCGTTGCTGAAAACTGTCAGTTACATTTTATTCATTTACCTGCGATTGCATGGTGCTGGCAATGTCAAAAGGAAGTTGAGATTGAAGCCTATCAAGATTGCTGTCCACATTGTCACAGTGCATATTTACAACGTCGAAGTGGCACCGAATTTAGAGTGAAAGAAATTGCCGTAAAATAGCAAAGATATCTAAATGGACAAATTAAATTTGATCTTTTGAATATAAAATACGCTAACTACTTGATAGTATGTATTTATCTCTCTTCAAAGAATATATTTAAGATAGAGAATATGGTATTCTAACGCATGTGAATTACCATAGATTCTAAGTATTTACAGAATAAACGAAAAATTATTGAGGTGACTTATGTGTACAACCTGTGGCTGTGGCCATCCAGATCAAGTCAGAATCGGTGAATTACCGCATGTTCATCATGATTCCAATGCGCAACATGCAACAAAACTACCTAATTTTTCTCATTCCTCCTTCCGCATGCCAGACACGCCGCAACAAGAAGAAACCCAGCAACGATTACTGAAAGTAGAGCAAGATATTCTTGGTGCCAACAATCAGTTAGCCGATATGAATCGTCGCTTTTTTGCCAATCAGCATATTTTGGCACTTAATCTTGTTTCAAGTCCTGGTTCAGGCAAAACAACCTTATTGACGACTACGTTAAATGCATTAAAAAATGACTATCCTTGTTATGTGATCGAAGGGGATCAGCAAACAGAAAACGATGCGGATCGTATTCGTCAAACCGGTGTGCCGGCAATTCAAGTCAATACAGGTAAAGGATGTCACTTAGATGCACAAATGATTGGTAATGCATTAGTGAAATTGCAGCCACAGGAAAATAGTCTGATGTTTATTGAAAATGTCGGAAACCTAGTCTGCCCATCAGAATTTGATTTAGGTGAGCATGCCAAAGTGGTGATTTTATCCGTGACAGAAGGTGAAGATAAACCGCTGAAATATCCACATATGTTTGCGGCTTCTAAATTAATGATTTTAAATAAAGTGGATTTACTACCTTACTTGAATTTCGATGTGGAAAAATGTATTGCTTATGCGAAACAAGTGAATCCGACAATTGAGGTTATCCAGTTGTCTTCTCAAAGTGGAGAAGGATTACAGCAATGGCTAGACTGGTTAAAAGCGCAAGAACGATAGGAGCATCAAATGCAGTTTGTTGATGAATTTCGTGATCCTGAACTGGCCAAAAGTCTGTTGCAGCGACTACAAAAAATAATGGAAAAACAACAGCACTTTACGCCAGAAAATCCGTTATATCTAATGGAGGTCTGCGGCGGACATACCCATACCATTTTTAAATTTGGACTAGATCGTCTATTACCCAAAAGTATTGAGTTTATTCACGGTCCAGGCTGCCCAGTATGTGTCTTACCGATGGGGCGAATTGATGTTTGTATTGAGATTGCTCGTCGTCCAGAAGTGATTTTCTGTACTTTCGGTGATGCCATGCGAGTACGCGGACGTTTAGGTTCATTATTAGAAGCCAAAGCACAGGGCGCAGATGTTCGAATTGTTTATTCACCGCTTGATGCATTGAATATCGCATTGAATAATCCAGACAAAAAAGTGGTGTTCTTTTCACTTGGTTTTGAAACGACCATGCCAAGTGCCGCAATTACCTTGCAACAAGCGAAAAAACAACAGGTAAAAAACTTTTTTGTGGTATGCCAAAATATTACTATCATCCCGACATTACACAGCTTATTGTCGCAAGGACAAGTAAAAATTGACGGCTTTATTGCGCCCGGTCATGTCAGCATGGTAATTGGTTCTGAACCTTACCAAGAATTATGTGACACCTATCATAAGCCTTTTGTGATCACTGGTTTTGAACCTTTAGATATCCTACAAGCAATTTTAATGTTGGTAACACAGATTGCTGAACAACGCTGTGAAGTGGAAAATCAGTATAAACGCATTGTGCACCAACATGGCAATGTGTTGGCTCAACAGGCAATCAGTGAAGTATTCCGCTTGAAAGCCAGCAGCGAATGGCGTGGATTGGGCGAAATTGCAGAATCAGGCGTAGAACTGACAGATGATTATCAATGCTTTGATGCAGAAGCGCATTTTGCATGTCAGCCACATCAAGTTGCTGATGATCCTGATTCTCGCTGCGGTGATGTATTAATCGGTAAATGCAAGCCGGCTGATTGCCCATTATTTGCTAAAAAATGTAATCCAGACAATGCTTATGGTGCGTTAATGGTGTCTTCCGAAGGGGCATGTGCGGCCTATTATCAATATAGACGGGAATAAAACAATGACTGATTTTATTACAATGGCACACGGAAATGGTGGTGCCACAATGCAAGAGTTGATCCGCGATTATTTTGTCGAGGCATTTGATAACCCAATACTTTCACAAGGCGAAGATCAGGCTCGCATTGCTTTACAAGAGTTGAATGCTTTAGGTGAGACTCTGTCATTTTCTACCGATAGTTTTGTGATTGATCCGATTTTTTTCCCGGGTGGTGACATTGGTAAACTCGCCGTGTGTGGCACAGCTAACGATGTAGCGGTATGTGGTGCCGTACCAAAATATTTATCCTGTGGGTTTATTCTGGAAGAAGGCTTACCATTAGAAACTTTAAAAAAATTGATTCAATCTATGGCAAAAGCCTGCCATTCAGCTGGTATTCAAGTGGTAACAGGTGATACCAAAGTAGTACAAAAAGGCGCGATAGATAAAGTGTTTATCAATACGGCAGGCATTGGTGTGATTCCAAACGGACTCGACTGGGGTGTACATCGCATTCAACCAGGTGATCAGATTATCGTGAGTGGTACTTTGGGTGATCATGGTGCAACCATTTTGAATTTACGCGAAAATCTTGGTATTCAAACGGACTTACGCAGTGATTGTGCTGTGCTTGCCCCGCTTATTGATTGTATTCGTCCGATTGAAGGCGTGAAAGCTGTGCGCGATGCAACCCGTGGTGGTGTGAATGCGGTACTCCATGAATTTGCACAGGCACAGAAAGTAGGGATTCAAATTGATGAAACGGTATTACCAATTCGTCAGGAAGTACGCGGTATTTGCGAATTACTCGGTTTAGATGCGTTAAATTTTGCTAATGAAGGTAAATTGGTGATTGTGGCGGATAAAGAAAAAACAGCTGAAATTCTGACCGCACTTCGTAGCCATCCATTAGGTGAAAATGCGGCCGTAATCGGCGAGGTAACGACTGATGGCAAAGTTCGTGCTGTTGGGCTTTTCGGTCAAAGTCGCTTGTTAGACTTACCGCGTAACGAACCTTTACCACGAATCTGTTAAGCAAAAACCGGTTTAATGTTAAATTAAACCGGTTTTAGTTTGTGAATTGATATGTGCGAGAAGGGTAGTTATTTTTTCCAAATAACGTGGAATTCACGATCTTCTTCTCGGTGTGAAATTAAGAATTTTGCAAACACATCATCCATTTCATCTTTCTCATTCACTAATCCCACCCAAACTTCAGCAAAAGCGTCAGGATCGATTAATACCCCAATTTCTTGTTCCCAATCATCTGCCGTTTCGACAAACTCGACCGCACCACGATCTTCAAATTGCAGATTGAATAGCATAATATCTGCTGGATCGAGATTTTCGCCCGCCATCTCTAAGAAAATATCATAAGCAAGATCAATCGCTGCATCTGGATCGAGTTTTTGAATATCAGTTGTCATTGGGTTTTCCTTCATTAAGTCAATTGCACGTATGATACCGCAAGAAACAGAAAACAAAAAGTGCGGTCAAATTTATCGTTGTTTTTGACCGCACTTATTTTTAGTTGCCGTAACTAGCCCGTATTTCGCATACCTGCGGCAATACCTGTGATGGTAATCATCAGGGCTTGTTCTACATCAGGGCTTGGGTTTTCAGGCGATTCACGGAAACGACGGAGCAGTTCCACTTGAAGAAGATTGAGTGGATCCGTATAAACATTACGTAACGCAATAGAATCGGCGATCCACGGCAAGTCCGCCATTAATTCATCTTTGTGAGAAAGCGAAAGCACGGTTTTAATATCTGCATTCAGTTGATTACGCAGATTTTCACCTAAGTACCAAAGTTCTTTTTTCACTAAGTTATGATCATATTGTTCAGAAAGCCAAGTATCGGTTTTACTGAACACCATTTCTAACATCCCCACACGAGTAGAGAAGAATGGCCAAGCTTTACACATTTCTTCAATAATATGACCTTTGCCTTCATCTACAATTTTTTGAATTGCCGCACCCGCACCAAGCCATGCCGGTAGCATTAAGCGGTTTTGCATCCAAGCAAAAATCCATGGAATGGCACGCAAGCTTTCTACGCCACCATTTGGATTACGTTTTGCAGGGCGAGAGCCAAGTGGTAGTTTAGACAGTTCTTGTTCTGGTGTGGCACTGCGGAAATAAGGCACGAAGTCTTTATCCCCACGAACAACACTACGGTAAATGTCACATGAAGTAGCGGAAAGCTCATCCATGACGGTACGCCATTCTGCTTTAGGTTCTGGCGGTGGGAGTAAGTTTGCTTCTAAAATCGCGCTCGCGTAAAGATCAAAGGTTTCAACCGCAACTTCGGGTAAACCAAGTTTAAAGCGAATCATTTCCCCTTGTTCAGTCACACGTAAACCATTTTTGAGTGAGCGTGGAGGTTGAGAAAGTAATGCTGCATGTGCAGGCGCACCACCACGACCGATTGTACCACCACGACCATGGAATAAAGTGAGTTCAATACCCAGTTCTTCGGTTAAATTGACTAATGCTTCTTGTGCACGATATTGTGCCCATGAAGCTGCCATCATTCCCGCATCTTTAGCTGAGTCAGAATAACCAATCATCACCATTTGGTGATTGTTAATTACGCCACGATACCAACCAATATTAAACAATTGACGCATGACACCTTCAGAGGCATCTAAGTCATCTAAGGTTTCAAAGAGTGGCACGACAGGAATGTGATAAGGCACGCCCGCTTCTTTTAATAATAAATGCACAGCAAGAACATCAGAGGCGCTTCTTGCCATGGAAATAATATAGCAAGCAATTACACCTTGTTTTTGTTGTGCAATGACTTTGCAAGTCTCTAAAATTTCTTGGGTTTCTGCAGATGGCTCCCAATGGGTTGGAATTAATGGACGGCGAGAATTTAATTCACGCACCAAGAAAGATTGTTTTTCTGCTTCGCTCCATTGTGCATAATCTCCAATACCAAGATAACGGGTAATTTCAGCAATCGCATCTGTATGACGCGTACTTTCTTGACGGATATCCATTTGTGAAAGGGTAACCCCAAAACAGCGAATACGATGCAAAATATCCAATAAGGATCCATTGGCAATAATCCGCATGCCGCATGCCATCAATGATTGATAGCAATCATAGAGTGGTTCCCAAAGTTGATTATCTTCCATGATGATATCTGCTTGGCTTACGCGTGGCGGACGATTTGCCATGCAATCTTCAAAGTAATCAAGGGTCGCGATAAGTTTTGCACGAAGCGCTTTGACCACAAAACGATAAGGTTCTAAATGTTCACCATATTTTGCGGTAAATTCTGGTGTGCATTTCACCATGGATAATTCATCGGCAAGGGATTTAATGTCATTTAAGAATAAATCCGCCGCTTTCCAACGAGCAAGATAGAGCACTTGTTGCGTAATTTTTGAAGTAACAAATGGGTTACCATCACGGTCACCGCCCATCCAAGAAGAAATTCTGACAGGACGTAAGCCCACAGGTAAATCGTAGCCTAAGAATTCACGAGCATGTTCATTTAGTTGACGTAAGAATTCCGGTACTCCTTGCCATAGGCTATTTTCGATCATGGCATAGCCCCATTTTGCTTCATCGAATGGGGTAGGGCGAACAGTACGGATTTCATTGGTATGCCAAGCTTCAGCAATTAAACGAAGCAACAGACGTTCAATAATGCCGCGTTCTTTCGGTGTTAAATCATCGTGTTCTAATTTGCTTAAGCATTTATTGATCTCAACGTGTTTGTGGATTAACGAACGTCGTGTGGTTTCGGTTGGGTGTGCGGTTAATACTAGCTCAATGAGCAAGTTTTCAACGGTTTTGTAAACTTCTTCTTTTGAAATATTTAATGCTTTTAAGCGTTGGAATAAAGCACTTAATGAACGATTAGAAGATTGTAAATCTTTGTGTTGGCGAGAGACCGTTTGGTATTGTTCAGCGATATTCGTTAAGTTAAGGAAATGGCTGAATGCACGCGCAACGGGAATAATGTTTTCGTTAGAAATGGTGGAAAGGGTATCTAACAATGTTTTACGTGCTTGGCTATCACCCGCTCGAGATTGTTTGGACAATTGACGAACATTTTCAATTAAGGTGAGAATGTTTTCGCCTTGTGCATCATTAATGGTTTCTCCAAGAAAACGCCCTAGCATATTAATGTTATGGCGGAGAGTGCGATACTCATCAGTCATATGAACTCCGATAAAGAAAAAAATAAAACTAGGGGAGATATAACCAAAAATATGTATCGGGATCAAATGCTCTACGTCAAAAACTTGCATTAAATCAAAAAAGGCTAAAATAAGTAAAAAAATGACCGCACTTTTTTAGATAAAATTCAAAGTGCGGTCAAAAAGTTTAATGTTTATTTAAGGTTGCGAACTGATTTTCGAATGACGAGTTCAGGATGGATCGCAATGCGGTGTTTTTCGTGATTATCGTTATCTTTATTGGCAATACGCTCAAATAAAAGATTAACCGCTTGTGCACCTAAACGAGACTTCGATTGGTGAATCGTTGTGAGCGGCGGTGCATAGAAACGTGATGAGTGAATATTATCATAGCCGATAATCGAAATATCATCAGGCACGCGCAAGCCTTTTTCCGTAATCGCAGAAATTGCACCTAATGCCATTACATCATTACAACAGAACACGGCAGTAGGTAGACTATCTTGTGCAAGAATTTTATTCATACACTCGTAACCGTCTTCAGGCTCGAAGAAACCTTCCATAATCCAATTTTCATGGATCGGTAGATTGGCTTCATTCATGGCTTTTACAAAGCCCTCGTAACGGGTTCTTGCAGTCGTTTTATCTAATTCACCCGCAATAAGACCAATGGCTTTATGGCCACAATCAATTAAATGTTTCGTGGCAAGGTAACCGCCCGTAAAACTGTTATCTTCAATGATATCGGTATCTGTATTTGGCCCCCAATCCATTACCACCATCGGCACAGACGAGAAACTAGAAAGTACATCGAGCGAATGTTGTGTGTATTCAGAACACATGACCAATAAACCATCTACACGTTTTTTGGCAAGCATTTCGACGTGGTTTTTAATTTTTTCAGGATCATTTTGTGTATTACACAAAAAAAGTGAATAGCCTTGACGATAACAATGATCTTCAACGGCATGAATGATTTCAGCAAAATAAGGGGATTCACTGGTGGTAACAATCATCCCAATGGATTTTGTCGTATTGACTTTCAAACTCCGAGCAACAGCACTTGGTGAGTATTTCAAGCTTTTAATGGCTTGCATCACCGCCTCTTCGGTTTCTTTTGCTACAAAACGGGTTTTATTAATTACATGGGAAACAGTGGTGGTGGAAACACCGGCCATTTTCGCGACATCTTTAATTGTTGCCATAATTTTGCCTCTAGAGAATTTTTCCTATTATAAAGACTGTCACCAAATAGGTTAAGTAAATTATAAAAAATTTTTGAAAAAACGTGCTTTATTGTTAGAATGGGTTATCTTTAACTAAACAAGTGGGAAATTAAAATGAGTGATTTTGGTTACGCAATGTTAGCTGTAGTGCTTTCTTTAAGTGTTGTAGTCGGTTTAGCGACTGCAATTTTCTAATTGAAAGAAATAACATATTAATCCGTTTAAAATAGACCGCGCTTTAAGCATTTAAAGTGCGGTTATTTTTTTAAGGCTTTTTAAAGTTGTGTTAAAAGCCATGCCATAGGACTATTTCTTTAGTATAATTTGCAACTATTTCCGTTTGTTGTAATCAAAATACTGCAAAAACCAAATTTGAGATAATTATGAATAAATATTTGATTTCACTAGATAAAGATGTTCAGCGTCGTGAGCTGTTTTTTGCTCAACCAGATACGGCAGATTTCGTTGTATTTTCAGCCATTAATACCATGAAAAAAGAATGGGATGAATTGGCAGAAGTATTCAATCCAACGAAGTTTGAACAGCATTATGGGCGCAACGTCACAAAAGGTGAAATAGGTTGTACATTAAGTCATTTAGCGGTTTATCGCCAGATCGTAGAAGATCAAAATGTGACGGAAAATGACTATGCATTGATCTGTGAAGATGATGCGTTATTTAATGCTAATTTATCACCAAAAACGATCGCACTTTTAACCGAAAAATGTGATGCAGATATTGTATTAATCGGGCAGTCAAAAATTGCGGAATTTGATGATGTGGAATTAGAAATTAATTATCCAACCACTTTTTCATTCTTGCGCCAAACTATTGGTGATGTCACCGTGGCTTACCCGTATAAAAGTTATTTCGCAGGTACGGTGGCATACTTAATCAAAAAATCAGCGGCACGTGCATTTTTAAAGCAACTTGAACAAGAAAAACCGTTTTGGCTTGCTGATGATTTCTTGCTATTTGAAACCCAATTCCAGATTAATAACAATGTGGTTCGACCGCTTGTGGCGATTGAAAATCCACAATTAGTGAGTAATTTGGAAGCGATTCGCGGTTCAAAATCTAATAATTTAGTGAAGAAATTAATTAAATATCCACTCAAAAAAATCTTAGCAGTGAAAAAGAATTTAGGAAAATAACGTAAAAATGACCGCACTTTTTAATCTTTTTTATCTTTACGATCCTTGGCTGTTTCATGTTGTACGAATGTCATTCGTCGCAGGTTTAGCGGCATTGGTTGTATTGGCTTATCAGTATTTTAAAAAGCAGAAACCACAAGGTATTACCGTGCCAGTGGATAGTTTAGTCGTTATCATTGGGCTGATTGCATTTAGCGTGATTCCACTTTTAGTCAATGGTACGCGAGATTTTTCTGTCATCACCATGTATGTGAAAGAGCTGATTTTATTTATCTTCGGCGTGGGACTTTATAATGCCTTCTATGCCAATGTAAATGATCAACTGAAGGTGGTGCGTGATTTACAACTCGGTGTAGTAGTGCAGTTTGCAGTAGGCGTGATTGGCTTACTCGGTGCATCATTTATGATTGATTTCTTGCTTTCAACCAATGCGGTGTTGCCTGCACGTTTTTATGGTTCGGAGCAGGAGTATCGTTTATATAACATCACCGCAACTGCCTTTTTCCAGTTGAGTTTATTCTATTTAATGCTGTTGCATTTCTTACTGGCTTACAACGCTAAACATAATACGCTTCCGAGTATTCTGGTATTTTTAATGTTATGTATCGGATTAATTTCAGGGCGTACATTCCTTCTGTTATCGGTTGTGAGCATTTTAGTGTATTTCAAATGGCGTTATGTTCCATCACTCATTGCGTTTGCTGTTTTGGTATTATTACTGGCCTATTTCTTACCTGAAAATCCTTATGTGGCACATGCTTTAGAGCCCGTGATTAATTTATTACACGGTGCAGGATTTGTCAGTTCGTCAACAGATACCTTGATGAAAAACCACCTCTTTATGCCAACGCTCAAGCAGTTCATTTATGGCGATGGTATGTATATGACAGGTGAGTTAGAAGTTGGCCGTTATTATGGGCATACGGACTCTGGTTTCTTACGCCAAATTCTTTATGGCGGCGTGTCTTATGCTTTAGTGTGTTTTGCCGTGACATTCTATTTTGTACGCAAAGTTGCCTTAAACTGGTTTGATGGCAGCTGGAAATTTATTCTTTCTGCCTTTGTGATTTTAGCGTTCTGTAACATCAAAGCGGATACCTTTGCTTTCCCAGGCATTATGTTTGTCATGCTGATGTTCTTATCGCTTTTTGGCACTCACGGTAAACAACTTATTTTATTTAAACAACAGGAGCAGAAAGATGTTTAGTATCATCGTGCCTTCTTATAATCGGAAAGAAGAAATTCCTGCCTTATTGGAAAGTTTAACTAAGCAAACCACCTATAATTTTGATGTGGTGATTGTGGATGATTGCTCGAAAGAACCCGTTGAAGTGACACAATCGTATCCATTTGCAGTTAAAGTTATTCGTAACGAAACCAATCAAGGGGCGGCAGAAAGCCGTAATATTGGGGTACGAAATGCGGATAATGAATGGTTGTTATTTCTTGATGACGATGATCGTTTTGCAAATGATAAATGTCAGAAATTAGCCGATGTGATTGCCGAGCATCCCGATGTTAACTTTGTGTATCATCCAGCTAAATGTGAAATGGTCAATGAAGGTTTTAGCTATGTGACTAACCCCATTGATCCACAAGAGATTAGCGTAGAGCGAATTTTACTGGCGAATAAAATCGGTGGTATGCCGATGATTGGGGTAAAAAAAGATCTGTTTTTAAAAATTGGTGGATTATCGACCGCACTTCGTTCATTGGAAGACTACGATTTCTTGCTGAAGCTTGTACAAGATCCAACGTTTAAAGCGTACAAAGTGGCAGAACCATTAACTTATTGTACCTTCCATACCAAGCGTTCTAGCGTATCAACGGATACGACTAATACGCAAAAAGCGATTGATTATATCCGTGAACATTATGTGAAAACGGCAGAGCAAGAAAAGAATTTTGCCATCAACGCACAATATATGTTGGCTTACCCACATATTATGAATTTATCCCGTAAAGCCGCTTTTTACTATTTTGAGATTTTTAAATTAACGAAAAGTATTAAGCAGCTAGTCATTGCCTTTGTGGTTTTAATTTCACCTAAATTGGCAATTAATTTGAAACGGTTTATGTAGATAACTTATTAGATAGAGAAGTATGAAATTTTCAGTTTTAATGTCCTTATACATTAAGGAAAATCCACAATATTTAAGAGAGTGTTTTGAAAGTTTAGTGGCTCAAACCCATCCTGCAGATGAGATTGTGTTGGTGTTTGATGGTGCTGTCACACCTGAATTGGAGGCCGTGGTTTCTGAATTCGAAACAAAATTACCCTTAAACTTAGTGAAGTTGCCAAAAAATTTAGGCTTAGGCAAAGCGCTTAATGAAGGTTTGAAACATTGTTCGCACGATTGGGTATTTCGTATGGATACCGATGATATTTGTGTGCCAGAACGTTTTGCAAAACAAGTGTCGTTTATTGAGCAACATCCGGATACGATTATTTTCGGTGGGCAGATTGCTGAGTTTGGCGAAAATATTCAAGACATCGTGGCATATCGTAACGTGCCGACTGAAGCACAAGATATCGTTAAATTTACCCAAAAACGTTGTCCGTTCAATCACATGACGGTGGCATATCAAAAAAGTGCGGTTATTAATTGTGGTGGATATGAGGATTTACAGGAAGATTATTACCTGTGGATTAAGCTTGTGGCGCAAGGACAAAAAGTGGCAAACTTGCCGGACATTTTAGTTTATGCCCGCGTGGGTAATGGCATGGTAGGGCGTCGTCGTGGTTTAAACCAAGCGAAAGCAGAATGGCGTTTATTTAAATTGAAACATCGCTTAGGTATTCAAGGCTTATTTTCAGGCTTATTCACCTTTGCCTTGCGCTCAGGTTCTCGCTTATTACCAACCTCATTATTGAAAGCTGTTTATAACAAATTTTTACGCAAATAATGCGATATTTTGAACATTAAAAAAAGGAAAAGAAATGAATTTAATCTCAACGTTAAAAATGACTGCATTATCGACCGCACTTTTATTGGCGGGTTGTTCAAGTAATACGACAACAACGGCAACCTCATCCACGAAAAGTATTCCGTCAGTAAGCAGTAATGCTGTTTATAGCAAACCAAGAACTTTAGATAACTTTAATGATTATGTTCAGTTCTTAAAAGGCAAAGCGGCTGCTGAAGGCGTATCATTGTCAGTATTGAATGCACAAAATAATATTCAATATATGCAAAAGGCTGTAGATTTGGATCGTGCACAAGCGGGGAGAAGCCAACGTAATGCGGATCAACCACAGTTACCGAATCCAAACGGTACAACGAATTATTTGAATAAAGTACTGACCCAAAACAAAGTAGACATTGCCGAAGAGCGTTATTGGGAAGTCCAGGCACCATTACAACAAGCAAGCCAACGCTATGGCGTTCAACAAGAATATATCCTTGCTTTATGGGGTATGGAAAGTAGTTTTGGCTATTATCAAGGTAGCTATGATGTACTATCAGCTTTAGCCACATTAGCCTTTGATGGTAGACGTGAAGCCTTATTTAGCAAAGAATTTGTGAATGCGATGAAGATGTTAGAACGTGATCATATTCAACGCAATAAAATGTTAGGCTCTTGGGCGGGTGCAATGGGACAAACTCAATTTATGCCAAGCGCATTCTTAAATTATGCAGCAGATGGTAATAATGATGGTGTGAAGGATATTTGGACAAACCAATTTGATGCGTTTGCTTCAATTGCAAATTATCTCCACACTGTAGGTTGGGATAACAAATTGCCTTGGGGCGTTGAAGTCACATTAAATCAACCATTAGATTTATCGCTTTCAGGTATTGAGAAGAACAAAGCTCGTTCACTCAGCGACTGGCAGTCTAAAGGCGTCACTTTAGCGAGCTTTAGCCAACAAGAACAAGATAAACTTGCTGCGCTTTCTCAAGCTGATCTTTGGCTCGTTCGCCCTGATAAAGAAGTTGGTCGCGCATTCTTGGTTTCCAATAACTACCGCACGATTTTAGATTGGAACAAATCAAATTACTTCGGCGTGAGCATCGGTATGTTTGCTGATCGCATTAAGATGGCCACCGGCTTGTAGAAAATTATTTTCCTTTTATAATCCAACAAAGCTTTGTTGGATTATTTTTTATCTATAATTTGAATATTTGGAGAACACGATGCAAAAAAAATGGCTTTCTATTTTATTGTTTGCACCTTTGATGCAGAGTAGCTATGCATTGGCTGATCAAGTTACGAAAAAAGAATTGGATTATAAAGCACTCGGTGAAGTGTTGTTTTTTGATAAATCGATTTCTTTTAATAAAACACAAAGCTGTTCAACCTGTCATAGTCCAGATACCGCTTTTGTGGATCAACGTAAGAATTCTGCAAATCAAATGGTCTCAGAAGGGGATAATCCTCATCTTCATGGTAATCGCAATGCCAATACTGCGCTTTATGCGATGTTCTCACCGAATTTTCATTTCGATAAAAAAATTCAAGATTATGTAGGCGGACAGTTCTGGGATGGCCGAGCGAAAGATTTAGCCGAGCAAGCAGGCGGACCACCAGTAAACCCAGTAGAGATGGGCATGCCAGATAAGAAAGCTATTGTTGAACGTTTAAAAGCGGATCCGACTTATTATAAACCTATTACAGATCTTTATGGCGAAAGCATTTGGGCAGATGCCGACAAGATTTATGCCATCATGGAAAAAGCCATTGGTGAGTTCGAAAAACAGGAATTATTTGCGCAATTCTCTTCAAAATATGATCGTGCTTTAAAAGGTGAAGCAGAATTGACCGCACTTGAATCTAAAGGTAAGGCATTATTTTTCGATAAAACACGCACAAATTGTAGTAACTGCCACCAATCAAGTGAAGCGAATTCAGCAACAGAAACCTTTACGAATTACCGCTATTTCAATATCGGCGTACCAAGTAATCAAGAATTAATTAAGCACAACAAATTAGCTGCCGATTTTGTGGATAATGGGCTATTGGATAATCCGATGGTGAAAGGCGATAAAAAGCAAAAAGGCAAATTTAAAGTGCCAACTTTGCGTAACATCAGTGTCACTGCACCTTATATGCATAACGGCGTTTTCCGTGATTTAAAAACTGTTTTGTTATTTAAAGACAGTTTTAATAATCCTAATCGTAAAATCAATCCTGAAACAGGAAAAGCGTGGGAGAAAGCCGAATATGCTCAAACCATCAATCCTGATGTTTTAAAAGCAAAACCGTTTACAGATGAAGAGATTAACGCATTAGAAGCATTCTTAAAAACATTAACTGACGAAGCTTACGAAGAATAATTAATCGCCTGAGTTGAATTTAGCAATCGTTTTCGGTATTATTCGCATCGATAATTATTATCATTTACTTTCTTGATTTTACTCAGGAGATTTTTCTTATGAAAAAACGTTTTTCAACTTTAGCGATTGCTACTATTCTTGGTTTAAGTGCAGGTTTTGCCAATGCTGACCCCGTGAAAGTAAAAGATATACTTGATCGTGAAGTCACTGTTGATTTACCGGCAAAACGCGTGGTACTTGGTTTCTATTATCAAGATTATATGGCAGTTGGTGGTGACAAAGCGTTAGATAACGTTGTCGGTTTTTCTAAGAAAGTATGGTCTTCTTGGGCACCAGCAAGCTGGGAGTTATTCAGCAAAGCGGTGCCAAAATTGAATCAATTAGATGATGTGGGTGAAGTGGAAGAAGGCACATTCTCTGTGGAAAAAGTGCTTTCATTAAAACCTGATCTTTTAGTCTTAGCTGATTGGCAGTACGAAATGTTAGGTTCTGATTTAGATGCCATTAATGAAGCGGGCATTCCAATTGTGGTATTAGATTACAATGCTCAAACCTTAGATAAGCACATTAAATCTACTGAAATTATTGGCGAATTAACAGGTCAGAAAGATCGCGCAGCAAAAATTGCGAAAGAATACAAAGACATTGTTGAACATATCCAGACTACGGTTAAAAATGCAAAATTAGCAAAACAACCAAAAGTGTATGTAGAGTTTGGTCGTGGTGGCCCAGCTGAACAAGGTATGACTTTCTTCTCTAGCATGTGGGGCTCTATGATTAGCCTTGTTGGTGCAGAAAACGTGGCGCCTGCAGAAATTGGCAAATGGGGTACGTTGGCTGCAGAGAAAGTGTTAGCCGCGAAACCGGATGCAATTATTATTACAGGCCGTGAAACTGAATTGAAGAAAAATCAAGACGGTATGGTAATGGGCTTTGGTATTGAAAAAGCAGAAGCAGAACGTCGTTTAAACGCATTCAAACATCGTGCGGGTTGGGCTGAATTACCGGCAGTGAAAAACAACCGTGTTTACGCAGCCTATCATGCGAACTCTCGTACGTTATCTGACAGTGCTTCAGTTCAGTTTGTGGCTAAAGCCGCTTATCCTGATCTATTTAAAGATTTAGATCCGCAACAAACTTACTTAAACTTCTATAAAAACTACTTACCGGTTACCCCGGAAGGTACGATTTATCTTTTCCCTGAAACCAAATAAAGGAAACGTTAATCAATGAAAAACAATTCTGTTGTAGCAGATATTGTGGCTAACCAGCGTAAGCTTGAACGCAAACGCTGGTTTGTTATTTTATCTTTTCTTGTGATTGGTGTGATCAGTCTTATTCTCGACGTGATGACAGGCCCAGCGATGCTATCGGTATCTGAAGTTGTGAATGCGTTATTCGGCATCGGTGAAGTCGATAAAATGACTAACAATATTGTGCATAATTTACGTTTACCGATGGCATTGATGGCGCTTGTAGTCGGGGCAACATTGGCTGTAGGTGGGGCAGAGATCCAAACCTTATTAAATAACCCTATGGCAAGTCCTTATACATTAGGACTCGCTGCAGCAGCAGGTTTTGGGGCTTCTGTTGTGATTGCTTTCGGAAGTTTTGGTTTACCGGTACAAATTGCAGTGCCAATTGGTGCGTTTGTCATGACCATGCTTGCGTCAGGGATTCTTTTCTTGTTCGCGTCTAAACGTCGTTTTAATTCTGAAATGCTCGTACTGGTAGGGATTGCATTGCTCTTTATTTTCCAATCCTTACTCTCATTAGTACAATTTATTTCGGCTCCCGAAGTCTCGCAGCAAATTCTGTTTTGGCTATTTGGTAGCTTAAATAAAGCCACGTGGCAAAGCTTAGTCATCATTACTGTTGTGACAACGATATGCGTAGCATTACTTTCAAAAGAGCTTTGGAAATTGACCGCACTTCGTTTAGGTGAAGATCGTGCAGCAAGTCTTGGTATCAATTTGCAAGTATTACGTATCAAGGTATTAGTTCTTGTCGCAATGATGACGGCGACAGCAATTAGTTTCGTTGGCGTGATTGGCTTTATCGGCTTAGTTGCACCACATGTTGCTCGAATGTTACTTGGTGAAGATCAACGTTTCTTCTTACCGGGCGCAATGTTAGTCGGTGCAGCATTCTTATCCCTTTCTTCGGTATTATCCAAAGTTATTATCCCTGGTGCATTATTCCCAGTAGGGATTGTTACCTCGTTTATTGGGGTGCCTTTCTTCTTTTGGATTATTTTAAATAACAAGAGGGGACAATAATGTTAGAATTAAAGAATCTTACGGTAAAACGAGGTGATCTCACCGTTGCTGATCACATTAATGTCCGTTTTGAAGAAGGTAAAGTTTACACGGTGCTTGGGCCAAACGGCACGGGAAAATCCTCCATGCTGAAAACCATTTTTGGTGAATTACCACATGAAGGAATGATTACCTATCAAGGCAAACAGCTAGAACGGACGAAGTTAGCAGATTGGCGTAAACCAATTGGTTATATGCCTCAAGATAGCCGAGTAGATGCAAGCTTGACCGCACTTGAAGTTGTCCTTTTGGGACGAATGGATAGTCTAACGATGCGAGTAAGCGATGAGCTTCTCACTGAAGCAGCAAGTATTATGGCACAATTAGGCATTGGTCATTTAGCCCATCGTGATATTCTGAATCTCAGTGGTGGACAGCGTCAAATGGTGATGTTTGCCCAGGTTTTATTACGTGAGCCACAGATTTTAATGTTAGACGAGCCGGTGAGTGCGTTAGATATGCATCATCAGCTTAATCTATTAGAAGAAGTTTACACCTATACGAAACAGAAAAATCTGATTACTATAATGGTATTACATGATTTAAGTCTTGCCGCTCAATTTTCAGATGAGTTGATTTTACTTGGTGAAGGTAAAGTGCAAGGCGTGGGCGATGCGCATCATGTTTTACAAGTTGAAACCATTAATCGTTTATATCGTGTAAACGTTGAATTATTACAATGTAGCGCAGGTTTGCCGGTGGTTCGTCCACAACGTAAATCAGCACATTCTTAGAAGGAAATGAAAATGAAGAAAATCGCACTTGCAGCATTATTAGGTTTAAGTTTTGCTGCTCAAGCCGCTCATCATGACATCAAAATGTTGAATTCAAACAGTGAAGGCTCAATGGTTTTTGAACCGGGTTATTTAAAAGTACAACCAGGTGATACAGTGACATTTCGTCCGGAAAATAAAAGCCACTTTGTACACAGTAAAGCGATTCCTGAAGGTGCACAAAAATTCCAATCTGAAGAAGATCAGGAACTCACGATCACTTTAGATAAAGAAGGTGTTTATGTTTATACTTGCCCAGTACACCGTTCAATGAATATGAATGGTGTGATTCAAGTGGGTGATAATCTATCAAACAAAGAACAAGCAGAGAAAGTGGTGAAAGACCTTGAGAAAAAATCTATGACGAACAAAGGTCGTCTTGAAAAATATTTTGCTCAAGTAAAATAATTATTGAAATCGATGCGCCAGTTTGATGATTGGCGCATCTTCTTTATGTTTAAATCCGTTATTATTTACTATGCTTACAATCACCACTTGCAAAACTTATCCTTCGGCTCCTCAAAATCTTATTCCTGTTCAAACACAACTTTCTGATCAAGGTATTCCTACTCAATTTTTACCTTGGCAAGAAACATTACAGAGCCATTTTATTCTGCCTTTAGCCGCATGGGATTATGCAAATTTTTATGATGAATTTACTCAATGGATTAAACAGCATAAGAATGCGTTCATCAATCCTGCGGAATTAATGTTGTGGAATAGTCATAAAGGCTATCTATGTGATTTACAGAATTGGGGTGTCAATGTTATCCCAACCCTTATTTGTTCACCAAAAACATCTGAAATTTTGACCGCACTTGAAAGCCAAGATTGGCCTGAATTTGTGATTAAACCTGCTGTAGGGCAGAGCGGTAATTTAGTGACAAAACTCAAACAAGGTGAAGCGTTACCTAATCTTTCTGCGTATGGTGAGCAAGTTGTGCTACAGCCGTTTATTCCTGAAGTGGCAACAAATGGTGAAACTAGTTTGATTTTTTTCAATGGTGTATTTAGTCATGCTATTCGCCGACAGCCACCTCAAAATGAATGGCGAGCGAATTCACAATATAAAGTTGAAATTATCCCTGTTGAGGTTGATAGCCATATCATTGAAACCGCTCGTCATGTTTTACATAAATTGCCTGAAATGCCTGTTTATGCCCGCGTAGATGGAACGATTATTAACAATGCATTTTTATTGAATGAATTAGAGTTGATTGAGCCAGCGCTATATTTAGATCGTTGGGAAGGGGCGACAGAACGATTTGTGGATGTGTTGAAAAGCAGAATACTAAAATAAGCGCATAAAAAAACCTTACTTTTTACAGTAAGGTTTTTTTCATCTTAACGATTAATTATTTTGCAGCTGGAGCGGCTGGAGCAGCTGGGGCTGCAGGTGCAAATTTTTGTGCTAAATCAGCACCGTCTTTTTGTAATTTAGCTACTGCAGCTTGTAGTTTTTCAACTTTAGCTTGGTAAGCTTTAGTTTGTTCTTCAGTTGGCGCTTTAGTTGCTAAGTTTAATTGATCAACTAATAATTCGCTTGATAATGAAAGCACTTCTTTATTTTGATCTTTAATGCTTTTCACTGAAGGTGCTGTAATATCTAATTTATCTAAGCTTGCAATTGTATCTTCAACAGTTTTGTTGAACGTTTTGATTGCTTCTTCAATTTTTTTGTCATCTTTTGCTTGAACAGCCGCAGTTAAATCAGATTGAAGTTTTTGTTGAGCAGCCATTTGAGCTTGCGCTTGGCTTGCGTTCCATTCAAGTAATTTGTTGTAGTCAGCTTGTTCTTGCGCTGGTGTAGCTTCAGCTGGTTTTGCAGCTTCAGCAGGTTGAGCCGCTTCTTGTTTAGCTTCCGGTGCAGGCTGAGTGGTTTCAGGTTTTGCTGGAGCTGGTTTATCTGCTGGTTTATCACAAGCAGTTAAGAATAATGCAAATAATGCAGTTGCGCTGATTTTAGTGAATTTGTTCATAAAAAATCCTTTATTGATACAATAAAAATTTCTTAGCTTGTAAAACTAAGCCCCTTCTAAGACCGTACATTTTAGAATTAGTTTAAAAAAAATTCAAAAACTATTTTAGTGTTTGAATATATTCACTTAAATTATGAATATCTTGCTCACTTAAACGTTGTTTTGCCGGGCTTCCTGCACTAGGAATATTTCCTGCTTTTCGTTCTAAAAGTGCGGTTGAAATTTCTTCTGGTTTTAATTGATTAATAATTTTGGATTCACCCATCGCTGGTTTTTCGCCTTGTTTCCCATGACAAGTTGCACAAGAGCGTTTATATACCTTTTCTGCTTTCACTAAGTCAGCTTCGGCAGAAAGGGCAGGAGGGGCAAATAAAAAGCCTAAAACAGGTAAAAGTGTAGAGAGTAAGTAAATTCGTTTTTTCATTTTGGCTAGCCTTTAAATAATTTATCTAAATCTTCTGCGGGAATCGCGCCTTCATATTTAGCCTGAATATTACCTTCAGGTGTAATTACAAAACTTGTTGGCGTACCGATAAGCTGATAGCGTTCAGCAGTAATTTTTAATTGGTCTTTGATAACCGGTAACGTAAGCTGACGTTTGGCGACCACGGCTTTGGTATCCACTTTATCCCCATCCACATTTATGGCGATAAGCTGAACTTTATCTGGATTAGCTTCGGCCAATTTTTCGAATTCTTTTAGTTCTGCGACACATCGTCCACAGGTTTCAGACCAGAATGTCAGTAAGCGAGTGCCTTTCCAATCATTAAGTTTCACTTCTTTACCTTGTAAATCATAGGCAGCGATGTCTGGTGCTTTTTGACCAATTGCAGCGACTTCATCTTTACAAGAAACGCTGCCAAAAATGACCGCACTTATGGCTAGTAGTTTGACGAATTTATTTTTCATGAATTTCCTCTTTTACAAATTTTCCGTGATGGAGATAAATAACACGATCGGTTAACTCACCCAATTCTGGATTGTGTGTCACCATCACAATGGTTCTCCCTTGGCGATTTAATTCTTGTAGTAAATCCAGTACAAGCGCTTCATTTTTTTCGTCGAGATTACCCGTAGGTTCATCGGCAAAAATGACTGGTGGTTGGTTCACCAACGCGCGAGCAATACATACCCGTTGTTGTTCGCCCCCAGAAAGTTGGCTTGGACGGTGATCAATACGATGACCTAATCCCACTTGTTCGAGTACCGCTTTAGCCGCGGCTTCATCAGTCACACTGTGATAGTGCTGAGCCAGCATCACATTTTCAAGTGCGGTCAAATAAGGAATTAAATGGAATTGTTGGAAGACTAGACCAATTTTTTCTGCACGGAAACGCTGACGACCGATTTCATCCAATTGTGCCGCATCGACACCATCTAGAATGACTTTACCTTCACTAGCCGTATCTAAGCCGGTCAGAATATTCATCAGCGTTGTTTTACCGGAACCTGATGCACCCATTATCGCAATAAATTCACCTTGGCGAATTTTAATATTAATATCTTCTAAAGCGGTGACTTGCCCGAATCGTTTATATAAATGTTGCGTTTCAATTACAAATTCACTCATTTTATTCCCCTTTTAATACATTTGCGGTTTGGATATTTAAAGCGCGTTTGGTTGGTACAATCACCGCAATAAAGGCAACCAATAACGATAAGACGATAGTAATTGGAATAACCGGTAGACGCATATCAATGTAAGATTTAAATACGGTTAATCCAAGTAATTGTGCCAAGATGTAGCCGAGAATCAGTCCCGCGACAATTGCACAAAGTGCTATGATGAGAATCTCGGTACTAATCTGTTTAATGATGTCACTTTGTTTGGCACCTAGGGCTTTTTGTAGCGCAAATTCTTTTGCTCGCTCACCAACAATTGCAATCAACGTGGTGTTCACACAAAGGGTCGCGAGAATCAAAATGACCAATGAGATTAAGCCCATCAATCCTTTGATTTTATCTAAAATCTGTCCTTCTGAAGCGGAGACTTTTCGAATCGGTCGAGCCGTCAGATCGGGTTGATGTTGCATAATGTCTTGGGCAAATTGTGCGACATTACCTTGTTCATTTTTTACATTGAGTAAGGCGTTGTTGGCTAATCCTTCTTTATCCAACCAATTTTGGGCAAACTCTAAATTCACGATTAGCATGTTGTCTGTGGCATCACCTGCCTCAACAATACCTTTTATTGTGAATTCATGTTTTTCAACCGCATTTTTAGACAGCGTTAATTTACTTCCGACGCCTAAATTGAGGCGTTCCGCTAAGGTTTTCCCAATCATGGCATTGCGATCATCAAAATTTACATTAATGGCTGAGCCGGTAATTTGCCAATAAGGTGCAAGCACACGCATATCTTCAAACCAGACGCCCATAATCACGATTTTTTCTAAATCACTTCGCGCAACACCATATAAATAAGGACTGGCAGCGGTAATGAAATTATCCGGTGCATTGTGCAGAATTTGCTTTAATTGGCGTTCTTTCATCAATCCACCATTGGCTGCACCGATGTAAAAGTTTGCCCCAAAGGTACGGAGCTCTTGGCTCATTTTGGTATTAATATCGAAATAGACCGCAGCCATTGCTGTCACAATGGACGCACCAACAGTCAGGGCAGAGAAGATAATAAATACTCGTTGTAAGCGTAGGCGTAATGCTTGGAAGATTAAACGCCAAAACATACTTTTATTGGCGGCCATAGAGCACCTCCACAGGGTAAAGTTTGGCAATACGATGAGCAGGGAACCAAGTACCCACTACAGCAATTAAAATAGACAGCATCAATACGCAAGGGATTACAATCCAAGCAAAACTGAGCGGAACACCAAATAGCGCAGATCCAATAAATCTTGCTAAGCCCCAACCAGCAATACAACCAAGCGAACCACCAATTAAGGCACTGATAATGGCTTCACAATAAAACAATAACGCGATTTGCCATTGGTATGCGCCTAACGCTTTCATTAAACCAATTTCTTTTGAACGCTCAATGATCCCTGTACTCATTAATGAGGCAATCCCCATAGCTGCCGCGATTAAAGCGGCGAGAGTCACGACAGCAAGCAATAACTGGATTTTACCAATGACGACCCCTTCTGATGCGGCAACTTGCCAAATTGGGCGAACAATAGCACCAGAAATGGCTTCTTCTAACTGATGTGAAATAGAAGAGACATAAGCCGTACAATACCAACGATCGTACTCTTCCGCATCTAATGCATCGGTATTAGCACGGGCTTTACGAGAAAGATCATTTTCTGGTACGGTAAGCGCAGAGACTTTAACTGATTGAATTTTTCCTTCTAAGCCCAGTAATTTTTGCACAGCGTTGAGCGGCATGACTAATTGATTATCTTCAGTCCCACCCGTGGATAAAATACCGGTAATTTCAACCGCACTTTGATTATCTAGCTCATTATTTTGATAGCGAAGCTGGATTTTATCACCTTGTTTTAAGCCAGTTCGTTGAGCCAATTGCTCACCAATCAATGCAGGAATAAATTCTCCTTGAGGTGTTTCAAGATCGTTGACCCATTCCCCTTGCACATGCCAATAAGGACTAATGATTTTTTGTCCTGTGTGGTAATCATCTTCATCTGGTACAGGGATGTTGTGATCGAAAAACGTACCTAACACATTAATTTGTCCAAGTGCGGTTGATTTATCGTGAGTGTTTGTGGAAAGCGTTTCCGCTTTTACATCTGCACTTAATAACGGTGCAAAACCTACGATATTATTTCGCCAGAAAATATCTTTAATATTCGGCAGCTCTTTTTCATCGAGAAAATCTTGGCTACTTAAATCTGCGTTATGACTGAGTTCATCAGGCAAGGCTGCATTACTTGCAGGTTCAACTAAAATATTGGCTCCGTAAGATTTGAGCTCTTTTGCCATTTTATCGCCAATATCAATGGATACCGCCAAGAGCGCAGAGACTAAGCCAGCCGCTAAGAAAATAGTAATAACGGCCAACAGTTTACGTTTAATGCTGAAGCGCCAAGATTGAAATAACATTCTTGCTAGCATTATTCCCCCTTACCTAAATATTTTTCAGGGTTATCACGGAATAAATCAAGATTTTTCTCACTTTCAAAGAAGTAAGTTTTACCTTCGTAATTATATTTGTGTTCCGTTTTAGTGTTTTTCATTTGGGCGCCACTAATCGGATCTTTTACATCGATTTCAACAATCGTGCTAAATAAATTTAACCCTTCTTCTAAGCTGGTTCGATTAATGAGAATTTCAGTCTCAGTTTGTTGCCAATCTTCAATCGGCACAGGATTACAGCCACCCGGTTTACCAATAGATGGAATAAACATATGTACGCCGCAGCCTACACAAACGACTTGGTTACCTTCCATCACATAGCCTTGGTCACCACAAAGCAAGCAGGCATCAAATACCGCAGCTAGACTCAATTTATCTGGTTGACGATTAATGACAAAGAAACGTACGGCTTTACCGTCATCAGCAATCCAAACAAAACGATGCAATTTGCCATCTTTTACTTGCTCAATTGGAATATGGACTTGTTGCTTTTCATCTAAGGTCAAAGGAATCGCTTCTGAAAGTTGTGGTGGACGAGAAGCAATTTGCTCCCAATAAAGCTGTGTAGCAAAAATAATCGCTAAGGCCAAATAGCCCCAACCAAGTAAGCGAGAGGAGGTACGCAATGCGGCTAATTTTTGGCGTTTTTCAATAGGTTCTTGTGTCGCATTAACTTGTTGCTTGCGTGATAAATGAATTTTGCTGTAGAAGATGGCAAGTACAACGAAGAGTAAGGCAGCACAGATGTAATTCAACCAGCGAGTAATTTCGCCAGATTTCGCAACAAAGCTTAAACGTAGTTTGGTGAGTTCAAGCACTTGAAGCTTCATTAAAATTAATAAGAGTTCGCCAATAAGTGGAACCAGTAAGCAAATTAAGAGAAGGCCCATTACACCTTTTAAAAGTGCGGTCGATTTTTGTTGTGTTTTTCCCGCTTGTTTTAAAAGTAAATCGATCCAACCTTGTAAACATAAACAAAAAACAAAGGCAAAAATGACCGCACTTATGTGCAGGATTGAGTCTGTGTTGATGACATCAGTAGAAACAAGCGCGGTAATGTTAGGATCTTTTGCCCAGAAGCTGCCTGCGATAAGCATTAATACCGTTTGCCAGAAGGCCGGTAAGCGACCTTTACCGAAAATTAAACATAAGGCAAAGATAAACAATAGTGCCAATATTACGCCATTGAGCACTAAATTGGTCATTTGTCCCGTAGGTAAACTAAGACGTAGTACGATACCGGCAGTAAAGCCAAATAAGCTAAGCCAAATTATTTTTTTTGCACTCACAGCGGATTGTTTGCTGTGATAAACACCGAGCAGTAATGAAAAGGGTAAAAGTGCTTGAAGGAAAAAAGTAAAAAAATAATTCATAGTTTGACCATTTAATAGGATAAAACAGACGATATTTTAAGGTTAAATGAAATGCTATTGCCTTCCCCTGACAAACAAGGGAAGGCAAGTCGGTAAAATGAGATTTACCTTAGATTATTTGATGCCAGTGAATTTGAATTCATAGTTAACATCAAATGGTTTCCACCAACGACCAACACCTGTTTCAGAGTCGGTATGACGGTGCATACCCGCTTTTGATGGTGGGTCGATGTGGTAAGTTAATTTATAGTTACCCACGCCCATCATTTTCACGTTAGCACCGTAGTGAGGACCGTCACCCGCTACCATTGGCATGAAGGTACCTTCTTGTTTTTCACCCGTATCAGCATTTACTAAAGTATAGTTGATGGTTAAGTAAGGCATCCATTCACCATCACCAAAGCCATTTTTATTACCTTTTACTGCGTGGATGTCCGCTTCTAAGTGGATATCTGATTTCGCAGCAGGTAAACCCATACCACGTGGTTCCATATCGATTGGTTTGAGATAAACCGCCGCAATTTCCATTTCATTCATGGTTACCGCTTCACCGATTGGATATTCTTGGAATGCGTTAGCAGTAGATGCGGTGAAAATACCCGCAAATAATGCTGTTGCTAAAAGTGCTTTTTTCATTGTTTTTCTCCTAAAGGATTGTTGGGTATTACGCGGCTTTTTTGCTTTGATATTTCATAATAAACAGAGCAAATACGGCTGCGACGAGTAAGATTGCTTGTGGAATCAAGGTTTCCATATAAGGATAAATACCTAACCACGAAATTTCAGGCATACCGCTAATCAGCGTTGGCTCGAAAAGTTTGCCTTCAATGAGTTCTAAAACAGATTTACCGGCGAATACAAAGGCCATTAAGTACATAAATGAACCCGTAAACATAAAGAATGGTTTAAGCGGTAATTTCACCACGGTATAACGCATCACGAAGTAGCAAATGGTGAGAATAATTGCGCCGACAATGATACCTGCGAAAAGGTAGATGAAACTGACCGCACTTTTCGCATCACCTACAAGGGCATAATAGAACAATACCGTTTCCGCCCCTTCACGATATACGGCTAAGAAGCTGGTAAGCCATAGGCCAATGAGTGAGCCAGTAGTAAGAGCAGTAGACAGTTTACCTTCTAAATAACGTTTCCAGTTTTGTGCTTCGACTTTCGACAATAACCAGTAACTCATCATAAAGAGCATGACGACGGCAAAAATCATCGTAAAGCCTTCGAGTAATTCGCGGTTTTGACCCGAGTTTTCAAAGATAAGTTGGAAGATAAATGCGGTAACCACACTGGCAATTAGCGCCACATAAACAGACTGACGAATAACCGGCAGTTTATCTTGGTGATTATTTTTAATTAAGTAAGTCACGATAGCCGCAACAATTAATAAGGCTTCTAAACCTTCACGAAGAATGATTAAAAGGCTATATAAGAACATAGACCAATCGCTTTGCTCTTCGCCCTGTAACATTTCAACCGCTTTAGTTAAATTCTGGTTTAGGCCATCAGCTTGAGCTTGTAACTTATCACCTTGTTCAGCTTTCATTAAACTCACGAGACGAGTAAAGTAGCCTTCAAGTTCAGCTTTAAAGTTACTATCACGAGAACCTACTTTGTTTTCCATTCCAGTGCTTTCAAACACGTCGAAATAGGTGTCTTGTACGGAAAGAATCGCTTTTTTGCTTTCACCTTGTTGATAGAGGGTAATCGCTTGTTGGATACGTTGGTTGATCTCTTGTTTAATCTTATTCCAATCTTGCTCTTGTTGGTTATCAGTTGCTTGCTGTGCTGCATTGGATTGAACATTTTGTTCTTCACGTGTCGTTGGCAGGTTAGGCAAGTTTTCTTCAATATCTTGTAATAATTGAGTGCTTTGATAACCAATCTCTGTGATTTGATCGGCTTGTTCGCTTAAACGAATGATGTTGTAAAACTGTTGGTTAATCGCAGCTGAGATTTCTGCAGAGCGATTTTGGCGAATGGACATTTCCATTTCTGAGTTTTTATAGCCATCATATTGTGCTTGTTGGAACAATTTTTTGGCATTGGCAAGATCACCATTTTGATAAGCATCGATCCCTTGAGCGATTAAATCATCAATGGTTTTAAAACTTTGTTGCCAATAAGGGGCAATCGCTTGATTATCATAAACGCCATGTTGTCCGTCAGCATTGAGTTGATGACCTTCAACCAATGATGGCAGCACTTCTTGTAATTCTTTTTTGAGTTGATCGATTTTAGCCTGAATCTCTTTTTGTGAACTGCCTTCACCAATCATTTTACGGATCTCGCCAAAAGTCGCTTCCATTTGGTAACTTTTTTGTGCGGAGAAATTGATACGAATTGGGCCTTCTAGATTTTCAAAGACTTCAAAATAAGCCATTTGCACTTCAGTACGGGCGTCATCTTTATTGCCTTGTTGGAGCAGTTGAGACGTTTTATCTAAGCGAGCCGTAATATCATCAACCCATTGTTGATAGTTATCTTGTGCAAAGAGTGAAGAAGAAGAAAAGGCGAGTGAAAAAATTAAAAAGAAAAATCGAATAGAACGGAATAGCATCGTCTATTTACCTCATTACCTAAAATGAAATTAATTCCTATTTATAATTATCTTTTGATATCAGTGAAATGACAATAAATAATTTTAATTTTTGTGATGGAGATCAAAAAATTCACAAGAGTCGGAAATGTCTAGAGGGTTATTGTATGCTTAAAAGAATAAAGCGTCTTTGTTAGGCGCTTTATGGAGATATAAAAGTGTGGTCAAAAATAAGCGAGTTTATTGAGCGGGTGCAACTTCTTCAACAGGCGCTTTATTATCTAACACATCCCATACACTTTCTTGTTTTGCGGATTCTGGTTGCTCAGGTTGTGGCGATTGCGTAGTCTGCGCTGCGGTAGCTGTTGCCGTACTCGTCGTTGGTGCAGAAGCGCAGAAGTTTTGATCTTTATTTATCCATACAGGGATCGTCCGACTGCTACCACAACTCCAACTGCCGTAAGCATTGATGCCAACCCATTTAATGGTAGAAGGTTGACCGAGTTTCAGTTTTTCAATAACCACACGGTTTAAATAATCTTTATAGATTTGTAGTGCACCAGAGGCACCCGTTAATTTAGTTTCACCGTTATCATCGCGACCTAGCCAAATGGTGCTAACATTTTTACCATCAATCCCCACAAACCAAGTATCACGGGCATCATTGGTGGTGCCTGTTTTACCTGCAAGACGAAGATCCGCGTAATCATTTTGTAAACTACGCGCGGTACCTCGTTCTACGGTTTGTTGCATCGCATATAAGGTTTGATAAGCAGCCTCTCTCGGCACCACTTGATCCGGCACGGTATTGTGTTCGTAAATAATATTCCCTTGGCGATCAGCAATGCTTTGAATGGTACTTAACTCAATTTTGCCACCTTGATTTGCAATGGTTTGATAGAGTTTGGTCACATCATAAGGTGAAATACTATAAGAACCAAGCAAGGTTGCAGGCACTTTTGGAATGGCTACATTATCCCAGCCCATGGCTTTTTGCGTATCGATCACTTTGCTTAAACCGACTTTCATCCCAATGTTTACCGTTGGAATATTCAGCGAGCGAGCAAGGGCATCCATCAACATCACCGAACCGCTGTATTTGCGATCGTAGTTACGAGGTTGCCAAGGTTGGCTACCTTTAACATAAATCGTGATTGGCTGGTTTTGAATTGGCGTATTTAAACGAAATTGTTCCGGATTCATCAGTGCGGTCAAATAAATGGATGGTTTTACCAAAGAACCAATTTGACGTTTTGACATTAAGGCTCGGTTAAATCCGGCATATTCTGTTTGTAATCCACCGACAACAGCACGTATTTCACCCGAGTGATAATCCGCGACAATCATTGCGCCTTCTAAATGTGGATTTTTAGTTTGTATTTGTAATTGATTAACCGTATTCACCACAGCATTTTCAGCTTGTTCCTGTTGTTTTAAATCCATAGTGGAGAAAATACGCGCACCAAGTAGCGCAGAGGTTTTATTTTCCCCTAATTGACGGCGAAGATCGGCTTGCAATGTTTGAATGAAAGCAGGGTATTTACGAGAAATTTGACCTTTAGCTTGCACGCCTAATGGACGTTTACTCAACATCTCATACAACTCATCCCCAATCATTTGGTGATCAAGCATCAGTTTTAACACCACATTTCGGCGATCGAGTGCATATTGTGGATTTCGCCATGGATTATAAAGGGATGGTCCTTTTACCATGCCGACTAAAAGGGCAATTTGGTCAAGGCTAATTTCACGGATAGAACGACCAAAATAGAATTGGCTTGCCAATGCAAAACCGTGAATTTGGATATCACCATTTTGACCAAGGTAAATTTCGTTAAGATAGGTTTCTAAGATACGGTTTTTATCATATCGCCAATCTAATACTAATGACATCAACGCTTCATTGGCTTTACGTGTAATAGAACGTTCGCTAGATAAGAACAAGTTTTTCACTAATTGCTGAGTCAGTGTACTGCCGCCTTGAACCGTTTGACCCGCTCTAATATTAGCAATCATTGCACGCATAATACCGATAGGGTTAATCCCGTTATGATCATAAAAACGGCGATCCTCAGTGAGTAATAAGGCATCAATGAGTAAGCGAGGGTAGTGCTGTAATGGAATCGCTAAGCGATCTTCATTATCTGATTCCAACATGGCAATTAATTTAGGCGCAAGACGGAATTCATCAACCGCTTTGACGTTGACTAAATCTTCAATACGAGAAAGTTTGTTATCTGTAAAACGTAAACGCAATACACGTTGAGGTTCAGGCTTGTCAGGATAAGGGAATGCTCGACGAAGTAATACGATGGTATCCTCTTCGAGTTTAAAATCGCCCGGTGCTGCAATCATAGTAGTTTGACGGTATTCGTTATCCAATAAGATTTGAATCACTTCGTCAAAAGAAAGGTTATCAGACAGTTTTACACTTTCTAAGCGACTATACACTTCAGCCGGTAAACGCCAAATCTGGCCATCCATTTTTGAGCGAATTTGCCAGTCTAAATAGCCACCATAAAATACGGCAAGCGTCCCTAAAGTAAAGGTCGCTTTAGCTAAAAAGATTTTACAAGAACGGCGCTTATCTGGCGCTTGTGTTTCTTGTTGTTCTGATGAGGTGTTTTCCGTTTCCGACATAATAGTTAGCTTCAGAGAATGAGGTTAAGCAATAAATTCAAAATAGGCATTAAGAAAGTGGATGAAGTCTGTTGTACCACAGAAGGCGATACTTTCTTCATCATAATAATGGAAGTCGTCTTCTAAAATTTCATCTGTTTCAATTGCAAGGTTGTTGGCGCGAATCATCACTTCATCGGTATTGATAAAAAGCGTGTATTCGGAACCAATCAGCGTGACTTCATCATTATTTTTAATCTGCTCACAGGCAGAAAGTGCGGTCAAAAACGCTTGAGGATTTGACCGCACTTCTGAATTAAACCAATTGGCTAGAGCAATGTGTTCCATCGAACATTTGGCATGCACATTGCCTAGATAATGGGTAAATTGAAAATCCATATTAGATGCTGAATGACGAACCGCAACCACAGGTACTGGTTGCATTTGGATTGTTCACCACAAAACGAGAACCTTCCAAGCCTTCAGTGTAATCCACGGTGCCGCCAATTAAGTATTGTAAACTCATTGGGTCAATCACTAATTGCACACCGGCTTTTTCAATGGTTAGGTCGCCTTCATTGACTTTGTCGTCAAAGGTGAACCCGTATTGGAAACCACTGCAACCGCCACCGGTAATATAAACGCGTAATTTTAATTCGTTGTTTTCTTCTTCGCTAATTAAACTTTTTACTTTATTGGCTGCCGCATCAGTAAAAGTTAGCGGTACGGCCATATCTAAATCTGACATATCTCTATCCCCACTTTCCTAAAAATAATCCTTGTATTATCTAATAACCTGTTAATTCATTCAAGATTTTTCACGGAATTAGTGCTATTATATGCGAATAAATCTGAATTAAATAAGGAGAAATAATGGGCATTCCATTAAGAACTGAAAAAGAAATTGTTAAGTTACGTGAAGCGTGTAAATTAGCGTCTGATGTCTTGGTTATGATCGAACCTTATGTCAAAGAAGGTGTGACCACAGGTGAATTGGATCGCATTTGTCACGATTACATGGTGAATGTACAAAAAGTGATTCCTGCATGCTTAAATTATCATGGTTTTCCTAAAGCAACCTGTATTTCTATAAATGAAGTGGTTTGCCATGGTATTCCAAGCGACGATAAAAAATTAAAACGTGGTGATATTGTCAATATTGATGTGACTGTGATTAAAGACGGTTATTTCGGAGACAACTCTAAGATGTATGTTGTGGGTGAAACCAATATTCGTAGCCAAAAATTGGTTGAAGCGGCACAAGAAGCGCTTTATGTGGGATTACGTACGGTTAAGCCGGGTATTCGTTTAAATGAAATTGGTAAAGCGGTACAAAAATATACTGAAAGCCAAGGCTTTAGCGTAGTACGAGAGTACTGTGGCCACGGTGTAGGAACTGAATTCCACTGTGAACCGCAAGTATTACACTATTATGCTGATGACGGCGGTGTGGTTTTAAAACCGGGTATGGTATTCACCATTGAGCCAATGATTAATGCGGGTAAAAAAGAAGTACGCATTATGGGTGATGGTTGGACGGTAAAAACCAAAGACCGTAGCCATTCAGCGCAATATGAACACCAAATTGTTGTGACAGAAACTGGTTGTGAAGTGATGACTATTCGTGATGAAGAAATTGCGGAAGGTCGAATTCAACGTATAATGAATAACCTTTAAGTTCAGCTAAAAGCCTACGATAGTGGGCTTTTTTTTATAATTGTTTTGTTTGTGGAATACCTATGCTTTTTCCTTATCATTTCGACTCTCCACTTACGCCAAGTGCGGTCAAAATTCAGCGTGAAAATTTAAAGGAATTGGAACGTCAGCATTTTGCTGATTATTCTGTTTTTGAGCTGATCGCTAACCGTACACAATTTTGTGATGATTTGTTAAAACAGCTTTGGCAGCAATTTGAATTAAATAAAGCTCATCTCACCTTAATTGCAGTAGGCGGTTATGGCAGACAAGAAATCTTTCCTTTATCTGACCTAGATGTTCTTATTCTTTCAAAAGAAGAAAGAGAGTCTGAAACGGAAGAAAAAATTGCTCAATTTGTGCAGTTCTTGTGGGATTGTGGATTTGACGTAGGGCATAGTGTTCGTTCTTTAGAAGAATGTGAAAAGGAAGGCAAACAGGACATTACTATTGCCACTAATTTGCTTGAATCTCGTTATTTATCGGGTGATTTATCCCTTTTTAATGCTTTAGAGGAAATACTGAAAAAGCCAGATTTTTGGGCGGTAAAACCATTCTTTGATGCTAAAGTTCAAGAGCAAATTGAACGTTATCAGCGCTATCATAACACCAGTTACAATTTAGAGCCCGATTTAAAATACAGCCCAGGTGGTTTGCGGGATCTTCATCTTTTATATTGGATCGCATTACGACACACTGGGGAAATGACCCTTGATGGCATTTTGAAAAGTGGCTTTATTTATCCATCAGAACACCAACAATTATTAGAAAGCCAAGAATTTTTATTTAAAGTGCGGTTCGCTTTACACTTGATTTTAAAACGTTATGACAACCGTTTGTTGTTTGATCGTCAAATCAAAGTGAGCGAGATGCTTGGTTTTGAAGGCGACGGAAACCGTGGTGTCGAAAAAATGATGAAACGTTTTTTCCAAGCTTTACGCACGATTTCTCGTTTAACCGATATCCTGATTAAGCATTATAAAGAACATTTTTTATCAACGGATGGCGAGGTTTCTATTCATCCTTTGGATGATAATTTTGAGCTAGTAAATCAAAGTTTGTGTTTACGTAAAAATGATCTGTTTTTACGTTATCCAGATCGTATTTTGGATCTATTTTTATATCTAACGCAGCATGAACAAGCTGAAATTCATTCTTCAACATTACGCCAACTTCAGATTGCGTTGGAAAGCTTGACGCAGAAATTATGTGATATTCCTGAAGCAAGAGAGAAATTTATTCGGTTATTTAATCAACCGAAAGCCATTCAGCGAGCATTTCTCCCAATGCACCAATATGGTGTGTTAACGGCTTATTTGCCACAATGGCAGGGAATTGAAGGTTTGATGCAATTTGATCTCTTCCATATTTACACCGTGGATGAGCACACCTTGCGAGTGATGTTGAAATTAGAAAGTTTCTTAGCTGAAGAGGAAGCCGAATCCCATCCCATTTGCCATCAAATATTTAGCCAAATTTCTGACCGCACTTTGCTTTATGTTGCCGCACTTTTTCATGATATAGCGAAAGGTCGAGGAGGGGATCATGCAGAGTTAGGGGCTGAAGATATCGCTGACTTTGCTCGTTTGCATGGTTTTGATCGTCGAGAAATTGAAACAATGATCTGGTTGGTGAAAGAACATCTGCTCATGTCAATTACCGCACAGCGTCGAGATATTCATGATCCAGAAGTTGTGATGAGCTTTGCGGAAAGTGTACAAAATCATGTGCGTTTAGATTATCTCACTTGTTTGACGGTTGCCGATATTTGTGCAACAAACGGTACCTTGTGGAATAGCTGGAAACGTTCTCTTTTTGCCTCTTTATACGATTATACGTCGCAACAATTCCGACAAGGGATGAATTTATTATTAGATAATAAAGAAAAGATCCTTGAAAATCGCCAATTGGCGCTGGCAATTTTATCCGAAGATCAACCAGAATTATCGGAAGAAAAAATCTTAGCACTCTGGCAACGTTGTCCTGATGATTATTTTTTACGAAATAGCCCAAAACAAATTGCATGGCATACCGAGTTATTAACTGAATTTGATGGTGAAGTACTGGTTAAAATTAGTAATCGTTTTTCTAGCGGTGGGACTGAAATTTTCGTTTATTGCCCTGATCAAGCTAACTTATTTAATAAAGTGGTTTCAACCATTGGTGCGAAAAAATTCAGTATTCATGATGCCCAAATTTTAACATCCGATGATGGGTATGTATTCGACAGCTTTATCATCACAGAATTAAATGGTGAGTTGGTTCGTTCAGAACGTCGCCGAGAATTAGAAGCAGTATTAACCTCTGTTTTATTAGGCGAAAAATTGCCATCTGTGTCTTTTGCAAATAATCGACAGTTGCAACATTTTACCGTAAAAACTGATGTACGTTTTTTGAAAGAAACCAAAAAAGAGCATACGGAGTTAGAAATCGTTGCTTTAGACAAACCCGGTTTATTGGCTCAAATCAGTCAAATTTTTACCGAGTTAAAACTCAATCTTTGTAATGCAAAAATTACGACAGTAGGGGAAAAAGCCGAAGACTTCTTCATTTTGACAAATGAAAAAGGAATCGCATTAACTGAAGAGGAAAGGGGATTGTTAGAAACCGTGCTCTATGAACGTTTGTAATATGAAATAAAAAAGTGCGGTTAAAATTAACCGCACTTTTTATATTTTAAGCCACTGCGGCAAATGCAGTATCAGCGGCAGCAAGCGTTTTTTCAATGTCTTCATTTGTATGAGCTAAAGACATAAAGCCTGCTTCAAAAGCAGAAGGCGCAAGATAAATGCCTTGATCGAGCATTTTATGGAAGAACACTTTGAATTTTTCGGTATCACATTTCATGACTTCTGCATAAGAGGTAACTTGTTTTTGGTCAGTGAAGAAAATACCAAACATGCCGCCTACATGATTAATCACAAATGGCACATTGTGTTTTTGAGCTAATGCTTTTAAGCCATCGCAAAGTTTTGTGGTTAATTCTGCAAGGTGTTGCTCGTTACCTGCTTTTTTCAATTCGGTTAAACAGGCTAAACCAGCAGCCATTGCAATCGGGTTACCAGAAAGAGTACCTGCTTGATAAACAGGGCCGGTTGGTGCGAGGTGTTGCATAATCACTTTTTTACCGCCAACAGCACCCACAGGCATACCGCCACCAATGACTTTACCTAATGTGGTAAGATCAGGTGTTACACCATAGTAAGCTTGTGCACCCGCAAGTGAAACACGGAAACCTGTCATGACTTCGTCAATAATGAAAAGTGCACCATATTGATCACAAATTTCACGAATGCCTTGTAAGAATCCTTCTTTTGGTGGAACACAGTTCATATTACCTGCAACTGGTTCAATAATCACACAAGCGATATCGTTAGGGAATTCTTCAAATAATTTTTTAACAGAATCAAGATTGTTATATTCTGCAGTTAAAGTGTGTTTTGCAAAATCTTCAGGCACACCTGGAGAGCTTGGTTGACCAAGTGTTAACGCCCCCGAACCTGCTTTGACTAAAAGTGAATCAGAGTGACCGTGGTAACAACCTTCAAATTTTAAGATTTTGCTTCTATTTGTATAACCACGCGCAAGACGAATAGCAGTCATGGTTGCTTCAGTACCTGAACTCACCATACGAACCATCTCAATAGATGGCACAATTTCACAGACTAATTCTGCTAAATCAATTTCAGATGGTGTTGGCGCACCAAAGCTTAAACCATTCTCCGCTGCTTTTAATACAGCATCTAAAATAGCAGGGTGATTGTGACCTAAAATCATTGGCCCCCAAGAACCCACATAATCGATATATTGTTTGCCTTCGGTATCGTAAATGTAAGCACCTTTGGCTTTTTGAATAAATACGGGTGTGCCACCTACGCCTTTAAAAGCACGAACAGGGGAGTTTACACCACCAGGAATAACTTCTTGTGCACGAGAGAAAAGTGCGGTTGATTTTGTCATGATTTTTAATCCTTATATTAAAAGTGGGCATATTGTACTAAAAAACTGAATTTGAGAAAAACCTTTGTGTGCTGATTTTTCTTTATGTTATCCTTTGCAAAAAATTTTTAGGATACAAACTATGCTAAGTCTTATTGTAACTTTCTTAGGGGCATTTTTAACCTTGATTGTGATGCGACCAATTGCGAATAAAATTGGTTTGGTTGATAAACCAAATTATCGTAAGCGTCACCAAGGTGCGATTCCACTTATTGGCGGTGTTTCTCTTTTTATGGGAAATCTTTGCTATTATTTAATGGAGTGGGATCAACTTCGTTTACCTTATCTTTATATATTCAGTATCTTTATTCTACTCGCAATCGGTATCTTAGATGACCGCTTTGATATTAGCCCTTTCTTGCGTGCAGGAATTCAAGCGGTGCTTGCGATTTTAATGATCGATTTGGGTAATGTTTATTTAGATCATTTAGGCCAAATTCTAGGTCCATTCCAATTAACGCTTGGTTCTATCGGATTGATTATTACCGTATTTGCCACAATCGCGATTATTAATGCCTTTAATATGATTGATGGTATTGATGGATTGTTAGGTGGGTTGTCTATTGTTTCATTTGCTGCTATTGGTATCTTGATGTTCCGTGATGGACAAATGGATATGGCATATTGGAGTTTTGGCTTAATTGTAGCGATTTTACCTTATCTATTATTAAACTTAGGGATTCCGTTCGGGCCAAAATATAAAGTGTTCATGGGCGATGCTGGAAGTACTTTAATCGGCTTTACTATTATTTGGATTTTACTTTTAAGTACGCAAGGAAAAGGACATCCGATGAATCCAGTGACCGCACTTTGGATTATTGCAGTGCCTTTAATTGATATGGTGGATATTATTTATCGCCGTTTACGCAAAGGGAAAAGTCCATTCCGTCCAGATCGCTTACACGTACACCACTTAATGGTTCGTGCTGGATTAACCTCTCGCCAAGCCTTTTTATTAATTACCTTCTTTGCGGCAATTTGTGCCACAATCGGTATCTTAGGCGAAGTCTTCTATATTAATGAATGGGCAATGTTTATTGCGTTTATTGTATTATTCTTCCTTTATGCTTATTCAATTACAAAAGCATGGAAAATCACCCGATGGGTACGAAGAATGAAACGTCGCGCACGTCGTAACAAGCAATAAATGAAATAAAGAGGATAGCAATTTGCTATCCTTTTTTACGTTTTAGCACTAAAAATAAACGAATACATAATAAATTCTATACAAATTGAACAAAAATTTATCTTTTGATATTTTTTTTTCAAAAAAGTGCTAGACAAGGTATTTGGAAATCATTAATATACGCCCCTGCAACGACGCAGTAACGCGTTCGTAGCTCAGTTGGATAGAGCGTTGGCCTCCGGAGCCAAAGGTCGCAAGTTCGAATCTTGTCGAGCGCGCCAGAAGTCAATGCGATGAACAACTAATCAATGGTGGCTATAGCTCAGTTGGTAGAGCCCTGGATTGTGATTCCAGTTGTCGTGGGTTCGAATCCCATTAGCCACCCCATCTTCTCTTAATTGAGAAATCTGACGGCGAGTAGCGCAGCTTGGTAGCGCAACTGGTTTGGGACCAGTGGGTCGTAGGTTCAAATCCTATCTCGCCGACCAATTATTTTTTTGCTCTTTAACAATATATCAGACAATCTGTGTGGGCACTTGTTGATTGACTTGTTTTAAAAATATTTTTTAATTTTGAAGTCTTAATAGGTGCTAACTAGAAATTCATATACTTTTTAAGTAGTGACATTTTATGTCAGCAGTATTGAGCGATTGAACTTGAATTGAAGAGTTTGATCATGGCTCAGATTGAACGCTGGCGGCAGGCTTAACACATGCAAGTCGAACGGTAACATAAAGAAGCTTGCTTCTTTGATGACGAGTGGCGGACGGGTGAGTAATGCTTGGGAATCTAGCTTATGGAGGGGGATAACTACGGGAAACTGTAGCTAATACCGCGTAGTATCGGAAGATGAAAGTGTGGGACCTTCGGGCCACATGCCATAGGATGAGCCCAAGTGGGATTAGGTAGTTGGTGAGGTAAAGGCTCACCAAGCCGACGATCTCTAGCTGGTCTGAGAGGATGACCAGCCACACTGGGACTGAGACACGGCCCAGACTCCTACGGGAGGCAGCAGTGGGGAATATTGCGCAATGGGGGCAACCCTGACGCAGCCATGCCGCGTGAATGAAGAAGGCCTTCGGGTTGTAAAGTTCTTTCGGTAGCGAGGAAGGCATTTAGTTTAATAAACTAGGTGATTGACGTTAACTACAGAAGAAGCACCGGCTAACTCCGTGCCAGCAGCCGCGGTAATACGGAGGGTGCGAGCGTTAATCGGAATAACTGGGCGTAAAGGGCACGCAGGCGGTGACTTAAGTGAGGTGTGAAAGCCCCGGGCTTAACCTGGGAATTGCATTTCATACTGGGTCGCTAGAGTACTTTAGGGAGGGGTAGAATTCCACGTGTAGCGGTGAAATGCGTAGAGATGTGGAGGAATACCGAAGGCGAAGGCAGCCCCTTGGGAATGTACTGACGCTCATGTGCGAAAGCGTGGGGAGCAAACAGGATTAGATACCCTGGTAGTCCACGCTGTAAACGATGTCGATTTGGGGGTTGAGCTTTGAGCTTGGCGCCCGTAGCTAACGTGATAAATCGACCGCCTGGGGAGTACGGCCGCAAGGTTAAAACTCAAATGAATTGACGGGGGCCCGCACAAGCGGTGGAGCATGTGGTTTAATTCGATGCAACGCGAAGAACCTTACCTACTCTTGACATCCAGAGAACTTTCCAGAGATGGATTGGTGCCTTCGGGAACTCTGAGACAGGTGCTGCATGGCTGTCGTCAGCTCGTGTTGTGAAATGTTGGGTTAAGTCCCGCAACGAGCGCAACCCTTATCCTTTGTTGCCAGCGATTAGGTCGGGAACTCAAAGGAGACTGCCGGTGACAAACCGGAGGAAGGTGGGGATGACGTCAAGTCATCATGGCCCTTACGAGTAGGGCTACACACGTGCTACAATGGCGTATACAGAGGGAAGCGAGAGTGCGAGCTGGAGCGAATCTCACAAAGTACGTCTAAGTCCGGATTGGAGTCTGCAACTCGACTCCATGAAGTCGGAATCGCTAGTAATCGCAAATCAGAATGTTGCGGTGAATACGTTCCCGGGCCTTGTACACACCGCCCGTCACACCATGGGAGTGGGTTGTACCAGAAGTAGATAGCTTAACCTTCGGGGGGGCGTTTACCACGGTATGATTCATGACTGGGGTGAAGTCGTAACAAGGTAACCGTAGGGGAACCTGCGGTTGGATCACCTCCTTACCAAAAACGAGAGACAATAAGTGTCCACACAGATTGATTGATATATTGTAGACAATATCGAGCAGAAAACCGTTATTCCCTTGGGTCTGTAGCTCAGGTGGTTAGAGCGCACCCCTGATAAGGGTGAGGTCGGTGGTTCAAGTCCACTCAGACCCACCACTCAAACTGAGTGAGTGATAAAGGTGAATAAGGTGATAAATAAACGATGACATGGGGATATAGCTCAGCTGGGAGAGCGCCTGCCTTGCACGCAGGAGGTCAGCGGTTCGATCCCGCTTATCTCCACCACTTATCATCGTTAAGTAAATTGACTGATTTAATGCTTAAAATGCTTTAATGAGTTTATTTAACGATGATAACTGAAAATGTTATTTCTGTTCTTTAACAACCAGAAAACAAGCTGAAAAACTGAAGAGACTTTCAAGTCCTTTTAAGGATAAGAAAAAGTCTGAGTAAGAAGAAAATCTTGATTGAACAAAAGCAATCAAGTGTTTAGTTGAAAACGCAACATCAAGAATTTTTGAGGTTGTATAGTTAAGTGACTAAGCGTACAAGGTGGATGCCTTGGCAATCAGAGGCGAGGAAGGACGTGCTAATCTGCGAAAAGCTTGGATGAGTCGATAAGAGGCGTTTAATCCAAGATGTCCGAATGGGGAAACCCAGTAGATGAAGAATCTACTATCACTTACTGAATCCATAGGTAAGTGAGGCAAACCGGGAGAACTGAAACATCTAAGTACCCCGAGGAAAAGAAATCAACCGAGATTTCGTTAGTAGCGGCGAGCGAACGCGAAGGAGCCTGTTAGTGATAATGACAGAGACAGAGGAACAAGCTGGGAAGCTTGGCGATACAGGGTGATAGCCCCGTACTCGAAGTCCAGGTCATGGTACTAAGCTAACGACAAGTAGGGCGGGACACGTGATATCCTGTTTGAAGATGGGGGGACCATCCTCCAAGGCTAAATACTCCTGATTGACCGATAGTGAACCAGTACTGTGAAGGAAAGGCGAAAAGAACCCCGGTGAGGGGAGTGAAATAGAACCTGAAACCTTGTACGTACAAGCAGTGGGAGCCCTTTAAGGGTGACTGCGTACCTTTTGTATAATGGGTCAGCGACTTATATTTTGTAGCGAGGTTAACCGAATAGGGGAGCCGAAGGGAAACCGAGTCTTAACTGGGCGAATAGTTGCAAGGTATAGACCCGAAACCCGGTGATCTAGCCATGGGCAGGTTGAAGGTTGGGTAACACTAACTGGAGGACCGAACCGACTAATGTTGAAAAATTAGCGGATGACTTGTGGCTGGGGGTGAAAGGCCAATCAAACCGGGAGATAGCTGGTTCTCCCCGAAATCTATTTAGGTAGAGCCTTGAGCGGACACCTTCGGGGGTAGAGCACTGTTTCGGCTAGGGGTCCATCCCGGATTACCAACCCGATGCAAACTACGAATACCGAAGAGTGATACTCAGGAGACACACGGCGGGTGCTAACGTCCGTCGTGGAGAGGGAAACAACCCAGACCGCCAGCTAAGGTCCCAAAGTCTATATTAAGTGGGAAACGAAGTGGGAAGGCTTAGACAGCTAGGATGTTGGCTTAGAAGCAGCCATCATTTAAAGAAAGCGTAATAGCTCACTAGTCGAGTCGGCCTGCGCGGAAGATGTAACGGGGCTCAAATATAGCACCGAAGCTGCGGCATCAGACGAAAGTCTGTTGGGTAGGGGAGCGTTCTGTAAGCGGATGAAGGTGAATCGAGAGGTTTGCTGGACGTATCAGAAGTGCGAATGCTGACATAAGTAACGATAAAACGGGTGAAAAACCCGTTCGCCGGAAGACCAAGGGTTCCTGTCCAACGTTAATCGGGGCAGGGTGAGTCGGCCCCTAAGGCGAGGCTGAAAAGCGTAGTCGATGGGAAACGGGTTAATATTCCCGTACTTGGATAAACTGCGATGTGGGGACGGAGCAGGTTAGGTTATCGCACTGTTGGATATGTGCGTTTAAGTTGGTAGGTGAGAAGTTTAGGCAAATCCGGACTTCTTTAACACCGAGAGATGATGACGAGGCTCTACGGAGCTGAAGTAACCGATACCACACTTCCAGGAAAAGCCACTAAGCTTCAGGTTTATCTAAACCGTACTGAAAACCGACACAGGTGGTCAGGTAGAGAATACTCAGGCGCTTGAGAGAACTCGGGTGAAGGAACTAGGCAAAATAGCACCGTAACTTCGGGAGAAGGTGCGCCGGCGTAGATTGTAGTCCCTAGCGGGCGAAGGTTGAACCGGTCGAAGATACCAGCTGGCTGCAACTGTTTATTAAAAACACAGCACTCTGCAAACACGAAAGTGGACGTATAGGGTGTGATGCCTGCCCGGTGCTGGAAGGTTAATTGATGGTGTAATCGAAAGAGAAGCTCCTGATCGAAGCCCCAGTAAACGGCGGCCGTAACTATAACGGTCCTAAGGTAGCGAAATTCCTTGTCGGGTAAGTTCCGACCTGCACGAATGGCATAATGATGGCCAGGCTGTCTCCACCCGAGACTCAGTGAAATTGAAATCGCCGTGAAGATGCGGTGTACCCGCGGCTAGACGGAAAGACCCCGTGAACCTTTACTATAGCTTGACACTGAACATTGAATTTTGATGTGTAGGATAGGTGGGAGACTTAGAAGTAGTCACGCCAGTGATTATGGAGTCGACCTTGAAATACCACCCTTTAACGTTTGATGTTCTAACGAAGATTACGAAACGTGGTCTCGGACAGTGTCTGGTGGGTAGTTTGACTGGGGCGGTCTCCTCCCAAAGAGTAACGGAGGAGCACGAAGGTTTGCTAATGACGGTCGGACATCGTCAGGTTAGTGCAATGGTATAAGCAAGCTTAACTGCGAGACAGACAAGTCGAGCAGGTACGAAAGTAGGTCATAGTGATCCGGTGGTTCTGAATGGAAGGGCCATCGCTCAACGGATAAAAGGTACTCCGGGGATAACAGGCTGATACCGCCCAAGAGTTCATATCGACGGCGGTGTTTGGCACCTCGATGTCGGCTCATCACATCCTGGGGCTGAAGTAGGTCCCAAGGGTATGGCTGTTCGCCATTTAAAGTGGTACGCGAGCTGGGTTTAGAACGTCGTGAGACAGTTCGGTCCCTATCTGCCGTGGGCGTTGGAGAATTGATTGGGGCTGCTCCTAGTACGAGAGGACCGGAGTGGACGCACCACTGGTGTTCCGGTTGTGTCGCCAGACGCATTGCCGGGTAGCTAAGTGCGGAAGAGATAAGTGCTGAAAGCATCTAAGCACGAAACTTGCCAAGAGATGAGTTCTCCCTGTTTTTAAGACAGTAAGGGTTGTTTAAGACTAAGACGTAGATAGGTCTGGTGTGTAAGCGGTGCGAGCCGTTGAGCTAACAGATACTAATTGCCCGAGAGGCTTAACTATACAACGCTCAAGGGTTTTGGGTGTTGTAAGACGAAACTCAGAGACGAAAGAGAAAGTTTTGAAGTTTAATCAGCTTGTTTGGTTGTGAGACACTAGAGATAGTGAGAGCAGAAAGAGATAGAAGAAGTTATTAAAGGAATAATCCTGGCGGCGATAGAGCGGTGGTCCCACCTGACCCCATACCGAACTCAGAAGTGAAACGCCGATGCGCCGATGGTAGTGTGGGGTTTCCCCATGTGAGAGTAGGACACCGCCAGGTACTGAATGTAGAACCCCGAGCTGAATGGCTTGGGGTTTTGTTTTATAAAATATTAGAATTCATATATAAATGAGCCTAATAATGATAAAATCTTCGCCTATTTCTAGATAGCAATAATTATGAAAAAACAGATAAGTAAGATCTTTTCCAGTGATGGCGAATTGAGTAAGAATATCAAAGGATTTAAACCGCGAGCAGAACAGCTCGAAATGGCTCAATCTGTAGGATATGCTATTCAAAATAAGCGATCGCTTGTTGTAGAAGCTGGAACAGGTACTGGAAAGACTTTTGCTTATTTAGCTCCGGCACTTATTGCAGGAAAGAAAACGATTATTTCAACCGGCTCTAAAAATCTACAAGATCAGCTTTTTTCAAGAGATCTTCCCGCTATTAAAAAAGCCTTAAATTATTCTGGAAAAATTGCATTATTGAAAGGGCGATCCAATTACTTATGTTTGGAGCGTCTGGATCAAGTTATTGCTCAAGGTGTGCTTGGGGATAAATCTGTTTTAGCCGATTTAAGTAAAGTAAGAAAATGGAATAATGCGACGAAAACAGGTGATTTAACAGAATGTATTGAATTGGCTGAAGATAGCCCAATTTTGCCTCAATTGACGAGCACAGCAGAAAGTTGTTTGGGAACAGATTGTCCTAACTACGCTGAATGCTATGTCGCACAAGCTCGTAAAAAAGCGCTAAATGCGGATCTTGTTGTAGTCAATCATCATCTTTTCTTTGCTGATATGGCGGTAAAAGAAAGTGGCTTTGGTGAGCTTATCCCTAATGCAGAAGTTATTATTTTTGATGAAGCACATCAACTCCCCGATATAGCAAGCCAGTACTTTGGCCAATCATTAACTTCTCGCCAGCTATTTGATTTATGTAAAGATATCAATATTGTTTATCGAACAGAATTGAAAGATATGCCGCAGCTTGGCACAACTGCAGATACCTTGCTTAAAGTTATTCAAGATTTCCGTCTTCTTCTTGGGGAAGGAAATCAGCGAGGAAATTGGCGTGAGCTATTTAAACAAAGTGCGGTCAAAAAATCGGTTGAATTATTGCAAGAAAAAATAGAGTTTCTTTCTGAAGTTATCAAGATTGCATTAGGTCGCTCTCAGACTTTGGATAGTATTTTTGAACGTACTGAAGGTATTAAAAATCAATTAATGCGTCTTTGTGATACGGCTATAGTCGGTTATTGCTACTGGTACGAAAGTATGGGGCGACAATTTGGTTTGCATATTACACCACTCACTGTCGCAGATAAATTTGGTGAACAGCTAAATGATAAAGAAGCAGCTTGGATTTTCACTTCAGCGACTCTTGAAGTTGGCGGCACTTTTAATCATTTCTGTCAGCGACTAGGTATTGAGCAAGCAGAACAAAAAATTCTTCACAGTCCTTTTGATTATCCTAATCAATCGCTACTTTGCGTGCCACGTTATTTACCAGCAACGAATCAAAATAATACGTTACAAGCTCTTAGTGAAATGTTGTTGCCTATCATTGAAGCGAATAAAGGGCGATGCTTTGTGCTTTGTACTTCTTATTTAATGATGAGAGGCTTGGCAGAGTATTTTAGAGAAAATAGTGAGCTTTCTATCTTATTACAAGGTGAAACGCCTAAAGCAAAATTACTCGAACAATTTATTCATGAAACCCATAGTGTGCTAGTTGCTACTTCTAGCTTTTGGGAAGGCGTGGATGTCCGTGGTGATGCACTTTCCTTAGTCATTATTGATAAATTGCCTTTTACTGCACCAGATGAACCTTTATTAAAAGCACGCATTGAAGATTGCCGATTACAAGGAGGCGATCCATTTAATGATATACAGATCCCAGAAGCGGTTATTACGCTGAAACAAGGTGTAGGACGCCTAATTCGAGATGTGACTGATCGTGGTGCTGTAATTATTTGTGATAATCGTCTTGTTATGCGAAATTACGGCGAAACCTTTCTAAAAAGTTTACCTAATTCAACCCGTACCCGAGATCTCAACAAAGTGGTACAATTCTTACAAAATGAGAAAATGGATTAATAATGAAAAATATCACCTTATTAGCACTTGATACTTCAACAGAAGCCTGTTCAGTTGCACTTTGGCATAAAGGCGAAAAAACATATTTAGATGAATTAGCACAACGTACACACACAAAACGTATTCTTCCAATGATTGATGAGTTGCTTGTCAATTCAGGTATTAATTTGAAGCAAGTAGATGCGTTAGCATTTGGACACGGTCCTGGTAGTTTTACTGGTGTTCGTGTCGGCGCAGGGATTGCTCAAGGGCTTGCATTTGGTGCTGATTTACCTGTTATTGCGGTATCAAATTTAACAGCAATGGCTCAGGCTGCATTTGAATTACATCAAGCTGAAAATGTGGCAGCTGCCATTGATGCAAGAATGAATGAAGTTTATTTTTCTCAAGTAAAACGAGAAAAAGTGCGGTCAGAATTGGGTGAGTTTTTCCAATGGAATCCTGTTATAGAAGAACAAGTTTGCCAACCTGAAAAAGTGCTTGAACAGCTTTCAGATTTAACCGCCTATCGAGTCGGAACAGGTTGGGCAGCGTATCCTCAATTTAAAGACAGTGGTTTCGGAGGGAGTGATATTATTTTACCTTCTGCACAATATATGCTTGAACTTGCTTTAACAGATTATGCACAGAATAAAGTCATATCCGCCTTAGAAATTGAACCGGTTTATTTGCGTAATGAAGTGACTTGGAAAAAATTACCTGGGCGTGAATAATTTTCAAAAAGGAGTTGAAGATGAATAAAAAAACGATCTTAGTTTTGACCGCACTTTCGACCACATTAGTGGGATGTGTTAATGCACCGAAAGGACTGGAAAAAGAACAGTTTACTTTAAAATCATTATCTTCAATTCAACAGAGTGATTATAGCTGTCAGTGCAAATCAATTCGTTTAGGCGGAAAAGTATTAACAGCACAAGCCCAGCCGAATAAAACTAAAATTGAAGTATTAAGCTATCCAGTTTACTCAACCTCTGCAAAACCCATGATTGATGAACAACCTAATGGACGTTTTATTACTTATCTTGATGGTTTTGTTGAGCCTGAAAGTTTAAAAGACCAATTTATTACAATTGGCGGCACCTTATTGAAAACAGAACAAGGCAAGGTTGATCAGGCAAGCTACACTTACCCTGTAATTCAAACCAATCACTATCGTGTCTGGAAGCTTTCTCAAAGCTATTATTATCCAGATGATATGTGGGATGATTGGGGCTTTTTTGGTCGACGACCATATTATTGGTATGGCGAGCCTGAAATTCGCTATTATCTCTACTAACTAAATGATAAAATTAAGAAAATTTTCCAAAGAATAAGGATAAAAAATGGAAAAAGTTTGGTTTCAAAATTATCCAGAAGGTTCACCCATCACGCTGGATACCTCAAAATATGATTCAATTCTCGATATTTTAGATAAAGCAATTCGTGAGCATCCAGACCGTCCTGCTTATATCAATATGGGACAAGTGCTGACTTTTCGCAAATTAGAAGAGCGAAGCCGTGCATTTGCTGCATATCTACAAAATGAATTGAAATTAAAACGTGGCGATCGTGTTGCTCTCATGATGCCTAATTTATTGCAATATCCTATTGCGCTTTTCGGTATCTTACGTGCTGGCCTAGTTGTCGTAAACGTGAATCCACTTTACACCCCGCGTGAATTAGAACATCAGTTACAAGACAGCGGTGCAACGGCGATTGTTGTTGTTTCAAACTTCGCTTCAACCTTGGAAAAAATCGTGTTTAACACTAAAGTAAAACATGTAATTTTAACAAGAATGGGTGATCAGCTTTCTTTTGGTAAGCGTAATTTGGTCAATTTTGTCGTGAAATACGTCAAAAAGTTAGTGCCAAAATATAAATTACCGAATGCTGTCACTTTCCGTGAAGTATTGAGTATTGGTAAATTTCGTCAATATGTTCGTCCACAAGTGGATCGTGAAGATCTAGCCTTCTTACAATATACAGGTGGAACGACCGGTGTTGCTAAGGGCGCAATGCTGACACATGGCAATATTATTACCAATATTTTCCAAGCGAAGTGGATTGCAGAGCCATTTATTGGCGATCATGCTAAGCAACGTGTTGCCGTACTGGCTTTACCGCTTTATCATGTTTTTGCCTTAACGGTAAACTGTTTACTCTTCTTAGAGCTTGGTGTTACCGCGCTCTTAATTACGAACCCACGTGATATTGATGGCTTTGTTAAAGAGCTCAAAAAATACCGCTTTGAAGCGATTACAGGGGTAAATACCTTATTTAATGCGCTACTTAATAATGAAAATTTCAAAGAAGTGGATTTTTCACAATTAAAACTTTCTGTTGGCGGCGGTATGGCGATCCAACAATCGGTCGCAACGCGTTGGCATGATTTAACTGGCTGCAATATCATTGAAGGTTATGGTATGACAGAATGTTCACCGCTAATTGCCGCTTGTCCGATTAATGTGGTTAAACACAATGGTACAATCGGTGTACCAGTACCAAATACCGATATTAAAATTATCAAAGATGATGGCTCGGAAGCACAACTTGGTGAAGCTGGAGAGCTTTGGGTTAAAGGAGAACAAGTCATGCGTGGGTATTGGCAACGTCCTGAAGCGACTGCTGAAGTGCTTCAAGATGGTTGGATGGCAACGGGTGATATCGTCATTATGGACGAGAGCTATAGCCTCCGTATTGTTGACCGCAAAAAAGATATGATCTTGGTTTCAGGCTTTAATGTTTATCCAAATGAAATCGAAGATGTGGTTATGCTAAATTATAAAGTCGCTGAAGTCGTTGCTATCGGTGTGCCACATGAAGTGTCGGGAGAAACCATCAAAATCTTCATCGTGAAGAAAGATGATAGCCTCACGCGTGATGAATTACGTCAACATTGCAGACAACATCTGACGGGCTATAAAGTCCCGAAAGATATTGAGTTTCGCGATGAATTGCCGAAAAGTAATGTAGGCAAAATTTTAAGACGCATACTGCGTGATGAAGAAATAGCAAAACGCTCACAACATTAATTTAACCAGGGATATGTGTTCATATCCCTGTTTAGTCTTTACTTCTATTTGAAAATACATCCTATTACAATGATAAAAGAATGCCAAAATCAACCGCACTTTACGTTAATTCAAAATAATGAAGAACTGGCTCAGGTTTGCCAGTTAGCTCGTCAGCAAAGTGCGGTCGCTTTAGATACCGAATTTATGCGGGTATCGACCTATTATCCTAAATTAGGATTAATTCAACTTTATGATGGTGAACGTGTTTCATTGATCGATCCTTTATCCATTACTGATTTTTCACCTTTTGTGGAATTATTACGCGATCAGCAGGTGACAAAAATTTTGCATGCTTGTAATGAAGATTTATTGGTTTTCTTACAAGAGTTTGATGCACTTCCACAGCCTATGATGGATACGCAAATTATGGCGCGTTTTTTAGGTTTTGCTAATTCAGCGGGCCTGGCCAAATTGGTATTACATTATTTAGGCATTGAAATGGATAAAGGGGCAACACGTACAAACTGGCTAAAACGTCCACTTTCACCCGTACAGCTACAATATGCCGCAGGGGATGTATGGTATCTCTTGCCGGTCTATCAAAAGATGCAAATAGAATTAGCGCAATCACCTTGGCTTCAAGCGGTAATTGATGATTGCCAGCTTGCGATCTCGAAAACCAGTAAATTAGACGATCGTGATCCAAATAAAGCTTATTTAGATATTCCAAATGTCTGGAAGCTTAATCCCCTTGAATTAGCGCGTTTACAGCTATTGGCAAAGTGGCGACAAGAAACGGCAATGGCTCGAAACTTAGCCCTTTCTTATGTGGTGAAATCAGACAACCTTTGGAAAGTGGCAAAAAATAATCCTCGTAATACATCAGAAATGTTAGCGCTTGGATTATCTGAAAATGAAGTCCGTGTGCGTGGTAAAAAAATGCTTCAATTGTTAGCACAAAGCCGCCGAATTTCCCCTTATGATTATCCTAAACGTTTAGTGCGTATTGTTGATGATCCTCGTTATAAAAAGGCAATTCGATTATTACAAGAAAAAGCTTATGAACTGACGCCAAAAGGATTAACTATCGATATTCTAGCCAGTAAACGGAATTTAGAAGATCTCATTAAATGTGTCTGGTTAAAAAATGAAGATATAACAAAACAGCCCGATTTGCTTTTAGGATGGCGAAGAGAGATTGGCTTAAAGCTGGTTGAATACTTAAAATCCGTAGAGTAGCCATTAAAAATAATCCTAAAAATAACCGCACTTTGAATCATCAAAAGTGCGGTTATTTTCTTTAGTGTTTTACGACAATGGCTTTAATTAAGCTTGAGTTGCTTGGATTGCAGTTAATGCGATGGTGTAGATGATATCATCTACTAATGCACCACGAGATAAGTCATTAACCGGTTTACGCATACCTTGAAGCATTGGGCCTACAGCGACTAAATCAGCAGAACGTTGAACTGCTTTATAGCCGATATTACCTGCGTTGATATCAGGGAATACAAATACGTTTGCTTGGCCTGCTACTTTAGAATTTGGTGCTTTAGACGCCGCCACATCTTTCATAACCGCAGCATCGTATTGTAATGGACCGTCGATTAATAAATCAGGACGTTTTTCTTGTGCAATACGGGTAGCTTCTTTTACCTTCTCTACAGATTGACCAGAACCAGAAGTACCGGTTGAGTAAGAAAGCATTGCCACTTTCGGATTTAAACCAAATGCTTTTGCAGATTCGGCGGATTGAATTGCGATTTCAGCCAGTTGTTCTGCAGTTGGTTCTGGGTTTACTGCACAGTCACCATACACTAATACTTGGTCTGGTAATAACATGAAGAATACAGACGAGATAATTGAGCTACCTGGTGCTGTTTTGATGATTTGCATCGGTGGACGAATGGTATTTGCAGTGGTGTGAACGGCACCAGAGACTAAACCATCTACTTCACCCGCTTCTAACATCATCGTACCTAATACAACAGTGTCTTCTAATTGTGCACGTGCTTGTTCTTCCGTTAAGCCTTTAGATTTACGTAATTCAACTAAACGAGCAACATAGTTTTCGCGTACGTCAGCAGGATTGATGATTGTTACATCAGCACCTAAAGTTACGCCTTGTTCTGCTGCGACTTTTTTCACTGATTCAGGATCTGCTAATAATACTGATTTTGCGATACCACGTTCAGCACAGATAGCCGCTGCTTTAACGGTACGAGGTTCGTCACCTTCTGGTAATACGATAGTTTTGCCCGCTTTGCGTGCTAAATCAGTTAATTTGAAACGGAATGCTGCTGGAGAAATACGTGCTTCACGAGCAAGTGGTGCAGAGATTGCAGCAGCTAATGCTTGTGCATCTAAAGCTTTAATTTTGCCTGCTTGTGCACCAAATACACCTAAGATGTCAGTGTTATTCACACCGCCAAATTCTGAAGCAACGGCTTCTACTAATGTACCTTCTTCATTGTTTGCTACTAAGATAATTTGTGCATCTAAGGTTTGTGCAATCGCAAAGTTTAAGCTATTTGCAAAAGGCGCTTGAGATGAAGGTTGAACACCTTTAACAATCACTAAATTTGCATTTAATGCTTGGAAATCAGCAACGATTTTTTCTAATAACACGTCTTTTTGATTATTTGCGATTAATGCTTGAGCGGCTTTTACATCTTCTACTGCATTGAATACGACAGCGCCTGTTGTTTTAGCTGCGTCTAATGCTGCCGCTAAATTTGCTTCTGCGCTAGTTGGAATAAGAATAACTGCTTTAGTCATTTTGATATACCTTTTAATGAATGAAAAAACCTGCTGATTTCTCAGCAGGTTTGAAGGAAGTTGATTAGCCCGCTAAACGTGCTGTATCTTGTGCAATTACTAATTCTTCGTTGGTTGGAAGAACGATCGCTTTGAATGCAGAGTCATCAGCAGTGATCACGCCTGATTTACCAAAGCGAGCAGCAAGGTTGCGTTCTTTGTCTAATTTGATGCCGAATAATTTTAAGTGTCCTAATGCTAATTCACGAACGTGAGCAGAGTTTTCACCGATACCACCTGTAAATGCGATGGCATCTAAGTGATCGTCACCTAAAACTGCCATGTATGCACCAATGTATTTTGCTAAACGGTAGCTGTAAACATCTAATGCACGTTTTGCTTCTGGTTTAGAAGCATCATCATAGTTATCTTCTGCATAGCGACAGTCGCTTGTTACTTCAGTTAAACCTAAAAGACCTGATTTTTTCACTAAAGTCTCTTCGATTTGATCCATTGACATGCCTAATTCTTTATATAGGTAGAAAACGATAGCTGGGTCGATGTCGCCACAACGAGTTCCCATGACTAAACCTTCTAACGGGGTTAAACCCATAGAGGTATCGATACATTTACCATGACGAACCACAGAAACAGAACCACCGTTACCTAAGTGACAGATAATTGCGTTTACTTGGTCTGCTGGTTTGCCTACGAATTCAGCGACTTCACGAGAAACGAAGTAGTGACTGGTACCGTGTGCACCGTAGCGACGTACGCCGTGTTCTTTGTAAAGTGAGTATGGAAGTGCATATAAGTATGCTTCTTCAGGCATAGTTTGGTGGAATGCTGTATCAAATACGACAACGTTCTTATCTTTTAAGTGTGGGAATGTTTTGAATGCTTCACGGATACCGATTAAGTGAGCAGGGTTGTGAAGTGGTGCAAATTGTGCAGCATCTTCAATACCTTTAACCACTTCATCTGTTACAACAACAGATTGGGTGTATTTCTCACCACCGTGAACGATACGGTGACCAATCGAGGTGATAGAGTTTTTAAGCTCATCAGTCATAATGTTTGACGCGATGAAATTAAGCGCTTCAGTGTGCGCTGCACCAGCACCTAAATCTGCGCTACCTTTTTCACCGTTAATTTTCCACTTAATACGAGCTTCAGGAAGGTAAAATGCTTCAGCTAAGCCTGATAATTTTTCTTCACCTGTTGCAGGATCAAGGATTGCAAATTTTAATGAAGAACTACCACAGTTAAGGATGAGAACAAGTTTTGACATAGGAACCCTATTTTTGATTGAGGTTAATAAAAATCCGTTCAAAAGAACAGACTACAAATTTTGCATAGAATACACCTTTTGGCGTATAAAATAAATTCACTAGAAGGGAAAAATACGATCTTTTATTAGAAAAGTTGAAAATTTCAACAGTTTCTAGTTAAGGATGACAATTAAACCTAAACTAGAGTATTATAAGTGCGGTTATTTTCTAGGATGTTTTTATGTCATCATTTTTTTCAACCTTAAAACGTGGGCAAATATATTTGCAAACGTGGCCATTAGAATCGAAACTCGGTATTATTTTCCCCGAAAATCGCATTATTAAAGCCACGAAATTTGCACAAAAGTTCATGCCTTTTATGGCGGTATTTTCGGTGGTTTGGCAACAGCTTTATGCCAAGACGGATCTTACTGCATTAGCGATTGCTATTTTGACCGCACTTTGTGCGTTAGTGATGCCATTGCAAGGCTTATACTGGTTGGGAAAACGTGCAAAATCACCGTTAGAACCGCAAAGTTCTCAGTGGTTTTATGAGATTAGTGAACGTTTAAGAAAACAACATGAAAGTTTGCCAACCGTGCAAGATAAACCGACATATCAGCACTTGGCAGAAGTACTACAAAAGGCACAGCAAAAATTAGACAAAGCATTTTGGCAGGAAATCTAGTCAATGGCTACAAATTTAATTGACGCAAACGTTTTCCTTTTGTTGTTTTTTATGTAAAATACTGCGGTCGCAATGGCGGCCCTTTTTAATTGAGAGACTATTTAATGATTGATTACATTATCATTGGCATCATCGCATTTTCGATTATCGTGAGTTTATTACGTGGGTTTGTGCGAGAGGTGATGTCCCTTGCAAGTTGGGTCGTTGCATTTATTGTCGCTAGCCAATTTTATCCTTATCTCGCCACTTATCTTACTCAAATCGAATCTGACTACGTGCGTAATGGCACAGCAATCGGCATTTTATTTGTTTTAACCTTAATCGTAGGTGGCATTGTTAACTATGTGATTAGTCAATTAGTGGATAAAACAGGACTTACTGGAACAGATCGTGTTCTCGGTGCGGCATTTGGCTTAATTCGTGGTGCGTTAATCGTTGCTGCGATCTTATTCTTCTTGGATACCTTCACTAACTTTGAACAAACCGATTGGTGGAAAGAATCAAAATTAATTCCTCATTTCGGCTTCATTATTGAATGGTTCTTCCAACAACTACAAGCAAGTTCTAGTTTTTTAAACTCAACTTTTAAACAATAAGGTAGTCAATCAGTATGTGTGGAATTGTCGGTATCGTTAGCCAAAATCCGGTTAATGAATCCATTTATGCAGCATTAACGTTATTACAGCATCGAGGTCAAGATGCGGCGGGGATTGTCACAATCGATGATGAAAACCGCTTTCGTTTGCGTAAGGCTAATGGTCTTGTAAGCGATGTATTCAGACAAGAACATATGTTACGTTTACAAGGTCATGCAGGCCTCGGACATGTACGTTATCCAACCGCCGGCAGTTCAAGTGTATCTGAAGCGCAGCCTTTCTATGTTAACTCACCTTATGGTTTAAGCCTTGTTCACAATGGTAACTTAACCAATTCAGACGAATTAAAAGATAAATTATTTAAAGAAGCACGTCGTCACATAAATACTAATTCGGATTCAGAACTTCTTCTCAATATTCTTGCAAATCATTTAGATAGAGTGAATAAATACCATCTCGATCCGCAAGATATTTTTAATGCAATTCGTGCTACACACAAAGATATCCGTGGTGCTTATGCATGCTTAGCGATGATTATTGGACATGGCATGGTGGCATTTCGCGATCCGTTTGGTATTCGTCCACTCGTGTTAGGTAAACGAGAAGAAAACGGCTTTGTAGAATATATGTTTGCCTCTGAAAGTGTGGCATTAGACGTCGCAGGTTTTGAATTAGTGCGTGATGTTGCACCGGGCGAAGCGATTTATGTGACCTTTGATGGTCAGCTTTATGCTGAGCAGTGTGCAGAAAGTGCGGTCTTAAATCCGTGTATTTTTGAATACGTGTACTTTGCTCGTCCTGATTCAACAATAGACGGTGTGTCTGTCTATGCCGCACGAGTTCACATGGGCGAACATTTAGGTAAAAAAATTGCAAAAGAATGGGTTGAGGAAGCCGATAATATTGACGTGGTGATTCCAGTACCAGAGACTTCAACGGATATTGCGTTACAGATTGCGAAAATCTTAGGCAAACCTTATCGTCAAGGCTTTGTGAAAAACCGCTATGTTGGCCGTACATTTATCATGCCTGGTCAAGCACAACGTATTAGTTCAGTCCGTCGCAAGCTCAATACGATTAAAGCAGAATTTAAAGACAAAAATGTGTTATTAGTCGATGATTCTATTGTTCGAGGTACAACATCCGAACAAATCGTGAGTATGGCTAGAGCAGCGGGGGCGAAGAAAATTTACTTTGCATCCGCAGCACCAGAAATTCGTTATCCGAATGTTTACGGTATTGATATGCCAACAAAACAAGAACTCATTGCTTATGGCCGTAATGTTGATGAAATTGCGAAATTGATTGGCGTAGATAAATTAGTTTTCCAAGATCTTGAAGCGCTGACAGAATCAGTACGCCAAGAAAACCCAGCCATTCAAGGCTTTGATTGTTCAGTCTTTACTGGCGAATATATCACTGGCGATATCACGCCAGAATACCTTGACAGCATCGCTTCTCAACGTAGTGATTCGGCAAAGAAAAAACGAGAAAAAGATGCAAGCAACCTTGAAATCCATAATGAAGGTTAAGTGCATTTAAGATCGTAAAAAAGCACTAAATTCAATGCAATGTTTGGTGCTTTTTCTTTTTAATTAAATAGAAAGAAAAATGACCGCACTTGATGTATTCAAAGTGCGGTCATTTTTTTATGCGTTTTAGTCTTTATAGAGATCGTTATAAAGCGTACTTTCAAATTGCACAAGTGGAGCGCGCTTTGTTTTACTTTCTAAATCACCGGTTGAATAGCCATTGATAAATTGAACGAAAGCCACTTTTTCACCACGTGCATTAGTCATAAAACCGGCAAGATTATATACCCCTTTCAGTGAGCCGGTTTTAGCGATAACGTTTTTCACCAATGGTGGATTAATTAAGCTACCACGCCCACTGATTGTGCCGTCTACACCTGCAATTGGAAAGGTTTCCATTAAGTGTAATTTATCTTCGTTTTTGGCAATGTACTCTAGGACTGAAAGCATGGTTTTAGGTGCAACCAAATTATGACGAGAAAGACCAGAACCATCGGCTAAGATGCTGTTACCAAATTTAATGCCTTGTTTTTGTAATACTGATTTCACCGCTAATGTGCCTAATTGGAATGAAGCAGGGCGTTTATAGTAGTTGTAGGCTACTGCTCTAAATAAAGCATCGGCAATTTGGTTATCCGATTTTTTCATCATTTTTTTCAATAGCTCAGGCAATGGTTTAGATAAATGCTGGGCAAGTTTTTGTCCTTGCTGTGGCTTTTGAGGTTGTTTTACCTGGCCGGTAAATTCAATACCAAGACGTTTTAATTGACGTTGAATAATGGCAGCTGCGTAGGCATCTGGATCTTGCACAGCGAAACTGAGCCCAAATGGTTTAGTTTGGCGTGCAATACAGCCTTTTACTTGATAGCGATTATTGTCGTGAACAACGACATCTAACTGGCAATAACCGGCTTCTTGCTGATCCACAATATAAACTTGCCCGAAAACTTGAATAGGAAATTGAGCGGGAACATTAATTTTGACTGTTTCACCCACTGGTTGATTTGCATCTAGCTCGGCATAGAAACAGTTATTATCGATATTTGCTGCAGCAGGAGGGGAGTTAAAGCACATCGTAAGATCGTTCCAAATCCAACCTAGCCCACGGTCATGGCTAGCAAATACAGAGGTATCTAAAATAAGATCTCCATTGATTTTCTGAATGCCTTGGTTCTTTAAATTGGCTAATAGGCTATAAAGTTGTCCACTGGTCAGATCAGGATCGCCAGTAAACTGCACAACAAGATCGCCTTCTAAAACATTATTCTGAATTTTTCCATTACTTAAAAGTGATGTTTCAAACTGAAAGGCGTCACCTAATACCAATTTAGCAGCGACAGCTGTGAAAACTTTTTGCGTACTGGCAGGCAACATAAACGTTGAACCATTGTAATCCGCGATAATTTGATCTTTATTGAGGTTTTTGGCAATGATACTGGCAGAAGCACCTTCCGGTAAGTATTGGGTGATAGAAGCCACATTAACTTCAGCCATGGAGGAAAAAGAAAAGCCGAGAGTGATAAATGCCGCTTTAAGTGCGGTCGAAATAGAAGATTTTTTAGTCATTTTAGTTCTGTTATGGTTGCTATTTTTCTCAAGACGAATAATAATAAGCTCCGAACTCAATAGAGTAAATCATTTTTTATTTTTCATTGACTGCGGCAAGGTTGCAAGACGTTGTCGTGGTTTTGTTTTTACCAAATTTCAAGGAAAAAGAATGAAACAAATTCCAATGACCGTGCGCGGTGCGGAGCTATTACGTCAAGAATTAGATTTCTTAAAGAATGAGCGTCGCCCTGAAATTATTAAGGCGATTGCTGAAGCACGTGAGCATGGTGACTTAAAAGAAAATGCAGAATATCACGCTGCGCGTGAACAACAAGGTTTTTGCGAGGGGCGTATTCAAGAAATTGAAAGCAAACTTGCAAATTGTCAGGTTATCGATGTCACTAAATTACCGAATAACGGAAAAGTTATTTTTGGTGCGACAGTTGTATTAGTGAATACCGATACCGATGAAGAAGTGACTTACCAAATTGTGGGCGATGATGAGGCAGATATTAAGTCAGGTTTGATTTCTGTGAATTCACCGATTGCTCGTGGCTTGGTGGGGAAAGAGTTGGATGATACCGTGAATATTACCACACCAGGTGGAACGGTTGAGTTCGAGATTATTGAAGTAAATTACATCTAAAAAACATCCCCTCAAATTGAGGGGATAACAATTATTTACGAGGCAGCTGGATTTTACTTTCCTCGCTTGGTCGATAAAGCACCAAAATATGTCCGATGGTTTGAACATTAGATGATTTGGTTTCACGAACAATCGCATCAATAATTAATTGTTTGGTTTCGCGATCTGCGCCAGCAATTTTTACTTTGATTAATTCGTGATGATTTAATGCATTATCGATTTCGGCTAATACCCCTTCGGTTAAGCCGTTACCGCCAAGCATGACGACAGGACTAAGGTGATGAGCAAGTCCTTTTAAAAATTGTTTTTGTTTTGTTGATAATATTGTCATAAGGAATCCTTTAAATAGATGAATATGAGTCAAAAAAAGACCGAAAAGAGCGGTCAGAAAAAACGTGGTTTTTCAGCACTTTTTGGTAAGTCTAGCCTTGAATTTGGCAGATTGTACCCAAATATAGACGAAACTACTACAAAAAATAGTACAAAAGAAAGAGATTATGGGAAAGAAAAAACGTTCGGCGAGTTCTTCTCGTTGGCTAAACGAACATTTTAAAGATCCGTTTGTTCAGAAAGCACATAAGCAAAAATTACGCTCGCGTGCTTACTTTAAGTTAGATGAAATTCAACAAACGGATAAATTGTTTAAACCGGGAATGACTGTGGTGGATCTCGGTGCCGCACCAGGTGGTTGGTCACAGTATGTTGTGAGCCAAATTGGTGGAAAGGGCCGAGTGATTGCTTGTGATATTTTGGATATGAATCCAATTGTCGGCGTGGATTTCTTGCAAGGCGATTTTCGTGACGAAAATGTGCTGAATGCATTATTAGAACGAGTTGGTGAAGCAAAAGTTGATGTAGTGATGTCTGATATGGCGCCAAATTTTAGCGGTATGCCATCTGTTGATATTCCTCGTGCAATGTATTTAGTTGAACTGGCTTTAGATATGTGTAAGCAAGTTTTGGCGAAAAAAGGCAGTTTTGTGGTCAAAGTATTCCAAGGAGAAGGTTTTGACGAGTATCTGCGCGAAATTCGTTCACTCTTTAGTGTCGTAAAAGTGCGTAAGCCTGAAGCCTCTCGTGGGCGTTCTCGCGAAGTTTATATTGTAGCAAGCGGTTATAAAGGCGAATAGATAATTGCTTTGATAGCTTTTCATTGTATCGGGGATGAGATAGTATCTCGTTTAATTTTAATTAACTTAAGAAAGGCAGGTTAAACCTTGAACGATATGGTCAAAAATCTAGTTCTATGGGTTGTGGTAGCAATTGTCATGATGACAGCTTACCAAAGTTTTAATTCCAATGGCGTGAGTGACTCAACAGATTACACAACCTTTGTGTATGATGTGAGTAACAGTCAAGTGAAAGAAGCGCGTTTTGATGCGAATGAAATCACAGTGACCAAAAATGATGGTTCTAAATATATGACCGTCATGCCACCGTTGGAAGATAAAAAGCTCTTAGATGACTTACTAAATAAAAAAGTTAAAATCGAAGGTACGCCTTTTGAAAAACGCAGTTTATTATCACAAATTTTAATTTCGTGGTTCCCAATGTTATTCCTTGTAGGGGTATGGATTTTCTTCATGCGTCAAATGCAAGGTGGCGGTGGTAAGGCCATGAGTTTTGGTAAAAGCCGCGCTAAAATGCTGAACCAAGATCAAATCAAAGTGACTTTTGCGGATGTTGCAGGTTGCGATGAGGCAAAAGAAGAAGTCGGTGAAGTAGTTGATTTCTTGCGTGAACCTAAAAAATTCCAAAACCTTGGTGGTAAAATTCCAAAAGGGATTTTAATGGTAGGTCCTCCAGGTACAGGTAAAACCTTATTAGCAAAAGCTATTGCGGGTGAAGCAAAAGTGCCTTTCTTTACTATTTCAGGTTCTGACTTTGTGGAGATGTTTGTGGGGGTTGGTGCTTCTCGTGTACGAGATATGTTCGAGCAAGCGAAGAAAAATGCACCATGCTTAATCTTTATTGATGAAATTGATGCCGTAGGTCGCCAACGTGGTGCCGGTTTAGGTGGTGGACACGATGAGCGTGAACAAACCCTTAACCAAATGTTAGTTGAAATGGATGGTTTTGGTGGTAACGAAGGCGTAATCGTTATTGCAGCAACGAACCGTCCAGATGTACTTGACCCAGCATTAACGCGTCCAGGCCGTTTTGACCGTCAAGTTGTTGTGGGTTTACCTGATGTGAAAGGTCGTGAGCAAATTTTAAAAGTTCACATGCGTAAAGTCCCTGTGGCTGATGATGTTGATGCAATGACACTTGCTCGTGGTACACCAGGTTATTCGGGTGCGGATTTAGCGAACTTGGTTAATGAAGCGGCATTATTTGCTGCACGTAGTAATAAACGTACTGTATCGATGCTTGAGTTTGAAAAAGCCAAAGATAAGATCAATATGGGACCTGAACGCCGTACCATGATCATGACGGATAAACAAAAAGAATCAACAGCGTACCATGAAGCTGCTCACGCGATTGTGGGTTACTTAGTACCTGAGCATGATCCTGTACATAAAGTCACGATTATTCCTCGTGGCCGCGCATTAGGTGTGACTTTCTTCTTGCCTGAAGGTGATCAAATTAGTATCAGCCAAAAACAATTAGAAAGTAAACTTTCAACACTTTATGCAGGACGTTTAGCAGAAGATTTGATTTACGGTGAAGAAAATATTTCGACTGGTGCATCTAACGATATTAAAGTGGCAACCAATATTGCACGTAATATGGTGACCCAATGGGGCTTCTCAGATAAACTCGGTCCGATTCTTTATACCGAAGATGAAGGCGAAGTATTCTTAGGTCGCTCAATGGCGAAAGCAAAACATATGTCAGATGAAACGGCGCATGCGATTGATGAAGAAGTTCGTGCGATTGTAAATCGTAACTATGCGAGAGCAAGACAGATTCTGATCGACAATATGGATATTCTTCACGCCATGAAAGATGCGTTAGTGAAATATGAAACCATTGAAGAAGAACAAATCAAACAGCTAATGAATCGTGAACCTGTTACACCACCATCTGGTTGGGAAGATAACAAAGATACAAAACCAACAGCAAAACCGCAGGAAGAAAAAACTGAAAGTGAGGTTAATCATTCAGAAGATCCTGAAGAGTAAGAATAAAGCCTTCCTAATTAGGAAGGCTTTTTTTATTTATAATGTCATTCTTTTCATCACTATATTCCGTTATAATCTAGCCTTTAAAATTTGATTTAAAAATTGACCGCACTTTATGAAACTTTACGCTAATAACAAATGTCTAGATTTATCATTACCTCAAATTATGGGAATTTTGAATTTCACGCCTGATTCATTTTCAGATGGCGGACAGTTTTTTAGTCTAGACAAAGCATTATTTCAAGTTGAAAAAATGCTCAAAGAAGGTGCAACAATTATTGATATTGGCGGGGAATCAACTCGACCAATAATGGCAGAAGAAGTGCCTGAAACTGAAGAGTTGCAACGAGTGATACCTCTTGTTGAAGCCGTGCAAAAACGTTTTGATTGTTGGATTTCAGTGGATACCTCTAAAGCAATTGTGATGCAAGAAGCAGCTAAGGTCGGCATGGATTTAATCAATGATATTCGTGCTTTACGTGAACCTGGTGCACTCGAAATAGCAGGACAGTTGAATTTACCCACTTGTATCATGCACATGCAAGGACAGCCGCGCACAATGCAGACTAATCCGCATTATGATGATGTAGTCCAAGATGTTTATCAGTTTTTAGAAGCTCGGACTAAAGCTTGTTTAGATGCGGGAATCGCTAAAGAAAATATCATTTGGGATATGGGGTTTTGTTTTGGTAAGACCGTGCAGCATAACTATAAACTTTTACAGCAATTAGCACACTTTTGTGAAAGTGGTTATCCCATTTTAGCAGGTCTTTCACGTAAATCGATGATTGGTACCGTATTAGATAAACCCGTAACTGAACGTGTTGTGGGAAGTGTAGCTGGCGCATTAATTGCTGCACAAAATGGTGCGACAATTTTACGCGTACATGATGTCGCTGCAACGGCAGATGCTTTGAAAGTATGGCAAGCAACGCAACAAGCGTAAAAACTAACAGATTTTATATGTTGTAGAACTAATGATTTCTGCAACATCATTATTCAAATTTAATAAGGAATAAACATGGCAAATCGTAAATATTTTGGTACTGATGGTGTACGTGGAAAAGTAGGTACATATCCAATCACGCCAGATTTCGCATTGAAATTAGGTTGGGCTGCGGGTAAGGTTTTAGCCTCTCAAGGTTCTCGCACGGTATTAATCGGGAAAGATACCCGTATTTCAGGTTATATGTTGGAATCTGCACTTGAAGCAGGTTTGGCTGCAGCGGGTTTAACTGCCGCATTTACCGGTCCAATGCCAACACCTGCCGTGGCGTATTTAACCCGCACTTTCCGTTTAGAAGCGGGTATTGTCATTTCGGCATCACATAACCCTTATTATGATAATGGGATTAAATTCTTCTCTTCACAAGGCACAAAATTACCAGATGATATTGAAGAAGCGATTGAAGCTATGCTTGATCAGCCAATGGATTGTGTGGAGTCTGCTGATTTAGGTAAAGCAAGCCGTATAAGTGATGCCGCAGGACGTTATATTGAATTTTGTAAAAGCACTTTCCCTGCACATCTTGGTTTAGATGGTTATAAAATCGTAGTGGATTGCGCAAATGGTGCGACCTATCATATTGCGCCAAATGTATTACGTGAGTTAGGCGCTGAAGTGATTGAAATTGGTACAGATCCAAACGGAATCAATATCAATGAAAAATGTGGTGCAACCGATGTAAAAGCGTTACAGGAAAAAGTGCTTGAAACTAAAGCGGATGTTGGTCTCGCTTATGATGGTGATGGTGACCGCATTATGATGGTGGATCACTTAGGTAATAAAGTAGATGGTGACCAAATCCTTTTCATTATTGCTCGTGAAGCTTTACGTTCAGGTCAGCTAAAAGGTGGCGTAGTGGGCACATTAATGAGTAATATGAGCTTAGAGATTGCTTTAAAAATGTTAGGTGTACCTTTTGTGCGTGCTAACGTTGGCGACCGTTATGTGTTAGAAAAAATGGTAGAACATAACTGGACGCTAGGCGGAGAAAACTCAGGCCATATCATTATTGCTGATAAAAATACGACAGGTGATGGTATTATTGCATCACTAGCTGTATTAAGTGCAATGGTTCAACATCGTTTATCTTTAAACGAGCTTGCAAGTGCGGTGAAATTATTCCCTCAAGTACTCATTAATGTTCGTTTTGCTGGTGGTGATAATCCATTAGAAAGTGAAACGGTAAAAGCGGTAGCTGCAGATGTGGAAAAACGTTTAGAAGGCAAAGGTCGAATTTTACTGCGTAAGTCAGGTACAGAGCCACTTATTCGCGTAATGGTGGAATGTGAGGACGGCGCACTTGCAAAACAATGTGCAGAAGAAATTGCGGAAGCAGTTAAAGTGAATTAATGAAGTGGGGGCTTGCCCCCATTTTTGATCATAAAATTTATCTTTTATTATTTTTAGGAAAGCAAAGAAATGAAAGTTTTTATTATGCGACATGGGGAAGCTGAAGTTGTCGCTTCATCAGATGAGGCTCGGCATTTAACCGAGTATGGACGCAAACAGTCAATATCACAAGGTCAATGGCTTAAAACACATCTAAATTTAACCGCACTTTCAGTTCAGAAAGTGATTGTTAGTCCTTATGTTCGTGCTCAAGAAACGTTTGAGCTCGTCAATTCAGGGTTAGACAATATTCTTAATGATGTTGAAACTTGGAGTGGAATTACACCTTACGGGAATGCTACGCTGGTAGCAGATTATTTATCTGTTTTGCAGAAACAAGGGGTTGAAAGTGTTTTGCTTGTTTCTCATTTACCTTTAGTGGGCAGTATTGTTTCAGAGCTTTATGGCAAGCGAAATCCAATCAGTTTTTATCCTTCAACGATTGTTCAGATTGACTGGAATGGTGAAAAAGGCACCATTGAAGCTTTCCATTATCCAAAATAGAATGGCTAAAATACGAAAAACAAAGTTTATATGATTTACTTTTTAAAAGCAGTCAAAAATAAGCAACACCTAAAATGTGTATTTTTAGGTGTTTTTTTAAAATTTTTTTGATAGACTGAAAATGAGCTATAAATGAATAGCTTAAATTAAGCCATCACAATGACACAAGGAGAGTAGCTATGAACAATAAAATCGAAGATAAAGCAACTGAAGTAAAAGATACGACAGTGAATGCTGCAACACAAGCTAAAGATGCATTAGTTGCAGCGGCTAACTATATTAAAGATGCTGTGACACATAAAGCGTCCGAGGCAAAAGAAGTGGTTGAAGACAAAGCTACTGAAGTGAAAGATGTAACTGAAGATAAAATATCTGAAGTAAGAAAAGCAGTTTCTGAAGCAAAAGCAGCAATCGATGATAAAGCTACTGAAATGAAAAAAGCAATCGATGACAAATTTTCTGAAGTAAAAAGAGCCGTCGAAGATAAAGCATCAGAAGTGAAAAAAACAGTTTCAGAAGCTACAGATGAAGCGGCAGATAAAGCAGTAGAGCTAAAAGATGCAGCTGAAGACAAAGTTGCTGAAGTGAAAGATGCGGCTGAAGATAAAGCAAAAGAAGTAAAAAAAGCAGTTTCAGAAGCAAAAGATGAAGCTGCAGATAAAGCATCTGAGCTAAAAGATGCAGCTGAAGATAAAACTGTAGAAGCAAAAGAAGCGGCTTCAGAAGCAAAAGATACAGTTGTAGACAAAGTAGTTAAATTCAAAGATGCAGTTGTAGATAAAGTTGCTGAAGTAAAAAATGCAGTTTTTGAAGCAAAAGATGAAGCTGCTGATAAAGCGGCTGAGTTAAAAGATGAAGCTGAAGATAAAGCTGCTGAAGTGAAAGATGCGGCTGAAGATAAAGCAAAAGAAGTAAAAAAAGCAGTTTCAGAAGCAAAAGATGAAGCTGCAGATAAAGCATCTGAGCTAAAAGATGCAGCTGAAGATAAAACTGTAGAAGCAAAAGAAGCGGCTTCAGAAGCAAAAGATACAGTTGTAGACAAAGTAGTTAAATTCAAAGATGCAGTTGTAGATAAAGTTGCTGAAGTAAAAAATGCAGTTTTTGAAGCAAAAGATGAAGCTGCTGATAAAGCGGCTGAGTTAAAAGATGAAGCTGAAGATAAAGCTGCTGAAGTGAAAGATGCGGCTGAAGATAAAGCAAAAGAAGTAAAAAAAGCAGTTTCAGAAGCAAAAGATGAAGCTGCAGATAAAGCATCTGAGCTAAAAGATGCAGCTGAAGATAAAACTGTAGAAGCAAAAGAAGCGGCTTCAGAAGCAAAAGATACAGTTGTAGACAAAGTAGTTAAATTCAAAGATGCAGTTGTAGATAAAGTTGCTGAAGTAAAAAATGCAGTTTTTGAAGCAAAAGATGAAGCTGAAGATAAAGCTGCTGAAGTGAAAGATGCGGCTGAAGATAAAGCTGTAGAAGCAGAAGAAGCGGCTTCAGAAGTAAAAGATGCGGTGGAAGATAAAGCATCAGAAGTGAAAAAAGTAGTTTCAGAAGCAAAAGATGAAGCTGCAGATAAAGCATCTGAGCTAAAAGATGCAGCTGAAGATAAAGCTGTAAAAGCAAAAGAAGCTGTCGAAGATAAAGTTGCTGAAGTAAAAGATTCGCTTTCAGAGGCAAAAGATGTAATGTCTTCTAAAGTTGAAGCTGCAAAAGATGCAACAGTAAGCGCGGCAGTACAAGTTAAAGATGCTGTGGTTGCAGCAGCTAACTATGTTAAACATGTTGCGGAAAATAAAATGACTGAAGCAAAAGATGCTGTGTGCTCTAAAGCAGAGGAAGTAAAAAATGTAGATTCTGAAACAAAAGATCAATCTGCAGCCGTAAAAAAGTAACTGAAAAGTAAAAGCAATGGTTAAGGATTATTCAAATTAACTGAGTTTGGTTGTTCAAAAAAAACACAAAAAAGTAATTTTTTATCTTTACAAAAAATAAAATTTTTATAATGAACTTTTTTACAAGTCTTTTAAATTCATGGGGTTATAGTTATTTTAGAGAGGTATTATAAAAAAACTATATCTTTAGAAATGTAAATTTTTTTGGAAGATGTTTTATTTTAAGTTTTTTTTACGTAAACTAGATCACACAAAGCAAATAGCTTTGGATTAATTCTTAATTATAAAATGGAGAATGACAATGAAAAAATCAGTATTAGCCGTATTAGTATTAGGTGCATCTTTAGCCGTAACTGGTTGTTTCGATAAACAAGAAACAGCTCAAAAAGTTGAAGCAGCAAAAGATGCAACAGCAAATGCAGCAACACAAGTTAAAGATGCAGCAAAAGAAGTTGCAACTGATGTTAAAAATGCGGCAATTGACGCAAAAGATTCAGCTGCAAATAAAATGGCTGAAACAAAAGAAGCAGTAGCTGATAAAGCTTCTGAAATGAAAGATGCTGCTGCAAATAAAATGGCTGAGGCAAAAGATGCAGTGTCTTCTAAAATGGAAGAAGTAAAAAATGCAGCTTCTGAAGCAAAAGATGCAGCAGTAGATAAAGCAGTTGAAATGAAAGATGCTGCAGCAAATAAAATGGCTGAAGCAAAAGATGCGATGTCTTCTAAAATGGAAGCAGTAAAAAACTCAGCTTCAGAAACAAAAGATGCGGCAGCTGATAAAGCGGCTGAAGCAAAAGATGCAGCGGCAGATAAAGCAGCTGAAGTAAAAGAAGCTGTGACTAAATAATTAAACTTTCGTAAAATAAAAACCTATCAGAGATTATCTGGTAGGTTTTTTCTTTTTGGAGCAATATGAAATGTTATGTGCAATTTATAAAAGTAAACGTAAACCAGGCTGCTATCTTTATATTTCAAAACGAGATGATTTTTCAGCTGTACCGGATATATTAATGCAGAGTTTTGGTAAGCCTCAATTTCTTATGCCTTTCAATTTGAGGGGGAGTAAACCGCTTGTTCATGCAGATAAAGATGAGGTTATGGGGAAAATTACTCAGCAAGGATTTTATCTTCAAATGCCAAAACAAGATGATGGCTTGTTTAATAGTTTGAGTGAGATCAAATAAGCCTTTTATTTTTTCCTAAAAATATCCAAATCTTGCTTTATCTCAATATTTTCCTCAAAAAACTCCTTTAGAATTGACCGCACTTTTAAAAGGAGAATAAAAATGAGTAGTTTCTTTGTGGCAGGTACAGATACTGACGTGGGTAAGACCACCGCCTGCCGTGCCATTATTCAGGCATTACAAGCAAAGGGCGTGCGAATTGTGGGTTATAAGCCGATTGCTTGTAGCTGTGAAGAGGGGATTTATCCTGTCGAAAATCAGTCTAATGAATCCCAAACAGATTATGATGCTGAAAATAATTCAGACGTGTTAGCTTTAATGGATGCAACGAATGAGTCCGTATCTTATCAAGAAGTAAATAGCTATACTTTTGCTCATTCCTTGCCGATGCTGACTCGAGATAAATCACGCATTAAATTAAGTAAGATTAATCAAGCCTTAACAACATTAGTTCAAAAATATCAATCTGTTGTCGTGGAAGGTTCATTTGGTTTACTCACCCCCATGGCAGAAGGTAAGAGTTTTGCTGATTGGGTTGTTGAACATAAAATGCCTGTTGTGCTGGTTGTCGGCATTAAAGAAGGTTGTATTAATCACGCATTGCTGACAGCCCAAGTGATTAAACAACTAGGTGTCCCTTTATTAGGTTGGATTGCGAATCGAATTAATCCTTGCTTAGGGCATTATAAAGAGGTGGTAGATATTTTGGAGGCTCAGATTGATGCACCTCTACTAGGTAAAATCCCTTATATTCATAAACCAGAATCTCAAGAATTGGGGCATTATTTAACCAATATAGATCGTTTGATGTATATGCAAACAGAGTTAGTTAAATAGTAAGTTTGAAATAAAAAGTGCGGTTAAAACTCATTAGATTTTAACCGCACTTTTTTTATTCTTCGTTTTCTGGAAGCTCTTTTTTCAGGATATCTTCTTCCGCGAGGCTAGATAGGCGAGCAATCGCATTACGGTAAGAGATTTCAAGAGTTTCCCGACTGGTTGCAATAACACCTTGATCTACTAAGAATCCATCATTTACATCATATACCCAGCCATGTAGGGAGAGTTTTTGTCCACGTTCCCAAGCGCTTTTTACGATAGATGTGCGTCCTAGGTTATAAACTTGCTCTGCAACATTTAATTTAGTGAGCATATCTGAACGTTTTTCTGCTGAAAGATTGCCTAATAGATGACCATGTTTAAACCAAATATCACGAATATGGAGCAACCAGTTATTGATTAGCCCTAGATCTTGATCTTGCATCGCTGCTTTGATACCACCACAATTGGTGTGGCCGCAAATAATAATATGTTCAATTTTGAGTACATCAACGGCATATTGCACAACTGAAAGGCAGTTAAAATCTGTATGAATAACTTGATTGGCTACATTACGATGTACAAATAACTCGCCTGGTTCAAGATTTGTGAGTTTTTCAGCAGGAACACGGCTATCAGAGCAGCCAATCCAAAGATAATGAGGTGTTTGGTGATCGGCAAGTTCTTTAAAATAAGTGGAATTTTCTTCTTTCATTCTTTGCGCCCAACTGTAGTTGTTTGCAAAGAGTTGTTTAATTTTGTCCATTTCTACTTTCCTTAATATGATGTATTTGAAAGATTGATTCAAACACAATAAATAAAATAGGGATAAAATTTATCGCCTAAAATGATGACCGCACTTTAAAGAAAGTGCGGTCAATTTAAACAATATTTTTAGAAATTTGCATTTCTTGGTGCGCGAGGGAATGGAATCACATCGCGAATATTTTGTACGCCAGTTACATAAACAATTAAGCGTTCAAAACCAAGACCGAAACCTGAATGTGGTACAGTACCATATTTACGAAGATCGCGATACCACCAGTAATCTTCAGGATTTAGGCCCATTTCTTCCATACGTTTATCTAATACGTCTAAACGTTCTTCACGTTGTGAACCACCGATGATTTCACCAATTCCAGGCGCGAGAACATCCATTGCAGCTACAGTTTTGCCATCGTCATTTAAACGCATATAGAAGGCTTTGATATCTTTCGGATAGTTTTTCACCACAACCGGTGATTTGAAATATTCTTCCGCTAAGAAACGTTCATGTTCAGAAGACAAATCGATACCCCAAGATACTGGGAATTCGAATTTCTTACCTGATTTTAATAACACGTCGATCGCATCGGTATAGTCGATTTGAGCAAAATCAGAGTTTACAAAGTTTTCTAAACGAGTAATAACATCTTTATCTACATGTTTTTCAAAGAATTTTAAGTCATCTTTACGTTCAGCAAGCACGGCGCGGAAAACGTATTTCAACATGTCTTCTGCTAATTTCGCATTATCAGCAAGTGTTGCAAAAGCGACTTCAGGTTCAACCATCCAGAATTCTGCAAGGTGACGAGTGGTATTTGAATTTTCAGCACGGAATGTTGGACCGAAAGTATAGATTTTGCTTAATGCACACGCGTAAGTCTCACCATTTAACTGGCCTGAAACGGTTAAAAATGATTCTTTGCCGAAGAAGTCTTGACTGAAATCGACTCTACCATCTTCACCACGAGGAAGATTTTCTAAATCAAGCGTTGAGACACGGAACATTTCACCCGCACCTTCAGTATCTGATGCAGTAATTAATGGGGTAGCGACCCAATAGAAACCTTGTTCATGGAAGAAGCGATGAATAGCTTGAGCTAAGCAGTGACGAACGCGTGCGACTGCACCGATAATATTGGTACGAGGACGTAAGTGTGCCACTTCACGTAAGTATTCAATTGAGTGACGTTTTGCCGCCATTGGATAAGTATCAGGATCTTCTACAAACCCTGTCACTTCTACTTTTTCAGCTTGAAGTTCAACAGCTTGACCTTCAGCAGGTGACTCAACAATAGTACCGGTTACGATAACAGAGCAACCCGTTGTTAAGCGTAAGACTTCGCTCTCATAATTTTCAATATCGTTATTAACAATCGCTTGAATAGGGTCAAAGCAAGAGCCGTCATAAACAGCAAGGAAAGAAAGACCTGCTTTAGAGTCACGACGGGTACGGACCCATCCGCGTACGGTAACTTTTTCGCCTATAGCGATTTTACCTTGTAACACATCAACAATAGATGCAACTTTAGACATATAAACCTCTGTAATTCATTATAAATTAGGCAATAAAACTGTGTTAGTTTACCTTAAATCGCAAAATTTTCCATAAAAAGTTAGTGTAAATCGGGCTTGCACAGTAAAATAATTCCTTCACTTTATTTTAGGAGAAAACTATGTGGTCTGATATTTTGACCGGCTATGGCATTTTTATTTTGGAGATTTTAACGATTTTACTTGTGATTGCCGCTATTGTCGCAATGATTATTTCGGCAAAACAGCGTAATGCAACACATCATGGTGAGTTGGTCGTGACAGATCTTTCAGAAGAATTTAAGGAAACAGTAAAGCATTTACGCGATTTCCAGCTTTCAGAAGAAGAACTTAAACAAGCAGAAAAAGCAGAGAAAAAAGCGAAAAAGCAAGAAGCAAAGGCATTAAAAGCGAAATTAAAAAATGGTGAGAAAGAAACGCCTAAACCTTGTGTTTATGTGCTCGATTTTAAAGGTGATATTTCTGCATCAGAAACAACCGCACTTCGAGAAGAAATTTCGGCGATTATTAATGTAGCAAAAGCCGATGATGAGGTCTTACTACGTTTAGAAAGCCCAGGTGGTGTTGTTCATGGTTATGGTTTGGCTGCTTCACAGTTAGCTCGCTTAAAACAAAAAGGAATTAAATTAACTGTTGCAGTAGATAAGGTGGCTGCAAGTGGTGGGTATATGATGGCTTGCGTGGCAGATAAAATTGTTTCCGCACCTTTTGCGATCATCGGTTCTATTGGAGTGGTTGCACAAATTCCGAATATTCATCGTTTATTGAAAAAACATGATGTCGATGTTGATGTGATGACAGCAGGAGAATTTAAACGCACCGTTACAGTATTAGGTGAAAATACTGAAAAAGGAAAACAGAAATTCCAAGCCGAACTTGAAGAAACCCATCAATTATTTAAACAATTTGTTACTCAAAATCGACCGCACTTAGATGTGGATAAAGTCGCAACTGGTGAGCATTGGTTCGGTCAACAAGCCTTAGCGCTTCAACTAGTCGATGAGTTAGCAACCAGTGATGATATTATTCTTGAAAAAATGAAAGATAAGTCTGTGATCGCGGTGAAATATAAAGTGAAAAAGCCACTTTTACAAAAAATAGGTAAGCAAGCTGAAGAGAGTATTGAGGGAATTATCCATCGAAATTTAACAAAAAATGGACAGGATTTTATTCACTAAGAAAAAAATTTACTTATTTGACAACTCTTTACACAACTTTACAAAAAAGTTCCATAAAAAATCATTTTTTAATGTTTTTTTATTTACAAGTTAAAGAATTATGACTACCATACGCCATGAAACTTTTTATAGTTTTATTTGTAAAATTTATAAAGTTTAGTTGTGTAGGTTCTTCTTGCAAGGATTGCACCTTAACAGTAAAAAGGTAAAGAAATGAAATTATCTCGTATTTTATTATCTGCAGTAGCAGTAGCGACAGTTGCTGCTTGTGGTAACTTAAGCAAAGTTACAGAAGCTGGTACTCCAGAATATAAAGAAGTTGATGGTCAACAAGTACCACAACTCGTATGGCCTAAGATTGATAAAGCTGGTTTCAACCATGACGGTAGCCAATTTGGTTCATGGCCAAACTGGGATAACGTTCGTATGATCGAACGTGGTATGAACAAAGATCAATTATATAACCTAATCGGTCGTCCACACTTCTCTGAAGGTTTATACGGTGTTGAAGAGTGGGATTATGCGTTCAACTATCGTGAGAACGGTGTTCACAAAATTTGTCAATACAAAATATTATTTGACAAAAACCACAATGCTCAAAGCTTCTTCTGGTATCCAAACGGTTGTAACGGAAACTCAGCATTTACTTTAAGTGGTGACTTCTTGTTCGACTTCGATAAAGATACTTTAACTCCACGTGGTAAAGAAGTTGTTGATAACGTTGCAGCACAATTAAAAGAAACTGGTGCTAAAGAAGTTAAAGTTGCAGGTTATACTGACCGTTTAGGTTCTGATGCTTACAACTTAGATCTTTCTCAACGTCGTGCAAACCGTGTTAAAGCTCGTTTAATTGAAGATGGCGTAACATCTGAAATTACAGCTGTTGGTTACGGTAAAGTGCCACAAGTTAAAGCTTGTAATGGTTACAAACACGCAAGTAAAGCTGAGAAAGACTGTTTACGTCCAAACCGTCGTGTAGAAATCACTGCTTCTGGTTCTGTATTAAAATTACAAGAAGGTGGTCAAGTTAACGGTGGAACTCAAGGTCCAGCACCTCTTTATCAAAAATAATAGATAGAGAAGATAGAAAGAGCGTAATGAAAATTACGCTCTTTTTTTATCTGATGTTTAAGAAATTATTCAAGTAGAAGTTCTTCAATCAATTTAGTGGTTAAGTTGATATAACTTCCATTAAAACGATGACTGAAATTTAGCAGATAATAGAGCTGATAAAGGTGTTTTCTTTCTTCAAAACCGTCTTTATCAAGTGGGAAAGTGCGGTCATAAATTTCATAGAATTCAGCTGAGAATGGTTGGAAAAGCTCACTGAATGCTAAATCACACTCTCTATCCCCCCAGTAGCAAGCAGGATCATAGGTAAAGGTTTGATTGCCTACGATCGCCGTATTTTCAACCCATAGGTTACCATGTAACAAAGAGGGTTTAGGATTATGTTTTGAAAGTTTGTATTTTACCTTTTCAATAATTAAATCAATATCACCAAAGTCTAAACCTTTATCTTTGCAGAGTTGCAATTGCCATCCAATACGCTGTTCTGCAAAAAACTTCGCCCAACTTCCATTCCATTTATTGGGCTGATACTCTGGGCCAAGCCAAGTATCAAAATCTAATCCATAGTTTTTAGTGCCAGACACTTGATGGAGTTTTGCTAATTCTTCAGCAAAATGTGGCGTTGCATTGGTTTGTTGAGTAATAGGAAGCGCTTCTAATAACAAGAAACTATGGTTTTGAGAACAGCCTACGCCATACACTTGCGGAAGTCGGATTGTATTGGTTTTGCCTAGTAGGTTTAATTGGTCAGCTTCTGCACGAAACATTGAACGATAGGACCGTTCATTCACTTTAACAAAGACAGGTTGGATTCCATCCGTAATAAGCCAAGTTTCATTTACTTCGCCACCAGGCACTTTGTTTTTTTCTTTGATGTTATAGTAAGCACCAAATTGATCAGCTAAGACTTGAGAAATTGATTTCCACATAATACGCCTCCTAGACATGGTCGATTCTTCTTCATTCTAACGAAAGCACTAAAAATTACTGTGATATATCTCAAAAAATAGCAAAAATTTTTGTCATTTTTCATCTGAAACATCAATTCAACAAGAAACGCGTGATTTTTTAATGAGTTAGTATTATCATTAGGTGTATTTTAGTTAGAAAAGATAATCAGGGGAAACTATGCAACATCTGAAAGATCTTGTTGAGAAAGCAAAATCGGCGATTGAACAAATCGAAAATAAAAGTTTAACCACATTAGATGAAATTCGTGTGGAATATTTTGGTAAAAAAGGGCATTTTACCCAACTTATGCAGGAATTGCGTAATGTTGCAGCGGAAGAGCGTCCTGCGATGGGCGCTAAAATCAATGAAGCGAAACAAGCTGCGTTAGATTTTTTAAATGCTAAAAAAGCAGAATGGGAACAAGCTGAACTCAATGCGAAATTAGAAAAAGAACGCATTGATGTGAGCCTTCCAGGTCGTAAAACAGAAACGGGTGGTTTACACCCAGTGACCATTACCATCAATCGCGTAACAAAATTCTTTTCAGAGTTAGGTTTTTCTGTGGAAACCGGTCCCGAAATTGAAAGTGATTATTACAATTTCGATGCATTAAATATCCCTAAACATCACCCAGCACGTGCTGATCACGATACATTCTGGTTTAATCCTGAATTATTACTTCGTACACAAACCTCAGGTGTGCAAATTCGTACCATGGAAAAAATGCAGCCACCTATTCGTATTATGGCGCCAGGTCGTGTATATCGTAACGACTACGATCAAACACACACACCAATGTTCCATCAAATTGAATTGCTTTATGTAGATAAAAAAGCAAACTTCACCGAGTTAAAAGGCTTATTACACGATTTCTTACGTGCATTTTTTGAAGAGGATTTACAAGTTCGTTTCCGTCCTTCCTACTTCCCATTTACCGAACCTTCTGCAGAAGTCGATGTAATGGGTAAAAATGGTAAATGGTTAGAAGTACTAGGTTGTGGTATGGTGCATCCTAATGTGTTACGTAACGTAGGTATTGATCCAAATGAATATTCTGGCTTCGCAGTAGGCATGGGGGTTGAACGTTTAACCATGTTACGCTACAACGTCACAGATTTACGTTCATTCTTTGAAAACGACTTACGTTTTTTAAAACAATTTAAGTAATTAACCGTTTGGTTAAATTGACGATAATGATTAATTTAGAACGTAACACGTTCATCAATAAAGGATACAGAGATAATGAAATTTAGCGAAAATTGGGTGAGAGAATGGGTTAATCCATCAATTTCAACAGAGCAGTTATGTGATCAAATCACGATGCTTGGTTTAGAAGTTGATGGCGTTGAAAAAGTAGCAGGCGACTTTACTGGAGTGGTTGTAGGTGAAGTTGTTGAATGTGCTCAACACCCAGATGCAGACAAATTACGTGTCACTAAAGTAAATGTTGGTGGCGACCGTTTATTGGATATCGTTTGTGGTGCACCAAATTGCCGTCAAGGTTTAAAAGTGGCATGTGCAACTGAAGGTGCGATATTACCTGGTGATTTTAAAATTAAGAAGACTAAATTACGTGGCCAACCTTCAGAAGGGATGCTTTGCTCATTCTCTGAATTAGGCATTGATGTAGATGCAGATGGTATTATTGAGCTACCGTTAGATGCACCAGTGGGTAAAAATCTACGTGAATATTTAGATTTAGATGATAAAGCAATTGAAATCAGCTTAACGCCAAACCGTGCAGATTGTTTAAGTATTGCAGGTGTTGCACGTGAAGTTGGTGTGGTGAATAAACAAGTTGTTAATCAACCACACTTTGATGCCGTACCTGCAACGATTTCAGATAAAGTTCAAATTGAATTAAAAGCGCCAGAAGCATGCCCTCGTTATTTATTGCGCGTGATGAAAAATGTGAATGTTAAAGCGCAATCACCAATTTGGTTACAAGAAAAATTACGTCGTTGTGGTATTCGTTCTATCGATCCTATTGTGGATATTACCAACTATGTTTTACTTGAATTAGGTCAACCAATGCATGCTTTTGATGCATCAAAAGTGTCTCAACCTGTTCAAGTACGTTTAGCCAATAACGGCGAAGAACTTGTTTTATTAGATGGTACAACTGCAAAATTACAGCCTAATACTTTAGTGATTGCAGACCAAACTGGTCCATTAGCAATGGCAGGTATCTTTGGTGGTCAAGCTAGCGGTGTTGATGCTGAAACAACAAAAGATGTAATTTTAGAAGCAGCATTCTTTGCACCATTAGCGATTGCGGGACGTGCAAGACAATACGGTTTACACACTGATTCTTCACATCGTTTTGAACGCGGTGTTGATTTTACGCTACAACGTCACGCAATGGAACGTGCAACAGCATTGTTACTTGAAATTTGTGGTGGTGAAGCAGGCGAAATTTGTGAAGTGGTGAGTGAGCAATATTTACCAAAAGTCAATGAAGTCACTTTACGTCGTGAAAAATTAGATAGCTTATTAGGTCATCATATCGAAACTGAAACCGTGACCGAGATTTTTGAGCGTTTAGGTTTTGCGGTGAAATATGCTAATGATGTTTGGACCGTGACTTCAGCAAGCTGGCGTTTTGATATTGAAATCGAAGAAGATCTCATTGAAGAAGTAGCACGTATTTATGGCTATAACAGCATTCCAAATAATGCACCATTAGCACATCTTCGTATGCGTGAGCATAAAGAGTCTGATTTAGATTTAAGCCGAATTAAGACCGCACTTGTTGACGCAGATTATCAAGAGGCGATTACTTATAGCTTCGTTGATCCAAAAGTACAAACTTTACTTCATCCAGAAATTGAAGCACTTGTATTACCAAATCCAATTTCAGTTGAAATGTCAGCAATGCGCGTTTCATTGTTAAGTGGATTACTCGGTGCAGTACTATACAACCAAAATCGTCAACAAAACCGCGTGCGTTTATTTGAAACGGGATTACGTTTTGTTCCTGATACCAATGCAGAATTAGGTATGCGCCAAGAATTTGTTCTTGCAGGTGTGATTACCGGTACACCAAAATCAGAATGTTGGACAGGTAAAGCAGAAACGGTTGATTTCTTTGATCTTAAAGGTGATTTAGAAAGTATTCTTTCTCTCACCGAAGTGGGTAATCGAGTTAAATTCGTGGCAAAAGCATACAGTGCATTACACCCAGGTCAATCTGCTGCAATTGAATTAGATGGAAAAGAAATTGGTTTTATTGGAACTATTCATCCACTTATTGCTCAAAAACTAGGATTAAATGGCAAAGCGGTTGTTTTTGAAATTTTATGGGATGCCATTGCAAATCGTCGAGTGGTTCAAGCCAAAGAGATTTCAAAATTCCCAGCGAACCGTCGTGACTTAGCTTTAGTTGTTGCAGATAATGTCCCTGCAGGCGATATTATCGAAGCATGTAAACAAGCCGGCGGAGAAAAATTAACACAAGTCAATTTATTCGACGTATATCAAGGCATTGGCGTTGCTAGCGGACATAAGAGCTTAGCAATCAGTTTAACCATTCAAGATAATGAAAAAACGCTTGAAGATGATGAGATTAATGCGGTAATCTCTGCTGTATTAAACGAAGTTAAACAACGCTTTAATTCGGAGCTTAGAGACTAAACAGGAGACTAACATGGCAACGATTACAAAAATTGATATTACTGAATACTTATTAGATAAGTATCAATTACAAAAAGCGGAAGCTAAAGCATTAGTGGAAGACTTTTTTGAGGAAATTCGTTTATCGTTAGAATCTGGTGGCGAAGTGAAATTATCAGGTTTTGGTAATTTTGAACTTCGTAATAAAGCTTCCCGTCCAGGGCGTAATCCAAAAACAGGTGAAAGTATTCCTGTTTCTGCGCGCCGTGTAGTGGCATTCAAGCCTGGGCAAAAATTACGTGCTCGCGTGGAAAATACCAAGCCAAAACAATAGTAAGAAAAGTGCGGTCGTTTTTGACCGCACTTTTGTCAGGGTAGAACATGAATAAGATTAAATGTGCTTTTTTAGTCGCAGGAAGTTTTTTGCTTTTTGCTTGTTCAAGTGGTGTTCGCGAAGAATATGCGATGAACTATAAAGGTCAGATTGGTGATCCGATTATAGCCATTGCCATGTTAAGCGAACAACAATATGAATGGGCGGGGACACCTTATATTTTAGGTGGGCAATCTCGAGATGGTATTGATTGTTCTGGTTTTGTGCAAAAGACCTTTATTGATCGTTTTAATATCAACCTTCCTCGAACTACGAAAGATCAAGCGGGTTACGGAAAACTTGTTCGTAAAGAAGATATCCAAACAGGCGATTTAATTTTCTTTAAAACAGGACGTGGACCAAATGGCTATCATGTTGGGATTTATGTGAAAGAAGATAAATTTTTACATGCTTCAACCAAAGGTGGCGTGATTTATTCTTCGATGAATAGCCCTTATTGGAAAAAAGCTTTTTGGCAAGTTAGACGAGTATAGTAGAAATAAAAAAAGTGCGGTTAATTTTAACCGCACTTTTTCTTTATGGATTTGTTGTAGGGCGAATGCCTAATGTGTGGCAAATCGCATAAGTGAGTTCACTACGATTTAATGTGTAGAAGTGGAAGTCATTCACGCCTTCACGAGAAAGGATTTTTACCATATCCATTGCCACACTCGCCGCGACGAGATTACGAGTAGTAGGATCATCATCTAATCCTTCATATGCTTTAGCCAACCATGCTGGAATTTTTACATTCGTAAATGATGCCATTTTTTGAAGTTGTTTGAAGTTAGTGACAGGTAGAATACCCGGAACAATTTCAGCCTCAATACCAATGGATGCACAGCGATCACGGAAGCGAAGATAACTGTCAATATCAAAGAAGAATTGAGTAATGACATGATTCGCACCTGCATCAATTTTACGTTTCAAATTGATTAAATCTGCTTGTGCTGATTTTGCTTCAGGATGAACTTCAGGGTATGCTGCAACGGAGATATCAAAGTCAGCTACGGAGCGGAGTAGTTCAACTAAATCAGCCGCATAGAAAGGTTTTTTTGCATAGCCTTTTGGCTCATCACCGCGTAATGCCACAATGCGACGAATACCGCTATCCCAATAATCTTTTGCAATTTCTTTTAATTCTTCAGGTGTTGCATCAATACCTGTTAAATGTGGTGCGGCTTCTATGCCTGTTTCTGCTTTAATGGCTTTCACGATGCTATGTGTACGATCACGTTCGCCAGAGTTTGCACCATAGGTGACGGAAACAAATTTAGGATTTAATACTTTTAAGCGATGGATGGAATCCCAAAGCATGCTTTCCATTTTTTCATTTTTAGGCGGAAAGAATTCAAAGGAGACATTAATTTTTTTGTTAGTATCAGCAAGATGTTGATTTAATGTGTTAATTTCGTTTGCGTAGCTCATAGCATGCCTTCTTACGTTTTTTATTAGAATGTACTTATCATAAGATAAGAACTAATATGCGTCAATTTCAATGATTTCATAAAAATAATGAATAAAATTAATGATTGTTTATTGTGCGTTGTATTTTAAAAGAAAATCAATTTATTTGCACAAAAAGTTAGCATTTTTTCTAAAAATAGGTATAATACGCCGACCCTGTAAATGCACGGATTCCCACCGTGCATTATTTTATCGAGATCACACTCGAAGGGGTGTAGATTAAGATCAATGGTTGTGTTTCGATATGAAACACTGGGTATCAAACTTATATTTTGGTAATTAATTAATGAAAACTTTTGTAGCAAAACCGGAAACAGTAAAACGTGACTGGTATGTGGTAGATGCGACAGGTAAAACTTTAGGTCGTTTAGCTACTGAATTAGCACGCCGTCTTCGTGGTAAACACAAGGCTGAGTACACTCCACACGTAGATACTGGTGATTACATCATCGTTATCAACGCAGACAAAGTGGCAGTAACTGGTCGTAAAGAAACAGATAAACTTTACTACTGGCACACTGGCTATGTAGGTGGTATTAAACAAGCGACTTTCAAAGAAATGATCGCTCGCCGTCCTGAAGCGGTGATTGAAATTGCGGTTAAAGGTATGTTGCCAAAAGGTCCATTAGGCCGTGCAATGTTCCGTAAATTAAAAGTGTATGCAGGTGCAGAACACCAACACGCAGCACAACAACCACAAGTATTAGACATTTAATCACGAGGTTTAGGAAATGGCAGAGAATCAAAACTACGGCACTGGTCGCCGCAAAAGCTCTTCAGCTCGTGTATTTATCAAACCGGGCAGTGGTAAAATCACTATCAACCAACGTGAATTAGACGTATATTTCGGTCGCGAAACAGCTCGTATGATCGTACGTCAACCGTTAGAATTAGTGGAATTAACTGATAAATTAGACCTATACATCACTGTTAAAGGTGGTGGTATTTCTGGTCAAGCGGGTGCAATCCGTCATGGTATCACTCGTGCATTAATGGAATATGATGAGACTTTACGTCCTGCTCTTCGTGCAGCTGGCTTCGTTACTCGTGACGCACGTCGCGTTGAACGTAAAAAAGTTGGTTTACACAAAGCACGTCGTCGTCCACAATACTCCAAACGTTAATTTTTTATTATCGTTTCAAGAAAGCAGAGAGCAATCTCTGCTTTTTTTGTGTCTGTAAAAAATAAATTAATTAAAAATTACCATTCTTTGATTTCTTGTTATGTATTTGTAATTGATTGATTTTAAAACAAAAACAAGAAAATATTGGCAATTTGGCTCTCGGTTATGTTAAAATAATCGCCCACTTTTAGTAGAAGTATATAGATTATTTTGGATCTTCGGAGGAATAAATGTCCAATGCATCAAGTAAACGTTCAGTAATGACTCTTTTTTCAAATAAAAATGACATTTACTGCCATCAGGTAAAAATTGTCTTAGCTGAAAAAGGTGTCGCTTACGAAAACGAAGAAGTTGATTTGCAAGCATTATCAGAAGATTTAATGGAATTAAATCCTTACGGCACATTACCAACATTGGTGGATCGTGATTTAGTATTATTTAGCTCACGCATTATTATGGAATATCTTGATGAGCGTTTTCCACATCCTCCACTTATGCCAGTTTATCCCGTTTCTCGTGCGAAAAGCCGTCTTTTAATGTTACGTATCGAACAAGATTGGTATCCAACATTAGAAATTGCTGAAAAAGGCACAGAAGTTGAACGTGAAGAAGCATTAAAACAGTTAAAAGAAGAATTGCTAGCGGTATCGGTTATCTTCCAACAAACTCCTTATTTTATGAGCGAAGAGTTTGGCTTGGTTGATTGCTATGTTGCACCATTATTATGGAAACTACGTAATATGGGCGTTGAATTTAGCGGTACAGGAAGCAAAGCAATCAAAGGCTATATGGATCGAGTATTTAGCCGTGATTCATTCTTACAATCTGTAGGTGAAGCTGCACCTAAAAATTTAATGGATGATAAATAATGACCCATACACCTTCTCCAAAACGCCCTTATTTACTAAGAGCCTATTATGATTGGTTAGTGGATAACGATTTCACCCCATATTTAGTGGTGGATGCTAATTATTATGGTACCAATGTGCCTGTGGAATACGTGAAAGATGGGCAAATCGTCTTAAATCTTTCTGCTGGGGCGACAGGGAATTTGCAATTAACGAATGATTTTATTCAGTTTAATGCGCGTTTTAAAGGTGTTGCTCGTGAGTTATATATTCCGATGGGCGCAGCTTTAGCTATTTATGCACGTGAAAATGGTGATGGCGTGATGTTTGAGCCAGAAGAAATTTACGATGAATTAAATCGTGAGCCAACATCAGAACAGCCATTAAGCTTTGCAGAAGCGGTAGATAAGCCTAAAACTGAAAAGAAACCACAGAAATCAGCATCTCATTTACGAATTGTGGATTAATGAAAGAAAAATAAAAGTGCGGTTAATTTTAACCGCACTTTTTTTATTTATTATTTGGTTGCAGCTTTCATATTGCGAACAAATTCGGCTAGTTCAGATAAGCACTGAGCCTGATTATCTAAGTTTCGCTCAATAATTTTTACAGTTGCAGAACCAGAAATCGCGCCTGCTGCACCTAGTTGAAGGGCTTCTTTCACTTGAGCAGGTTGAGCAATACCAAAACCTTGTAGAATTGGTGGAGCCTTGTGGGCTTTAAGTTGTTCTACAAGCGTATCTAAGTTTGCGGCATGAGCTTGATTCTCTGCGCTTGTTACACCCGCACGAGAAACTAAATAGGTATAGCCTTCGCTGTTTTCAGCAACGCCTTGTACCGTTTTAGCATCAGCATTTGGTGGGCAAATAAAGACAGGTTGAATGCCATGCTTTTTAGCTGCTTGAACATAGTCTTCTTTTGCCAATAGTGGAATATCTGCTACTAAAACCGCATCTACGCCTACCTCTGCACAACGTTGATAGAAATTATCTAATCCTTTCGCAAACATTAAATTCGCACAAAGAAGTAAGCTAATCGGAATCTCGGGATATTTTGACCGCACTTTAGCGAGTAATTTAAAGCTGTCTTCAGTGCTATGGCCCGCATTGAGCGCACGGTTATTAGCCGCCTGGATAACGGGACCGTCTAATAGTGGATCAGAAAATGGAAAGCCTAATTCCAACGCATCTGCGCCATTTTCGACTAACGTGCAAATGATCTCAAAAGAGCGATCAAATGTTGGATCGCATAATGTCACGAAAGGTACAAAAGCCCCTTCTTTTTTTGCTGCAAGTTCTGCAAATTTAGTTTCAAAACGGCTCATTATTGCATTCCTTTTTCTTTTAAAACTTTATCAACGGTGAAAATATCTTTATCTCCACGACCAGAGAGATTCACCACTAAAATTTGTTCTTTATTCGGTTCTTGATGAATCATTTTTAATGCGTGTGCTAATGCATGCGAACTTTCCAATGCAGGAATAATCCCTTCATGTTTTGCTAATTCTTGGAAAGCGTTTAACGCTTCATCATCTGTAATGCTTGGGTATTCTGCACGACCAATACTTTGCAAGTAAGCATGTTGAGGTCCTACAGAAGGGAAGTCTAATCCCGCAGAAATGGAGTAGGATTCTTCCACTTGGCCATCTTCAGTTTGCATTAAAGGTGATTTCATACCGAAATAAATACCTACTTTTGCATGACCTAATGGTGCACCATGTTCACCGCTTTCGATGCCATGACCTGCAGGTTCCACACCAATTAAGCGTACACTTTTTTCATCAATAAAATCGGCAAACATACCAATCGCATTCGAACCACCACCGACTGCCGCAATGACAGCATCCGGTAAGCGACCTTCTTTTTCTAAGATTTGACGTTTGGTTTCTTCCCCAATCATTTTTTGGAATTCACGTACAATCGTCGGGAATGGATGAGGACCTGCCGCTGTACCCAATAAATAATGGGTGTTTTCATAGTTGGCTGACCAATCACGCATGGCTTCACAGCATGCATCTTTCAATGAGCAAGAACCTTTTTGTACAGGAATCACTTCTGCGCCCATTAAACGCATACGGAATACGTTTGGTGATTGGCGTTCCACGTCTTTTGCCCCCATGTAAACACGACAAGGCATATCTAACATTGCACAAGCAAGGGCTGTTGCCACGCCATGTTGGCCCGCACCAGTTTCTGCGATAATACGTGTTTTACCCATGCGTTTTGCTAATAAAATTTGACCTAACACTTGGTTGGTTTTATGGGCACCACCGTGAAGTAAATCTTCACGTTTTAAATAAATTTTTGCTTTTGTGCCTTTGGTTAAATTACGGCAAAGGGTAAGTGCGGTTGGTCTGCCCGCATAATTTTTAAGTAAATCTTGAAATTCACGTTGGAATTCAGGATCGTCTTTTGCTTCAACAAAGGCTTTTTCTAGCTGTTGTAGTACCGGTACGAGAATTTCCGGTACATACATTCCGCCAAATTCACCGAAATAAGGATTTAAAAGGGTTGCTGACATAATATTTCCTTGTTATTTTTGAATTCTTGCGACATTAAGTGGTGCAAAGGTTTGTGCAGTAGGCATCACTTCAATGCGATTAATATTGACATGTTCAGGTTGTTGATTGAGCCATAACACAATATTAGCAATATCTTGTGGGCTGACATATTCTACATTTTCATAGAGTTTTTTAGCTCGGGCATCATCACCTTTAAAGCGGATATTAGAAAATTCAGTTCCACCACAAAGACCGGGTTCAACATTGGACACGCGAATTTGTGTACCAGCAAGATCGGCTCGAAGATTTAAACTAAATTGTTTTATAAAAGCTTTAGTGCCACCGTATACATTGCCACCTGGATAAGGATAAGTACCTGCAATTGAGCCTAAATTAATAATATGACCTGAATTGCGTTCAACCATTTGTGGTAACACAAGACGAGTGATGGTGACGAGACCTTTAATATTGGTATCAATCATTTGCATCCAATCGTCTAAACTCGCTTTATCTGCACTTTCTAAGCCTAATCCTAAACCTGCATTATTCACCAATAAATCAATGGATTGCCAATTAGAGGGAAGGGAATGGAACGCATCTTCTGTTGCTTGGCGATCTGAAATATCAAAGGCAAGAAAGTGGAAGTTTTCACCTAATTCTTGTTGTAATTGTTCTAAACGAGCTACGCGGCGCCCTGTGCCAATTACACGATAACCATTTTCAATAAGTGTGCGACAAATTGCCGCACCAAATCCGGCAGTTGCGCCGGTTACTAACGCTGTTCTTTGCATAATGCTTCCCCTTAGCAATCAGATTAATTTGATAAAATCTTATTAAAAACTGACCGCACTTTTTCGCTATCTTTCACGCCAGCGGCAGTTTCTACACCAGAATTGAGATCAACCCCTAAGCAACCTTGCTTAATGGCTTGTTCAATATTGTCAGGTGAAATTCCACCAGCCAAAATAATTTTGTGTTTCAAGTTTTCAGGAATGACGGACCAATTAAAGGTTTTTCCTGTGCCACCTTGTTGATTAGCAGATTGGCTATCGAAAATATAGCGAGTGATATTTAAATCATCAGTAAAATCAACCATACTTTGCGCTTCAGTATTCACCGAAATGGCTTTCCAAATTTGTATTTCTTCAGGCAGTTGGTGACGAAGTGCGGTAATAAATTCAGCGGTTTCTGAACCGTGTAGCTGAACGGCATAAAGCTGCAATTGTTTAGCGATTTTTACAATAAAATCAATTTCTTGATTCTGGAATACGCCCACAAAACGAAGTGGTGATGCTGTCACTAATTCTTGGGCTTGACGTAGGCTCACACAGCGTTTTGAATGTTCGACGAAAATTAAGCCGCCGTATAATGCTCCGTTTGCGTAAACCTCTTTGACATCTTGTGTGCGAGTTAAACCGCATACTTTATTTTCGCCAAAAATCACTTCACGCACAGCATTGTTTAAATCAGCACTGCCCATTAGGCTACTGCCGATTAAAAAACCATGTGCCACTTTTTGCAAATCACGAATTTGGCTGTGATTATAAATCCCTGATTCGCTGATAATACGTGCATCAGCAGGAATGCGATTGGCATATTTTTGTGTAAGTTCTACCACGCGGTTTAAATCAACAGTGAGATCGTGAAGATTACGATTGTTAACACCGATAATTTTCGCACCTAATGCAAGGGCACGCTCAAACTCTTCCTCGTTACTGGTTTCTGTCAATACGCCCATGCCGAGAGAATGTGCAAGATCAGACAATACGCGATAGGTTTCATCATTTACCACTGAAAGCATCAATAAAATAGCATCAGCTTGATAGTAGCGTGCAAGATAAACCTGGTATTCGCTGATCATAAAATCTTTGCACAATACAGGTTGTGAGACAACGTCACGTACTTGAGGCAAATAGTCAAATTTACCTTGGAAGTATTTCTCATCCGTTAGTACAGAAACAGCTGATGCATAATGTTTATACACATTGGCGATTTCATCTAAATTAAATTCACCACGAATTAATCCTTTAGAAGGTGAAGCTTTCTTGCATTCTAAAATATAAGCCGGTTTTTGATGGGTGCCTTTAGCCAACGCATCATAAAAAGAGCGGTCAGATTTTTGAATGTTTTCTTTAAATTGTGAAAGCGGAAATTCAGCTTCCTTTGCCTTAACCCATTGTGCTTTGTCTAAGACGATTTTTTGCAGCACCGTCGCAGAGTCAATTGGTTTAGTGAAATCTTGCGTGATCATAATCTTTCTTCTTATTGTGGCTTATCAAATCAGCCTTTATCTTAATATTTTGTTAAATGTTGTAGTGTCTCAAGCGCTTTGCCTGATGCAAGATGAGCCAATACATTTTGAACATTTTGTTTTAAGTCATCATGACCAAATAATTTCAGTAATAATGCCACATTTGCGGCTACCGCATTAGCATGTTCCGCTTTGCCTTTACCTTGTAAAAGTGCGGTCAGATATTGGGCATTTTCTTGCGGTTCGCCACCACGTAAACTTTCTAAAGATTGTGTTTTTAAACCAAAATCTTCAGGTGTTAAGGTGAAGTAGTCAATTTTGCCGTTTTTAATTTCTGCCACTTGCGTTTCACCATGTACGGCGACTTCATCTAGACCTGCACCATGAACCACAAAAGTATGTTGATGGCCTAATGCAACAGCGGTTTCAGCATAGGTTTTCACTAATTCAGGGGCATACACGCCAAGCAAATGATAAGTTGGGCGAGCAGGGTTAATTAATGGACCTAAAATATTAAAAAGTGTACGCGTTTTTAATGCCGCGCGAACAGGGGCAACATGTTTAAAACCACTGTGATATTGTTGAGCAAATAAGAAACATACCCCAATATCATCAAGCGCTTGACGAGCTTGTTCTGGCGCGACATTCACATTTACACCGAGAGCGGTTAATACATCACTGGCACCGGATTTACTTGATACGCTACGGTTACCGTGTTTTGCTACTTTTGCACCCATAGAGGCTGCAACAATGGCACTCGCAGTAGAAATATTAATTGTATTTTGACCATCGCCACCCGTTCCTACAATATCCGCAAAAGGGTAACCAGGTCGAGGGAATGATTTGGCATTTTGCAAGGATGCAGATACCGCACCACTTAATTCCTCAATAGTGGCACCACGTACTTTTAACGCAATCAGCATGGCAGCGATTTGTTCGTTATTCAGTTCGCCTTGCATAATGGCATTAAAAGTGACCGCACTTTCTTCTTTATTAAGTGTTTTTCCGTTGTAAAGTTGTTCTAATAATTGAGCCGTTTGCATAATCAATCTTCCTTATACGTTAAGATCATAGACTAAGTCTCGCGCTTCATCACCGGTCATACCACGGAAGCCCCAACAATGAGCAGGCTGTTCCTTAATGGTGATTTCTACATCATAGGATTTAATACCGATTTTGTATTCTAATTCGCTAAATAGCATTTTGATCAGACGTTTTTTAGTCCCTTCTAAACGTCCCTGCATAAGATTAATTTCGATTGCGATATAGTTTTCGCTACGATCTTCTGGATAGAAAAAATCTTCTTTATCCAAACACTCGAATCGAATGGTATGCTTGCCATGCGGAATATCCAAGCCTAAATTAAGACTGTCATAAATAGCCTTGGCAATAGCTTTACGACGTGGGGTAAGGGTTTCTTTTAATCCATATACGGTAATCATTTTTTCTTCCTTAATCTCTGTTTAATAACCATTCCACAGATTGTTGTAATAATTTGGAACCTTGCACAGTAAGGATGCTTTCTGGGTGGAATTGGAAAGCACAAATTGGCAAGGTTTTATGACGAATTGCCATCACGATACCATTGTAATCGGCATTGACAATAAATTCGTCAGGCAGATTTTTACCCATCAAAGAGTGATAACGAGCCACAGGCATTGGGTTGGCAATATCTTTAAACATGGCTTGGTTATCGTGTTGAATGCGCGATACTTTACCATGTAATACTTCGCCTGCATGTACAACCTCTCCACCAAAGGCTTGAATAAGCGCTTGATGGCCTAAGCAAATACCAATAATTGGCACATCATTTTTTAAACGTTCAATGAGCGGGAGTAAGATACCTGCTTCAGCCGGAGTACCTGGTCCCGGTGAGAGCGCAAGAATCGTATCCGGTGTATTTGATGCCTCTTGTACCACTTGTTCTAAATTAGTGTCATTGCGATAAATTTTTACGTTATGCCCAAGCACACGGAATTGATCCACTAAGTTATAAGTGAATGAATCAAAATTATCTAAAAAGAGAATATTAGCCATAATTTATCGTCCTTATTTTGCTTGGGTATTGATTTGTTTGATTGCTTTAAGCACTGCAGCCGCTTTATGGCGAGTTTCATCCGCTTCCATTTGAGGATCAGAATCCAACACTTCACCACAACCCGCTTGAATATGGGCAATGCCATTTTGTACAAAAGCAGAACGAATCACGATACAGGTATCAAAATGACCATCAGAGGTGAGATAGCCGACAGCACCACCGTAACTGTGACGTTTTTGCTGTTCAAATTGATAAATTAACTGCATCGCTTTGATTTTAGGCGCACCAGTTAACGTTCCCATATTCATGCAAGCTTGATAAGCATGTAAGGCATCAAGTTCAGGACGAAGTTTACCCACTACGCGAGAAACTAAATGCATAATATGAGAATAGCGATCCACTTGCATTAATTCGGCAACTTTACGTGTACCGCTTTGACACACGCGAGCAATGTCATTACGGGCTAAATCCACTAACATTAAATGTTCAGCTTGCTCTTTATGATCAAGACGTAATTCTAATTCCAAACGCGCATCCAATTCAGGGTCAATATTGCCATGCGCATCAAAACCACGCGGGCGAGAACCTGCAATTGGATAGATTTCTAATTGACGATTATCTGGCGCATATTTCAGCGCACTTTCTGGTGACGCACCGAATAAAATGAAATCTTCATCGTTCATGTAGAACATGTAAGGGCTTGGATTGTTATGTTTTAATTGCGCATAGCTCGCAAGGGTATTCGGGCATGCTAATGAAAAACGGCGAGATGGCACGATTTGGAACACATCACCAATATTAATATGATGTTTTAATGCTTTGACAATACCGATAAATTCAGGATCTTCAAAGTTGGTGCAGACCTCATCACTTGCTGCTTTAATGGAAAATACGCCATCAATATTTTTTAATTTTTGGGCAATAGAAAGTGCTGTTTTTGCGACTTCCACTTGTTCTTCTTGGCTAAAGCAAAAGCTTTTTAAGGTCGCTTGTTGGCTTTGGTGATCGATGGTAATTAAGTTTTCTGCGAGATAGAAGCTGTAATCTGGGCAGTGAATACCATCATCTTTTAATTCAACACCTTGCATTGGAATAAAATTTGCCACCAAATCATAAGCAAATAAACCACCTAAAAAGACTGGCGTGCTGCTATGTTGGTAATGGTTAGAGATTACACGAAGACCATCAAAGATTGTTGCAGCTTGTAATTTACTGTCTTCATCTAATTGATTATCGAGCGGTGCAAATTGAACAGAAAATTCATTATCAAAATTGACCGCACTTACAGTGCCGAGTTGGCTTAATACGGGATGAATTTCTTTTAACACTTGTTTACCGTTCGCATTTAGCGCTCTAAATGTCACTTGATTGCCGAAGCAAGTAATTTTAACGGCCGCATTAATTAGAATAAGACTTTGTAAGCTATTTTTACTACCAATTTCAGCAGAGTCGAGGAGGAGAGAATTTGAGTTCTGTTGGCATAATGTATTAAAAATTGCGGTGGTGTCGGCATGATAGGGGACCGGTTGAGAGGTCACCGCAATAAAAGGGGTATTTTTCATAATCAATCCTTTATTCTGAACTTTTGTACTATTAAACTAGTGCATAATGCATAAGTCAAGAGAATAATCAAAAAATTGGCGTAATTTTACAATATTTTTTTAATTTTTAACCAAAGATATAAAAATAGAGGAAGTTGATTAGAAAAAAGCCATTTCGAGGCATATCTCAAAATGGCTTATCTGGGGATTTTAGTGATTAGAGAGAGGCAACGATTTCATCAATTTTATTTCTTGCTGAACGTTGTGCTTTTTCAATCGCTTCAGCACCTAATCCGATACCTTTTGCATAAGCAAACTGAACATCGGTGATGCCAACAAAACCTAAAATCGCTTTTAAGTAATTCGTCACATTGTTGTTTTCATCATACATGCCACCAAAGCTTGCTAATACAATCGCTTTTTTATCTTTAAGTAAACCTTCAGGACCATTTGCAGTGTATTGGAATGTCACACGAGGGCGAGCGATAAAATCAAAGTAAGATTTAAGTTGTGTTGGGATGCCTAAGTTATACATTGGCGCACCAATTACAATAATATCCGCAGCCTTTAATTCAGTGACTAATTCATCTGATAGCGCTAAAAGTGCATTTTCTTCCGCTGTTTTAGGTTCGCCACGTACCGCAGTTGCCGCCGTTGCATCAAAATGGGGTAGTTGTTGCGCCGCTAAATCACGTACCACAATGTGGTGGCCATTTAATTTTTCAATAGTGTAATCGGCTAATTTATTGCTTTGAGAGTTACCAGCAAGGATGCTTGATTTTAATACTAATACGTTCATAGAGTTTCCTTTAATTTGTGTTTATCAAAAGTGCGGTCATTTTATCGGAAATTTTGAATAGATAAAGTAGCTATCAGGAAAATCATTGTTTACTAATTGGAAATAATTCAGCGAGATATTAACAAGTGTGGTGGAAAGTGCTAAAATTCTCCGCCGCACTTGGTTTGCTCGATAGTGGGAGTGAATGAAAGTGCGGTTTGTTTTTAATCATTATTTGCATGTTGCCTTTCGTATGGGCGACCACTGTATAAGGAAAAATTATGCCTATTATTACTTTACCGGACGGTTCTAAACGTGAATTTGATCGTCCAGTTTCTGTGTTAGAAGTGGCTCAAGATATCGGAGCCGGTCTTGCCAAAGCAACCATCGCTGGCCGTGTAAACGGTGAACGTCGTGATGCCTGTGACATCATCAATGAAGATGCTAACCTTGAAATTATTACAGCAAAAGATGAAGACGGTTTAGAAATTATTCGTCACTCTTGCGCACACTTGCTCGGTCACGCAATCAAACAATTATTCCCAGATGTCAAAATGGCAATCGGTCCAACGATTGAAAACGGCTTCTATTATGACGTGGATTTAGACCGTTCTTTAACGCAAGAAGACATTGATGCGATTGAAAAACGTATGCTTGAATTAGCGAAAACCAATTATGACGTCATCAAAACTCCGGTAAGCTGGCAAGAAGCAAGAGATACTTTTGAAAAACGCGGCGAGCCATACAAAATGGCTATTTTAGATGAAAACATCGAACGTACCGCAACGCCTGCGCTTTATCATCATGAAGAATACATTGATATGTGTCGTGGGCCACATGTACCGAATATGCGTTTCTGCCACAATTTCAAATTAATGAAGGTTGCAGGTGCGTACTGGCGTGGTGATAGCAAAAATAAAATGTTACAACGTATCTACGGTACGGCTTGGGCAGATAAAAAACAATTAGCAGAATACTTAACTCGCTTAGAAGAAGCGGCAAAACGTGACCACCGTAAAATCGGTAAAGCGTTAGATTTATATCATATGCAAGAAGAAGCACCAGGTATGGTCTTCTGGCATAACGATGGTTGGACAATTTTCCGTGAATTGGAAACCTTCGTACGTACAAAATTAAAAGAATACGATTATCAAGAAGTGAAAGGTCCGTTCATGATGGACCGTGTGTTATGGGAAAAAACAGGTCACTGGCAAAACTACGGCGATTTGATGTTTACTACACAATCAGAAAACCGTGAATATGCGATTAAACCAATGAACTGTCCAGGACACGTTCAAATCTTTAACCAAGGTTTAAAATCTTACCGTGATTTACCAATCCGTATGGCGGAATTTGGTTCTTGCCATCGTAACGAACCATCTGGTTCTTTACACGGTTTAATGCGTGTACGTGGCTTCACTCAAGATGATGCCCACATTTTCTGTACTGAAGACCAAATTGAAAGTGAAGTAACCAGCTGTATTAAAATGGTTTACGACATTTACAGCACGTTCGGTTTCCAAAATATTCAGGTGAAATTATCTACTCGTCCTGAAAAACGTATTGGTGCAGATGATATGTGGGATCGTGCAGAAGCGGGTCTTGCGGCAGCATTAGCGCATAACGGTCTTGAATATGAAATTCAAGAAGGCGAAGGTGCATTCTACGGCCCGAAAATTGAGTTTGCATTACGTGACTGTTTAGATCGTGAATGGCAATGCGGTACTATCCAATTAGACTTTGCATTACCTGGTCGTTTAAATGCGTCTTATGTGGCAGAAGACAATGACCGTCGTACACCGGTTATGATTCACCGTGCGATTTTAGGTTCGATTGAACGCTTCATCGGTATCATTACTGAAGAGTATGCAGGTTTCTTCCCTGCATGGTTAGCACCAGTTCAAGCGGTTGTGATGAATATTACTGATAGTCAAGCTGATTACGTGCAAAAAGTCGTGAAACAACTATCTGATGCTGGATTACGTGTTAAAGCAGATTTACGTAATGAGAAAGTCGGCTTTAAGATCCGTGAACACACCTTACGTCGCGTACCTTATATGCTCGTTTGCGGTGATAAAGAAATCGCTGAAGGCAAAGTGGCTGTACGTACCCGTAAAGGTGCAGATTTAGGCACTTTCACGATTGAAGAGTTTGCTGAAATCTTAAAATCCCAAGTAAGACAACGTGAGTTGAAATTGTTGGGTGAAGAGTAATTAATTCTTTAAAATCTTAATTAAAAATGACCGCACTTTGATGTGCGGTTTTTTATATTCACGGTATAAAAATAAACTCAAGTATCTCTTTCTTCTATATAATAGCCTTATCACAAGGAGGCGAATATGACAGCTCAAACTCAACAATTAATACCAGAATTAACGTTAGAACATATCAATGAAATTCCTGTTTTAATTTTAAATCACCCAGTAGGATTGGCTCGAATTGCACTACAAGGGGCACAGCTATTAAATTGGCAGCCTAAAGGGGCAGAGCAGGATATCTTTTGGTTAAGTGAGATTGAATCTTTTACACAAGGTGTCGCGATTCGTGGTGGTGTACCGATTTGTTACCCTTGGTTTGGAGGTGTTAAACAACCTTCACACGGTACAGCGCGTTTACGTTTGTGGCAATTGAGTGATTATGATCTCCAAGCGAATAAAGTGCGGTTAGAATTTTCACTGTTTTCTGGATATGGTGTGATTGAAGCCAAAATGAAAATGGAATTTACCGATAAATGCACAATGACTTTAACGCATTTAGGGCAAGAACCTGCTCAAGCCGCATTGCACAGCTATTTTAATATCGGTGATATTTCACAAATTGAAGTCCAAAATTTACCAAACCGTTGTTATGACTCATTACAAGGTAAATATACAGAAGTACCTGCAACTCGCAGAATTGAACAGGGCGTAGATTGTATTTATTCATTAGAAGAAAATAAAACATTGTTGGTGGATAAAACATTTAATCGACGTATTCAAATTACCCATCATCATGCAGATTCAATTGTTCTATGGAATCCTTGGGAGAAAACACCAAGTGCGATGCAACCAGAAGGATATAGAACAATGGTATGTATTGAAACCGCAAGATTAGAAAAATTGCTTCAATTTGGAGAGAGCATTTCAGCTGAAATAAGTGCTTTAACCACTGATATTTAAAGGAATAGAAATCCTTGTTGCATAAACGTAGCAAATACTATAAAATTTTGCCCGTTTTTTGTTTGTTTTTATAGCAAATGATTTAATAAATCTTCTGTTTGAAGACAGTAGGTTTTTTCTTAAATAAATAGAAGGAATAACATTATCAAAACCGTAAAAAAAGCTCCGGCAGCTAACCGCCCGAATCGCATTAACGATGAAATTCGAGTAAAAGAAGTTCGTTTGATTGACCAAGATGGTGAACAAGCGGGGATTGTATCAATTCAACAGGCCTTAGAGATGGCAGAACAAGCAGCGCTTGATTTAGTTGAGATCAGTCCGAATGCCGAACCACCGGTTTGTCGTATTATGAACTACGGCAAGTTCCTCTATGAAAAGAGTAAAACTGCAAAAGAACAGAAGAAAAAACAAAAAGTCGTACAAGTGAAGGAAATTAAATTCCGTCCAGGTACAGACGAAGGTGACTACCAAGTTAAATTACGTAGCTTAATTCGTTTCTTAGAAGATGGTGATAAAGCGAAAATTACCGTACGTTTCCGCGGTCGTGAAATGGCTCACCAAGATATCGGTTTAGACGTATTAGAACGCGTTAAAAACGATTTGGCTGACATTTCAGTAGTGGAATCTGCACCGGGTAAATTAGAAGGTCGCCAAGCGGTAATGGTGTTAGCACCTAAGAAAAAATAATTTTTTATTTAGATTTGATCTAGATAATAGAATTTTCACTTCGGTGAGAATACAACTGCACATTGGGCAAACTACGCAGCCTAATTGCTTTTGGAGAAGGGCAATTCAATTTGCCATATTGGAATAATTAGTGCCTACAAGTAATCTTCGGATTCGCCTAATTATGTGTTTAACTTAAAATGCGGAGTTTTTTAACAATGCCTAAAATTAAAACAGTACGTGGTGCTGCTAAGCGTTTCAAAAAAACAGCTTCTGGCGGTTTCAAACGTAAACAATCTCACTTACGTCATATTTTGACTAAAAAGACAACTAAACGTAAACGTCATTTACGTCATAAATCAATGGTTGCGAAAGCAGACCAAGTTTTAGTAGTAGCTTGCTTACCATACGCATAAGCCGTTATTTAAGCAAAACGTACGATTAGTTAAATTAGTTAAAAATATTACATAGGAGATTAAATAATGGCTCGTGTAAAACGTGGTGTTATTGCAAGAGCACGCCATAAGAAAGTTCTTAAGGCTGCTAAAGGTTATTATGGTGCACGTTCACGCGTGTATCGCGTTGCTTTCCAAGCGGTGATCAAAGCTGGTCAATACGCATATCGTGACCGTCGTCAACGTAAACGTCAATTCCGTCAATTATGGATTGCTCGTATCAACGCTGCGGCTCGTCAAAATGGTTTATCTTACAGTAAATTTATCAACGGCTTGAAAAAAGCGTCAGTTGAAATCGACCGTAAGATCCTTGCTGATATCGCTGTATTCGACAAAGTAGCGTTCGCTGCATTAGTTGAAAAAGCAAAATCTGCACTTTAATTTTTTTAAAGTTTAGATTCAAAAATTAGGACGCTGAAAAGCGTCCTTTTTTATTACTTCTAAAAAAGAAAAAACCGCTACTCAAAACTTGAATAGCGGGGAGGTCTTAATTTATAAGAAACTTCAAAAAGATAACTGCAATATGCAGTGCACTAGCAATGTATCAGACTGTGTGTTTTTGAAATAGTTCGATATTTTTGAAAAAATTTTTAAAAATATCAAAATTAAACCAAAATGAACGAATTTAGCCCTTTATAAAGGCAATAATTTGCTCTTCAATCCCTTTTTCATCTAATTTAATTTCAGCAAGGGCTTCTTGTTGTGTTCCTTGCGGAATAAAGATATCAGGTAAACCAAGTTGTAAAAGTGCGGTTGTTTTTCCATGAGAATTTAGCACTTCTGAAACAGCAGAGCCTGCACCACCTTGAATCGCATTTTCTTCCAATGTCACAATGACGTCATGAGTATTCGCCACTTCTAGAATACGAGCTTCATCAATTGGTTTCACAAAGCGCATATCGACAACAGTCGCATTGAGTTTTTCTGCTACAGATAAAGCAGCAGGTAAGAGTGTGCCAAAATTCAGAATCGCGATTTTTTCACCCTGGCGAACCATTTTGGAACGGCCAATTTCTAATTCAGCAAGTGGGGTTAATTCTACGCCGATTGCATTTCCACGTGGATAACGTACCGCAGCAGGTTTACCACATTTATAACCGGTGTAAAGCATTTGACGACATTCGTTTTCATCACTTGGTGTCATGATGATCATATTCGGAATGCAACGCATAAAACTTAAATCAAACGCACCTTGGTGAGTTTGACCATCAGCACCTACAATACCAGCTCGGTCAATGGCAAAAAGAACTGGTAAGTTTTGAATGGCGACATCGTGAATAAGCTGATCATAAGCACGTTGTAAGAAGGTAGAATAAATTGCCACGACCGGTTTATAACCGCCAATTGCAAGGCCTGCCGCAAAGGTGACAGCATGTTGTTCGGCGATGGCCACATCAAAATATTGTTGCGGGAATCGTTCTGAAAACTCTACCATGCCAGAACCTTCACGCATTGCAGGTGTAATACCGACTAATTTATCGTCTTGTTCCGCCATTTCACATAACCAATCACCAAAGATTTTTGAATAGGTTGGTTTGGTATTTGATTTAGGAAGTTGGCCGCTTGTTGGGTCAAATTTTGGTACGCCATGGAAACCAATTGGGTCTTTTTCTGCAGGCTCGTAACCTTTTCCTTTTTTAGTTTTGATGTGTAAGAATTGCGGTCCTTTGAGATCGCGCATATTGCTTAAAGTAGCAATTAATTCATCAATATTATGCCCGTCAATTGGCCCGATATAGTTAAAACCGAGTTCTTCAAAAAGCGTACTTTCTGGCGAGAACATTACACCTTTCATGTGCTCTTCGGTTTTCTTCATAAAGTTTTTAACAGTTGGTACTTTATCTAAGATTTTTTTACTGCCGTCACGGACCGTTGAATATAAGGAACCAGAGAAAATACGTGCAAGGTGATTATTTAATGCACCGACATTTTCAGAAATCGACATTTCATTATCATTTAAAATGACCAACATATCAGTATGCAAAGAACCCGCATGGTTTAAGGCTTCAAATGCCATACCTGCAGTGATTGCACCATCACCAATCACACAAACAGTTTTGCGACCTGCATTTTCACGTTCTGCCGCAACAGCAATACCCAGTCCTGCACTGATTGAAGTGGAAGAGTGACCAACACTTAATACATCGAATTCACTTTCTTCACGCCAAGGGAAGGGGTGAATACCGCCTTTTTGACGAATAGTGGACATTTGATCACGACGACCCGTCAAAATTTTGTGTGGATAAGCTTGATGGCCCACATCCCAAATTAATTGATCAAAAGGGGTTTTAAAAATGTAGTGTAGCGCAACGGTTAATTCAACGGTGCCAAGACCCGATGCTAAATGACCGCTGGTTTGACTAACAGACTCCAACAGATAACTCCGTAACTCCTGACAAAGCTGCGGAAGCTGATCTTTATTTAAAAGACGCAAATCTTCCGGCGAATTAATTAAGGATAAAAGAGGATAGTTGTTCATATATTCGTTAGTCCTAAAATGTGAAAAAAGTGACCGCACTTTGAAAAATCAAAGTCAGTGCTGTCACCATTAACTTTTACGATTGACAATAAATTCAGCTAATGCACGCAATGCAGTGGTATCAAAAGGTAAATTGTCTAATTCATGTAAGGCGGTTTGATAGAGTTCTTGGGCTTTTTGTTTCGCGCCCTCTAACCCTAGCAGCTTTGGATAAGTACTTTTATCTAAATCTAAATCAGATCCCACCGGTTTACCGATTTCCGCACTGTCGCCTTCAATATCTAAAATGTCATCTTGCACTTGGAAAGCTAAACCAATAGCTTGTGAATAACGTTCTAGTTGTTGCTCTAATTCTTTGTTTTCAAAGTGAGGAGAGCAGATAAAACCCAGTTTTAATGCAGCTGTTAGCAACGCACCAGTTTTATTGCGATGAATAAGTTCTAATTCGGCTAAATTAACTTGTTTATGCTCAGAAATTAAATCTAAACTTTGCCCTAAACACATGCCTTGTACGCCAGATGCTTGAGCTAAGACTTTCACTAATTGCAATTTTTGTTCTGCAGAAAGAGAAGGGGCTTCAGTAAGAATTTCAAAGGCAAAAGTTTGTAACGCATCGCCAGCTAAAATGGCAGTAGCTTCATCAAAAGCAATATGACAAGTTGGTTGACCACGACGAAGTTCATCGTTGTCCATGGCAGGCAAATCATCATGGATTAAAGAATAAGCATGAATAGCTTCAATGGCTGCTGCCGCGTAATCTAAAGCTGTTGTTTCTGCCCCCAGCATTTTACCCGTTGCATAGACAAGGAAAGGACGAACGCGTTTGCCGCCTAGCAATAAGCCATATTTCATGGCATCACGCAAAGGGGCATTATAAGAGTCAATTTCTTCAAATTGATTGGCTAAAAACTGATTAATGCGATCTTGAACTTGTTTAAGTTCAGTGCCGAATTGATAACTCATGGATTACTCGTCCCCTTGATAATCACTTAATGGGGCGGTTTCGCTTTTTTGTAACAAAATTTGAATACGTTGTTCAGCTTGTTGTAAGCGTTCTTGACCAAGTTGAGCCAATTTAATGCCGTTTTCAAATTCTTTCAGCGCATCTTCCAATGGTAATTCACCACTTTCAAGTTTTGTCACAATGGTTTCTAATTGTGCAAGTGTTGTTTCAAAATCAGGTTCAGCATTTGCTGGTTTACGCGCCATTAAATTATCCTTTTCAGATGAATAAATTGCTCCGTATTGTACTTGATTTTTATAGGGATGTTAAAAACTTATTTCAAAGTGCGGTCAGTTTTTCGTGAGAATTTGAACTTTGTGGGAGCTGGAATTTAGCGTACAATACGACCATTTTTTATTATTTACAGATTATTATGAAATTTATCGTTAAACTTTTTCCTGAAATTATGATTAAAAGCGAAACCGTGCGTAAGCGTTTCGCGAAAATTTTGACCTCTAATATCCGCAATATTTTACAGAAATATGATGAAGAAACGGCTGTTGTTCGTCATTGGGATTACATTGAAGTTCGCTCAAAAAATGAAGCCAATCGTGAAGAGTTGATTGCGCTTTTACAACGAATTCCAGGGATTCATCATTTTTTAGAAGTAGAAGAAAAACCGTTTACCGATTTACATCATATCTTTGAGTTGACCTTAGCGGATGTTGCCTCTAAACTTGAAAACAAAACCTTTTGCGTGCGTGTAAAACGCAAAGGGAAACATGATTTCAGTTCCATTGAAGCAGAACGTTATATCGGTGGTGGGTTAAATCAGCATATTGAAAGTGCAAAAGTACGTTTAAAAAATCCTGATGTAACTGTTCGCATTGATATTGAAGATGACAAAATGATGCTAGTGAGAGCTCGTCATGTTGGTCTTGGTGGTTATCCAATTGGGACGCAAGAAGACGTGCTTTCATTGATTTCTGGTGGCTTTGACTCAGGCGTATCCAGTTATATGCTTATTCGTCGTGGTTCTCGTGTGCATTATTGTTTCTTCAATTTAGGTGGGGCTGCTCACGAAATTGGTGTGAAACAAATGGCTTACCATATTTGGAATCGTTATAGTTCATCACATAAAGTCCGTTTTATTGCCATTCCTTTTGAAGGTGTAGTGGGCGAGATTTTAGAGAAAGTCGATAACGGCCAAATGGGCGTCGTGTTAAAACGAATGATGGTGCGTGCTGCAAGTAAAGTTGCACAACGTTTTGATATTCAAGCTATCGTTACCGGCGAAGCACTCGGACAGGTTTCAAGCCAAACTTTAACCAATTTACGTTTAATTGATGAAGCATCTGATGCGTTAGTATTACGTCCACTCATTACCCATGATAAAGAACAAATTATCGCGATGGCGAAAGAGATCGGCACAGATGATATTGCTAAATCAATGCCGGAATTCTGCGGGGTGATTTCTAAAAATCCAACGATTAAAGCGGTACGTGAAAAAATTCTTGAAGAAGAAAATCACTTTGATTTTGGCGTGTTGGAAAGTGCGGTTGAAAATGCACAATATTTAGATATTCGCCAAATTGCAGAAGAAACAGAGAAAGAAGTGGTGGAAGTGGATACCATTTCGGTGCTTGGTGAAAATGATATTATTTTAGATATTCGCAGCCCAGAAGAGACAGATGAAAATCCATTTGAATCAGACGAGCATCAAGTGATGCAATTGCCGTTTTACAAATTATCTTCACAATTCGGCTCATTAGATCAAAGTAAAAACTATGTGCTTTATTGTGAACGAGGCGTGATGAGTAAACTGCAAGCGCTTTATTTAAAAGAAAAAGGTTTCACGAATGTGAGAGTTTTCGGGAAAAAATAAGCAAAAAATGACCGCACTTTAACGTGCGGTTTTTTTATTCGTAATCTAATTCACCCACTAATTCATCGATAGCTTTGGCAAGTAACGTTCGGTCATGACGATAGCTGATATCATCTGCATTCAAGCGTTTAGCCAAGATTTTAACAGGAGAAATCGCAGACAAATCGACCGCACTTTTTTCGCGATAAGGGGTAATGGCGCCATTAATGACAGGGGCTCCGACGATTTCATTTATTTTTTGAATACGATCAGCCAACGATAGATGAGAGGCGGCGCCAATTTCTACTCCTAAATTATCAATAAAAATTACTTTCGCTTTGCTATTACGCAGGGCAGTCGCTAATTCAGGTAATAATAATGGTGGCATAATACTCGTCATGAAACTTCCTGGACCGAGTAAAATGACTTCCGCTTGCTCCAATGCTTGGATGGCTTCTTGTGCGGCTTTAACCATAGGCACTAAGAAAAGTGATTGGGGTAATTCTGTTAAATTATCAATGCTCACTTCACCGACAATGCTGGAGCCTGAACCTAAACTCGCGGCAAGATGAACAGATTCTTCTGACATGGGAATAATGTGAGATTTTACTTTGAGTAATTCACGAATTAAGTTAATGGCTTCAATAGGGCGAATATGCATATCTTCTAAGGCTTTGAGCATTAAATTGCCTAAATTATGCCCAGAAAGTTCACCTTCGCCAGTAAAGCGGTATTCAAATAATGCGGAGGCTGTACTTGGCTCAATGACGATTTGGTTTAAGCAATTACGTAGATCGCCCCACGCAATACCACCTTGTTCTTGGCGAATTCGGCCAGTAGAACCGCCGTTATCTGTGGTGGTGACAATACCAGTTAAACGCTCTTTCATAAAACTCAGCGCTGATAATACACGCCCTAATCCATGACCACCACCAATGGCAACAATATGTTTGATTTCGTCTAAATGTTCATGACGGCTGTGACGAGATAAATCAGACATTTTTCTTCCTTTTTTACCTATAAATTATTATAAAAAATAATGTTATATATTTTTTTATATAAGGTAATACTGTTATTTTTATCAATATAGTCGGGTTATTCTACCAAATTATTGCTATTAACCGCTTGCTTTTATTACAATACCAACACAATTTATTTTTAACGCATAACTCCGAGCTTGTTTAGCCTAAGTTTCACAAGAAATACGGTGGCAAGCCAATAACGCGGTACGTTATTCAGGGATACGCTGGAAACGGTTTATCCTCTCCATATTTAGAAAGGTGTAAAATGCAATCCATTCCTATCAAGAACGTAGGAGAGTCTCGCTTAGTCGATCCTTTCCAACGACAATATTACTATCTACGACTGTCGATTACCGATCAGTGTAATTTTCGTTGTACCTATTGTTTACCTGATGGTTATCAACCCGAAGCTAACAAACCAAGTTTCTTAACCTTAAAAGAAATCACCCATCTTGCTCAAGCGTTTGCTGAAATGGGCACAGAGAAAATCCGTTTAACGGGTGGCGAACCGACTTTACGCAAAGATTTTATTTCTATTGCTGAAAGCATTGCTAACATTGATGGCATTCGTCAATTAGCCGTTACGACAAACGGCTATCGCATGGCAAAAGATGTGGCTGATTGGAAGAAAGCAGGGATTACGTCTATTAATGTCAGTGTTGATAGCTTAGATCCGAAAATGTTCCATCAAATTACAGGCATCAATAAATTTGATGACGTGATGCGTGGTATCGATCGTGCATTTGAAGTGGGCTACAACAAAGTTAAAGTCAATTCAGTTTTGATGAAAAATTTGAATGACAAAGAGTTTGAGCAATTCCTTGTTTGGGTGAAAGATCGCCCAATTCAAATGCGCTTTATCGAACTCATGCAAACGGGCGAAATGGATAGTTTCTTTGATAAATTCCATCTTTCAGGGCAAGTATTAGCGGATAAATTGCTGCAAAACGGTTGGCAATTACAACACAAATCCCATACTGATGGTCCTGCAAAAGTATTCACACATCCTGATTATGCAGGCGAAATTGGCTTAATTATGCCTTATGAGAAGAATTTCTGTGCAAGCTGTAATCGTCTCAGAGTATCAGCGAAGGGCAAACTTCATCTCTGTTTATTCGGCGAAGAAGGCATTGAATTACGTGATTTATTGCAATCCCATGAACAGCAAGATATTTTGCAAGCACGTATTTTTTCTGCATTGCAAGGCAAACGTGAACATCATTATTTGCATATCGGTGATAGTGGCGTAAGAAATCATTTAGCTTCTATCGGTGGCTAAAAGAAAATAGGTGACTTTTATTATTCACTTATTTTGCTTTCATCACACATGTAAAACATTCAATATTTTAACTGCACTTTATTTTATTATGACTACATTTACGCATATCAATTCTCAAGGCGAAGCCAATATGGTGGATGTTTCTGCAAAAGCAGAGACCGTTCGTGAAGCTCGTGCTGAAGCCATCGTTACTATGTCGAAAGAAACTCTTTCCATGATCGTGGAAGGTAAACATCACAAAGGCGATGTATTTGCTACAGCACGTATTGCAGGTATTCAAGCTGCAAAACGTACTTGGGAACTTATCCCGCTTTGCCACCCCTTATTACTTTCTAAAGTAGAAGTGAATTTAGAACCGTTACTTGAAACCAATCAAGTTCGTATTCAATCTCTTTGCAAATTAACCGGAAAAACCGGCGTAGAAATGGAAGCATTAACCGCTGCAAGTGTTGCCGCATTAACCATTTATGACATGTGTAAAGCCGTACAAAAAGACATATTAATTGAGCACGTTCGCCTGTTAGAAAAGAGCGGTGGAAAATCCGGTCATTTTATTGCGGAGGAAAAATAAGATGTTAAATGTTTTATTTTTTGCTCAAACTCGTGAATTAATTGGGGAAGATTCTATTCAGCTTGAAGGCGATTTTGAGACAGCGGAAGCTGTGCGTGAACATCTTGCTCAAAAAGGTGATAGATGGGCGCTAGCGTTAGAAAAAGGGAAACTTTTAGTGGCTATTAATCAAACCTTGATGTCATTAGAAAGTGCGGTCAAAAATGGGGATGAAATTGCGTTTTTCCCACCGGTAACTGGAGGCTAAATGGCTGATATTCAAATTTCAGTACAAGAACAACCTTTTGATCAAAATGCCGTTTACCAATGGCTTTCTGAGCAACATTCGGTTGGCGCAACAGTTATTTTTGTGGGTAAAGTACGCGATCTTAATTTAGGCGATGAGGTATCCAGTTTATACTTAGAGCATTATCCCGCCATGACAGAAAAAGCCTTACGTGAAATTGTAGAACTGGCGGAAGCGCGTTGGGATATTCAACGAGTGTCTGTGATACATCGAGTAGGACTTTTGCATACTGGCGATGAAATTGTTTTAGTCGGCATCAGTTCTGCTCACCGAGGTGACGCCTACCACGCTAATGAATTTATTATGGACTTCTTAAAATCCAAAGCCCCGTTCTGGAAAAAAGAACAAACCAATCAAGGCGAACGTTGGATTGAAGCAAGAGAGAGCGATAAAGAAGCGTTAGAGAAGTGGTAATTCAATATAAAAAACATGGTCATTTTTATGGCCATTTTTTATTCCTGTAAAAAAAAGTGTAACTGCATTTTGGTATATTATGTGATGATTTGTAAATTTCTTTATTTTTCAATGAGAAATACTGTTTTATTGAATGATATGTAAAATAATGTAAATTTAGTATTCATTGTAATAAATATTGTATTATACTTGTGCGGTATTGTTCAGGGTTATTTGTACTTGAATATAACCATATACAATAGGAAATTAATTATGAATCATGTTTTTAAAATTATCTGGAATACAGTAAACCAATGCTGGATTGCTGTTTCAGAACTAAGCAAATCTGTGGGTAAATCATCTCAAATAGACAAACGTAAAGCATTAAATGTAATTATTGGAGCTGCAGTTTTAGCGGGTGTAAGCACAACCGCAATGGCTGAAACCAATGTGGTATCAAATGATCAGGGAAATATCGTTGGTGGTATTGGTGCGAGCGCTCTTGGTGGAACTGGTACAACAGGAAATTCTGTTGTTTTAGGTAATAAAGCTAAATCTGAAATAACTGAAAGCGTAGTAATTGGTGGTAATACTACAAATACAGGACGTTGGTCAGTAACTTTAGGTGATAAAGCTGATGGTAATTCTCAATATGGCGTGACGATTGGTAATAGAGCCTATAGTGGTAAAGGTGCAAACGCAATTGCTATTGGCTTAATGGCTAAAACTTCTAATGAGAAAGCGGGTGGAAATAGCCAAACTGCTGTAGGGGTGGCATCTTATGCTGATGGTGAAGGGGCTTCAGCCTTTGGTGCAACAGCAAATGCAACAGGTGCTCTAGCAACCGCTGTTGGTCGAAACTCGAAAGCTCTTGCAAAAAGTGCATCCGCATTGGGAGATAGTGCATCAGCTTCAGCATGGGGCGCAACAGCATTAGGTGTAGGCGCATCGGCTAGAGCAGATAATTCTATTGCTGTGGGTTCAGCTGCAGTCACTGAAGGACGAGAATCAACAGCATTAGGACGTCGTTCTTATGCTGGTGCTCAAAGTGCGACGGCTCTAGGTACCTTAGCTAATGCAAGTGCAATCGTTTCGACCGCTGTAGGTAACGATGCGAAAGCAAGTGCTATTCAGGCTTCAGCATTAGGTAATGGATCAAACGCAAGCGGAAGTGGTGCATTAGCTTTGGGAGCAAAATCTAACGCTTCAGCTGCAGATGCATTAGCAACTGGTTCTAACTCTGTAGCTTCATCAACGAATGCAGTAGCAGTTGGTAAAGATAGTAATTCTTCTGCTGTTAATGCTATTGCTCTTGGTACATCTAGTAACGTCTCTGGGGTTAGTGCGGTAGTGATTGGTACTCAAGCAAAAGGTACTCATGAAAACTCTGTGACATTAGGTTCTTATTCAAGCAGTGCAGCTAATGATTTTGATCCGACAGCAAAAACTTTATCTTCTTTTGACGATAATGCGGCAGGCACAACAGTTAACTACAATGGTACTTCTTCAACTCAAAAAGGCGCAGTATCTGTCGGTGATGGAACACTTGTTCGTCAGATCCAAAATGTAGGTGCGGGTCGAATTACGGCTACTTCAAATGATGCGGTAAATGGTAGTCAGTTATATCAAGCATATTACAATGCAGGCTTTAACATTCAAAACAATGGTACAGAAACATCACGTATTAATACCCATGGCAAAGTAAATTTTGTGAATGGTGAAAATACCGAAGTTGTTGTAAAAGATGGTGAGAATGCAGCAGAAATTAAAGTGAATGCAAAAGACACTTCAGCATCAGTTGAAGCAGGCTCAGATGCAATTACTGTAACAGTGGGCGAACCAACCAAAGTTACTGGAAAAGACGGTGTAACTGTAACTACAGTGACCAATTATAAAGTGGATCTTTCACAAAAAACTAAAGATGAAATTAAAAATGCGGCGGGTCGTGGATTTAACGTGACTGCAAGTGCATCTGAAGGTACTGTTGTAAATGAAGTAACAGAAGAAACGGTTCAATCTACAGCAACAAAAATGGATAAGTTAACACTTGATGCGGGTAAAAACATTAAATTAACCCACAAAAAAGGCAAAGTGTTAAGTGTTGCGGTATCTGATACGCCAACATTTACCAATGTCACAACAACCGGTGATATCAACGTTGGTGGTACAGTCCATGCACACGGTGGCTTGGATGTTCACAATAATCGTATTGTGAATGTGGCTGATCCTAAAGACCCAACTGATGCAGTAAATAAACGTTATGTTGATAATGCCGTGAAAAACATTAATAACAACATCAATCGTTTAGACAATAAAATTGATCACGTTGATCGTCGTTTACGTGCAGGTATTGCAGGTGCGACAGCGATTTCTTTCTTACAACGTCCAAATGAAGCAGGTAAAAGCTTAGTTTCTGTTGGTGTTGGTGGTTATCGCAATGAAAATGCATTAGCGGTTGGTTATGGTCGAAATTCTGATAACAACAAAATTTCGATTAAAGTTGGTGCAAGTATCAATACCCGCAGTGATGTAAACTGGGGTGGAAGCATCGGTTACCAATGGTAATTATTTGATAAAAAGGCAGAGTAAAATCTGCCTTTTATTTTGTTATGTTGAGATGAAAAAAGTGCGGTCAAATTTAACCGCACTTTTTATTTTTATTGATTAAAGCACTTTAACGATGCTTTCACATAAATAACGAATATTGTCTTCAGTGATACCTGCTACGTTGATACGACCAGAGCGAACAGCGTAAATCGCAAATTCATCTTTTAAGCGATCAACTTGTTCAGGTGATAAGCCGCTGAAAGAGAACATACCGTTTTGTTCCATGATAAAGCTGAAATCTTGTTCTGCACCATATTCTTTTAATAACTGAACGAATAAATGACGCATTTTTTTGATGCGATCACGCATTTCAGCTAATTCATTTTCCCATTCTTGACGAAGTTGTGCATCATTTAACACCGTTGCTACGGTCGCACCACCGTGAGATGCTGGGTTAGAGTAGAGGGTACGAATAATTGATTTCACTTGTGTTAATGCTGTTGAAGCAATTTCTGCATTTTCAGCCACAAGGGTAAAGGCTCCGACACGCTCATTGTATAAACCAAAGTTTTTAGAGAATGAGCTCGCCACTAATAATTCTTTATGATTTGCCGCAAAAGCACGTAAACCATAAGCATCTTGGTCTAAGCCATTGGCTAAACCTTGATAAGCAAAGTCAAAGAGTGGTAACCAGCCGTTTTTCGCTGAAAGCGCGGCTAATTCTTGCCATTGTTCAGGGGTTGGATCAATACCGGTTGGATTGTGGCAGCAACCGTGTAAAAGCACCACATCACCTTCGCTTGCTTGGCTTAAATCTTCAAGTAAATGTTCCCAGTCAAGAGCTTTGCGTTCAGCATCATAATAACGATATTCACGAATCGTCATGCCCACTGCATTGAAAATGGCATTGTGGTTTGGCCATGTCGGCGTACTAATCCACACATTTTGAGCTTTAGTTTGGCGTTTGATGAACTCCGCAGCAATACGTAATGCACCTGTACCACCTAAACTTTGCGCAGTTCTTACACGGTTTGCTTTAATTACATCAGAATCTTTACCGAAAAGGAGTTCTTTTGTGCGTTCGTTATAATCGGCAATACCATCGATAGTCAGATAGTTTTTGGTTTTTTCGTTATCAAATAAGCGTTTTTCGGCTTCTTTTACTGCACGCATAATCGGCGTTGTACCTTGTGCATCTTTATAAACGCCAATACCTAAATTAATTTTATTTTCACGGGTTTCAGATTTGAATGCTTCGCCTAAGCCTAAGATAGGATCGGCCGGAGCCGCTTTGATATGTTCAAACATAGCTTTTCCTTATGTATGTGTTGTGAGATGAGTAATTTTATACTTCAGCCAATAGATTTTATCAAGAAGAACCTGATAAAAATCAACCGCACTTTGATGTTTTTAGATATTCATCAAAAAGTGCGGTGGTTTTTTCGATTATTTTAATTTCTCAATCGCCCAATTTAAACCAGATTGATAGTCTTCAGGGAGTTCGTGACGAAGTTTTTCAAGCTGTTGAATAATGATTGTTTTATCAGGATGCGTAATATTGATATGACCTAATTTTCTACCAGGACGAACTTCCTTGCCATACCAATGTAATTGGGAGAAAGGGGTGTTCAACCATTGTGGATTATGTTCTGTACCAATTAAATTAACCATGACACTTGGTGCAATGGGCTGCAATGATGGAGTGGGTAAATTTAATAAAGCACGTAGGTGTAATTCAAATTGACTGATTGCACAACCTAATTGTGTCCAATGTCCACTGTTATGCACACGAGGAGCAAGTTCATTAATTAATAATTTATCACCCACCACAAAGCATTCCATCGCCATTACACCCACATATTCAAGCTTATCCATGATTTTTCCGAGCATAGACTCCGCCTGAATTTGTTGGCTTTGTTGCTGAGGGAATGAAATATCTGTCACACTGTAACGTAAAATGCCATTTTGCTGTAGGTTATGCGTCACAGGATAGAAACGTTTTTCACCATTTTTAAATCTTGCGCCTACAATAGACACTTCATAATCAAAAGGAATGAATTTTTCTGCGATAACTTCACCGAATAAATCGTCCGTAATATCACGTTGATTATTTTCAGAGATAATCCATTGACCACGACCGTCATAACCACCGGTGCGACGTTTCACTACGACTTTTTCGCCCACGTTTTTAAATACGTCAGGCCATTGCGTTTTATCTTTTAATAAACACCATGGCGAGGTAGAGAGATTGAGTTCATCCAGTAAAGATTTTTGGGTAAAGCGATCAGCCAATAAGCCAAAAACATTCTGATTAGCGAAATTCTTATGATGGCCTAATAACTCGGTTAAAGGTGTTTTTTCCCAACGTTCAATTTCTGCGGTGATGATGGCATCTTTAGGTAAATCAAATACGGGGGCATTAAACTCAAGCGGTTGAACCTGAATATCTAAAGGTGCGCCTGCATAACGTAACATTCTGCCGAGTTGACCATTACCAAGCACATAAACAGTAGGATATAGGGTAGAGTTTTGCATAAAATTTCTCATCAAATCTAGCTAAAAAAACAACCGCACTTTAAAAAGTGCGGTCAAATTGCAAGGCGTTTTATGTACGTGGATCAGGATTATCCAATACCATATTGGTTTGATTTTCACGGAATACTTGTAGGCGAGCGAATAACGCCTCATCCCAACCTGCAAGAATTTGTGCAGCGAGTAATCCTGCATTAGCAGCACCAGCAGGGCCAATCGCTAACGTACCGACAGGAATGCCTTTCGGCATTTGCACGATAGAATAGAGACTATCAACACCGCTTAACATAGAACTTTTAACAGGGACACCCAATACAGGCACAAGTGTTTTAGCCGCAATCATACCGGGTAGGTGTGCTGCACCACCTGCACCCGCAATGATCACTTTGTAACCATTCTTTTGTGCATTTTCGGCAAATTCAAACAGTTTGTCGGGGGTTCGATGTGCGGAAACGACTTCAACATGATATGCCACATTGAGTTCATCTAAAATTTGAGTGGCTTCTTGCATGGTTGCCCAATCGCTTTTTGAGCCCATAACAATGGCAATTTGTGCGGTATTTGACATATTTTTAAAAATTTATCTGATAAAAAACGATGCGTAGAATAGCATATTTGCCTACTTTTAAGCAATCGTTTGCTATGCGGTAAAGACTGAAAATTACATTGCAAGTTTTGTCATAAAATTTTATCCTAATAGGAGTTTTTTTCTTAGAAATAGAGCAGATTATGTTAGCTAAAGCGAAATATAGAAAAGATTACAAACAACCTGATTTTACAGTTACGGATATTTTCCTTGATTTTCAATTAGATCCTAATCATACCGTTGTCACTGCAAAAACAACCTTCCAACGTTTAAACGACGAAGCAACACACCTACGATTAGATGGTCATGGTTTCCAATTTGCTTCCATCAAATTTAATGGCGAAGATTTCAAACATTATCATCAAGACCACGAAAGTTTAACGTTAGATTTAACCAATCAAAGTGCGGCCAATTTTGAACTTGAAATTGTGACGAATCTAGAGCCTGCACAAAACACCTCTTTACAAGGGCTTTATCAATCAGGTGAAGGCATTTGTACTCAATGCGAAGCAGAAGGTTTCCGTCAAATTACCTATATGCTTGATCGTCCTGATGTATTAGCTCGCTATACAACCAAAATTACTGCAGATAAAACTAAATATCCTTACTTGCTTTCTAATGGTAACCGCATTGCAAGTGGCGAGTTAGAGGATGGTCGTCATTGGGTTGAATGGAATGACCCATTCCCGAAACCAAGCTATTTATTCGCTTTAGTGGCGGGCGATTTTGATTTATTGCAAGATACCTTTACAACAAAAAGTGGTCGAGAAGTGGCTTTAGAGCTTTATGTTGACCGAGGTAATCTTGATCGTGCTTCTTGGGCAATGGAAAGTCTGAAAAAAGCGATGAAATGGGATGAAGACCGTTTCAATTTAGAATATGACTTAGATATTTACATGATCGTTGCCGTGGATTTCTTCAATATGGGCGCCATGGAAAATAAAGGGTTGAATATCTTTAACTCTAAATTTGTGTTGGCAAATCCACAAACGGCAACCGATGATGATTACCTTGCCATTGAAAGTGTGATTGCACATGAATATTTCCATAACTGGACAGGAAACCGTGTAACTTGCCGAGATTGGTTCCAATTAAGCTTGAAAGAAGGTTTAACGGTTTTCCGTGATCAAGAATTTTCATCTGATACGGGCTCCCGTGCTGTTAATCGTATTAATAACGTGAAATTCTTACGTACGGTGCAATTTGCCGAAGATGCAAGCCCTATGTCACACCCAATTCGCCCTGAAAAAGTCATTGAAATGAATAACTTCTATACCGTGACTGTATATGAAAAAGGGGCAGAAGTGATTCGTATGTTGCACACCTTGTTAGGTGAACAAGGTTTCCAAAAAGGGATGCAACTTTATATTGCAGAAAACGATGGTAAAGCGGCAACCTGTGAAGATTTTGTTTCCGCAATGGAACGTGCGAATGATGTTAATTTAGCACAATTCCGTCGTTGGTATAGCCAATCAGGTACGCCAGAATTATTGATTAGCGATGCCTATGATGAACAAACTCATACTTATCGTTTAACGGTTTCGCAATCTACGCCGCCAACAGCGGACCAAATGGAAAAAGTAAACTTACATATTCCATTGAAAATTGCACTTTATGATGCCAAAGGCACGAAACAAATGTTACAGCATAACGGTGAATTGTTAAGTGATGTATTAAATGTAACAGAAAAAGACCAAGTGTTTGAGTTCCATGGCATTTATGGTCGCCCAATTCCTGCGTTATTATGTGATTTCTCTGCACCAGTGAAACTGGATTATGATTACACCACAGAGCAGTTATTAGGTTTGCTTAAATTCGCTGATAACGAATTTGCTCGTTGGGATGCAGCACAAATGCTGTTTACCCAAGAATTGCGTCGTAATGTGGCGCATTTCCAACAAGGTGAAGCCTTTGACATTTCATCTGATGTTTTGACTGCACTTGCGCATGTATTGGAAAATTATGAACAAGATATTGAATTAGCCACATTAATTCTAACCTTGCCAAAAGACATTGAGTTTGCAGAAAGCTTTAAAACGATTGATCCAGATGGCATTGCAGCCGCAAGAGAATTTATGTTGGTGCAAATTGCAGAATACTTGAAAGAAGATTTATTGCGTATTTACACCCATATTCGTCTTGAAGATTATCGAGTAACACAAGAAGATATCGCCTTACGAGCAATGCGTAATCTTTGTTTAAGTTATTTGGCTTACACCAATCTTGGTAATAATGTAGTCCAAAAACATTATAATAATGCCAATAATATGACAGATACGTTGGCGGCATTAAATATGGCAACCAAAGCAGCATTACCTTGTCGTGATACCTTGTTAGCGGATTTCGAACAAAAATGGCAACATGATGGCTTAGTCATGGATAAATGGTTTGCTTTACAAGCAACTCGTCCTGATGAAAACGTATTGGAAATTGTACAAGCATTAATGGATCACCCAAGCTTTAACTTCAACAATCCAAACCGTTTACGTTCATTAGTGGGTAGCTTTGCAAATCACAACTTAAAAGCTTTCCATCATATTAGTGGCTCAGGCTATCGTTTCTTAACAGATGTTTTAATTCGTTTAAATGAAACAAATCCACAAGTGGCTGCGCGTTTAATTGAGCCATTAATTCGTTTCTCACGTTTTGATGCGCAACGTCAAACGTTAATGAAACGCGCCTTAGAACGATTAAGTGCTGTTGAAGATCTCTCAAAAGATTTATTTGAGAAGATTGAAAAAGCCTTGCAATAAAACAAAAAGTGCGGTTAATTTTGACCGCACTTTCCATTTACAGTGAACTATCCTGAGAGATAAACGAGTATGTATTCTTTGATCCGTAAAGCCATCTTTTCCCTTGACCCTGAAACCGCCCATGATTTAGTGATTAAATCATTGCACTTAGCGGGTAAATCGCCTTGCCAATTTTTATTAAAGCAGCTTTTGGCTTGTCCACAAGGCACACCTAAGCAAGTAATGGGCATTACCTTTAAAAATCCTATTGGGTTAGCAGCGGGCGCAGATAAAAATGCCGAAGCCATTGATGGATTTGGTGCGATGGGATTTGGTTTTATTGAAGTAGGAACGGTTACGCCTTTAGCGCAAGAGGGAAATGCGAAACCTCGTCAATTCCGTTTAGTGGAAGCGGAAGGGATTATTAACCGTAATGGATTCAATAATTACGGCATTGATTATGCGATTGAGAATGTTAAAAAGGCAAAATTTGATGGCGTAATTGGGATTAATATTGGCAAAAATAAAGTCACACCGCTTGAAAAGGGGAAAGATGATTACTTATTTTGCTTAAACAAAGCTTATAACTATGCAGATTATATTACAGTAAATATTTCATCACCGAACACTCCGGATTTACGCCAATTACAGTATGGTGATTACTTTGATAATTTATTGCAAAGTATAAAACAGCGTCAAAAAGTATTAGCTGAGCAATATAACAAATATGTACCGATTGCAGTAAAAATCGCACCTGATTTATCCGAGAGCGAGCTCGTTCAAATTGCAGATACCTTACTTCGTCATCAAATGGATGGGGTAATTGCGACTAATACGACGATTTCTCGCGACAACGTCACAGGTTTAAAAAATGCGGAACAACAAGGCGGCTTAAGTGGAAAACCATTACAGCACAAAAGTACAGAAATTATTCGAAGATTGCATCAAGAGCTGAAAGGGCAAATTCCGATTATTGGGAGTGGTGGCATTGATGGTGTACAAAATGCACAAGAGAAGATTGAAACAGGTGCTGAATTGTTACAAGTTTATTCTGGTTTGATTTATCACGGTCCAAGATTAGTTAAAGAATTAGTAAAAGCGATCAAATAAATGATAAAAAAATATGATTTACATTGCCATAGTACGGCTTCAGATGGTGTTTTAACGCCTACAGAGCTTGTGCAACGCGCTCATGAACAAGGTGTTAATGTGCTTGCTTTATGTGATCACGACACCGTGATGGGCATTGATGAAGCTAAACTTGAAGCAAATAAATTAGGTATTGAGCTAATTAATGGCGTAGAAATTTCAACAAATTGGGAAGGTCGTGGCATCCATATTGTTGGATTAAATTTTGATAAAACACATCCTAAAATGACCGCACTTTTAGCCGAACAAAAATCATTGAGAGAAAAAAGAGCGGTTGAAATTGGCCATAAATTAGAAAAAGCAGGCGTTCCCAATGCCTATGAAGGCGCAAAAGCGTTAGCCAATGGGGAAGTGACTCGTGCCCATTATGCGCGTTATTTGGTACAAATCGGAAAGGTTTCAAATGATGGGCAAGCCTTTAAGCGTTATCTAGGCGGTGGCAAATCGTGTTTTGTCAAAGCTGAATGGGTGGATATTCCAACGGCGATTGATACGATTCATGCGGCAGGTGGTGTTGCTATCATTGCTCATCCTATGCGTTATAACATGACAGGAAAATGGATTCGTCGATTAATTGTTGATTTTAAACAATGGGGCGGTGATGGCATGGAAGTCGCAGATAGTGGACAGACCAAAGATCAACGTCAATATCTTGCGCGTTTAGCCAATGAATATGACTTAGCTGCCTCATTAGGGTCAGACTTTCATTTTCCTTGCGGGTGGATTGAATTAGGAAAAAATTTATTTTTACCTGAAGAGGTAAAACCGATTTGGACATTATTTGAATAATAAAGGGCGGTTAAATCCGCCCTTGTTTTTTATATTTGACTGTTCTCACATAAACCGAGGCTCGCGAGAAATTCAATAAATGCGCGAACTTTTGCCGGTAAATGACGACGATTTGGGTAAACCACATAAATATCTAAAGGTTTTTGTTTATATTCAGATAAAATTTCAACTAATTCACCTGAAGCAAGCGCATCTTTGACAAAGAAGCTCGGTGCATTACTGATGCCCAATCCCGCTTTTGTCATTTCTAACAATGCCATACCATTATTGGAAACCACTTTAGATTGAATTTTATACCGTTGAATTTGATTGGCTTTTGTTGATTGCCAATGCACTTGATTTAACGATGATTTATAAAGTAAACCTTGGTGATATTCTAAATCGTCAGGTGTAAGTGGTGTGCCTCGTGCTTCTAAATAACTTGGAGAGGCAACAAAATGCATAAGGGAGCTACTAATTTTACGTGCAACAAGTGAGCTATCTTGCATATAGCCAATCCGTAATGCTAAGTCATAGCCCTCAGCAACAAGATCGACACGTTTGTCTTCAAATTCAATTTCTACGTGTAAATTGGGATGAAGCTCAATAAATTTAGGTAAGTTAGGTGAGATATAAAGCAAGCCAAAATCACGCGGCACAGAGATTAATAAATTACCTTGTAAGCTTGTCGCCATATTACTAATGCTAGAATCAGCCTCGCTTAAATCTAATAAAATAGCTTGGCAACGTTGATAATAAAGCATACCCGCTTCAGTTGGTACAATTTTTCGTGTTGTACGTTGTAATAATCGTGTTTTTAAATGTTCTTCTAATTGTGAAACTAGTTTACTCGCCATCGCCACAGAAATATTCTGTTGGTTTGCGGCTTGTGTAAAACTTTGCATTTCGATTACTTTACAGAAAACCGAAATTGCATTGAGTTTATCCATTTATAAATCCTTTTTGAAAAAAAGCTTGATTTTATCGGCGTAAGTTTGCAGTATATCGCCAATTTTACAGAATTCTAGTTATATTTTAGGTAAGCAAATGAGCAAATCTTTAGTGATTGTGGAGTCGCCAGCCAAAGCGAAAACCATCAATAAATATTTAGGTAGCCAGTATGTGGTGAAATCCAGCGTAGGGCATATTTGTGATTTGCCTACTGCAGGGAGTAGCACAGGCGAGAAGGCTAAACCCGTTTCCACTAAAGGATTAAGTGCGGAAGAAAAAAACAAAATTAAAGCAGAAAAAGACCGTGCGGCCTTAGTGAAACGTATGGGGATTGACCCCTATAACGATTGGAAAGCCAATTACCAAATTCTTCCTGGCAAAGAAAAAGTGGTAGCTGAATTAAAATCCCTTGCTAAAAAATCTGATCATATTTATCTCGCAACCGACTTGGATAGAGAAGGAGAGGCTATCGCGTGGCATTTACGTGAAGTCATTGGTGGCGATGATAGTCGTTTTAGCCGTGTTGTATTTAATGAAATTACGAAGAAAGCGATTGAAAAAGCATTCCAGCATCCTGCTCACATTAATATGGACCAGGTTAATGCTCAACAAACTCGTCGTTTCTTAGACCGCGTGGTAGGCTTTATGGTGTCGCCATTATTATGGAAAAAAGTGGCGAGAGGTCTATCTGCTGGGCGTGTGCAATCTGTTGCCGTGAAATTGGTGGTAGAGCGTGAACGTGAAATCAAAGCATTCCAACCAGAAGAGTTCTGGGAAATTGAAGCACTAACCCAAACGAGCAAGAAAGAAGACTTACGTTTGGATGTGGTGCAATATAAAGGCAAGAAATTTGAGCCGAAAAATGAAAAAGAAGCTCAAAGTGCGGTTGATTTTTTAAATAAATCACATTACGTTGTCACAGATTTAGAAACAAAACCAACAGGTTCTAAACCAAGAGCCCCATTTATTACTTCAACCTTACAACAAACTGCAAGCACGCGTTTGGGTTTTGGGGTAAAGAAAACCATGATGTTGGCACAACGTTTATATGAAGCCGGTTACATTACTTATATGCGTACTGACTCTACTAACTTGAGCCAAGATGCGTTAAATATGGCACGCTCTTATATCGAAAGCCATTTCGGTAAAGATTATTTACCCGCTAAACCGAATTTCTATTCGAGTAAAGAAAACGCACAAGAAGCGCACGAAGCGATTCGTCCTTCAGATGTCAAACTGCTTGCGGATCATTTAAGTGGCATGGATAAAGATGCCGTGCGCTTGTATGATTTAATCTGGCGTCAATTTGTGGCCTGCCAAATGCCAGCTGCACAATATGACAGCACAACCGTCACTGTAATGGCTGGTGATTATGAATTGAAAGCCAAAGGCCGTATTTTACGCTTTGATGGTTGGACAAAAGTCTTGCCACAATTAGGTAAAAATCCAGAAGACCAAATTTTACCGGCTGTGAGTTTAAACGAAACATTAGCACTAAAAACAGTTTCGCCAAGCCAACACTTCACCAAACCACCCGCTCGTTTTACTGAAGCTGCATTGGTTAAAGAATTGGAGAAACGTGGTATTGGTCGTCCTTCGACTTATGCGGCAATTATTTCGACTATTCAAGAACGTGGTTATGTACGCATTGAAAATCGCCGTTTCTACGCAGAAAAAATGGGTGAAATCGTTACTGATCGCTTAAATCAATCTTTTACTGATTTGATGAGCTACGATTTCACTGCCAACATGGAAAACGTGCTAGACCAAATTGCATCCGGTGAGAAAAATTGGAAGGCTGAGTTAAATCAATTCTTCAAAGATTTTTCTACCCAACTTTCTACGGCTGAATTAGATGAGTTAGAAGGTGGAATGAAGCCGAATAGCCTTGTGCTCACCGATATTGATTGCCCAACTTGTGGCCGAAAAATGGCGATTCGCACAGCAAGTACAGGTGTCTTCCTTGGTTGTTCTGGTTATGCTTTACCACCGAAAGAGCGTTGTAAAACAACGATTAATCTTATTCCAGAAGCAGAGTTACTAAACGTATTGGATGAGGCTTCTGAGACCAAAGCCTTAATGGATCGTAAACGTTGTCCGAAATGTGGCACGGCAATGGATAGCTATATCATCGACCCACATCGTAAATTACATATTTGTGGTAACAATCCAAATTGTGATGGTTATTTGGTTGAACAAGGCCAATTTAAAATTAAAGGCTATGACGGTCCGATTGTAGAATGTGACAAGTGTGGTTCGGATATGCACTTGAAACTCGGTCGTTTTGGTAAATATATGGGCTGTACCAACTGTGATAACACCCGTAAGATTTTGAAAAACGGCGAGGTTGCACCGCCAAAAGAAGAGCCGGTACATTTCCCTGAATTGAAATGTGAAAAATCTGACGCGTATTTTGTATTACGTGATGGTGCAAGTGGGGTGTTTATGTCTGCACATAACTTCCCGAAATCACGTGAAACACGACCGGCAAAAGTGGCGGAATTAGCGCTTTATCGTGATCGTTTACCAGAAAAATTACGTTATTTAGCCGATGCGCCACAAAAAGACCCAGAGGGTAATGAAGCGATTATCCGTTTCAGCCGTAAAGAAAAACATCAATATGTGACATCTGAAAAGAATGGCAAAGCCACAAAATGGATTGTGGATTATATTGATGGAAAATGGGTAGAACGGAAAAAGTAGGATGAACGTCACGGTTTATTGCGGTGCAAGTTTAGGCAATGATTCTGCCTATCAGGCTGCCGCAGAAAAATTAGGAAAATGGATTGCTGATGGCCAACGTACTTTAGTTTATGGTGGTGGAAAATTGGGATTAATGGGCGTGGTTGCAGATACTGTGCTCGCTCATCAAGGCAAAGTAATTGGCATTATCCCTCAATTTTTACAAGACAGAGAAGTTTCACATCCTAATTTAACCAAGACCGTGGTGGTTGAAAGCATGTCTGAGCGAAAAAATAAAATGGTTGAGCTTGGCGATGCTTATGTTGCCTTGCCTGGCGGACCTGGCACTTTAGAAGAAATTGCTGAAGTGATTTCTTGGGCTAGAATTGGAAAAAATAACAATCCTTGTATTCTATTTAATGAAAAGGGTTATTTCGATTCATTAAAGTCCTTTTTTAGCCATATGGTGAAAGAAGGCTTTTTTACTCAAGGTGATTTTGAGAAAATTTTATTCTCGAATGATCTTCAAGAAATCGAAAGCTTTATTGAACACTATCAACCTCCAGCATTAAGAACATATTAAAAAAGTGCGGTTAAATTTGTCCGCACTTTTTTTGTGATTAATGGTGATGATGTTCTGGTTTTGGTGGCAGTTTAGCACGCGCTTTACCAACAGGTAAAATTAACGTTGCGTAATTTGCTGATTGTTGACACACTTTTTGATCTTCAAATGGTTCTTTATGAATCACTTTAAGTTTCCAAATACCTTCAATTAATGGGATAAAGTTAACTTTACCTTCACTATCTGTTTTACCTGAAAACGCTTGTGGTTCACGGTGAGATGTCGCTGCTTCCATATCTTTTACGACAAAGGTATCAGACGTTGCAATAATCGTTTCGCCCGAAAGTGGTTTGTCTTTATAGAAAATTTGCAGAGGGAAAGCTTCGCCCGCTTTAATTGTTTTTGGATCTTTGAGTGGCACAATTTCAAGTGGTAAACCGATGCGTGTCATTGCCATCTCTGCATTCAATGGTTTCTTACCAACCACAGTAAAGGCTTTACCAAACATTTGAGTTTGTTCGCAATAGAATGCATTTGGTGTACCTTGTAAGTTATCCATTTTCCAACCTTCATTATTTTGTGACCAGAAAGTGGGTTTATAAGTTGCCGTTACCCAATATGAACCGTCTTTTAACGGTTTTTCTGATTGATATTGGTAGTTTTCACCTTTTTGTACTAAGGTTTGCATTTCACCATCTTGATTGATGAGTTCCATCGGTGGAAAAATAGCAAGACGTTTTTCAGGAATTCTTTCAACGTAAGGGTAGTCACCATAAGCTAAATCAGCTTTTAAAACGGAATTGGAAGCAAGTTGTGCCGGTGTTGCAACCCAAACTTCATGAGCTTGCGCGAGCGCAGAGAAACCAAGTAGTGTTGCAATTAATGTTTTTTTCATTGTCTTTCCTTTTTAATTAATAAATCAATTTATAGAAAGTCTTCGATAGGGCGGATGAGTATAGCGAAAAAGAAATAATGAGACGAATAGAAAAAGTTGATTTTGTGAGAAACTTCACATTTTTTTAACAAAAAAGTGCGGTCATTAAAACGATTGTTTTTTTGACCGCACTTAATTTTAAATTAAAGGCTAAATTGGCTTATTTTTTAGAAGGTTTAATAGCTAATAGGTTACAGCTTAATTTACTAATCACATGTTCCGCTGTATTACCTAATAACGCTGCAGATAGACCCGTTCTTCCCACTGTACCTAAAATCACTAATTCAGCTTCAATTTCTTTCGCCACTTCAGGAATCACTTCTTCAGGGAAACCTTCGCGTACGTGGGTATGATCTTCATCAATACCAAATTTTTGACGTAAGGCTTTCATATTGATGAGGTGTTGCCCACGAATGCCATTTTCATAACCTGAAGTATTAAATTCAGGTAAATCAATCGCCATATTAATTGGCGCAACAGGGTAGGCCGCCACTAAATGTACGTTACCACGGTTTAAGTTTTCCGCTAAATTCATACCCGTTGAAACTAATTCTTGGTTGAATTCATCTTGATATTCTTGTTCACCCGATACATTCACTGCGATTAAAATGCGGCGTTGATGTTTCCAGTCACCATCACGCACCATTAATACTGGAATTGGACATTTACGTAATAATTGCCAATCTACTGGTGTGAAAATCAGTGAAGTGAAGCTTTCTTCATCTTTGGTGTATTTTACAACGAGGTCATATTGATTTTTTTCAACTTCTTCACGAATTGCATCCGCTTCATTGCTGCTCCATACAATGTGAGATTCAAACTCAATTTCTGGATCTGCATATTTATCTAAATAAAATTGTACGGCTTGACGTTGTTGCTCAATGGCTGTTTCATGCATTTGACTACGTTCTTCTGAAGAAAGAAGTGCAGACATTTCATAAGATAAGTCATAGACACTCAACAAGGTGGTGATTTTTACTTTTGTTTCATTTTGTTGTTCTTTAACAAGACGAACGGCACGAGCGAGCGCATATTGTTTTTCGTTATCAGGGTTAAGTACAACAAGAATATTATTAAATTTCATAAAGCCTCCAAGACATGAGATATCAATAGGATAGAAAAGATTTTAAGTGATGACAAGAACCTATTATAAAAAAAGTGATTTTGTACAAGTTTTTTGTCTCAAATACTAAAAAAGCGTGAAAACTCACGCTTTTTATCTATTCCACTAACTGGATTTTGGTTTTATGTACACCTGTTAAATCAATCAAGGCATTAATATCATTAATGGTAATGTATTTACCTTGAACAGAGAGTACACCTAATTTTTGGAAACGACCGAGCAAACGACTGATCGTCTCAACAGTTAGGCCGAGGTAATTACCAATATCGCTGCGAGTCATGGTTAAACGGAATTCTTTCGCTGAGAAACCTCGAGCAGAATAGCGTTTAGATAGGTTATGGATGAATGCGGCTAAACGTTCTTCAGCATTCATTTTAGACAGTAATAAAATCATTTCTTGATCGCTTTTGATTTCACTACTCATTAAACGCATAATTTGCTGACGAAGCTTAGGCATTTTGCCGGATAGGTCATCTAAGATATCAAAGGGAATTTCACATACCATAGCGGTTTCCAATGCTTGTGCAAAACTTGGATGTTGCATATTCGTGATAGCATCAAAGCCCACTAAATCGCCTGGTAAGTGAAAAGAGGTAATTTGTTCTTCGCCCGCTTCACTAATGGTATAAGTTTTAATGGTACCGGAACGAATCGCATAAATAGAATTAAGCGTGTCGCCCGCTTTAAAAAGGACTTGAGATTTTTGTATAGGCTTTTTACGCTCGATAATATTATCAAGCTGATCAAGCTCATGTTCGTTCAATGTGAAAGGAATACAAAGTTGACTAATGCTGCAATCCTGGCAATGAATCGCACAACCACCAGATTGAACTCTGCGCCCTGATTTGGTTTCTGAAACGAAATTCTTCATTAGTTCCTCAAATCGATAAATATAGTGTAAAATTGATCTAACGCAATTATTCTACCACTAAATAGTCAATTTAAGAAGTTATCTACGAGTAAATAGGTATGGCAGCAGAAAAATTAACCAAAAAACGTTTAATACAAATTATTATCATGTTGATTATTTTGGTCAGTGCATTTGTTTGGCGATATATATTGCAATAAGTGCGGTCAAATTTTTGATTGTTTTGAGAAGAAAAAAAGAGCCACGATTTTGTGGCTCTTTGTTTTAACATGTAAGTCAGATTACCATTCGTAACCGACACCCGCACCCACAGTAAATTGACCGCGAGTATCTGCAGCACCATTTACGTTGGTTGACCAGTGACCGTTATCAGAGTTACGAGATGCTTTAATTGCGATCGCGCTTTCACCACGGTGATGAGCGACCCCAGTTGACACCATGCTCTTTCCATCTTTACGTGCAGATGGAGCAGAAGCGATTGCAGCAACACCAGCAATACCAGCACGAGTTTTGCGATCAACTTTGTTCACTTTATTATCAACATAACGTTTGTTTGCTGCATCAGTTGGGGCTTTTGGATCCGCAACATTAGTGATGTTTTTATCACCTGCATTAATGCCATTCTGATTGATTTGAACGCTTGAATTATTGACAGTGTAAGAATCCGCCTTGATGTCTTTTGCTGTACTAACAGTATAAGTTTTCACTTGGTTAGCATCATCATAAGCTTCTTCTACATTAATATTATCGCCCGCTTTTACTTTTACGTCAGACGTACGCACGCGAATATTATCAATACGCGTTTTGTTTTTGCCTACTTGGTCTGCAACCATATAAAGTTGAGAACCGTTAATTGCATCGGTAGAAGTGGCAGAAATTTCACCTGCACTTACGTTAATAATTTGACGTGTATGTGGCGTAATAGTTACTGTACGACCTGGAGTTGAGTGATCTGGTGGAGTGTAAGTTTCAGTTTTGTCTGAACCAACAGAAACAACGGCTATATTATTACTGTTACCAGCAAAACCACTATATGTAATACCGTTGACGGTTGCCGTGGTTACGTTTGTTGCTGAACGAGTAATAGTGCCAGAGCCTAAGGCAACAGAGTTATCATCTTTTGCATAAGAGTCTTTCGATAAGGCTACGCTTTTTTCGCCTTTAGCATTAGCTGAATCGCCTAGTGCAGTAGACCATTTACCTGTAGATGTTGCTGATGCACCAATAGCAACAGCAGAGCCGCCTGTAACAGTTGAATCGTTACCAATCGCTACAGCTGAATCGCCAGAGGCTACAGAACCAGTACCTACAGCCAATGAGCTTGTACCACTAGCATTGGCTTGTGAACCATAAGCATTACTATTTTGACCACTTGCTTTTGCCGCTTGACCAATTGCAATAGTTTCGTTTGCTAATGCACTAGCAGCAGTACCAATTGCAGTAGCATTAGCTGAACTTGCAGTAGCATTGAAGCCAATTACAGTTGCATTTGTGGTTGTATCATCAGTAACTTTATTGTCTTTACCTACAGCAAGAATATTTTTACCTACAACGTTATTGTTTAAACCAAATATGGCAACTGATTCTGTATTGGCATCTGCTGTTCTCGTTTCTTTAGGAGTTTCGTTATTATATTTTCCTGCGATATTATTGGCACCAAACCCCACTGAGCTGTCAGCATAAATTTTATTCGCATCACCAAAACTTTGTGTTTGTTTACCATATGCATCATTGCCATCACCAAATGCATTTGCATGTTGACCTTTTACAAGATTTTGGTTACCAAAAGCTGAACTAGAACCTTGATCCTGTGGTGCAGCAATAGAATAAACGTGGTTATCCTGACCGATAGTGGTATGGCTTGGGCTCTCAACATTAGTATCGTCAGCTGAATTTGTAAAAGCAGATGAGCCAGAGTAGTCCACATTTGGATTTGGCGTAGTTGTTACAGCATTCGCTACAGCAACATTCACCCCAATAATTAATGCCGTGATAGCATTAAATTTAAAATTTTTCATAATGTCCTCGCTTGAGTTTCTTCTTTAATTACATAAATGTGATAAAAGAATTTCATTAGAGCAGTGTAAATATACATAAATACTATAATAGGACGCATTGAAGAATGGATTAACTATATGATTTGTAATGTCTTATTAGAGATTGCAAATGTCATTTTTCTCTATTCAGTAAACGATTGCGTACCCAGGCAACGATTATAGATAGGTTTTTTTGCATAGAAAAGTAAATGAGTATGGTTATTTTGTAAAGAATTGTAAATTTTGTCTGAATATTGTTCGATTATTAGAAAATATATTTCCTTATTTTAGTTAAGGATATTTTAAATTTAAAAAGAGCGGTCAATTTGCAAGAAGATTTTCAAGATTGAGAAAAAATCCTGTATAATCTCAGAAATTTTTTGTTCAATTTTAAGCTTTTGTAACCGAATGATCGAAACCTCACAAACTATTCCTGAACTCGTCTCATGGGCGAAAGAGCGGGAATTTTCGTTAAATCTGCCGACAGAGCGCTTAGTGTTTTTGCTGGCAATCGCCATCTATAACAACGAACGTTTGGACGGTGAGATGCTAGAAGCAGATTTAGTGGATATTTTCCGCCATACAGCCAATGCCTTTGACCAATCAACGGATGCGATTGCCACCCGTGCCAATAATGCTATCAATGAATTGGTAAAACAGCGTTTTCTTAATCGTTTCAGTAGTGAATTTACCGAAGGACTTTCCATTTATCGTCTCACCCCACTAGGTGTTGGCGTATCAGATTATTATATTCGTCAGCGTGAATTTTCTGCGTTGCGTCTTTCTGTGCAGCTTTCTATTGTAGCTGATGAAATTCAGCGTGCATCCGATGCTGCAGAAGAAGGTGCTGCAAAAGGGGAGAATGAGCACTTTTGGCGCCGTAATGTTTTCGCTCCGTTAAAATATTCTGTGGCAGAGATTTTCGATAGTATTGATTTATCACAACGTGTGATGGATGAAAATCAGCAAAGCATTAAAGAAGAAATTGCGAATTTACTTACCAAAGATTGGCAGGCAGCAATTTCTAGTTGTGAACGTTTATTAGATGAAACTTCAGGCAATTTACGTGAGTTACAAGACACCTTAAATGCAGCAGGTGATAAGTTACAGGCACAATTATTACGTATTCAAGATTGTGTGATAGGCCATGATGAGCTGTATTTTATTGAACAATTAATTACTGATTTGCAATCCAAGCTAGACCGCATTATTAGCTGGGGACAACAAGCCATTGATTTATGGATTGGTTATGACCGTCACGTGCATAAATTTATCCGTACCGCCATTGATATGGATAAAAACCGCGTATTCTCACAACGCTTACGTAATTCTATCCATAGTTACTTCGATCATCCTTGGTTCTTGTGGACAGCTCAAGCGGAACGTTTGGTCGATCTGCGTGATGAAGAAATGGTATTACGTGAAGATGATGCATTGGGCGAATTACCTGAAGAGTTGCAATATGAATCTTTGGCGGATTTACATGATCAAATCGTCGAACATATGCAAAGCTTATTAATTCAATACCGTGAAAATAATCGTCCAATTGATTTGAGCTTAGTCTTAAAAGAACAATTAGAAGCTTATCCGCTTTCCCGTCATTTTGATGTAGCACGTATTATTGTGGATCAAGCAGTGCGTTTAGGTATGGCAAATGATGATTTAGCCGGTATTTATCCGCAATGGCAGGAAATTAACGATTACGGCGCAGAAGTGCAAGCGCATGTAATTGATAAATATTAATTTCGTGGCTTACCCAAAAACGAATTCATAAAATGAGAAATTAACCATGACAGATATTCAAGATGTAATTTCCCCGAAATTGGCAAATGCCATTGCAAATCCTATTTTCCCGACAGTGGACAGCTTGTTGCGTTCAGGTCGTCATATCAGCACAGATCAATTAGATAACCATGCTTTTTTAATGGATTTCCAAAATGAGTTGGATGGTTTTTATCGTCGTTACAATGTGGAATTGATTCGTGCTCCAGAAGGCTTTTTCTATTTACGTCCGAAAGCGACGACGTTAATTGCCCGTTCAGTGCTTTCCGAATTAGAAATGTTGGTAGGAAAAGTGCTTTGCTATCTATATTTAAGTCCAGAGCGTTTGGCACAGCAAGGTATCTTCAGTACGCAAGAAGTCTATGATGAATTACTGAATTTAGCAGACGAAGGCAAATTGTTGAAAGCCGTCAATCAACGTTCCAGCGGATCGGATTTGGATAAACAAAAATTAGCTGAAAAAGTGCGTGCGGCGATCGGTCGTTTACGCCGTTTAGGTATGATTCATACAGTGGGTGAACAACACAGCGGTAAATTTACTATTTCAGAATCAGTTTTCCGTTTTGGGGCTGAAGTGCGTTCCGGTGATGATCCGTTAGAAGCGCAAGCTCGCTTAATTCGTGATGGGGAAGCCGCAACACCGCAATCTCTCGAATTGGAAAAACAAGCAAAAGCGGCAAGCAATGCTGATGACCTTGATGATGAAGAAAGTGCGGTCGAAATTGATGAAGAATTTGATGATGCAGGAGAACAAGAATAATGTCTGATGTATTAGAACTTGAAAACGAAATCTATCAAGACGAACCTGAGCAATCAACCGAACAGGTTGAAGAAGAATTTATTGCTCCTGTATTAAACCAACATAATGGGGTTGAACGAGGTAAATTCCGTTCACTGACCTTAATTAACTGGAATGGTTTCTTTGCCCGTACCTTTGATTTGGATGAATTAGTGACCACACTTTCAGGTGGTAACGGTGCCGGTAAATCAACAACCATGGCGGGTTTTGTGACAGCGTTGATTCCAGACTTAACCTTATTACATTTCCGTAATACCACAGAAGCCGGCTCGACAGGCGGCTCTCGTGATAAAGGTTTGCACGGTAAATTGCGTCCAGGTGTGTGTTATGCGGTATTAGATACCATCAATTCTCGTCACCAACGAATTCTCGTGGGTGTACGTCTGCAACAAATTGCGGGTCGAGATAAGAAAGTGGATTTAAAAACGTTCTCGATTCAAGGTGTGGAATTATCCTTAAATCCGACCGCACTTTTCACTGAAACAGTCGGTGAACGTCAAGCGCGTGTACTCAATTTAAATGAATTAAAAGACAAAATTGAAAATCTTGGTGTGCAATTCAAGCAATATCATTCCATCACCGATTATCACGGCATGATGTTTGATTTAGGTATTATTCCAAAACGCTTACGTAGTGCTTCAGACCGTAGCAAATTCTATAAATTAATCGAAGCTTCTTTATACGGTGGTATTTCTAGCGCTATTACCCGTTCTTTACGTGATTACCTATTGCCAGAAAACCTTGGTGTGCGTAAAGCCTTCCAAGATATGGAAAGTGCGTTACGTGAAAACCGCATGACCCTTGAAGCAATTAAAGTTACGCAATCTGACCGTGATTTATTCAAACATTTAATCACTGAAACCACGAATTATGTGGCATCAGATTATATGCGTAATGCCAATGAACGCCGCGGCAATATCGAAGCGGCTTTAGGTTTTCGCCGTGATTGGTATAAAGCAAAAGCTGAGCAAGAGTTATCACAACATCGCTTAATTGACTTAAGCCGTGAAGCAGCTGAATTAGCAGAAAATGAACGCACTTTAGAGGTTGATCATCAAAGTGCGGCTGATCATCTGAACTTGGTATTAAATGCGTTACGTCATCAAGAAAAAGTATCTCGTTATCAAGAAGATGTGGCTGAGCTTACAGAAAAATTAGAAGAACAAAAAATGGTTGTGGAAACCGCAACCGAACAGCTTGAAGAAAGCCAAGCACAATTTGAGCAAACTGAACTTGAAATTGACCAAGTACGTGCACAACTTGCGGATTATCAACAAGCATTAGATGCTCAACAAACCCGTGCATTGCAATATCAACAAGCGATTGCCGCGCTTGAAAAAGCGAAAACCTTATGTGGTTTAGCGGATTTAAGCGTGAAAAATGCGGAAGATTACCATGCGGAATTTGCGGCCCATGCAGAAAGTCTTACTGAGCAAGTGCTTGAGTTAGAGCATAAGATGTCAATTTCTGAAGCGGCTAAATCACAATTTGATAAAGCCTATCAGTTGGTATGCAAAATTGCTGGCGATATGCCACGTTCCAGTGCTTGGGAAAGTGCTAAAGAATTATTACGTGAATATCCAACACAAAAAATTCAAGCACAACAAACCCCGCAATTACGCTCGAAATTACATGAGTTAGAGCAGCGCTATGCTCAACAACAAAATGCGGTTAAATTATTGGCTGATTTTAATCAACGTGCTGATTTATCTTTAGAAACCGCTGATGAACTTGAAGCATACCACGCTGAACAAGAAGAACTCATTGAAAGTTTAAATGAAGAACTTGCTGAGCAAGTAGAAAACCGTTCAACCTTGCGTCAAAAACGTGAAAGTTTGACCGCACTTTACGAAGAAAATGCTCGTAAAGCACCTGCTTGGTTAACTGCTCAAGCCGCTTTAGAACGCTTACAAGAGCAAAGTGGTGAAACCTTCGAGTATAGCCAAGATGTAATGCATTTTATGCAATCACAATTGGTAAAAGAACGTGAACTGACTATTCAACGTGACAATTTAGAAAAACAACGTCAACAATTAGACGAGCAAATCTCTCGTTTAAGCCAACCAGATGGTTCTGAAGATGCTCGTCTGAACGTGCTTGCAGAACGTTTTGGTGGGGTATTGCTTTCTGAATTATATGATGATGTACCAATTGAAGATGCACCTTATTTCTCGGCACTTTATGGTCCTGCCCGTCATGCTATTGTTGTGCGTGATCTCAACACGGTACGCGAACAATTAGCTAATTTAGAAGATTGTCCAGATGATTTATATTTAATCGAAGGTGACCCAAATGCCTTTGATGACAGCGTACTTTCAGCCCAAGAACTTGAAATGGGCGTTGTGGTGCAAGTGTCTGATCGTGAATTGCGTTATTCAAAATTCCCGCAAATTCCATTATTCGGCCGTGCTGCACGTGAAAAACATTTAGAAGAATTACAAGCTAAACGTGATGAAATTGCGGAAGAATACGCACAAATCGCCTTTGATGTTCAAAAATGTCAACGTTTACACGAACACTTTAGTCAATTTGTTGGCTTACATCTAGCCCTTGCGTTCCAACCAAATCCTGAAGAGATGATGGCGGAAATCAATCAAGAGCGTAATGAAATTGATCGTGAGCTCAATCAATTCTCAAGCACAGAACAACAAATTCGCATTAAATTGGATAATGCCAAAGAAAAAATGCAATTGTTGAACAAGTTAATGCCACAGCTTAACTTGCTTGCTGATGAAGAATTACTTGATCGCATTGAAGAGTGCCGCGAACAATTAGACATCGCAGAGCAAGATGAAAGCTTTATTCGTCAACATGGCGTTGCGTTGTCACAATTAGAGCCGATTGCCAATACCTTACAAAGTGACCCAGAAAACTATGAGCGCTTAAAAGCTGATTTAACCCAAGCCATTGAACGCCAAAAACAAGTACAACAACGTGTATTTGCTTTAGCGGATGTGGTGCAACGTAAAAATCACTTCAGTTATGAAGATGCTGGACAAGCAGAAACATCAGAGCTTAATGAGCAACTTCGTCAACGTTTGGAGCAATTACAGGCTCAACGCGATGCTCAACGTGAACAATTACGTCAAAAACAAAGTCAATTTGCACAATACAACCAAGTATTTATTCAATTGCAAAGCTCTTACGACAGTAAAAATCAATTGTTGAAAGAATTAATTGCTGAGATTGGTGAATTGGGTGTGCGTGCTGATGAAGGAGCAGAGGAACGTGCAAGAAATCGTCGTGATGAGTTGTATCAACAACTTTCAACTAGCCGTCAACGTCGTTCTTATGTCGAAAAACAACTAACGCTCATTGAAAGCGAAGCGGATAACTTAAATAAACGCATTCGCAAAGCAGAACGTGATTACAAAACTCAACGTGAATTAGTTGTGGCAGCGAAAGTCAGCTGGTGTGTGGTTCTGCGTTTATCTCGTAATTCCGATGTGGAAAAACGACTCAATCGTCGTGAGTTAGCTTACTTATCTGCTGATGAGTTACGTTCAATGTCGGATAAAGCCTTAGGTGCGTTACGCACTGCGGTGGCTGATAATGAATATCTCCGCGATGCATTGCGTATTTCTGAAGACAGTCGTAAACCGGAAAATAAAGTTCGCTTCTTTATTGCCGTGTATCAACATCTTCGTGAACGTATCCGTCAGGATATTATTAAAACGGATGATCCGATTGATGCAATTGAGCAAATGGAAATTGAGCTTAATCGCTTAACAGAAGAATTGACTGGCCGTGAGAAAAAATTGGCGATAAGTTCTGAAAGTGTGGCGAATATTATGCGTAAAACCATTCAACGTGAACAAAATCGTATTCGCATGTTGAACCAAGGTTTACAAAATATTGCCTTCGGTCAAGTGAAATCTGTACGTTTAGTAGTCAATATTCGCGATACACATGCGATGTTGCTTGATGCGCTATCAGGTAAACAGGAAGAATATCAAGATTTATTCAGCGATAATCGTATTACTTTCTCTGAAGCCATTGCGAAACTTTATCAACGCATTAACCCGCATATTGATATGGGGCAACGCACAGCACAAACTATCGGTGAAGAATTATTGGATTACCGTAATTACCTCGAACTAGAGGTTGAAGTTTTCCGTGGGGCTGATGGTTGGTTACGTGCTGAAAGTGGTGCATTATCGACAGGTGAAGCGATCGGTACTGGTATGTCCATATTATTAATGGTTGTACAAAGTTGGGAAGAGGAAAGCCGCCGAATTCGCGGTAAAGACATCGTACCGTGCCGCTTACTATTCTTGGATGAGGCTGCGCGTTTGGATGGTAAATCCATTTCCACCTTGTTCGAACTTTGCGAACGTTTAGATATGCAATTACTCATTGCTGCGCCAGAGAATATCAGCCCTGAAAAAGGGACAACCTATAAACTGGTGCGTAAAATTGCCGGCAACCAAGAACAAGTTCATGTGGTTGGTTTGCGTGGCTTTGGCGCAACAGAGTAGTTTTTTAAAGCGGTCAAAGCAATTGGCCGCTTTTTTCATGGTATTTTTATGAGAGTTTAGGACGAATTATGCACAACCTTATTTTTGCCATTCTATGTAGTGTTGCCGTATCAGTATTACTCAAAGTTGCTCGCAAGAAAAATATTATTATTGAACAAGCAATTGCGTTTAACTATATTGTCGCCATTTCATTAAGCTATTTCTTGCTCAAACCTGATTTTAAAGGATTAGAATTTACCGAATATTTAGCACAAAGTGATAGCACACCTATTTTCCTGGCATTAGGTATTTTATTACCAACCGTATTTATTATTATGTCTAAAGCGGTTGAATTCGCTGGCATCGTACGTTCAGATGCAGCACAACGCTTATCGCTATTTCTACCGATTGTTGCGTCTTTTATTATCTTCCATGAAACATTAAGTCAGCCCAAAATCGTTGGCATTATTTTAGCATTCATTGGTTTATTCTGTATTTTGAATAAATCAAATGAACAAAGTGCGGTCACTTTTAAAGGCATTTTAGGCCTGATCGGTGTTTGGTTTGGCTATGGCACTATTGATATCTTATTCAAACAAGTGGCAAAAAGCGGGGGAGCATTCCCAACCACATTATTCATTGCTTTCTCATTAGCCGCTTGTGTCATGTTTCTGTATTTATTCCTAAAACGCACTCAGTGGACAGTGCCAAGCTTTATTGGTGGAATCATTTTAGGTGTATTGAATTTCTTCAACATCCTGTTTTACATTAAAGCGCACCAAAGTTTCGGGCAAAATCCAACCTTAGTTTTTGCAGGAATGAATATTGGTGTTATTTGTTTAGGCACCATCACAGGCGCATTTTTCTTTAAAGAAAAAATCAGCAAAATAAACTGGTTTGGCGTACTTATCAGTCTTTCAGCAATTTTCTGTTTATATTATTTAGATAAAATTTTGGCTTAATTATGGCAAACGATTTTAGTTTTTTTATCTACGATTATGAAAGTTTTGGTATCAATCCGGCAAGTGATCGTCCAGCTCAATTTGCCGGTATTCGTACCGATGCAGATTTTAATATTATTGGCGAGCCTGTTATGTTGTATTGCAAGCAAACCAATGATTATTTGCCCGCACCGGAAGCCGTAATGGTCACAGGAATCACGCCACAAGAATGTAATGAAAAGGGGATTTCAGAACCTGAATTTGCCGCAAAAATTCTAGCTGAGTTTTCACAACCTAATACTTGTGTGATGGGTTACAACAACATTCGTTATGACGATGAAATGACTCGTTATACCTTTTACCGTAACTTCATCGATCCCTATGAATATAGCTGGAAAAATGGCAATTCTCGTTGGGATTTACTGGATTTGGTCCGGGCTTGCTATGCATTGCGTCCAGAGGGAATTAATTGGGCTTATGACGATGATGGTATGCCAAGCTTTCGCTTAGAAAAACTAACCAAAGCAAATGGTATTGAGCATGAAAATGCCCATGATGCGATGGCGGATGTGTATGCAACCATCGCCATGGCTAAATTGATCAAAGAAAAACAGCCTAAATTATTTCAATTCTTCTTTGAGCATAGAGGTAAAAAGGAAATTGAGAAACTGGTCGACACTGCGGAAATGACACCATTAGTGCACGTTTCGGGCATGCTAGGCAATTATCGCGGCAATTGTGCTTGGGTGGCACCATTAGCATGGCATCCAACTAATCAAAATGCCGTAATCGTCTGTGATTTATCAGGTGATATTGATAATTTACTCAGTAAAAGTGCGGTTGATTTGCGACAAGATTTATATACCAAGAAAAGTGAGCTAGAAGAAAGGGGAGTTTCATCAGTTCCATTAAAATTGGTTCATATTAATAAATGCCCAATTTTGGCGCCTGCAAAAACATTACTGCCAGAAAATGCAGCTCGTTTAGGGATAGACAGACAACAATGCTTAGATAATTTAGCAAAATTGCGCCAATCCTTAGATATACGCGAGAAAGTTATTGAAATCTTCTCAGAAGAACGAGAATTTGAGCCGAGTGATAATGTAGAAACGGAACTTTATAACGGTTTCTTTAGCAATGCGGATAAAAACAATATGGCTATTTTACGGGATTTACCGGCCGAGAAATTAGCTGAACATGGTTTAGCATTTGAAGATAAACGAATTCCTGAATTGTTATTCCATTATCGTGCCAGACATTTCTATAAAACTCTAAATCGTGCAGAGCAAATCAAATGGCAAAAATATCGCCAACGTAAATTAGAACAAAGTGCGGTTAAATTTGAAGAAAGTTTACAACAGTTAGCAGAGGAATATTCGGATAATCCAACCAAGTTAAATTTACTACAACAGGTTTATGAATACGGTGTAAAACTGTTATCTTAACCTTATACATATCGTGACATAGTCACACTAATGCCATTCATCAAAAACGTAAATCTTAATCCCCGAGATTTACGTTTTTCTTTTTTAAATCTGATGATATTCACCTCATAAAATAACGCAGAATTCACGTAGCGTTGTCATCATTTTATGCACACAAACATCTTTATTTTTTCCTTACATTACATTTTTAGAGTGTATAAATCATTATTTTATATCGTTACAAGGCTTTGTTTGGCTAGATTTTACATTGCTTGAGTAGTATTTGTGACCTGTGCATAACTCTGTGATCTTATTAATACGTAGCTTCTACTAACCTTGTAATTGATTTCGCATAATGTATATTATGTTAAATTGAATATATAAATATGTCACAAATCAATATAAGTGACTATCCTATTTCATGCATTACTCAAAATAAGGTGATTTTAGGTTGTGGATATAAAAGAAATAAATGGATGTCTTTGCAATGGAATAATTAGAATTAGTATGAAATTTGTAGATAACGCTATGTGAATTCTGAATACAATTGCGTACATCAAATTCTGCAGATTTCATTATTCTTGATCTGATAATGAGAATTTATTTTACACATATCACCTAAATGAGAATAATTAACATTGATTTCTCTTTTGTTATTAGTGACTTATAGAAATAATTTTAAAAAAACACTTGACTATTCTCATTTGTGAGATTAGAATGCACACCGATGACAAGTTAAGCAGTCTTGTTTTTATTTTTAATCTCTACTTAATAAGGAAAGGAGTTGGTTATGCTTAATAAAGCAATCGCAGATAAGTTAAATGAACAAATCAATTTAGAGTTCTACTCTTCTAATGTTTATTTACAAATGAGTTCTTGGTGTAGCAAGCACGGTTATGAAGGTGCTGCCGCATTTTTACTTCGTCATGCTGATGAAGAATTAGAACACATGCAAAAATTATTCAAATATGTGAGTGAAACAAGTGGTATGCCACTTTTAGGTAAAATTGACGCACCTAAAAATGACTATAAATCACTTAAAGAAGTATTTGAAACTACACTTGAACATGAAAAACTCGTTACTTCTAAAATTAATGAATTAGTTGAAGTGACTTTTGCAAACAAAGACTATTCTACTTTTAACTTCTTACAATGGTACGTTGCAGAGCAACACGAAGAAGAAAAATTATTCAATAGCATTATTGATAAATTTAACTTGGTGGGTGAAGACGGTCGTTCGCTTTACTTTATCGATCGTGACTTAGCAACATTATAATTTTAAAAGGAGAATACAAAATGTTATCATCAAACGTAATCAAATTATTAAATGATCAAATGAACCTTGAGTTCTACTCTTCAAACCTTTACTTACAAATGAGCGCATGGTGCGAACAAAATGGTTTTGAAGGTGCAGCTAAATTCTTATCAGCTCACGCTGCAGAAGAAATGCAACACATGCGTAAATTATTCACTTATTTAAATGAAACTGGTGCATTAGCGGTAATCACTGCAATTGAAGCGCCTGCGCATGAATACAAATCATTAAAAGAAATCATTGAATTAACTTACAAACACGAAAAATTGATCACAAGTAAAATCAATGAATTAGTGGGTAAAACTTTTGAAGAAAAAGACTACTCTGCATTCAATTTCTTACAATGGTATGTTGCAGAACAACATGAAGAAGAAAAATTATTCAGCGGCATTTTAGACAAATTAAATCTTCTTGGCGAAGATGGCAAAGGCTTATTCTTAATCGATAAAGATTTAGGTAACCTTGCTGGTCAAACCGCTTAATTAGATAATCATAAAGCTTAGTAGAAATACTAAGCTTTTATTTTACTCATAAATTGTGACAACGTATCAAATTATTTTAAATCTTTGAATACAAGTTGATGAAATTTAAAACAACCACACGTTTTTAATGAAATTTTACTTGCAACGAAGTAAGATAAACGTATAATTCAGAACAACCCAAATGCCTGGGTGGCGAAATTGGTAGACGCAGCGGATTCAAAATCCGCCGGTGAATAACCGTGTCGGTTCGAGTCCGACCCTAGGCACCACAGAATTTATAAGCTCTGAAGTTATTCAGGGCTTTTTTATTAGCTAAAGTTAATCAATATGACAGAACAAAACCAAGATAAAAAACAGACTTATAATTTCAATAAACTACAAAAACGTCTTCGCCGTAATGTAGGCAATGCAATTACTGATTTTGGCATGATTGAAGAGGGTGATAAAGTGATGGTTTGTCTTTCTGGTGGTAAAGACAGCTATACACTGCTTGATATTTTGTTGAATTTACAACAAAGCGCTCCGATTAAATTCGATATCGTTGCTGTCAATTTAGACCAAAAGCAACCAGGTTTTCCCGAGCATGTTTTACCTGAATATCTGCAAAGTATTGGTGTGAATTATAAAATCGTTGAAGAAAATACTTATGGCATCGTAAAAGAGAAAATTCCAGAAGGCAAAACAACGTGCTCTCTCTGCTCTCGTCTACGTCGTGGTATTTTATACCGTACGGCAACTGAACTTGGCGCAACAAAAATTGCACTTGGACACCATCGTGATGATATGCTGGCTACCCTGTTTCTGAATATGTTCTACGGTGGAAAACTAAAATCGATGCCACCGAAATTAATTTCAGATGACGGTAAGCAAATCGTGATTCGTCCATTGGCTTATTGTAAAGAAAAAGATATTGAAAAATATGCAGTAGCCAAAGAATTCCCAATTATCCCTTGTAATTTATGTGGTTCTCAACCTAATTTACAACGTCAAGTCGTGAAAGAAATGCTGAATACTTGGGACCGTCAATATCCTGGACGTTTGGAAACCATGTTTAGTGCGATGCAAAACATTACGTTGTCACACTTATGTGACCCAAAACTCTTCGATTTCAAAGGCATTAAACATGGTCAATCACTTGATGGCATTGAAGGGGATACCGCATTTGATGAAGAACGTATCGAACCAATGAAATTTGATGATGAAGATGCGTCTGACTACGCCGATAACGAAATGATCAGCTTTAAAGAAGTGAATTAATATGATTACCGTACAAGGAAAACAAATCGAAACCGACGCCTTTGGCTATTTACTTAATATTGCTGATTGGAATGAGGATGTAGCAAAACACATTGCTCAGCTAGAAGATGTAGAACTGACTGAAGCTCACTGGGAAGTGATTTATTTTGTGCGTGATTTTTACCAAGAATATAACACCTCCCCTGCGATTAGAATGCTGGTAAAAGCAATGTCAGAAAAATTAGGTGCTGATAAAGGCAATAGCCGCTATTTACAACGACTTTTCCCTGACGGACCAGCTAAACAAGCAACCAAACTGGCGGGGCTGCCAAAACCAGCTAAATGCTTATAAAAAACGTAACCGCGCGATAAAGTGCGGTTATTTTTTTACCCAAATTTCGCTATATACAAAAAAATACAATCGCTATATACTTATAAAAACAACGGATTTTGAGTGTATGAACAAATTATCCCTTACCTTTCCCCTTTTACTTTGCTTGCTTATTGGGCTGATTTTATGCTCACTCTCTTGGGGGCGTTTTGCGATTCCAATTGAGAATGTTATACAAAGTCTTATTGGCAATAATGTCAATGATATGCAAAACAACATTATTTTTAATCTTCGATTACCCCGTGTGATTGCCTCTATTCTGGTCGGTGCATCCTTGGCGATTGCTGGTCTAGTATATCAAGGAATTTTCCGTAATCCGTTGGTTTCACCTGATATTTTAGGTGTGTCTAATGGCGCTTGTGTGGGGGCAGCATTAGCAATTTTAATCGGTTCGGGAATGCTGGGTATTCAAGCCTTTGCCTTTGTCGGTGGTTTGATTGCCGTCTTGCTTACCATGAATTTACCGCGTTTAATTCAACGCGACTCCACCATTGTTTTAGTCCTTTCTGGCATTATCGTTTCGGGCTTTATGATGGCGACACTAGGCTTGCTAAAGTATCTCGCCGATCCCGAAACCCAGCTGGCTGACATTGTGTATTGGCAACTCGGTAGCCTAACTAAATCCAACTACGACAACTTGCTCATTCTTTCTCCTATTATTTTGCTTACTACCCTTGGCTTATTTTTAATGCGTTGGCGTATAAATGTGCTTTCATTGGGGGATCGTGAGGCAAAATTAATTGGGGCAAATATTCGATTAGAACGAGGTTTAATGGTGGTTTGTGCCACATTGCTGACGGCATCATCGGTTTGTTTAAGTGGGACAATTGGTTGGCTTGGTTTAGTGATTCCGCATTTAGCGCGACTTTTTATCGGTGATAACAATGTCAAAAGCCTGCCGCTTGCTGGACTTATTGGGGCAATTTTCTTGCTCGTTATCGATACCCTCGCCCGTAATTTATACATTCAAGAAATTCCACTTGGCATTCTCACCGGCTTTATCGGTGCGCCATTCTTTGCTTGGGTTCTAATTAAACAAAAGGTGGTGGACTAATGCTGAAAATTGACAATCTCTATTATTGGCACAACGTCGAACATTCGCTACTCAATGGTATTGATCTAACCTTACAAAAAGGCGAATTGCTGACTATTCTTGGGGCAAATGGGCGTGGTAAATCCACGTTATTAAACTGTATCGCGGGGCTTTTGAAACCAAAGAGCGGTCAGATTTTGCTGGATAATTGCAAATTAAGCGAAATGAGCAGTAAGCAAATTGCTCAGAAAATTGCTTATGTCTCGCAACACAGCCCACAAACCTATCAATATCGCGTGCGTGATTATGTGGTACTCGGTCGTGCTGCGCATTTAGGTGTTTTTGATAAGCCAAGTGAAGCTGATTTTGCATTAGTTGATGAAGCCTTAAAGAAACTCGGCATCAGTCATTTTGCTGACAGAATTTATATGCAAATGAGTGGCGGTGAAAAGCAATTAGTCAATCTTGCACGTATTTTGGTGCAACAACCTCAACTGATTTTGTTTGATGAACCTACTTCGGCATTAGATTACGGTAATGTCTTTAAGACCTTAAGCCTAATCAAAGAGCTCTCATTGCAAGGCTTTACCATAATCATGACAACACATAATCCCGATCATCCCATGTTGTTACACAGTGCACTGCGCCACAGCCGCGTAAGTATCTTAAATGAGCATGGCAAGTTACAAACAGGTTTGGCACCGGAAATCATTACCGAAGCCAACTTGAAAGCACTTTATCAAACAGATTTGCGCCTGGTCGATGTACCTGCTCTGCAACGACAAATCTGTGCGATTACCCATTTATAACCCCACTAGAAGGACATTCATATGTTGAAAGACTCTCTGAAAAAAGGCTTAATTACGCTTTCCCTTGCAGCCTGCTTTGCCCTGCCGTTGCAAGCAAAAATCGTGACGGATGTTGAAGGTAATAAAATTGAATTACCAGATAACGTACAACGTGTTGCCGATCTTTGGCATGCGAATAACCAAATCGTATTGTTATTAGGCGGTGCGAATAAATTAGTTGGTACTACTACGACCATCGCCGCGAACCCTTGGTATAGCGCAGTATATCCAAATATTAAAAATGTACCGGTATTAACCAACGGTGAAACCATTCAAACGGAAGAACTGTTAAGTCATAAACCAGATGCGGTATTGCTCTCGAAAAAATCGATGTTAACTGAAGTGGAGCAAGCCGGCTTGAAAGGCGTGCGTGTAAGTTTCCAAGATTTTGATGGTTTGAAAAAAACCGTACGCATCACGGCTGAAGTGTTAGGTGATAAAGCCCCTGAAATCGCAGAAAACTATATCAAAGAATTAGAAGGCAATATTCAATTTGTGGAAAGTCGTCTTAAAGGCATCAAAGATGAACAACGCCCTACGGTGTTACATATCACTAAAGGTTCTGACTTATTGATGATTGACGGCGGAAAATCGATGATTGGTGAATGGATTAAATTAGCCGGCGGTAAAAGCGTGTTACCTGATGAAGCCAATATGGTGACCGTGACGGTAGAAAGTATTATTCAAGCGAATCCTGATGTCATTATTATCGGCAGCAGCGGTAATAAAGCACAAGCGGCTATTGAAAAAATCAAAGCTGACCCAGCATGGCAATCAATAAGTGCGGTCAAAAATAATCGTATTTATGCCAACCCAACCGGCACGTTCCCATGGGATCGCTATAGCGCAGAAGAAGCGTTACAAATTCTTTGGGCGGCTCAACTTTTTCATCCTGAGCAATTTAAAGATTTAAACATGGTGGAAAAAACACAAGCCTTCTATAAAAAGTATTATGGTTATGAGCTAAGTAAAGAAAATGCTGAGCAAATCTTAAAAGGTCTATCACCTCTTAAGTAGTATTTGCATTTCTAAAAATTGTCGTTATAATATGCGTTCTTTTTTGATCTTAACTTTAACTTAACATAAGGAAATGCTTTATGAAAATTAGCGCAAGAAATCAACTTAAAGGTACTGTAAAATCAATCGAAACCGGTTCTGTGAATGCAATCGTACACATTGATATCGGTAACGGTAACATCATTTCTTCTACCATCTCTATCGATGCAGTAAAAGAATTAGGTTTAGCAGTTGGTAAAGAAGCATATGCGATTATCAAAGCAACTTCTGTAATGGTTGGTGTTGAATAATCTCAACTAAACTGTTCAGAATTCTCTATAACCGCGCTTTAAAGTGCGGTTATTTTTTTGTCTTTTTTCTCCCAATTCTCTTCATACTCTCCTCAAAATTCATTTTATCCTTAACTAAAGAAATAACCTTTATGCAATTTCTTCATTTGTTGACTTTTGATTAAATACATTATAAAATATACATTTATTATCAATTTTTAGTTAATAATCTAATTTAGAATTATTTTGTTAAACTTAGGAGAGCAAATGACAAACCAACGTTTTATTACCATTTTAGGCTATGTCGCAACATTTACTTCAGTTTGTATGTATGTTTCTTACTTGCAACAAATTGGTCTAAATTTATCTGGTCAAAAAGGTGGCTGGTTACAGCCTTTTGCTACGACAATCAACTGTAGTTTATGGGTAGCTTATGGCTTGTTGAAAGAAAAACGCGATCTGCCTATTTCATTAGCAAATGCGCCTGGTGTCGTACTTGGCTTGATTACTTTCGTTACCGCCTTATAACACTATAAAACCTCATACAAAAAAGACCGCACTTTTTAGAAATTTTAAAGTGCGGTCTTTTTATTTATTAATTTAATTCATTTAAAAGCTGAAAATTATGAAGTTGTGTAATCTTATTTTCTGTTGCATTCTATAAACGAACAGACGTTTAGACGTCTAAACCCATAAAACAATAGAAGGATTAATTATGACAACATTTCATTTGGCTGGATTTCCGCGTGTAGGCGCAAAGCGTGAACTTAAATTTGCTCAAGAGCGTTACTGGCGTGGCGAAATTGCGGAAGCGGATTTATTAGATATTGCAAAAAGATTACGTAAACTTAACTGGCAACACCAAGCCAAGGCAAATGCCGATTTTGTTGCAGTGGCTGATTTCACGCTTTATGATCATATTTTAGATTTACAAGTGGCAACAGGTGCGATTCCTGCTCGCTTTGGTTTCGATAGCCAAAATTTAACACTCGATCAATATTTCCAATTAGCGCGTGGTAATAAAACCCAATTTGCGATTGAAATGACAAAATGGTTCGATACCAACTACCATTATCTCGTACCAGAATTCCATAAAGAGACACAATTTAAAGCAAACCCAGCACATTATGTAACACAAATTCGTGAAGCTAAAGCGCTTGGGTATCAAGTTAAACCAACAATCGTTGGACCACTCACCTTCCTTTGGTTAGGCAAAGAAAAAGGCACTGCATTTAATCGATTTGATTTATTAGCAAAACTCGTGCCGGTTTATGTTGAAATCTTAAATACGTTAGCTGCGGAAGGCGTAGAATACATTCAAATTGATGAACCCGCTCTCACCTTAGATTTACCGGCAGAATGGATTGCTGCTTATAAAGCGGTTTATGCCACTTTTGCAGAACAAGTGAAAGCGAAATTATTGCTTGCGACTTATTTCGGTTCTGTGGCAGAACACGCTGATTTGTTAAAAGCCTTACCTGTAGCAGGTTTACATATCGACTTAGTACGCGCACCAGAACAACTTGCTGCCTTTGTGGATTATGACAAAATCTTATCTGTAGGCATCATTGATGGCCGTAATATTTGGCGGGCAAACTTGAATCAAGTGTTAGATGTGGTTGAACCATTAAAAGCGAAATTAGGTGATCGTTTGTGGATTGCGCCAAGCTGCTCTCTCCTTCATACACCTTATGATTTAGAAGTTGAAACGCAACTCCAAGCAAATAAACCTGAACTCTATCAATGGTTGGCTTTCACGTTACAAAAAATTCAAGAATTACGTATTATTAAGACCGCACTAGAACAAGGTCGTGAAGCCGTTCAAGCCGAATTAGCTGCATCTCAAGCCGCTGCGGATGCACGTAAAAACTCGCGTGAAATTCACCGCACTTGCGTGGCAGAACGCTTAGCAAATCTACCGAAAAATGCCGACCAACGTAAATCGCCATTTGCGGAACGCATTAAATTACAAAATGCATGGTTAAATTTACCACTTCTGCCAACCACGAATATTGGTTCTTTCCCACAAACGACAGCCATTCGTCATGCTCGTGCAGCCTTCAAAAAAGGTGAACTCAGCTTATCTGATTATGAAGCTGCTATGAAAAAAGAAATTGAATTTGTTGTACGTGAGCAAGAAAAATTAGACTTAGATGTATTGGTACATGGCGAAGCAGAACGTAACGACATGGTGGAATATTTCGGCGAACTACTTGATGGTTTTGCTTTCACCAAATTCGGTTGGGTACAAAGTTATGGTTCACGTTGTGTAAAACCACCAGTGATTTATGGTGATGTCACTCGCCCAGAACCCATGACGGTACGTTGGTCACAATATGCTCAAAGCCTAACAAATAAAGTAATGAAAGGCATGCTGACAGGTCCGGTGACGATCTTACAATGGTCTTTCGTGCGTAACGATATTTCTCGTGAAATAGTCTGCAAACAAATTGCGGTAGCGCTTTCTGATGAAGTATTAGATTTAGAAAAAGCAGGTATCAAAGTGATTCAAATTGATGAGCCGGCTATTCGTGAAGGTTTACCGTTAAAACGTGCAGATTGGGATGCGTATTTGAAATGGGCAGGCGAAGCCTTCCGTTTAAGTTCAATGGGTTGCCAAGATGATACCCAAATTCATACGCACATGTGTTATTCCGAATTTAACGACATTCTACCGGCTATTGCAGCCTTAGATGCCGATGTCATTACTATCGAAACCTCGCGTTCTGACATGGAATTACTCACCGCATTTGGTGATTTCAAATACCCGAATGATATTGGTCCTGGCGTATATGACATTCATAGTCCACGCGTGCCTGCAGCAGAAGAAATTGAACATCTTCTTCGCAAAGCATTACAAGTGGTGCCGAAAGAACGTTTATGGGTAAACCCAGACTGTGGTTTGAAAACGCGCGGTTGGCCAGAAACGATTGCTGCACTAAAAGTGATGGTTGATGTCACGAAAAAATTACGTGCTGAATTAGCGTAAAATCAGTAAAAAGAAAGGCGAACATGAGAGATTATCTCTATTCGCCTTTTCTTTTAGTGCAAAAATAATTAATTTTTGACCGCACTTACAGGCTAATATATTCCATTTTCACCTTACAGAGGCTCTTCAATAACTGCTCTGCCATTTTGCGGTGACTTAAACGCAACGGTTTCTCTGCAAATACCACTCGCTCAATTTTGGATACATCCAATTGATTTAAGTAAGCAAAATTAATCGCTGTTTGCATCGCTGGTAAGCTTGGGTTAAATGCCGCATTTTCTGCATATCGACCACAAATCATTTCCCCATTTTTAAATAAAATGCCTACACCGTGAGGGCTTTTAGAATAAGGTGAATGTGCTCGGTTTGCGCCTAAAATTGCTTTATTTGCCACTTCATCTTCCGTCGTCAAAGTAAAACCTTGTTCTTCTTTGTTTAATAGAAGCAAATCAACGCCTAAATCTTTCGGGCCAAAGCTATCGGGTAAATATTGAGGAAGTGGATTATTTTGGCTGTGTGGCAAATGGATCTTCAAATCTTGCGCTTGATAAAGCTCATTCATAAATTGACGGCAGTGACCGCAAGGCGTGTAATTCACCACGATATCCGTGATGCGAGGTTCATTACGTAACCATGCATGGCTAATCGCACTTTGTTCAGCATGGATGGTTTGAGCCATGCTACTGCCCTGAAATTCTTGATTCGCCCCAAAGTAAAAATCACCACTTTCACCAATCGCAATCGCTCCAACATGAAATTCTGAAATGGGTGTATGGCTATAACAAGCTGCTACGGGCAAAAGTGCCAAACCTAATTGAACAGGCGTAAGCATAAATTCATTACAAATTGACCGCACTTTTTCTGCCGGTAAAAAACCTTTCCATTCTTGTTCTTCTAACGCAGAAAGAATCATATTTGAAAGCGGCGAATCGGCTAATGCTTGTTTAATTTTTTGTTGCATGTTAAATCTCCTTATTTTTATATGCCCATTTTACGATATTTGGAGAAACTCCACCGTAAAATGATCACATAATGCAAATATGCTTAATCATTAATTATCTTTTATAAACTCAGGCGAAATGTAATCAGATAACCAGACTTTTTCATTACCTATATAAAACTTAATGCCTTTAGATTGAGCTAATTCTGTATCAATTATCAGAAGAATTGTCTCTCCTTTTTTTCTATCCCCAACCAATTTTGCTGTCTCAACATCTTCAGATAAATGTACATATTGACGAGACATCGGCTTCAATCCATTTAATTTAATATTATCTAAATAATTTATACTTGTCCCATGGTATAAATACTTTGGTGGATAACCAATTTCTTTAGAAATTCTCATTGGAATTGAATGCCCGTAGAAAGCTCTTATTTTTCCATTTTTAATCTCATGTCTTTTCTTTTCCGATAAGTCGATCATTTTAACTAAATCGTCTTCGGTTAACATATTCCATTTTTCATCACTATTTCTCAATGATGAAATTAATTGTTCGACAGAAACCCAACCTTCAGAATCCAGTTCTAGTTCATATTCCCATGGGGCATGACGAAGCGCATAGGAAACTTCTTTACTTAAATTTAAATAGTCCATTTTAATACTCTTTTGCACTTTTGATTTCTTCCGCTAACCACTCATCAAAATCCTTACATTCATATTTATTATCTTTATTACCAAGATCATGAACATAAACTCTCGGGTTTCCAGAATAATCCGTCAATTTAAAACAAGCTGCCCAATCGCCATCTCTAGCAAATGCAATTAAATCAGCCACACCTGTAAGCTCTTCAATAGCCTTGCTATAAAGATAAACACTGTCCTCTATCTCTGAATTCTCATAATCAGGATCTTCAAACCACCAAGGAAAATATTCCAATTCATTTATCTTTTCCATATTACTGGATAAATCAATATAAGACTGAGGAAACTTAAAGTTTTCAGGTAATTGTTCTTTAGGATATAAATTAAATTTAGTTTGCATAATTACTCCACAATTACGATTCATCTGTAAAGATAAGTAATCTTTTATCTAAGTTTTCAAGTCTATGCAAGAAAAATCATAAAAAAATAACCGCACTTTGAAAGTGCGGTCATAAATTAAGATGTTTTATTTTATCTGTTTACAACAAGGACGGTGCAACACCAAGTAATTTTCGGGTGTAATCCACTGTTGGGTGGTTGAAAATATCTTCAGTGCTACCGGTCTCCAAAATTTGACCGCCGTACATTACGACAATGCGGTCAGATACTTGGCGTACGGTTTGGATATCGTGAGAGATAAACACCATGGCAAGATTGAGTTCTTTTTTCAAGTCTGCCAATAAGTTTAACACCTGAGCACGAACGGATACGTCTAGCGCAGAAGTCGGCTCATCCGCAACAATCAGTTTTGGATTCAGTGCTAGAGCACGTGCGATCGCCACACGTTGTTTTTGTCCACCCGATAAACGGGTTGGTTCAACTTGTGCCGCAGAACGTGGTAAACCTACGCGAGAAAGTAAGTCATACACACGTTTTTCCCGTTCATGAGGTTGTAATACATTGTGAATATCCATTGGGTCACGCAAAATATCCAACACTTTCATACGAGGATTCAATGCTGTTGCCGGATCTTGGAAAATGACCGACACTTGGCGACCGAATTGTTTTCTCGCTTCTGAGCTGCCATATTGCATTTGTAAACCGTTGAATTTCACTAAACCAGATGTCGGTTTAAGTAGCCCAATAATCACGTTGGCTAAGGTAGATTTTCCGCAGCCAGACTCTCCAACTAAACCAATGGTTTCCCCGGCTTTAATGCCAAGACTCACATTGTTTACTGCTGTGAATTTTTTACGTCCAAACAACGAACCGTCGCGAGAAGGAAATTGCACCACGATATTTTCTAAATCGATGATGTTTTGCTCTTTAATGACTTTAATACTACTGCTCATATTATGCTCCTTTCGCTTCCGTTACAGGCTCAGCTAAATGAGAAGCCCACAAGTGAGATGGCTCGCCTTCCACGGCGGTTAATATCAATTTTTGATCCGGATTTGCATCTGGTCGTAATGAACGACTTGCAAAACGGTCACCTACAGCAAAATCGTAAGGTGATGGGACGCTACCCGGAATTTGATATAAACGTTTCGCACGGACTTCGGTTGAAAGTACAGAACCCAATAAGCCACGAGTATATTCGTGAGTTGGATTAGCAAGTAATAAGGAAGTCGGCGCCATTTCCACCACTTGACCTGCATACATTACGGTAATGTGGTGAGCTAATTGTGCAACTAAGGCTAAATCGTGGCTGACAAATACCATCGCAAAACCCAGTTTTTCACGTAGTTCATTCAATAATTTCACCACTTCAGCTTGAACGGTTACGTCTAATGCGGTTGTTGGTTCATCGGCGATTAATAATTTCGGTTCACGAGTTAATGCCATTGCAATCACCACACGTTGACGTTGACCACCAGAAAGCTCATGCGGATAACGGTTCAACACTTTTTCAGGATCAAGGTGTACCCATTCCAACAGTTTTTCTGCGGTATGGTGGCTGCCACGTTTAATGAGCTGTGCCATTTGGTCTTTAATACGCATTGATGGGTTTAATGCACTTAAAGAGTCTTGGTAAATCATCGCAATTTCAGAACCACGCAATTCACTTAGATTGTTAGAGTTAAGCAAGCTATGTTGTTTACCACTGCGGTCGGTGAAAAGCACTTCTCCAGTGATTTTTGCTGTTTTTGGTAACAAGCCCATGATAGAGAACGCTGTAATAGATTTACCACAACCAGACTCACCTACTAATCCCATGGTTTCGCCTTCATTTACGGTGAAGCTGATGTTATCCACTAATGGAATTTCACCATAACGATTCGGGAAACGGATTGATAAATTTTTCACTTGTAAAATCGGTTTTGCATTTGGATTTAATTGCATACGATTCGTACGGGTGATTTCTTTTTCATGTAATTTGAGTAAGTAACGTTTTAATGCAAGACCTTCAGCAAGTGCTTCTTGTACGTCGGTAGAAAGACGTTCATCTGATTTGCCTTCTGGTTTTTTACCGCCTTTCAAGCGCGGGTTAACCAATGCATCGGTAAGACCTTCTGCCAAGATATTTAAGGCTAATACAGTTAAAAGAATCATGACACCCGCAAAGGTTGTCGCCCACCATGCACCGTTTAACACGATGTTACGACCTTCAGAAAGAATGTTACCCCATGAAGGATGTGGTGGTTGTACACCTGCGCCTAAGAAAGAAAGTGAGGCTTCAAACACAATAGCATCTGCCACCATTACGGTTGCGAAGACTAAAACCGGTGCGGCAGTATTGCGCACAACGTGTTTGAGAAGAATATAAGTACGGCTACCACCAATAACGCGTTCAGCACGCACATAGTCTTCATCCCATTGTGATACCACATTCGCACGAACCACACGAGCGAGTTGCGGAGTATAAACCACAGCAATGGTGATAATAATAACCGGTACAGAGTTACCAAAGGTTGCCAATAACACTGCTGCTAATGCGATACCTGGGAAGGCCATTAAAATATCCATTAAGCGCATGATAATTTCATTGCCCCATTTCTCGGATGTGGCTGCAGTTGCACCTAAAACACTACCGAAAATAATGGCACAAGCTACTGCACCTAAACCGATAAATAAGGACGTTTGGGCACCGTAAACAATACGAGAGAAAATATCACGACCAAGTCGATCAGTCCCAAACCAATATTCCGCACTTGGAGCACGCATACGTGCGATCACTTCTAATGGATCATGTGTTGCTACCCAAGGGGCAAACACTGCCACTAAAGCAACGAAAACTAAGAATAATAATGAAATTTTTGATGCGGTGGAAAGTGCTCGGAATCTCGCACCGCTTGCAGCTAATCGATCTGCTAAACCTTGACGAAACATTATAGACTCCGAATTTTAGGGTTAATTAATACATAGAGAATATCAACGATAATATTCACTAAAACGAAGGTAAAGGCGATAGTCAAAACCACACCTTGTACTAAGTGTAAGTCGTGGTTGACGATACCGTTAAAAATCAATTTACCCATGCCCGGTAAGTCAAAGATTTGTTCGATAACCACTGCACCACCAAGTAAGTAACCTACACGTAAACCTAATACTGTTACAGGCGTGATTAATGCATTGCGTAATACGTTGTGACGAATAACAGTTGCATAAGGAACACCGTTACCAATCGCGGTTCTCACATAGTCTTTATCCATTTCTTCTACCATGGTTGTACGCACCACACGAATTAATGACGCACATACTGGCACGGCAAGCGCAAGAGATGGCAAAATCATGGAATTGATATACCCCATCGGGCTTTCGCTGAATGGCACAAAACCACCAGAAGGCAACCAATCTAATTCCAAAGAGAACCATTGAATAAGTAAGATACCTAACCAGAATGATGGTGTTGCAACCGCTGCAACAGAGATTAAACGAATCACTTGGTCTACCCAGCTATCACGATAAAGCGCGGCAAGCACACCTAATGAGAAAGAGACTACTGCCGCAAACACCACACCAATTAGGGTAAGCTGTAAAGTGATTGGGAAAGATTTCGCTAGCATGCTACTGATTGGTAGTTCTGGTGGCATAGTCACACCAAAATCTAATACAAGTAAATTACCTAAGAAGCGAAAATATTGAACAAAGAGTGGATCATTTAAGCCGTGTGATTCGCGGTAAAGTTGTTTTGCCGCTTCACTAGCACTTTCGCCCAATGCCACCGTTGCAGGATCACCTGGTGTGAATTGAAGCACCACAAAAACGAGTGCTGTTACACCAAGAATCATTACCGGCAAGGCCATCAATCGGCGTAACAATAATCGAAGTATCATTTCCATCTGACTTCTCCTATTCTAGCTTGAGAAATTCGTTAGCTTCAAAAATGAAGCGAAACAATCAAATTCAAAAACAAAATGAATTACAGTAATCATAATGTTCAGCCTAAGCCCTGTCAATCCAAGTACATAGAGCAAAATTCAAATCTGTGATCGGCTTCACAAAGATTTTTTTGAAATGAAATTGAGAGAAAAAATGATTGAAAAATAGAGAGAAAAATGACCGCACTTTGGTATTAAAAAGAAAGAAAAAAGGCTGTTGATTGCTCAACAGCCCAAACATTAAATAAAAAAGTGCTTTTATTTACGGCCCACACCGAGGAAAGATAAACCGGTTGTTGCCAATGGTTGATAGCCTTCAAGGCTACTATCATCCCATGCAGAAGGAAGTTTACGATGAACAATCGGATAAAGTGGTACTTCAGCCGCAATGATATTAATCGCTTCTTCCCATGATTTTTTCGCTTCAGCGTGATCTTTTGCTCTCACAGCTGCATTGAGTAATTCAGTCACTTTCGCAAATTCAGGGGTGTTGCTCCAGCGGAAACGACGTTTCGGCCATACATCACCACGATACCACCAGCTTAAAAGCAAGTCTAAGTCATCACCGAACACTGATGGGTCACCTGGAGCGATTGCCACTTCATACACACCTGGATCCACGTTGTTGCTGTATAACGCACCTGATTGTAAGTGTTGTAAAGTCACTTTCACACCTGGAATCTTGTTCCAAGACTCTAAAATTAACGGTGCAGATTCTTTCACCCAGTCATGGTCGGTTGCGAGCAATTCAAATTTAAGCTCAGTCACACCAGCTTCTTTTAGTAATGCTGCTGCTTTTTCCGGATCATAAGGATATTGAGTTGATGCCTTAATATAATCTGGGTGAGTTGTTTGTAAGTATGATGTTGCAGCTTCTGCATTACCATCAAATACAATATCAACAAGTTTGTCAGTGTTTAAACCATAGTGTAACGCTTGACGTACTTTTGGATTGTTAAACGGAGCTTTCTCACAGTTAAACATTAAGAATAGCAAGCCAAAAGATTGAACGGATTGCACTTGTTGTTTTTTGTTTTTCAAGCGACTAATGTCTAAATAAGGCACACTTTCCATTGCTTGAGTACGTTTAGACTCTTGTGCAGTCACACGAGCTGCGGCATCAGAAAGTAATAACCAAGACATTTTTTCAACTTGTGCTGGATATTTACCATTGTAAGGTTCATACGCTTCAAAGACGATTTTGTCATCTTTCACAGCTGAAACAAATTTGAATGGGCCAGAACCAACTGGGTGTGCATCAAATGCAGATTGCCCTACTTTGTCGATCACGTGTTTCGGTACAATTTTCACGCAAGTTAAGCGGTTAGCAAATAAAGCAAATGGATATTTCAATTTAAATTCCACCACTTTATCATCCACAGCTTTCACACTTTCAATGAAATCAATAAACATCACGAATAAAGATTTATTGGCTGGATCCATAATACGATTGAAAGAATACACAACGTCTTCAGTGCTGACTGGTGCGCCATCATGGAAGGTTGCGCCTTCACGTAAAGTAATACGCCATGTTGTTTCATCAACTTGTTCTGGCTCTTTTCCTGCTAAAGCAAGATAAGGTTCACGAGTTGCAGGATGCAAATCCACCAAACCTTCAAAAATGTGCAAGTTTGCTGCATAAGGTGAAGCACCACTTGATGTCATTGGGTCAAAACCGGTAGAAAGCGGATAAGCAATCCCCGCTTCAATGGTTTTACCTTTAATTTCTGCAGCAAAGGCTTTTGGTGCAAATGTGCCTAATGTGCCACTAAATGCAAGACCTGCCCCCACGCCAGCCATAAGTTTCATAAAATGACGACGAGATTCATTAGTTTCAAAGGAAAAATGCTTTGTCATACTAAACTCCTGATGAGTAATAAAATCATATTTTTGGTTTTTAAACCTAGCCAAACATTTCATTCGAAAATGAAGTAAAGCAATCAAATCTTAGAACAAAATGATTTACATCAATCATAATCATCTTCGATTCATTCTGTCAAAAGGGAAATATTGAATGTGTGATCTACTTCACAGAGTTTTTTTCGTAATTTACGATAAAAGTTTTTAACTATATATAATTTATTATAAATAGATTTTAACTATTGAATCACTAGATAATATGAAATAGCTATCATAAAAAATGATGCTTATAATGACCGCACTTCCCAAGCAAGGGAACAACATTTTAATCAACAATAAAGAGGAAAATACTATGTCAAAAACATCAATCGGTTTAGATAAAAAAGCATCTGAAAAATTAGCAGCAAAATTAAACGAATTATTAGCAACCTATCAAGTCTTCTATACTAACGTGCGTGGTTACCACTGGAACATCAAAGGTGTAAACTTTTTTGAATTACACGCAAAATTTGAAGAAATCTACACAGATTTAGTAGAAAAAGTTGATGAGGTCGCAGAACGTATCTTAACGTTAGGTTACACACCGCATAACGGTTATTCACAATACTTCCAACACTCACGTATTAAAGAAGAGTTAGGGGTAAGTGATGCGCAATCTTGCTTAAAAGGCACATTAGAAGGATTAAAAGTATTACTTGAACAACAACGCGAAATCCTTGAATTAGCGGGTGAGTCTGATGATGAAGGTACAGCTTCTCAAATGAGCGATTACATCAAAGAACAAGAAAAACTTGTTTGGATGTTCCAAGCCGCCTGCCAAACTTGCCATGCTTAATTAAATATAGATTAAATGTGAAAGCCGACTGATGTCGGCTTTTTTATTATCTACACGACCGGTTTTTGTCGATAGAACAATAACCCTGGTAAAGCTAAGCCCAAAACAAGGGCACCCAAAATAAAGCTGGTGTTGATAAAAGAACTGATCATTTGCTCAAATAATTTATCGGAAAATCCATAATGATGAATTTGTACGATAGCAATCATCGCTTTATAAGCATGAACACCCGGAATCATTGGAATAATTGCCGCAACGGTAAAGACTTTTGGATGGGCTAAATAGCGATGAGATAAATGCACACCAATAAAACCAATCACACAAGTGGCAAAAAAAGTGGCAAAAACAATCGGGACTCCAAAGTGTAATAATAAAGTTCTCGTGACATGCCCAAGCGCGCCTAAAATAGCACAATACTTTAAGGCTTTAGGCGGAACATTAAATACTAAAGCAAATCCTACTGCTGGAATGGCGGCAAAAAGCATATCATCGAGTAAATTCAGTAAAAACATCTATTACCCCACCCAAGAAACAATATTTAAAAGATTTAATGCAAAGACGATGCCTAAACAAGCACCAAAAGTGAGAACCGTAGCGATGGTCCATCGTCCTATTCCCATATTGACATACCCTTTTAAAATATCCGCAAGTGAATTAATCAATGGGAATCCTGGAACGAGTAATAAAACGCTAGAAGCTAATGCGATATGAGGATCATTGCCTAAACTATATTTCAAACTCATACCGGAAATCAGTGAAGCGACAAAAGCGGTAATGGCAAAAACGATGAGTGGATTGTAATGACGTTTAGAAATTTCTTGTCGAACAAACATAGCAATGGCAGAGGCAATAAAGGTGATCGCACAAATTGTCATATCTCCGCCAGAAAGGTGAGCAAAAGAGGCACAAGATAAACCAATCATAAACACCACCAAATAACGGTTATATTTTAGTGGTTTTAACTTATCCAATTTCTTTTGTGCCATAGACAAATCATACAAGTGATGCTCTACGGCAACCACAATGTGCTGAACATCCGTAACGATTTGCATATTAATACCTTTATCGACATTCTTCCGCACAGTAGTAATACAATGTTGCTTAGAAAGTGTGGTCAATAAGACGGCATTTGCCGTCAAAGCACATTCCACGCTTTCAATGCCTAAAGCTACACCTAATCGCTGAGCCATTTGTACGACGACAGCACTTTCTGCGCCATGCTGTAACAATAACAAAGCGGTTTCCACACAAATACGGGTAACCGCTCGTTGGTATTCCTGATTCATATCTCTACGCTCTTATTAAAGTAAACGTTAGAGATTATAGATCGATGAATAAAAAATACTGAAAAAATGACCGCACCTATGATCCAAGTCAAAACTTCAGTATTTCAAAGCCTATGGTTCAACAGAAATTAAATGGCTTTATCAAAATATAGCGGCACATTGCTTAACTTAGCCATATTCGTGATATAAGCTAAAACTGCTGGTGGAAATTCGATTCCTTTCACACAAGTCAGATTTCGTAATACAGGGAAAACGATAATATCTTCAAGAGAAAGTTTTCCGTTTAAGGTATTTTCAGATTGAATTAATACCGCTAATTTCTCTAAATCGCCTTTTAAGCGAGTAAGATAGGTTTCAGTCTTCGCAATATTTTCAGCAAAATCCCCAATAAATTCTGTTTTCTTTTTAGTGAAATAATCGACTGCACTTTGGGTTTCAAATTCCGCTAAACCAATTTGTGTAAAGCGTGCAGTCGTAAGATGACCATAATAACTGCCAACTTCTTTTAACCATGCTTCAATTTCAGGACGAACGTGTTCAGATAAAATTTTTTCACCAAAATGTTCATCTACATAATGCACGATATCCAAACTTTCCGGCATCGCGGTACCATCCTCTTTGACAAGAATTGGCACTACTTTTTTGCCCACTAAACCGATTGGCGTTGCTTCATCATCATTCGCGAGCACTACAAGTTCTACCGGCAAATTTTTTAAACCGAAAATCATGCGAGCACGCACACAAAACGGGCAATGATCGTAAACATATAATTTCATTTTTTACTCCTCTTTTTCCTGTAATAATTTTCCTAATCCACTTTGTCGTTTTACGGTATTCCTGACCGCACTTTGCCAGATTTTTTCATTGGCAAATACGGAAAGCTGATTTTTCGCACGGGTGACACCGGTAAATACCAGCTCTCGTGAAAGCACTGGGTTGGGTTCTGTTGGTAACACCATGACGGTATGTTCAAACTCCGAACCTTGGGATTTATGAATCGTCATCATAAACGCAGGCTCGTGAGAGGGAATACGACTGGTTGATACTTCTCGATTGCCAAACCATACTTTGCCTTTAGCTAAACACAAGCCAATATCGCCGTTATACAGTTTAACATTATGATCGTTTTCGGTAATCATAATTGGCTTACCGATATACCAATCGTCTTCTTGACGGAACCAAAGCAATTTCTCAGCTCGTAATGCTAAAGCAATTTCACGATTTAATTCTTCCACACCTAATGCCGAAGCGCGAAGTGCGGTCAAAAATCTCACTGAATTAAAGCGATCTAAAATCGCTTCTGCATAAGTTTTCTCGTTGCCCTTTTCATCTATAAATTTTGCATTGAGATCTTTCTTCTGAGCAAAATAAGTTTGAAGTTGAGTTAAATAAAAACGGTAATTTTCAACCGCACTTTTCACCACTTGTCGAACAGATTCTTTAACGTCTTGCTCTTCATCAAAATGATGAAAATGCAACTCTTGTGGATATTCTGAAAAGGTTGTTACACTGCCCTCACCTTTTCCTTGTTGAATTTGCTCAGCAAGTTGTTTAATGCCCGAATCATCTCGGAAACGACGACTAAAGGTTAAATGACAAATGGCATCGCGTAACGGACTGTGTTCACCCTCAGTTGGGACGGTATAGCCTGTTGTTGCATGAATATAATCGGCTTGAGCAGGGCTATAATCTTGCGTTAAAAATTGTGCAATTTCCCCTAATACTGCCCCCGCTTCTACTGAAGCTAATTGAGCTTGGTCACCCAATAAAATCAAACGTGTTTCGGGTTTCAATGCTTGCACAAGTTTCGCCATCATCGGCAAATCAATCATTGAGGTTTCATCCACCACTAACACATCAATTTGCAGTGGATTATGTGCATGATATTTTACGCTATCGGTAAAAGGTCGAACATCTAGTAAACGATGCAACGTTTCTGCGGCTTTAGGAATGGATGCACGTAATTCATCTGAAATCGGCATTTGTGCTAAAGCGTTTTCGATGGATTCCGTTAAACGAGCCGCCGCTTTCCCCGTTGGCGCAACCAATTTAATATGAAGTTTGCCACCAAATAATTCCTGTAATACGCATAACAAGCGAGTGACTGTCGTGGTTTTCCCTGTTCCAGGGCCACCTGTAATCACAGAAAATGGACTTTTTACTGCCGTTGCGACGGCTACTTTTTGCCAATCAACTTGTGCTTGTTTTTGAGGAAAATAACGATCTAATAATGCCCGAATTTGTTGCGGTTCTACTGATAAAGTGCGGTCATTTTTCAAGGCATTTTTAATATATTGCGCAACACGAAATTCATCTTGCCAAGCTCGATAGAAATAAATCGCCCCAAATTGAAACGCGAGAGGTGCAATCTGATTTTCAGGATCTTGTGTAAAAGCAATATGCCCCGCTAAGGCTGATTGCCATTTTGATACAGGAAGCAAACCGATCTTTTCATTGATAAGCGACAAAAAATCCGTTTCAGTATTACGATAAGCTAAGCCGAATAAATTACGTTCTAAGAAACGATCTAACACACAACAAGTATTACCTTGCGTATAGCTCCAGTTACAAAGTGCGGCTAACAAAATCGCTAAATTTTGGACGGGCTCAGCATAGCCTTTATCTTTTTGTTTATCAGCAATTAATTGAGCAAAATAATAATCGCCTTGAGTAATCATACCTTGTTCTTGCAAGGATTTTAATAGGCTTAACATTAAAATAATTCCTCTAATTGTTGGATTAATTGCCAATCTGGTTTATCAAAAAAGATGCCTGATTGTGGCGAACAATTCATTCCACGTAAAAATGCATAGACCACACCACCAAAATCTCGGTTGTAATCGTAGTGAGGTAAACGTGTTTTTAAATAACGGTGTAATGCCACCACATACAACAAGTATTGCCAATCATAGTGATGCTCTGACATGGCTTTTTTCAATGCAGCTTGGTCGTAATCCTTTAATACCTCACCCAAGAAATTCGATTTGTAATCAAGCAAATAATATTTATCTTGATGACAGAAAACTAAGTCCATTGTGCCTCGCACCATGCCTTGAATATCCTCAAACTGTAACGGTTCTGATGGCAAATGATGCAAGGTTGCTAACGCTCGATTAAAACCTGCGACATCAAAATGGCTTGAAATATTGAGATAAAACGCCAACTCTTTTAAGCATTGTTTTTCGTTAATCTGAGCAAGGGTAAGATCATTATTTGGCAAAATTGGCGTACTGAGTATTTGTTCAAACCACTGTTGGACTGCAGCAAACTGCTCTTCCGCAAGATTCAAATCCTGACATAATTTTTCAATGTTTTCTTTCTCTGCCAATTGAGCAAAAGGCACCTTTTCAAAATAACGATGCAACACAGTACCGATTTGTGTTCCACGTGGGAAATCTAAAACCATTTCATCGTGATCATGAGCAAGTGCGGTCAGATTTTCAGTGATATTTTCTATTGAAATCGACGCATCATAATCTTTCGCATCATCAAAAATGAGCGATTTTTTTACCGCACTTTCATTCAAATAAACTTTGCGTTGATGGGTTTGTTCAATGCCACTAAAGCTCGTCACTCGCCAATCTTGTTCAATTTCACTTTGGAAAATTTCCGCACTTAAATTTTCTTGAGAAATATTTAAGGTAAGTGGTTCACTGGCTTGTAACACATCGGTTAATTCAATCGATACATCATTGGGTAAAAGCTGCTTAAATTTTTCCAATAATGGCTGCGTGTCCCAATTATTTGGCAAATCGAGTTTTCGACCAATTTCACCTTGCGTTAAAACATACAATAAAGCATTCCATTTTTTATCAAAGGCTTTCGGTAACACAAAGGCCATTTGATATTTTGCTCGGGTTAATGCCACATAAAGCAAACGCAATTCTTCCGCAAAAACTTCTTCTGTTAATTCATCCAAGTGTTGATCTTGCATATCCCACAAGGTTTTCTCTTCATCACTGTCGTAATATAAATTAAACAGTTTCTTCTGCTTGCCTGATTTTGTTGGGTCTTTTGCTTCATTACCTAAAAATGGCAACCAAACCAAATCATATTCCAACCCTTTAGATTTATGGATAGTCACAATCTTCACTAACTGGCGTTCGCTTTCTAAACGAATTTGAGCTTCTTGACGACCATTATCTTGAATTTGCTTTTCAAACCAGCGCAATAATGCCGCTTCACTTTCATTTAATGCGGCTGCTTGCTGTAAAATTTCAGCTAAATGTAATAAATCCGTCAGTTTTCGTTCGCCATCAGGCCGAGATAAGAGTTTTTCTGTGATATTTTCAGCTAAAAGTAAATGGTGCAACATCGGCAAGACGCCTTGGCGTTGCCAAATTTGTTGATACTCTGCAAATTTTTCTGCCCAACGTTGCCACTGAATTTCATCCTGGTGAATTTGGTGAATTTCAGCTGCATTTAAGCCGAAAAGTGCGGTCGCAATTGCATTTAAAATTGGGCGTTCCGTCACACTCAAACAGGCTTGCAAAATCAAGGCTAGTTCTTTTGCTGTGTTACTCTCAAAGACATTTCCCCTATCCGAAAGGTAAACCGAAGCGATACCGAGTGCTTGCAATTCTTTCTTCACGAGATCCGCTTCGGTATAACCACGCACCAAAACGGCAATATTTTCTGCTCGCAATGTTTGATTTTCTGCTTTGCTTTCATTCGGAAAAACAACCGGATTTTCAGCCGCACTTTTTAACCATTGCTGAATTGATGTTGCGCAAGCTTTCGCATAATCTTGCTGGGTGGATTTGTCTTTATCGTTAATGTAAAAACGGAAGGCTGGCTCAGGTTGATTATTCAACTGAAAAACAAGATTCTTCTTGGCTGCGCCGACATTTAAAAATTCAATATTTTTATAAATAAAGGGGGCATTTTTAAAATCAAATAATCGATTTACCCCTTCCACTAAAGGTTGGGATGAACGGTAATTTGTGCCTAAATTAAAACGTTCATTCGCTTCTTTTGCTGCTTTTAGATAAGTGAAAATATCGGCACCACGGAAACGATAAATCGCCTGTTTTGGATCCCCGATCATCATAAAGCCAACATTGCCAGACGCGGTTTCATTACGATAAATTTTAGAGAAAATTTGATACTGCAACGCATCCGTATCTTGGAATTCGTCAATCATGGCAAAAGGATATTGAAAACGAATTAATTCCGCTAACTGTTCTCCGCCCTCACCATGTAATGCCTCTTTCAATAAGCGTAATAAATCATCAAAGGATTTTTCAGGGTGATTTGCTTTGTATTCAAGAAGTTTCTTTTGAATACCTTGACGATAGTGATAAAGAATGATTTTTTTTAATAAATCACTTGGTTGAATTTCTTCAATTAAAGCTTCAATCTCTTCAAAGGCAGGATGTGTTATTCTCACCCCTTTTTTCTTAAAATCTGCTTTGACGGCGTTATCTAAAGCCGATTGCGTAAATTTTTTTACTAATGTTTCATTTAAGGTGATATCTGCTCTATTTTTTGCCCATGAGGTGACTTCATCCACAAAAGATAAAATTGTTTTACTTGAATATGTTTTACCATTTAAACAAGATTTCTCTTTTTTGACGACTTCTTCATCAAAAAGATCTCGGATTTTAACCGCACTTTCTAACCAAGTATATTTAATCTTTTCAATAGTTTCCGCATTTTTAGCGATATTTTTTTGCAAAAACTCTTTTAATGACAGTTCTAATAGTTCTGGTTTATCAAGTTGTACAGAAAAATCATTTCCAATATTTGAGCCTAAATCATTCAATACCTCTTCTGGCGACTTTAATTCTTTTGAGATAAATGCAGCCAAATGGAAAGGCAAATCATAAAAATGCTCTCGCCAAAATTCATTCGCAAATTGTTTGAGTAAATCAGACTGATCTTTGAGAAGTTTTAAATTGAAATGCACACCTGAATTAAAGGCATGTTGCATCAGCATTCGGCGACAAAAACCGTGAATGGTATAAATGGAGGCTAAATCTAAATTTTGTTCGGCTAGCTTTAAGCGACGAAGTGCGGTCGGAATATCCTCTAAATAAGGCAACAATTCCGCTAAAAATTGATGTTCCCCAGTAAAAATCGCCTTATCTTTTGTATCATAATATTCAGAAAAAACCGAAATTGCCGCTGTTAAACGTTCCCGAATTTTACGTTTTAAATCTTCCGTCGCCATTTCAGTAAAGGTTACCACTAAAATTTCTTCCACATTCAACGGACGAGAAAAATAATTCTCACCCGCCTGTAAAAGTAAACGAAGATAGATAGAACCAATGGTATAAGTTTTCCCAGTACCGGCAGAGGCTTCAATTAAATTGACTTGATTTAAGGGTAACGAAATGGCATTAAGTGCGGTTGATTTTTGGCTCATTTTTTATTTTTTTTGGAAACATTAGTATGTTCTTATTGTAGAGGAATTCCCACAGAAATTCATTTAGTTATTATTTATTTCCTGTATAATTTTGAACATTTATAACTTAATAATTACACAAAATATTCTGAGGATTTTATGGCAGCTGCAATTCAACAACGACAACGTGATGAACTTCATCGCCGCATTTGGCAAATCGCTAATGATGTGCGAGGTGCTGTTGACGGTTGGGATTTTAAACAATATGTTTTAGGTACGCTTTTCTATCGTTTTATCAGCGAAAACTTTGCCAACTATATTAAAGGTGGTGATGATAGCGTTGATTATTCTACTTTTAATGATAATGACCCTATTATTGCGGCAATCAAAGAAGACACCATCAAAGCAAAAGGCTATTTTATTTACCCAAGCCAGCTATTTAAAAATGTCGTGGCAACAGCCAATACTAATCCGAATTTAAATACAGATCTAAAAAGCATTTTTACAGATATCGAAAACTCCGCTACTGGTTACCCTTCCGAACAGGATATCAAAGGCTTATTTGCCGATTTTGATACCACCAGCAACCGTCTGGGCAATACCGTTGCCGATAAAAACAGCCGTCTAGCTGCTGTATTAAAAGGCGTTGCCGAGTTAGATTTTGGTGACTTTGAAGATAATCATATTGATTTATTCGGTGATGCTTACGAATTTTTAATTTCCAACTATGCCGCAAATGCCGGTAAATCAGGTGGCGAGTTCTTTACGCCACAATGTGTTTCCAAGCTGATTGCCCGACTGGCTTTATATGGACAAGACAAGGTCAATAAAATTTATGACCCTGCGGCCGGTTCCGGTTCTTTATTGTTGCAAGCGAAAAAACCATTTGATGAACACATCATCGAAGAAGGATTCTTCGGGCAGGAAATTAATCACACCACTTACAACCTCGCTCGTATGAATATGTTTTTACATAACATCAACTATGACAAGTTTGATATCGCCCTTGGCAACACCTTAATGAATCCGCAATTTGGTGAGGATAAACCCTTCGATGCTATCGTTTCTAACCCGCCTTACTCCGTGAAATGGATTGGCTCAGACGATCCGACGCTAATTAACGATGAACGCTTTGCCCCTGCCGGCGTGCTTGCACCAAAATCCAAAGCGGACTTTGCCTTTATTTTGCATGCGTTAAGTTATCTTTCAGCAAAAGGCCGCGCGGCGATTGTCTCCTTCCCCGGCATTTTTTATCGCGGCGGTGCGGAACAAAAAATTCGTCAATATTTGGTAGATAATAACTATGTGGAAACAGTGATCGCCTTAGCGCCAAATCTCTTTTTCGGCACCAGTATTGCGGTGAATATTTTGGTGCTTTCCAAACATAAACCCAATACTCAAACCCAATTTATCGATGCTAGCGGTTTATTTAAATCCGCCACCAATAACAATATTTTGGAAGAGGAACATATTGAGCAAATTCTTAAACTGTTTGCCGATAAAGAAGATGTACCACATTTAGCCAAATCCGTGTTCTTTGAAGACATCGTTAAAAATGACTACAACCTTGCGGTGAGTTCTTATGTAGAACAAAAAGACACCCGAGAAGTGATCGATATCGATAAACTCAACGCTGAAATTAAACAAACTGTTGCTAATATCGACCGCTTGCGTGTAGAAATTGACAAGATTGTGGCGGAGATTGAGGGATAAAAACACCATGAAAAACAACCGCACTTTTTTAGAAAAATTATTGAATGGGGCTGAGGTTGAGTGGAAAACTCTCGATGAAATATCTTCTATTTATGGTGGGCTAACAGGAAAAGGCAAAGCTGACTTTGAAAATGGAAATGCTCTTTATGTACCTTACAAAAATATTTTCAATAACATTGAAGTTGATTTTAATAATCTTGAAGCCGTAAATGTGTCTGATGATGAAAGACAATATACCATAAAATATGGAGATGTCTTGTTTACTGGTTCTTCGGAAACCGCTGAAGAAGCAGGTATGTCTTCTGCTGTTACAACAAAAACAGAACAAAAAATCTATTTAAATAGTTTTTCATTTGGATTGAGATTTAATGATGATGTAGAGTTGTTACCTGAATTTTCTAAATTTCTATTTAGAACACTCTCTATTCGCAAAGAGATTGTGAAATCAGCCAGTGGAGTAACAAGATTCAATATTTCTAAAGCAAGATTTAAGAAAATCAAAATCCCCATCCCCCCACTCTCCGTCCAAACCGAAATCGTTCGAATTTTGGACGCATTAACAGCGCTTACCAGCGAGCTTACCAGCGAGCTTACCAGCGAGCTTACACTACGCCGGAAGCAGTATGAATACTATAGAGAAAAATTACTTTCTCATAATGATTCAGAGAATTCATCACAACAAAAAGTGGATAAAGATAAACTTTTTAGTACTTCTAACATTCAATGGTTACATTTAAATGAAATATATAAGTTTCAATATGGTATTGGAAATAAAATACCAACCATTGGTGGTGAATATCCAGTTTATGGGAGTAATGGAATTGTAGGATCTCACTATGAATATAACAGTGAAGATGCTCCTGTTATTGGACATATTGGAGCTTATGCAGGAATAGTTAATTGGGCTGAAGGCAAACATTTCGTCACTTACAATGGTATCATTTGTAATAAAATTAATGATAATGTTAATTCTCGATATGCGTACTATCTTTTGCTCTCACAAAACTTTATTGATAAAGCAAACAAGGCATCACAACCATTTATTTCCTATGATATTTTAAATAAATGTATTGTTCCAGTCCCTCCAATCGGAGAACAACAACGTATCGTTTCAATTCTAGATAAATTTGAAACCCTCACAAACTCTATCACTGAAGGCTTGCCTTTGGCGATTGAGCAAAACCAAAAGCGGTATGAATATTACAGGGAATTATTATTGAATTTCCCAGGCAGAGAATAATATGACTAAAAGTTTAGACGAAATTGCAAAACAGTTAAGAGATTCTGGGAAAAAGGTTAATCTAATTTACGCCTTTAATGGAACTGGAAAAACCCGTTTATCAAAAGCCTTTAAAAATCTGATTGCCCCCCAAAAAAAGCATGATGGTGAAGATGAGACCACACAAAGAAAAATACTTTATTTCAATGCATTTACCGAAGATTTATTCTATTGGGATAATGATCTACTTAATGACATTGAACCAAAATTAAAGATTCAACCAAATTCTTTCATCAATTGGTTGATTAAAGATCAAGGGGATGAAGGTAAAGTAATTGGAAAATTTCATCATTATTGTGATGAAAAACTTATGCCTAAATTTGATATTGAAAATAATCAAATTACATTCAGTTTTGCGCGTGGAGATGATACGCCTGAAGAAAATATAAAACTATCGAAGGGGGAAGAAAGTAATTTTATTTGGAGTATTTTTCATACGTTAATTGAACAGGTTGTTGCTGAATTAAATATTTCAGAACCTAGTGAACGCACTACTAATGAATTTGATGAGCTTAAATATATTTTTATTGATGATCCAGTAAGTTCATTAGATGAAAATCATCTTATTCAATTAGCTGTTGATTTAGCGGAATTAGTCAAGGAAAGCTCCAATATTAGATTTGTTATCACAACACACAATCCTTTATTTTATAATGTTTTATACAATGAGCTGGGAGTAAAATCTGGGTTTGTTTTAAGAAAAAACGAAGACAACACATTTGAACTTGAAGAGAAAAAAGGAGATTCTAACAAGAGCTTTTCTTACCATCTTTTCTTGAAAAAATTACTTGAAACAGTTAATGCTAAAGATATTCAGAAGTACCATTTTATGCTGTTACGCAATTTATATGAAAAAACAGCCAATTTTCTTGGTTATTCAAGATGGTCAACACTATTGCCCAGTGATGCTAAGAAAAGTTACTACGATCGCATTATTAATTTTACTAGCCATTCTACATTATCAAATGAAATAATCGCTGAACCAACAGATGCCGAAAAGAAAATTGTTAAATATCTGCTTGAACATCTAATTAATAATTATGGTTTCTATATAGAAGAAAATATTAAAGAGCCACAAACTGATAATACAACAGAGTAAAAATATGAACGACTTAATCATCTATAACACCGATGATGTCAAATCTCACGTTGCTTTATTAGTTGTTGAAAATGAGGCTTGACTAGCTCAAAATCAGCTTGCCGAACTTTTTGACACCGCTGTACAAAATATCGCCTTACATATAAAAATATATTAGAAGACAATGAATTAGATGAAAATTCAGTTATCAAGGATTACTTGATAACTGCCAAATATAGTAAACAATGTCAAGTAAAAGATTTCAGATAGATACTGAAGATTTAGAAAATGCAAAAAATCATAATTAAGGAACATTCATGACTCAATACAAAAGCATCGCCGAATCCAACCATTTTATCGTTTTAGATCAATATAATAAGTTTGTGGAGGAACCCAATGCTGGTTATCAAACAGAAGCTAGCCTTGAGCGTGAGTTGATTCGTGATTTACGGGCACAAGGCTATGGGTATTTACAAGGTCTCAATAATCATGATGCATTGGTTAAAAATTTACGGGCACAATTACAACGCTTGAATAACGTAGTTTTCTCCGATGCGGAATGGCAACGTTTTTTAGAGGAATATTTAGATAAACCGAGCGATAGTCTGATTGAGAAAACCCGTAAAATTCATGATGATTATATTTATGATTTTGTGTTTGATAATGGACGCATTCAGAATATTTATCTTCTAGATAAGAAAAATCTTGCCAATAACACCCTGCAAGTCATCAATCAATTTGAACAAACCGGTAAATATGATAATCGTTATGATGTGACCATTTTGGTGAATGGCTTACCGCTTGTACATATTGAATTAAAAAAACGTGGCGTGGCTATTCGTGAAGCCTTTAATCAAATTCATCGTTACAGCAAAGAAAGCTTCAATAAAGAAAATTCTCTCTTCAAATATATTCAGATTTTTGTCATTTCTAATGGCACGGATACTCGCTATTTTGCCAACACTACCAAACGCGATAAGAACAGCTACGACTTCACAATGAATTGGGCAACGGCAAAAAATACTCTAATTAAAGATTTAAAGGATTTTACGAAGACATTCTTGGAAAAAACTACTCTGCTCAATGTGTTGGTAAATTACTGCGTGTTTGATGTTTCTGATACCCTATTGATTATGCGCCCATATCAAATAGCCGCCACCGAGCGTATTTTATGGAAAATAAAAAGTTTATATCTAGCTAACAATCAGAAAAATAAAGAAAATAAAGAAAATGGCGGCTACATTTGGCACACCACCGGATCCGGCAAAACGCTCACAAGCTTTAAAGCGGCACGCCTTGCAACAGAATTAGACTTTATTGAAAAAGTATTTTTCGTGGTAGATAGAAAGGATTTGGACTATCAAACCATGAAAGAATACCAGCGTTTTTCACCTGATAGTGTAAATGGTTCGGAAAGTACGGCTGGATTAAAACGCAATATCGAAAAAGACGACAATAAGATCATTGTCACCACCATCCAAAAACTCAATAATCTGATGAAATCGGAAAATGGATTAGCGATTTACGATAAACAGGTCGTGTTTATCTTTGATGAATGCCATCGTTCTCAATTTGGTGAAGTGCAAAAAAATCTAAAGAAAACATTTAAAAAATACTATCAATTTGGTTTTACCGGCACACCAATTTTTCTAACTAACGCGTTAGGTGCAGAAACAACAGAGAGTGTTTTTGGCGTTAAACTTCATTCTTACATTATTACCGATGCGATTCGTGATGAAAAAGTGCTGAAATTTAAAGTGGATTACAATGATGTTCGTCCACAATTTAAGAGTATTGAAACTGAAAAAAATCTTGAAAAACTGACCGCGCTTGAGAAAAAACAAGCCTTTTTACAACCTAAACGTATTGAGCAAATTGCCCAATATGTTTTAGATAATTTCAAGCAAAAGACCCATCGCTTTAATGCGGGTAACAATGGTTTTAATGCGATGTTTGCGGTAAGTAGCGTGGATGCAGCCAAAGCTTATTATCAAACGTTTAAACAGTTACAAAGTGCGGTCAAAAATCCACTTAAAATTGCAACAATCTTTTCGTTTGCCGCGAATGAAGAGCAAGATGCGATTGGCGATATTGTCGATGAAAGTTTTGAAGTGGAGGCGATGAATTCCTCTGCTAAGGAATTTTTAAAATCGGCTATTGATGATTACAACGGCTATTTTAAAACTAATTATGATGTAGACACTAAATCGTTCCAAAACTACTATCGAGATCTCGCCAAACGCGTCAAAAACAAAGAAGTGGATTTACTGATTGTCGTTGGAATGTTTTTAACCGGTTTTGATGCCCCAACCTTAAATACGTTATTTGTAGATAAAAACTTACGTTATCATGGTTTGATTCAAGCTTATTCTCGTACAAACCGTATTTACAACAGCACCAAAAGTTTTGGCAATATCGTCACTTTCCGTGATTTGGAACAAGATACCATTGATGCGATTACCCTTTTCGGTAAATCCAATACACGTAATATTGTATTAGAAAAAAGTTACCAAGAATATATGGAAGGCTTTACCGATGCAGGTGAAGCCCGTCGTGGGTATCTAGAGATTATTGCTGAGTTGCAAGAACGCTTCCCTGATCCAGATGTAATTCAAACGGACAAAGATAAGAAAGACTTTGTAAAATTATTTGGTGAATATTTGCGGGTTGAAAATATTCTGCAAAACTATGATGAGTTCGCTGCTTTACAAGCATTTCAATCACTCGATACCAGTGATGCAAAAGCCGTTGAAGCCTTTAAAGAAAAATATTATTTAACGGATGAAGCTTTTGCTGAAATGCAACCTATTGATATGCCAAGCGAACGTAGCATTCAGAATTACCGTTCAACTTACAACGATATTCGGGATTGGCTCCGTCGTCAAAAAGATGGCGAGGAAAAAGCAAAATCGACTATTGATTGGGACGATGTGGTGTTTGAAGTGGATTTATTAAAATCCCAAGAAATCAACCTAGATTACATCTTAGAATTGATTTTTGAACACAACAAAAAAATGAAAAATAAAACTGAGCTGATTGATGAAATTCGAACCACAATCCGAGCGAGCCTAGGTAATCGCGCCAAAGAAAGTTTAATCGTAGATTTTATCAATCAAACTGACTTAGATAGCATTGTCGATAAAGCCGGTATTATTGAGTCCTTCTTCCAATTTGCTCAAAAAGAGCAACAGAAAGAAGCTGACGAATTAATTAGCAGTGAAGGGCTGAATATTGATGCCGCGAAGCGTTATATTAACGTATCCTTAAAACGCGGATATGCTAGTGAACAAGGTACGGATTTAAATGATGCCCTACCGAAAATGAGTCCGCTTAATCCGCAATATCTCACGAAAAAACAAAGCATTTTTCAAAAGATCGTTGCCTTTGTTGAGAAGTTTGTTGGGATTGGTGGCGAGGTTTAAAAACTTAAACCGACCATATAGAATTAAAAAGGTGCAATCTATTGATTACACCTTTTTATTTTGTCAGTTTTATCAGAAATTAGAACGTTAAAACTTTATCCGCCCATAATGTCCATTCAGAAACATCATCTAAAGTACCAAGGGTCACGCCGTCAATTAATTTAGCATCTAATAAACCACGTGCTTTTACGCAGCTGGTACATAATTTAATTTCAGCACCTTGTGCCGCTAAAATATCGATAAGTTGTTGGATATTGAAACCTTCATTTGGGTTTTGCCCAGCAATACCGCATAAAATCGCATCAGAAAAGCAGAATAATTTAATATTCACATCCTTGCTGTGTTCTTCCTTCATATTGATGGCGAAACGAACAGCGTTGAACGTTTTTTCTCCGCTATATGTGGAATCATTGACAATAAAAAGAATATTTTGCATAAGCACTCCTTGTTACAATACTATAAAAATGAAGGCGTAATAATTATGCCTTTATGAAATCAGCCAACCCAAACGAACTTGGCTACAAACAGTAAAGACACTACCCACACAGGGGCATTGGCCTCGCGTATTCTACCTGTACATGCCTTCATAACGCAATAGCTAATAAAACCAAATGCGATACCTTCAGTTATAGAATAGGTAAATGGCATCATCGCAGCGGTGATAAAAGCAGGTGTTGCTTCAGTTAAATCATCCCAGTGTACACGAATAAGACTGGATGCCATTAAAATCCCCACATAAACTAAAGCTCCAGCTGTTGCATAAGCTGGTACGACACTAGCTAGTGGCGAGAAGAAAATAGTAAGTAAGAATAAAACACCAACTGTTACTGCTGTTAAACCTGTTCTACCACCGACTGAAACCCCTGCACCACTTTCGATATAAGTACTGATTGCGGATGTGCCAATATAAGAACCGACTACCGCACTCACGCTGTCCACATAAAGAGCTTGTTTCATTTTCGGGAAACGACCTTTTTCATCGCTGAAACCCGCTTTATCGGTTACACCTAATAAGGTGCCTGATGAGTCAAATAAGTTGACTAAAAGGAAGGAGAAAATAATGCCGAGTAATGCTGTATCTAAAGCTCCAGCAATATCGACTTTACCCACAACCGCGCCTAAACTTGGTGGCATAGAAACAATGCCGTGGAAAGTGACTTGATCATCAACTAAAAGCGCTAAACCAGTCACTACCGCGATAGAAATTAAAACACCAGAGAAAATATTACGTGCAGCTAAAACTACGATAATAAAGAAACCTAATACACCCAGCAGAATTTTCGGGTCATGCAAATTGCCTAATGCCACTAAGGTTGCAGGATTCGCTACAACCAATCCCATATTTTTAAAGCCAATTAAGGCAATAAAAAAGCCGATACCTGCACCAATTCCCACGCGCAATGAAAGCGGAATCGAAGCCATTAACCAATAACGGATTTGGAATAAGGTGAGAACAAATAAACCAATCGAGCCCCAGAAAATGGTGCCCATGCCCACTTCCCAAGAATAACCAAGCTTGCCAACTACCACATAGGCAAAAAACGCATTTAACCCCATAGCAGGTGCAAGAGCGATAGGTAAATTACTGAATAATCCCATCGCAATGGTGCCGAGTGCGGCAATTAAACAAGTGGTCACAAAAACAACTTGCTTATCCATTCCTGCATCACCTAATACGGATGGGTTTACAAACACGATGTATACCATGGTAAAGAAGGTGGTGATACCAGCGATAATTTCGGTTTTGGTCGTACTACCCTTTTCTTTAATGGAAAAAAGGCGTTCAAGTAAAGATTGTTGCATTGTCTTCCCCTTAACTTAAATTAATAACCTTGGTGATAAATCGACTCAAGTAATTTCACACCTAACAAGGCAATATTGAAACGTTGCTCATCAGCTACCGTCCAAAATTCGATACCATTTTCAACCGCACTTTGTTGGCTGATATGTAATTTCACGCTTTCTTCACCATTTTCGTTTTCACCGTTAATCACAGGTGTAATAAGGCTATCGTGTAATTCAACCAATTCGCTTTGTTGTGGCTGGTAATCAAATTCATAATCTGAAAGTGCGGTCACTTTTTGTGCCATTCCGTAGAAGACAGGCACTTGAATTTGATGGAAAATTACATTGTCTAACTGCGGGAAGATTTTTTGCAATTGCAGATTTAAATTAGCCGCTTGTTGTGGAAACACATCAAAGGCAAAACGAGTTTCACCTTCTTCTAATGGCATACCATTCAGTAAACGAGCGGTTTGTCCAGCAAGTTTATTCACGGTTTCACCATCTGTATAAGAAGCCGGTAAAAGTGACGTTGCAAAGACTTGAGTTAAATTTGTTTGTTGAACGATTGGTAATAGAGATAAAGCTAATTGACTCACTTGTGGATCGGGTAAACTCACAATGTTACGTTGTCTTAACTCAGTCAGATTTTCTTCATTGATTGTTGGGACAACAACAGGAACATCAGATAATGCAGAGCAAATCCCTTTTAAATCAATCACCACACAGCCACTTTCTGCGGCTTGAGCTAATAAGGGGGCTTGGTCAATTTGGCCTGCGAAGAAAAGATAATTAACGCTATCCCACTCAATCTCATCAGTGGCTAATTGAGCAACCGCTTTATTGCGAAAACGTACCGCTTGCTCTTCTTCAAAAGGATAAATTTCTACAATTGAAACCTTGCCTACATCTAGCTCACTTTGTTCAAGGGCTTCGGTAATTTTTTCACATAGATCAAATTCTGCTGCAATAGCAATATTTAGGCTTGCGTCCATTTTTCTCTCCGCTGTAAAATATTCTGAACCGATTCATTCTACAGAAAAAAGACGCATAAATACATAAGGAAATCAGATGACACCGGCAATTGATTTACTAAAGAAAAATAAAATTCCTTTTACTCTCCATACCTATGATCATGACCCTAACAATACGCATTTTGGCGATGAAGCCGCTGAAAAACTTGGGCTTGATCCGCACCAATCCTTTAAAACACTTTTAGTCGCTGAAAATGGTGATCAGAAAAAATTAGCGTGTTTTGTGCTTTCCACGGCAAATATGTTGAGTTTAAAGAAAGCGGCAAAATCCATTGGTGTAAAAAAAGTGGAAATGGCCGATAAAGATGCGGCACAAAAAAGCACGGGATATTTAGTTGGTGGCATTAGTCCATTAGGGCAAAAGAAACGTGTAAAAACAGTGATAAATTCGACCGCACTTGAGTTTGATACGATTTTTGTTTCAGGCGGTAAACGTGGATTAAGCGTCGAATTGGCCCCACAAGATTTGGCTAAATTACTAAATGCCGAATTTGTCGATATTATTGACGAAGAATAGAAAAAGAAAAGCCCGAGTAAATCGGGCTATCTTTTTTTATGATGTTGTGTTTATTTAAATTAGAAACTTGATGTATCTTGGAACAAGCCAACTTTTAAATCGGTTGCAGTGTAGATAACACGACCATCGACTTCCACTTCACCATCAGCCATTCCCATCACTAACTTGCGGTTAATTACGCGTTTCATATTGATGCGATATACCACTTTTTTCGCGGTTGGTAAGATTTGTCCGGTAAATTTCACTTCACCAACGCCTAATGCACGGCCTTTACCTTTACCACCTACCCAGCCAAGGAAGAAACCGACTAATTGCCACATCGCATCTAAGCCTAAGCAGCCAGGCATGACTGGGTCACCAATAAAGTGACAACCAAAAAACGGTAAATCTGGATGAATATCTAATTCCGCTTCAATATACCCTTTACCAAACGCACCGCCGTCTTCGGTCATTTTTACAATGCGATCCATCATCAACATCGTTGGTGCTGGAAGTTGCGGGCCTTCTTTACCAAATAATTCACCACGACCAGAAGCTAATAAATCTTCATAGGTGTAGCTACTTTTAATGTTTGGTGTACAGGTGTTTTCCATTTTTTATTTCCTTGTATATATAGTTTTGCTTGGTTACAACCAATAAGTAAGGATTCTATGAGGATTTATAAGAAATGTAAACAGCGAACACTTGTTAGCTCAACTTGTCGGATCAGTCAGTGAAATTAAGATAAAAGAAAAGCGAACACAAGGTTCGCTTTTAAGAAATTAAGATTTAAAGAAATCTAACCAGCTTTTTTTCGGCGTTTCCGAACGGAAAGCAATCCGATTTTGAATTAGACGCGCAATAGGCTCTTTACCCTTCGCATATTCTTCTTTCTCTTCCAATAAATCGCGGTCAAATAAGATTTTGGCTGTTTGATAAATATCCTCGACTTGATAAATAAAGAATTGCTCATTTTTCACCGCCTCAACCACTTCGTCAGATAAACTTAATTGCTGAATTGTTGTTGCAGGAATAATCACCCCTTGTTTACCCGTTAAACCACGACGTTGGCAAATAGTGAAAAAGCCTTCAATTTTATCATTCACTCCACCTACTGCGTGCACTAAACCAAATTGGTCAATGGTACCGGTAATCGCAATATTTTGCGGCAATGGCAAATCGGATAACGCGCTGACTAATACAGAGAAAATAGCTAGAGACGCACTGTCACCATCAATTTCTCCATAGGACTGTTCAAATACTAAAGAAGCAGAAAATGGTAACTGTGATGGCAACTCTAAGATACTCGCCAAGCACGCTTCAGAAATCATCATGCCTTTTCCGTGAAGGTTACCCGCTAATTCGTTTTTACGCTCCACATCCACGACTTCACCATCACCAAACTGCACTAAACAACTGATACGAGAAGGTTCACCAAAACAAACGGGGGTACCCGGATATTCAATCACAGATAAGCCATTAATCTGCCCAACAATTTCGCCGTTGGTTTCCACATAAATTTGCTCATTGAGAATATCCGCATAAGTGCGTTCACGTAAAAAACCGTGCTGTTCATTTTTTTGTTTAAAAGCTTGCTCAAAATCAACCGCACTTAAAGTTTGTTTTTGTGACAACGTCGCAGCGTTGAGTAACATTTCTGTTGTTTTTAACGGTGAAATGTTAATTAAAAAGCGATCTTCACTCTCACGCACCAGTAACTGATAGAGTTTATTTAATGCAGTTAAATCTAAATCGAGCTCATATTTTGAGGCTAATGCCAACACATAATTAGCCCAATTTTCTTGTGCTTTCGGTTGTGCAACAGAATAATAGCTTTCAATTTCCGCGTAATCAGCCAAGCTGTAAAGATCTTCTTCTAACTCACCTAAGGTCGCAATTTCAGTGCGGTTGCCTAAAATCACTACTTTTAAATTAAGTGGATAACTTGGAATATCACAAGGCAAGGTTTTAAATGGATGGGCTGAATACCAATCAAAAGTTTGCGTTTGTAAAATATGTTTTAAGCGTTGCCATAAATCAAATTGGCTTAGCATCGTTGCTGCACTTAAAATCAAAACGCCACCATTGGCTTGATGCACTAAACCTGGTGTAAGCAAAATATCTTGCGAACTAGGATGAACACGCACACTACCAAAAAGGGTAAATTGATCAGCGTGTAATGCCTTCAACACATCACCTTGTGCGGCAAAATTATCCGCAAGTGATTGAGCTGGCTCAGTATAAATACGAGGGAAAGAAAAAGAATCCCCCTGCTCAACTACATAATTCACCCCAAAAACTGACCGCTCTTTTGGCTGTTCTTGGCGAATAAGTTCAGTTAATAAATCGGCATATTCTGCTTGGTCATCGGCTTTTAAAATCAACAAAGAACGACGAGGTTGTTTTAAGAATAACGAAATCGCTTTTGTGGCATGTTTTTGTAATGACCAAAAATCAGCCTTTTCAGCTGAAAGTTCAGTAATCGATAATTCTGGTTGTAAGGCTTGCCAATTTAAGGCTTGTTCCGAAGATGTTGAAGTCACGACATATCTCGCTTTAATTAAATTAGCGGTATTATCGCACACTTCACCCTGAGTGAAAATCCGTTATAAAAATCTACTGGAAAAATTTATTTAAACAGCGTATATTTATGAGGTTACCACGTCACTAAAAAGTATAATAAAACGATGAAATATCAAAAATTAGAAAACCAAGAAGCAAACTGGAAATGGATTTATCTCATTCGCAAACATCGCGAAGGGGAAAAAATTACCCGTTACGAAGAAAAAAGCTTAGAAGAAAGTAAAGTTCAAGAATTAATAGAATGTCAGAATTATCCTGAAAAAATCGAGGAATGGATTAAAAATCACCTTTCTCTTGATTTACCTATTAAGCTTGATCAGGCTATTCGTGCAAGACGTAAACGCTTTTTTAATGCAGAAAAACAATCAACGAAGAAAAAATCTATTGATTTAGAATATGGCGTTTGGCTTCGTTTGTCTAAATATTCAAGAAAAATGAAAATGACACTTTCTGAAACCATCACTTATATGATTGATGAACGTGAAAGCAAAGCATTATATGAAAGCCAAATGACAGCAATGAAAGCCGGTTTGAAAAACTTGCTCAATAAATAAGATGAAAAAAGCCAAGGCCGAAACCTTGGCTTTTGATTATGCTAAATAGAGAAAATTTTGAAACGTTTTAGCGTTTCGCTTATTCCGCAATCGGAATTATTTTTGTGGCGTGAGATCCTTTGTCGCCGTGAATCACTTCAAATTGCACGCGTTGTCCCGCTTTCAATGAACGGTAACCATCCATTTCAATTGCTGAATAATGTGCAAAGATGTCTGTATCCACGCCTTCTGCAGAAATAAATCCAAATCCTTTTGCGTTATTAAACCATTTTACTACACCAATTTCCATAGTAGACCTCTATAGGCTTCGCCCTTAATACTTAAAAACAATAAGACTCATGCCTTATCACCTCAATTGGAAATATATTCAAACATTTTATTTTTTTATGCAACAAGGAAACTTTAAAAATGATACATTGATCACAAAAATTTTTATTTATTTACTGTCAGAAGCTTCTTTCTCACCTTTTTGATGAATTTCACGCAATGCTTTTGCCACAATTTGAATGGCTTCACCGCTGCTAATTCCTTGTGCCATTAATTCCTGAATTTGCTCTACTGCTTTTTGTTGCTCTTCGTGGGTTAAATTAATATCTAACATTATTTCTTCTCGTTAAATAGACCAATTAAATAATTCCATCACTTTCATCCATTGTTCATCTAAATTAGCTTTAATTTCTATTTTTATTGAATAAATAGGATGTTCAAAAATAAGTGTATCTGCGTGTAAAAATAAACGCTGACAGCCTGAATGTTCCGTCAATGCACGATTTTGATGTAAATCCCCATATTGTGTATCCCCTAAAATAGGATGAAAGATATGTTTCATGTGACGTCGTAACTGATGTTTTCTGCCTGTTTGAGGAATGAGCTTCACCAAGGAATATCTAGTGGTTTGATAACGCCCTACCGCATAAGGCATTTCCACAATGTTTAAGCCCTCATAATCTGTTACCGCCTCTTGAGGGGCTTTATCTTCTTGTGCAAACTTATCTGCAATCTTATCTAATTGGATTTTAAGGGGATAATCAATCTGTCCTTTGCCTTGCAAATACCCTCGTACAATCGCCAAATAAGATTTTTGCACCGTTTTCTGTTCAAATTGCTGACACATTAAATTTGCGATTTCACTATTTAAAGCAAACAGCAAAACACCTGAGGTGGGGCGATCTAATCGATGAATAGGAAAAACATGTTGCCCGATTTGATCGCGCAAGGTTTGCATCACAAATTGCGTTTCATGAGTATCAAGCCAGCTGCGATGTACCAACATACCTGCAGGCTTATTAACGGCGACAAGATATTCGTCTTGATATAAGATCTCTAACATTTATTGATTTTGTAATAAGGCTTCTAATTCACGTAACGGCGTTAATAATTCAACTAAAAAATCTTCTTCTGCTTCTTTAAACGCTTCCTCTAAATAAGGCGACACCGCAATTTTTGAAGGTAACTCAGCGCCACTTTCAAGTAAGGCAAACATTCTTGGAATAAAAATCCATTGCAACCATTCTTCTGGTGACATGGTATCAATAGCAAAAGGCTCTTCACTTAAAAAAGCATCTTGTGAAGGTGGAACCGCTTGCCATAAATCAAGTTTTTGCATAGCAAGTTGTAATTGTTGAAGATGAAGTTTTGTTTGATTACGCATGATTTCCCCTATTTATAAACAAGCGGCGTATTCTACGAGCATCAATTCACACTGTAAAGTGCGGTCAGTTTTAGCGATGAATAATCGAAAAGTCAGAATACCGTTTATCTTCAATATAATCGACTAAGACCCGTTCAACAGTTGCAGTTCTTGGCCCGACTTTTAACCAATCATAAAAGTATTGCAGTTGGTCATCATTGCCTTCCGCAATGATTTCGACACTTCCGTCTGTACAATTTCTTACCGTGCCTTTAATACCAATTTTCTCTGCTTCTTTCCACGTAAAATAACGAAACCCGACACCTTGTACTCGCCCATATACGACAAATCGTTTTGCCATAATTTGCTCCTTTGTTACAAAAACTTTTTAAAAATTAACCGCACTTTCCTATTCCCATTTTTTAAAATTTAGCATAGCATTACAACCATCTAATTTCATTCAAAAAATAAAAGGAGTAATTATGAAATTATGTAAGTTTGCTTTAGGTGTTGTTGCCCTTGCAGTCAGTGCGAGCAGCTTAGCCGGCATGGTCACCACCTCATCGAACCTTGAGTTTCTTGCTATCAATGGCCAAAAAGCCAGCAAATCCCTTCTAAAAGAAAAAAAATCATTCAATGCTGAAGCTGACCAAACACAACAGGTTGTGGTACGTTTAGGTGAGATCGTCGGTACCGGTTCTAGCCAAGGACTTTTTGAGTCTAACCCTGTTATTGTGACTTTCAAAGGTACGGCTGATGATGTTGTGGTATCTGCAGAAAAAATTCGTTCTCAAGAAGATGGCGAAAAATTTAATGCACAACCACAAATTACCGTTAAAACTAAATCAGGTAATGTGATTGATGCTAAAGTGGATACCTTAAAACAAGAAGGTTTATTCCCATCAGCGAATATTGTTAACGACCTTGCTGAGTATAATGCATCTAATGCACCAGCAGCGGTTTCAGCTTTAGCGGCACCGGCAGTAGGTATGATGCCTGCAGCATCAGGAAAAGCAACAAAAGGCAAAGTGGTTGTTCAAGGTGAAAACGTTGCAGAACAACAATTACAATACTGGTTCCAACAAGCAGATAAAGAAACTCAAACTCGTTTCTTAAACTGGGCAAAAAAACAAAAATAATCGTTTTTTTAACCGCACTTTGATAAAGAAGTGAGCCTCCCCGCTCACTTTTTTATCATCCATTTTTTAGTCATAAAATAATAAGCAAGGATATCAACATGAATCAATGGCTTAATGCAAAAGTAATCGCTTCAATACCTATTTTTATTGCAGTGAATATCGCAGCGTTTGGCGTCTGGTTTTTTGATATTTCTACGCAATCTATGCCCTTAATTTTAGGGATTATTGCAGGCGGTTTAGTGGATTTAGATAACCGTCTAACTGGGCGATTAAAAAATATTTTTTACACATTAATTGCCTTTTCTATTTCAACCTTTATCGTTCAACTCAATATTGGTAAACCCATTCAATACGTATTGCTGATGACCATCATCACCTTTTTATTTACGATGGTTGGCGCCGTGGGTGAACGTTATCGAACCATTGCGTTTGGTACGCTGGTGGTAGCCATTTATACCACTCTCACTTATACACCAGATAATTCTGCAAGCTGGTTTATTAATCCGGTGATGATTTTATTAGGTACTTTGCTTTACAGTATTGTGACCATCATCGTCTATCTCTTTTTCCCAAACCGTCCAGTACAAGAAAGCGTGGCAAAAGCGTTTTGTGCCTTAGGCAATTATCTAGATGCAAAATCAGAATTTTTTGATCCTGATGAGATTGATGAAATCGAGAAAAAACACCTTAATTTTGCGATGAAAAACACCAATGTGGTGGATGCCTTCAATCAAGCGAGAACAGCTCTTTTCTATCGTATTCGTGGGCAACATCGCCATGCTCGCACACAACGCATGATCCGCTATTATTTTGCTGCGCAAGACATTCATGAGCGTGCAAATTCGACACATTTTGATTATCGACAAATTGCAGAACAACTCAAAAATACAGATTTAATTTTCCGTATTCAGCGCTTGCTCGAATTACAAGCGCAAGCCTGTCACGATATTACGGCTTGCCTGCGTCAAAATACGCCTTATCACTATAATATTCGCGTAGAAAAAGCATTAATGGGGACAATTCAATCCCTTGAGCTTTATAGTAAAGAACATACCAATCAAAACAATGTGTTGCTTGCCCTTCAAACACTTATTGATAACCTGCAAAGCATTAACTGGCAGTTACGTCAGCTTGAGCAAGAAACTACTGAAAATGAGCAAACTGCACAGATCCATACCGAACAAATTACGGGCTTAAAAAATATTCTTTCTGTTATTGGAAGTAACTTCACTTTTGAGTCACCACTTTTCCGTCATGCTGTACGTTTGTCTATCGTGGTATTTTTGTGTTGCGCAATTGTTGAATTTTTCCAATTTAATTTGGGGTACTGGATTTTACTTACTGCAGTCTTTGTGTGTCAGCCAAACTATTCTGCAACCAAAGTACGATTACGCCAGCGTATTATTGGCACGATTTTAGGGGTAATTATTGGCTCCTTATTGCCATATCTCAACCCAACATTAGAGATGAAACTAGGCTTAATGGTGGTGACCAGTACGCTCTTTTTCTTCTTCCGAAGTAATAATTACAGTTTCTCCACGTTCTTTATTACCTTGCAAGTATTGATCAGTTTCGATGTAATGGGATTTGACACACAATCAGCGCTCTTTCCTCGCCTCATTGATACTGTATTAGGTTCAGCCATTGCATGGTTTGCCGTTTCTTATCTATGGCCGGATTGGAAATATCTGCAACTCGATAAAGTGAGCCGTCAAGCGATTCAAAGTGATGCACAATATTTCTTGCACATTATTAGCCAACTGCAATTTGGTAAAAGCGATAATTTAAAATACCGTATTGCACGCCGTAATGCCCATCAATATGCGGCAGCATTAAGTACCACACTTTCCAATATGAACAACGAACCGAAGAAATATCAGGCTTATTTGCAGGAAGGTTTTGACTTGTTAAAAATGAATTATTCCTTATTGAGCTATATTTCTGCTTTAGGGGCCTATCGCAATAAAATGGCGCAATTAGAACAAACTACCGAATTTTTGTCAGATTTTTATCCTGTTGCGAAAAAGGTTTTATATGCACTGGAAAATATTGAAAAGCTTCGTCCAGAAATCTTTGAAAAGCTCCAAAATAGTATTGAACAGAGCCTAAAAAAAATTCAATGGGATGAAACGCAAACTAAAAACAATGCGGTCTTTGCGTTACCATATCAGCAGCTTAATTTGATTTCTCAATTGCTACCGCAGCTATATCGCTATTTCCAACATAGTCAGAAAGAATCGATTACCAAATAAAAAACAAAGGAAAAACTGACCGCACTACCCCAAATTTTTTATTGTTCTCAGTGCGATAAATAGAGATAATACGCCACTTATGTAAAATAAATTTAGACGCAATGACACATTACATTCTACTCATTATCAGCACCGCATTAATCAATAACTTTGTTTTGGTCAAATTCTTAGGACTTTGTCCATTTATGGGCGTATCCAAAAAGATTGAAACGGCGATTGGTATGGGGCTTGCTACGACGTTCGTATTAACCGTAGCTTCATTGTGTTCTTATTTAGTCGATAATTATATTTTAATGCCACTAAATGCCACCTTCTTGCGCACATTAGTGTTCATTTTAGTAATTGCCGTCGTGGTTCAATTTACTGAAATGGTAATCAATAAAACGAGTCCATCACTTTATCGCTTACTAGGGATTTTCTTACCACTGATTACCACAAACTGTGCGGTACTCGGTGTGGCATTATTAAACGTCAATTTGGCACACAATTTAACCGAATCCGTTATTTATGGTTTTGGCGCCTCTTTAGGTTTTGCGCTGGTTTTAGTTTTATTTGCCGCATTGCGTGAACGCCTTGTTGCTGCAGATGTGCCTATTACATTTCGTGGCTCGTCTATCGCATTAATTACGGCCGGTTTGATGTCTCTCGCCTTTATGGGCTTCGCCGGATTAGTAAAATGATTTATCTCTTAATGTTTATTACTGTAACAGTGATTTTTCTCGGATTATTTTGGAATAACACTAAAAAATAATGTTTATCTTAATTTCAGTAACCGTTCTCGCTTTAATTTTTGGTGCGATTTTAGGTTTTGCTTCGATTAAATTAAAAGTCGAAGCAGATCCCATCGTCGAAAAAATTGATGCCATCTTACCGCAAAGCCAATGTGGGCAATGCGGCTATCCTGGCTGTAAGCCTTATGCTGAAGCGATTGCTAATGGTGACGTTATCACAAAATGCGTGCCAGGTGGTCGTCCAACAGTCGTAAAAATTGCCGAAATCATGGGCGTTGATGTACCTGCAATGGATGATGTCGCTGAACCTGAAGAAATGGTAGCCTTTATTGATGAAAATATGTGTATTGGCTGTACCAAATGCATTCAAGCCTGCCCTGTTGATGCCATTATTGGTACAAATAAAGCTATGCATACTATTATTCCTGATCTCTGTACTGGCTGTGAACTTTGCGTTGCACCTTGTCCGACAGATTGTATTTCCATGATTAAAGTGAAAAAAGATATTGATAATTGGAACTGGAAATTTGATCCTAAATTAGTCATTCCGGTTGTAAACACCACAGAAATCGAGAAAAAATTAGTGGTTGGGGAGTCGGAATAATATGGCTGATGTATTAACAAGATTTAAATCCGGCAAAATTTGGGATTTTAAAGGCGGTATTCATCCTCCTGAAATGAAATCTCAATCAAACCAATTCCCTATTAAGCAATCAGAACTTTCTCATGATTTTTATGTGCCGATTAAACAACATGCCGGCACAGCAGGAAATGTATTAGTTAAAGAGGGCGATTATGTGCTTAAAGGCCAACCTTTAACACAAGGTGATGGCTTAAGAACCTTGCCTGTTCACGCGCCAACTTCTGGTACCGTAAAGTTTATCGGAAAACATGTTGCGCCCCATCCTTCTGGTCTAACTGAGGATATGATTCATATTCAAGCGGATGGCTTGGATAAATGGCGTGAGCAATTTCCACTTGAAGAGTTTTTCACACAACCTGTCGAACAACTCATTGATCGTATTTATCAAGCAGGGGTTGCTGGCTTAGGTGGTGCGGTATTCCCGACTGCGGCCAAAATTCAATCGGCTGAAAAGAAAGTTAAACTCTTAATTATTAACGGTGCGGAATGCGAACCTTATATTACCTGTGATGACCGCTTAATGCGTGATTATACAGATGAAATAATCGAAGGGATTCGCATCTTACGTTATATCTTACGTCCTGAAAAAGTGGTGATTGCGGTTGAAGACAATAAACCCGAAGCAATTCAAGCTATTCAGCAATCACTACATGGTGCAAATGATATTGAATTGCGCGTTATTCCGACTAAATATCCATCTGGTGCAGCCAAACAGCTTATTTATTTGCTTACCGGCATGGAAGTGCCAAGTGGCGGACGTTCTTACGATATTGGCGTATTGATGCATAATGTCGGTACAGCTTTTGCGGTAAAAAGAGCGGTCATTAATGACGAGCCTTTAATTGAGCGTGTCGTTACACTGACTGGTGATAAAATTTCAGAGAAAGGTAACTACTGGGTTCGCTTGGGCACACCGGTTGATCACTTATTGGCGCAAGTTGGCTATCAATATGATGAGCGCTTCCCTGTTTTTGCCGGCGGACCAATGATGGGATTACAACTTTCTGATCTCAACGCACCCGTCACAAAATTAATAAACTGTTTATTAGCACCCGATCATTTTGAATATGGTGAACCCGAACCGGAACAATCTTGTATCCGCTGTTCAGCTTGTTCTGATGCTTGCCCTGTCAATTTAATGCCACAGCAACTTTATTGGTATGCTCGCAGTGAGGATCACCAAAAATCAGAAGAATATTGCTTAAAAGATTGTATTGAATGTGGCGTGTGTGCTTATGTTTGTCCAAGCCATATTCCGCTTATTCAATATTTCCGACAAGAAAAAGCCAAGATTTGGGAAATTAAAGAAAAAGCGAAAAAAGCAGAAGAAGCCAAAATCCGTTTTGAAGCAAAACAAGCTCGTATGGAACGTGAGGAGCAAGAACGTAAAGCACGTTCACAACGCGCAGCAGAAGCTCGCCGTGAAGAACTTGCAAAACAAAAAGGTGAAGACCCAGTTAAAGCGGCATTAGAACGCCTGAAAGCAAAACAAGCGGGTTTAGCAGCAAATAAAGAAACAAAAACTATCGTATCTGAGAAAGGCGAAATCTTACCAGATAACCATGAGCTCATGGAGCAACGTAAAGCCCGTCGCCTAGCTAAACAACAAGCGCAAGCAGATACAGGCACTGTGACAAATGCAACAACGTCACAAACCAATGAAAAAGATGCGAAGAAAGCAGCTGTTGCAGCTGCTCTCGCAAGAGCAAAAGCGAAAAAAGCGGCCGCTCAAGGTGAAACAGTTGCGACAAATGCAACTGAAAGCGTGGTAGAAAAAACAGATGAAAATCCAACCGCACTTGATCCGAAAAAAGCGGCAGTAGCTGCGGCCATTGCAAGAGCCAAAGCGAAGAAAGCTGCTACTCAAGGTGAAACAGTTGCAACAAATACAACTGAAAGTGCAGTAGAAAAAACAGATGAAAATCCAACCATACTTGATCCGAAAAAAGCGGCTATAGCTGCAGCCATTGCAAGAGCCAAAGCGAAGAAAGCTGCTGCTCAAGGTGAAACAGTTGCAACAAATACAACTGAAAGTGCAGTAGAAAAAACAGATGAAAATTCAAGCGTACTTGATCCGAAAAAAGCAGCAATAGCTGCAGCCATTGCGAGAGCTAAAGCCAAGAAAGCTGCCGCTCAAGGTGAAGCAGTTACAACAAATGAAACTGAAAGTGCGGTCGAAAAAACGGATGAAAATCCAACCGCACTTGATCCGAAAAAAGCCGCTATCGCAGCAGCCATAGCAAGAGCTAAAGCAAAAAAAAGCGGCGGCTGAAGCTGCCAAAGAAACAGAATAACGCAGGAAAAAATTATGTTTAAGAAAATGGTGAGTTCGCCTCATACCCATTCAGGCAAATTAACCGCCCGTATTATGTTATGGGTGATTGCAGCCATGTTGCCTGCTCTGCTCACACAAATTTATTATTTTGGAATGGGTGTTTTGGTGCAATCCGCCTTGGCTATTTCTTTCGCATTATTACTTGAGTTTATTGTGACCAAATTGCGCAATAAGGCAAATCTTGTCTATATTTCAGATTTTAGCGTGGTGCTTACTGCCTTAATTTTAGCGATGGCGATTCCGCCTTATGCACCTTATTGGGTGATTTTAATCGGTACGCTTTCTGCTGTTATTCTAGGCAAACACGTTTATGGCGGCTTGGGACAAAATCCTTTTAATCCGGCTATGGTGGGTTATGTGGTGCTATTGATTTCTTTCCCTCTACAAATGACAAGTTGGATGCCGCCTATTTCATTATTAAATGAACCCCCAACATTTGCGGATTCGCTTTCTTTAATTTTCACAGGCTTAACCACTGACGGTTTTAGCTTAAGCCAACTCGTCCATTCCATTGATGGAATTACACAAGCGACGCCATTAGACAGCGCAAAAATCTTCTATAACTTACATCAAGGCGATGAAAGCGTATTCCATGATTTTGTAAAATTGCCGATTTTATTACAAAACGGGACTGACTTTGCTGAAGGTTGGTGGCAGGTTAATCTGGCATTTATGCTTGGTGGGATTGTATTAATCTTAAAGAAAAAAATTCACTGGCAAGTTCCTGTTTCAATGCTCGTGACCTTTGTGACCTTAGCAACAATCACTGCGATGTCAGGCCATCATCATTTAAGTATGATAAGCCAACTCTTTAGCGGTGCCATGATGTTCGGCGCATTCTTTATTGCGACTGACCCTGTCACAGCTTCTATTACACCTCGTGGTAAGCTTGTATTTGGTACTTTGGTTGGACTATTGGTTTACCTTATTCGTTACTTTGGAAACTACCCTGACGGCGTGGCATTTGCGATTTTGTTAAGTAATATTTGTGTACCACTTATCGATCACTATACCCGCCCTCGTGTAGCTGGCCACTTTGCAAAAGGGAGAAAATAATGGGTATTTTAAAAGTCACCTCCCGTTTTGGTTTGTTATTAGGTTTTATTGCGCTTACATGTACCGCTGTTTCTGCAGGCATTTATATGCTGACAAAAGATAAAATTGATGAAGCCATGGCTGAACAACAAAAAGCGTTATTACTCCAAGTGATCCCTCAAGATTATTTTAATAATAACTTGCTTGAAAGCGTAGAAACACCTGAGCAAGATAAACTCAAAGGCATTCAAAAACTCTATTTTGCTATTAAAGATCATGTACCCACTGCCTATGCTTATGAAACAACAGCACCAGATGGTTATTCAGGGAATATCCGTTTATTAGTAGGAATCACACCAAAAGGTGAAGTTTTAGGTGTGCGTGTCATCGAACATCATGAAACCCCAGGATTGGGCGATAAAATCGAACTTCGCATATCTAATTGGATTTTAAGTTTTACGAACCAAGTTATCGTACCAGAAAGCCTAAAAGATTGGGCGGTCAAAAAAGATGGCGGTAAATTTGATCAATTTTCTGGCGCAACCATTACGCCACGCGCGATTGTAAATCAAGTAAAACGTTCTGCTCTCGTGATGCTTGAAAATGAGGCATTACTCAACGAGATGGCAAAAAAATACGCGCAATAGGATATTTATTATGACTGATTTAACCGAAAAAACGACCTCACTTGATGAGCAAAGTGCGGTTGAAAATTCAGAAGAAATAACGCAAACGCCTTCTATTTGGAAAGAAATCTTTATTCAAGGCGTATGGAAAAATAACTCAACCCTCGTGCAATTATTGGGGCTTTGTCCGCTCTTAGCTGTATCAAGTACTGCGACGAATGCATTGGGTTTGGGCCTTGCAACTATGTTGGTTTTAACCTGTACAAACACCGTTGTTTCGCTCTTTCGTAAACAAATCCCTCATGAAATCCGTATTCCGATTTATGTGATGATTATTGCCACCACCGTAACCGTGGTGCAATTATTGATGAATGCTTATACCTATACACTCTATCAAGCTCTTGGGATTTTTATTCCTTTAATCGTGACTAACTGTATCGTCATCGGTCGTGCCGAAGCCTTTGCCTCTAAAAATAGCGTAGCACATGCAGCCTGGGATGGTTTTTCGATGGGATTAGGTATGGCATTAAGTATCACCGTATTAGGTGCGCTACGTGAAATCCTAGGCCAAGGTACCCTTTTTGAAGGCATTGAAAACCTATTTGGTCAAGGCGCCAAATTCCTGACATTACATATTTATCACGCTGACAGCAGCTTTTTACTCTTTATTCTTCCGCCAGGTGCGTTTATTGGATTAGGCATTCTACTGGCGATTAAAAACCGAATTGATATGAAAAAATGAACCAAGCTAAACGAATTGAAATCCTCACTCGACTTCGGGAGCAAAACCCGCATCCAACCACGGAATTAGAGTATAATTCGCCTTTCGAATTACTCATCGCTGTGATTTTGTCAGCTCAAGCGACCGATAAAGGCGTGAATAAAGCGACAGCAAAATTATTCCCTGTGGCAAATACCCCACAAGCTATTTTAGATCTCGGCTTAGAGGGGTTAAAAGAATACATTAAAACCATCGGGCTTTATAACAGCAAAGCAGAAAATATCATTAAAACCTGCCGTGATTTAGTTGAAAAACACAACGGTGAAGTACCTGAAAGTCGTGAAGCCTTAGAAGCCCTTGCGGGAGTCGGCAGAAAAACGGCGAATGTAGTGTTAAATACCGCTTTCGGTCATCCAACTATTGCAGTGGATACGCATATTTTTCGCGTATGCAACCGCACAAACTTTGCCCCTGGCAAAGATGTGGTAAAAGTGGAAGAAAAACTACTCAAAGTTGTGCCAAAAGAATTTAAAGTGGATGTACATCACTGGCTGATTTTGCACGGGCGCTATACTTGTACCGCGCGCAAACCTCGATGTGGAGCTTGCATTATTGAAGATCTCTGTGAATACAAAGAAAAAACAGAATATTAAACGAATAAAATCAAACGGAATATATTATGACAACAAACAATCAATCTCGCCAAACATGGTCTAGCCGACTAACTTATGTGCTCACCGTTGCGGGTGCGACAGTTGGCTTTGGGGCAACGTGGCGCTTCCCTTATTTAGTGGGTGAAAATGGCGGCGGTGCCTACGTACTCCTCTTTTGTATCGCGATGATTGTCATTGGTATCCCGATGATTTTAGTAGAAAATGTTATCGGACGCCGTTTGCGTGTGAATTCCATTGATGCCTTTGGCGACAAAATCCAAGATAAAGGTAAAAACATCTCCAAATATTGGAAGATTCTTGGTTACATGGGGCTTCTTGGCTCATTTGGTATCATGGCTTATTACATGGTATTAGGTGGTTGGGTGATGTCTTATATCATCAGCCTGATGAATAATACCCTTGATATCAGTACCCCAATTACAAAAGAAGTGGCCAAAGATTTCTACGATTTACACATCAGCAACAGCCCATGGGAAATCATGCTCTACACCTTCCTGTTTGTGGCAGTGAATTACATTATTTTAGCGAAAGGTATCATCGGCGGGATTGAACGTTCCGTAAAATACTTAATGCCATTACTCTTCATTTTCCTCATCGGCATGGTGATTCGTAACCTTACCTTACCGGGTGCAATGGAGGGTGTGACTTTCTACTTAAAACCAGATTTCAGCAAAATTACACCTAAATTATTCATTTTCGTATTAGGCCAAGTGTTCTTCGCATTAAGCCTTGGTTTCGGTGTATTAATCACCCTCTCCAGCTATTTAAACAAGGAAGAAAACCTTATTCACACAGCCGTTATTACGGGTTTCACCAATACCATTATCGCTGTGTTATGTGGTTTTATGATCTTCCCATCATTATTCACATTCGGCATTGAACCTAACGCTGGCCCAACCTTGGTTTTCCAAAGTTTACCAATTGTATTCTCACATTTATGGGCAGGTAAATTCTTTGCTATCGTATTCTTCGGCTTATTGCTTATTGCCGCATTAACCACATCAATTACCATTTATGAAGTCATCATCACCGCATTGCAAGAAAAACTCAGAATGCGCCGTGGTAAAGCAATTTTTGTGACCTTAATGGGGATTTTCTTATTAGGTAATATACCCTCTATTCTAGGTGATAACCTTTGGAAAGATTTCACCATTTTCGGTAAAAGCATTTTCGATGCCTTCGATTTCGTCAGCGGCAATATTCTCTTTATGTTGACCGCACTTGGTTGTGCGATTTTCGTTGGTTTTGTGTTAAAAGACGATGCAAAAAAAGAACTATCACCAACACCAAATTCACGCTTCACCACAATTTGGTTTAACTATGTTAAGTTTGTGGTTCCAGTGATTATTTTGGTGATTTTTATCAGTAATATGTAATAAAAAAACCGAGCAATTTCGCTCGGTTTTTTTATCTATCCTCTATTTTGCTTCAGCTTGAGTTTTTTTCTCTTCAAGTTCTTCCCAACGGAGGAAAGCTGTTTCAAGTTCAGCTTCGGTGTCCGATAATTCCTTAAGCTTTGCATCTGTTACATCATGGGCTTGTTGGAAAAAGTGAGGGTCACCAATTTCAGCTTGAAGTGCAGTAATTTTCTCTTCCAATTCTTCCAACAATTGTGGTAGCTGTTCTAACTCACGTTGTTCTTTGTAAGAAAGTTTAACGGATTTTGGCTTTTGAGAAACAGCATCATTTTTGACCGCACTTTCCTGTACTTTTGGTGCTTCTCTTTTGGATTTTGGGGTCTCTTGCTCTGCTTTCATCGCAAAGTAATTGGCTTGTTGTCCTTTCGCATCAAAGAAACCGCCCACGTATTTATTCAATACGCCATCGCCTTCAAAGAAATAACACACAGTCGCGACATTATCAATAAACTGACGATCATGACTGACAATCAATAAGGTGCCTTGATAATCCGTGAGGATTTCTTCCAATAATTCTAAGGTTTCTACATCCAAGTCATTGGTTGGTTCATCGAGAATCAGCAAGTTATTCGGTTTCAGTAATAATTTAGCCAATAACAAACGGTTACGTTCACCACCTGAAAGCGCTTTGACGGGTGTCATCGCTCGTTTCGGTGGAAATAAGAAATCCTGCAAATAGCCCAACACATGACGTTTTACACCATTGACCTCAATATCCTGTTTGCCATCGGCAACGTTATCCATCACCGTTTTTTCCAGATCAAGATCAGCACGATATTGATCAAAATAAGCGATATCTAATTTTGTACCACAATGAATACGACCACTGGTTGGCTTGATTTCACCTAATAAAAGTTTAATAAAGGTGGTTTTTCCGCAACCATTTGGGCCAACCAATGCAATTTTATCGCCACGTAAAATGGTCGTACTGAAATCTTTGAGAAGTTGTTTGCCTTCAATTTCATAGCTCACATCTTCCATTTCAAACACGATTTTGCCAGAACGACTTGAGTTATCTAATTGTAACTTAGCAGTACCCATCACCTCACGACGCTGACGACGTTCTTCACGCATGGCTTTTAAAGCGCGCACACGGCCTTCATTACGCGTACGGCGAGCTTTAATACCTTGACGAATCCAAACCTCTTCTTGCGCTAAGCGCTTATCAAAAAGCTCATTCTGCAATGCTTCGACACGTAAGATTTCCTCTTTAGCGGTGAGGTATAAATCATAGTTACCTGGATAAAACACTAATTTCCCGCGGTCTAAATCGACAATACGAGTGGCCATTTTGCGGATAAAAGAACGGTCGTGGGAAATAAACACAATACTTCCGGTAAATTCCAATAAGAAGTTTTCTAACCATTCGATTGCATCCACATCTAAGTGATTGGTCGGTTCATCTAATAACAAGACATCGGGATTACACACCAACGCACGAGCAAGAGCGGCTTTACGCAACCAACCACCCGATAAATCCGCTAATTTAGTATCAGGATTTAACTCAAGCTTTTGTAGAACTTCATTGATTTTATTTTCAAATTGCCAACCATTGGCATGCTCTAATTTTGCTTGCACTTGCGCAAGTTGGTTAAGAATTTGCTCACTGTAATTTTGTGTCAACTCTTGTGAAATATGGTGATATTCCTTTAACAAATCCGCTAAATGCTCAATGCCTTCTGCCACATAATCAAACACATTCCCTTCAGCATGGCGAGGCGGGTCTTGTTCTAAACGTGAAACCACTAAATCTTTTTCATATTGCACTTTGCCGTCATCCATCGTGACTTGCTGTGCAATAATTTTTAATAACGTTGATTTACCTGCCCCGTTACGCCCCACCAAACATACGCGCTCATTGGGTTCAATATGCAGTTCAGCGTGATCAAGTAACGGATGATCACTAAAAGAAAGATAAGCGTTAGTTAAACTAATTAATGCCACAAAATTGTCCTATAAATTCAAAATATCAATAAAAATAACCGCACTTTAGAGCTGATGATAAACCTTTAAAGCATAGGCATCTGACATGCCTGCGATATAGTCACAAATAATACGTTTTTTGCCCTGTTCTGGCGCATTTTTCCAACGAGTAGCCGTATTCGTTGGCAATAAACGTTCTGGGTCAGACTCAAAAATCTGGAACATTTCCGTAAGAATGCGTTGGCCTTTATATTCAATACGTTGCGTTTCCACATGACGAATCACGTATTTCCATACAAACTTTTTGAACACATTTAATGCCGCAATCACATCTTGCGGTAGTTCTGCATTATAACGTAACAAAGGTTCATCAAAATTACCGGTGACTTTCCAACGCACATGAGTAATAAAGAAATTCACTAATGCACCAATGGCATTTTTACGCTCGAAATGATGGTTGGAGAATAATCGTTGGCTGACTTGCTCTATATTTTTTGCCAGCCAATCTGAAGGAATCGCTTTAAGTTCAGCCAATGCTTCTTGCCATTGATGTTGATTTACTACACCAGTCACAATCGCATCTTCTAAATCATGTACGCCATACGCAATATCGTCCGCCAATTCCATAATACTGCAATCTAAAGATTTAAATTGCGTTTTTAAAAACTCGCCAGGATTTGACCGCGCTTTTTGAAATGAGCCAAACAAAGTGCGGTCATTTTCAGAAAGGTTTTGCAATAGCCAGTTAAACATAGTGACGTCATCACGGAATAAGCCTTTTCCTGGTTTCCAATCGCTAATTTTGACATAACGCGGATCTGAGTTTTCAGCATGCGGCAACTGGGCATATTGCGGTGAAGATAAGTCTAAAATATTTGGATATTTCACCACGCCTAAAATAGCACGACGCGTTAAATTCATTCCAGCTGTTTCGGTATAAGGCTCAAGTTTAGTGATAATACGAAATGTCTGTGCATTACCTTCAAAGCCACCATGATTACACATCATATAATTGAGCGCGACCTCCCCTCCATGGCCAAACGGTGGATGGCCAATATCATGCGCAAAGCACAAACTTTCAATTAAATCATTGCTTGGTAATAAAGGTTTGAGTTGTTTCTGTAATTCACTTTTTTCAATATAAAGCTGGTCTGAAATAGCAACATAGCTTTCCGCAAATTTTAATTGGGAAACCAGACTGCTACCGATTTGTGCTACTTCAAGAGAATGAGTTAGGCGCGTACGATAAAAATCATTTTCGCCCACCGCGTGAATTTGTGTTTTTGCTTGTAAACAACGGAAAGCGGCGGAATGTAAAATCCGCCCGCGATCACGACGAAATGGTGGTCGGTGATCTTTTTCGCGAGGCGGATCAGGAAGGAAACGTTCAGTCCAAAAATCAGCTAATTGGGTTCTCATAAAAATAGACAAATAACATGGAATACTAAGGGCGCTAAAATGGAACTCATAATACCGCAAAGTACCAAAGAAATCGAACTATAACTCCCCGCTTTCGGATCAGCTTCCATACAACTTACTGTGCCTAATGCGTGAGAAACCGCACCAACAGATAAGCCAACCGCTTCTTGTTGTTTAATTCCGACTTTTTTCAAGATGAGATAACCAAAAACGGAGCCTTGTAAACCGGCAACAACCACACCTACCGCAGTCACGGCGGGAATACCGCCTAAATGCGAAGACACTTCCATCGCAATAGGGGTAGTAATCGATTTTGGTAATACTGTTGCTACCATTTCAGGACTTGCGCCTAAAATAATAGCAAAAATAGCCCCGGTAAACATTGAGAATATCGAAGCCAATGTGACGACTGAAAGGATAATTTTCCACTGTTTGGCAATTTGACGAAGTTGTTCATACAACGGTAACGCCAGTGCAACAATACTCAATCCTAATAAATTATTAATAGGCGCATTTCCTGCCATATAATTATCATAAGGGATACCTCCTACTTCTAAGATCAAAACGAGAATGGATACAGTAAGTACGAAAGTATTGAAAATCATGGACTTCCAACGTTTACTAATTTGTAATGCGAGCCAAAATCCGAAAATCGTTAAACCAGTATAAAGATAAATTGCATACTGCATAATAAAACCTTAGTCTGCCTGAAAATTACGTTTCTCTAATACTTTCTGACGTTTATGAGCAAAAGATTGCTTGTAAAACAAATAATTACCCCAAAATGCGATAATAAAGAGCGTCAGAAAAGTACTGAGAATATTTGGAATGAGTAAAATTTTCCATTGAGAAACAAGTAAATCATAATATTTGATAATACCTACACTCACTGGCACAAAAAGTACTGCCATATACCGAATTAACAAACTAGAACCCAAATAAATCCATTCTAAACGAATGATACGAGTGGTTAATCCAATAAAAAGTATTAACAATCCCCAGATGCTGCCAGGAATTCCAACAGGCACATACTGCGAAATCAAATTGCCGAGTAGCAATATAATGTATAAAATCACGAGCGAGCGAACAAGTTGAACGCCTTTTTGGAGTAACATATTTCCTCTTTCAACTTATTTAACAATAATTCAAATTTATTTTACGCTTTTTTTGTTAGAATTACCCTCTCTTTTTAGTTAAATATTGCGATATAGATCAAAGAAATTCCAAATGATTAAAAATGCTTTCTTATTTTTAGCCCTAATTTTGACCGCACTTTGGACGCAATTTTCAGTCGCTACTGAACGCCAAATGGCATGTTGGGTTGTAGGGGTCAGCGATGGCGACACCTTAACTTGCCTCTTACCCACTAAAAAACAACTCAAAGTGCGATTACAAGAAATTGATGCACCGGAAAAAGGCCAACCATTTGGAAAGAAAGCCAAACAATATCTTTCACAACTGGTTTTCAAACAAAATGTGACGTTGTCCGTTTCTGGTTACGATCGTTACCAACGTATTTTGGCAACGGTTTACCTGCAAGAACAAAACATCAACTTAGAAATGGTAAAAAACGGCATGGCGTGGGTTTATCCGCAATATGTTAAAAATCCACTCTACTTTCAGGCACAAGATTTTGCCCAACAACAAAAAATTGGCTTATGGCGAGATTCCAACCCTATTGCCCCTTATGAATGGCGAAAACAGAACAAAGCAGGCAAACATGGAGGTCAACATGGCTTTTGATTATCAATCATTTAAAAATGAATTTCCTTATTTTAAATCGTCAAATGCCGTGGTTTATTTGGATAATGCGGCAACAGCATTAAAACCTCAAGCACTAATTGATGCAACAAGTACTTTTTATCAATCGGCAGGCTCCGTGCATCGTAGTCAGTATGAAGCCGCACAAACAGCACAATATGAAAATGCCCGCCACTTAGTTAAAACCTTAATTAATGCAGAAGATGAAAAAGCGGTGATTTGGACTTCAGGAACGACGCATAGCATTAATTTAGTCGCTAACGGTTTACTCCCCTCTTTGCATACGGATGACGAGATTTTAATTAGCCAAGCAGACCATCATGCTAATTATGTTACGTGGCATGAGACAGCGAAAAAATGCGGGGCAAAAATTCAAGTGTTGCCTATTTTGGATAATTGGTTAATTGATGAAAATGCCTTAATTGCAGCCTTAAATGAGAAAACTAAATTAGTGGCGCTCAATTTTGTTTCCAACGTAACGGGAACGGAACAACATATCCAACATTTAATTCGAGTAATCCGTCAACATAGCAATGCGCTCATTTTAGTGGATGCCGCTCAGGCTATTAGCCATATACAAATTGATTTGCAGGCATTAGATGCGGATTTTATTGCCTTTTCGGCACACAAAATTTATGGACCAAACGGCATTGGTATATTAAGCGGAAAATTAAGCTCACTTTCTCTGCTACAACCGCTTTTTTACGGTGGAAAAATGATTGAGCGCGTATCCCATGAATGTATTACTTTTGCCGATTTGCCTTATCGATTAGAGGCGGGCACACCAAATATTGCGGGCGTGATTGGCTTTGGTGCAGTGCTAGATTGGCTCAAAAAATGGGATTTTCAGGCAGCCGAAGCTTATGCCGTTGCTCTTGCTGAGCAAAGTAAAGTGCGGTTAAAAAACTATCCAAATTGTCGTTTATTTAATTCACCGCAACCGAGTTCAGTAGTATGTTTTGTTTTTGATGGGATTGCGGCTTCGGATCTTGCTACCCTATTAAGTGAACAGAAAATTGCGTTGCGTGTGGGTGAACATTGTGCCCAACCTTACTTAGCCCGTCTTGGCGAGCGTACTACATTAAGACTTTCTTTTGCGCCTTATAACAGCCAACAAGATGTGGACGCTTTTTTTGCGGCATTAGATAAATCCTTAGAGTTATTAGCATGCTAGAAAACATTAAACAGGCAAAAAATTGGGAAGATCGCTACCGTTTTATTATTCAAGCGGGTAAGCATCTCCCTCAACCTTCTCCTGATGAATTGGCTCAAATGCAATCGATTCAAGGCTGTGAAGCGGGACTTTGGTTTATGCCCATTCCACAACATGACGATACGTTTCAATTTCAAGCTTACAGCGAAGCGCGCATTATGAATGGCTTGTTATGGTTGTTGTTACAAAACATCAACGGCCAAACCCGAAACCAATTACAACAATTTAATATTCGTCAATTTTTTGATGAGCTTGGTGTTGCCTCCCGCTTAAGTGAAACCCGCTTAAACGGTTTAAAACAAATTGAAGAAATCTTGCACAATCTGTAATTATGTATCTGATCGAACCCTTTTTTAAATTAACTGCCTTAGAAAATGACATCGGCCAACAAAGCCGTTTACTCAATGCAATCATCGACCAATGGCGTTATAACGGGCAAATTATCGGCCGTGAAATCCCGCTTTATTTAACGGAGGAAGACGATCAACAAGGTTTTGCAATGCGCGTTATTTGCCCTGAGCAAGATAGCCTTTTGCCCAAGAACAATAACCAAACTGTGAATCTGGCAATGGAAAATGCTGAAAAGTGCGGTCTAAATTTTCAAGGTTTTCAAATTATTGCCGATGATTTAAATGCTGACAGTACAGCTGAATGTAACCGACCTGCATGGCAGATGCTCTACACCACGCATTTACAATCTTGCTCGCCATTACATAGCGGGGATGATTTCTCCCCAATTCCGCTCTATAAACAGCTAAAAAATCAACCGCACTTAAGCCAAGATTTAATTAAATGGCAGGAAAATTGGCAGGCCTGCGATCAGTTGCAAATGAATGGTTCGGCTTTAGAAAAAGAAGCATTAAATGAAATCTTCGAGGTTAATAGCACGCTCAGCAAACATGGACGCTACCTTGCTGCTGAAATCGAAAAAGAAAACGGCATACCGACCTATTATTATTTATACCGTGTCGGTGGACATTCTTTAGAATCGGAACAACAACGCTGTTGCCCGCAATGTGGTGGCGATTGGACATTAGACGCACCACTATTTGATGTAATTTACTTTAAATGCGACCAATGTCGATTAGTCTCGAATGTGTCGTGGAATTTTTTATAACGCTTTCGTCATTCAGGAAAACAAATGAACTATCAAGATAAAAGCCTTCAATCTTTAAAACTCGGTCAAGCAACAGAATATGCTGCGAATTATGACCGCACTTTGTTACAACCCGTGCCTCGAAAACTCAATCGTGATGGCTTAGGCATAACTGAACAACAGCCATTTTCCGAAGGGGCGGATATTTGGACAGCCTACGAAATTTCTTGGTTAAATCCAAAAGGTTTGCCACAAGTAGCTATTGCCGATGTGGAAATTGATTATCGCAGTGAAAATTTAATTGAATCGAAAAGCTTTAAACTCTACTTAAATAGCTTTAACCAAAGTAAATTTGCTGATTTTGCTAGCGTAGAACACACTATGCGTGAAGATCTAAGTGCTTGTGCTCAAGGCGAGGTCAAAGTACGTTTGCATCCTTTATCCCATTATCAAGGACAAAGTATTGATACTTTACCGGGCGATTGCATTGATGATCAGGATATCGAAATCCACAGCTACGAATTTGATGCAGACATTTTGCAAGATTGTACGTCCAATAACGTGGTGGAAGAAACCTTAGTAAGCCATTTATTGAAATCTAACTGTCTTATCACCAGTCAGCCGGATTGGGGAACCGTGCAAATTCATTATGTGGGTAAGCAAATCGATCGCGAAAAACTTCTCCGCTACATAGTGTCTTTCCGTCAACATAATGAGTTTCACGAGCAGTGTGTCGAGCGTATTTTCTGTGACTTGATGCATTACGCCAAACCAGAAAAACTCACCGTCTATGCGCGTTATACGCGCCGTGGTGGATTGGACATTAATCCATTCCGTTCGAACTTTGAGGAAATTCCACAAAATTTACGTTTGGCAAGACAATAAGTAAAAAGAAAAAGTGCGGTGAAAATCAACCGCACTTTTTACTTTATACGTGACGTAAATCGTGAGCTTGTTGTAATAACTGACGACTTTCTTGCAAGAATTGATCAGAATATTCCCCAAACCATTCTCTCACTTGATGGAAAGCATCAATAAATCCTTGACGATCGCCTTTTTCAAAGAATTGTAACGCTTCTTCATAGGTTTGTTTCAAACTTTCAATCACATCTAAATTTTCTGGCTTATCCATAATAATATCTGCATAAAGTGCCGCATCTTGAGCAAATAGACGACCAATCATAGCTAATTCCAAACGATAAATCGGGGAAGATAGCGCCAATAAATTGCTTAAATTGACGGGCTGTTTAGAAAGATGCAGACCATTCGCAAAGGTAGAAAAGTGACGTAATGCTTGAATATACGTCATATTGTGATCATGCTCAGCTGCATCAATTTGGTAAATTTTTGCACCCCAGATTTGAATTTGCTCCAGTAACCATTCATAACACTCACTAAAGCGCCCATCACAACACACAACCACTTGTTTTGCCATGCTCGCAATATCAGGGCCAAACATTGGATGCAATCCAACTACCGCCCCTTTATGCACCTCTAACATTTTAGCTAATGGAGCACGTTTCACGGAGGTGAGATCCACCAGTAGCATATTTTCCGTTAAATAGGGTTTTAAACGTTCTATGGTTTCTAACGTGTGATCAATTGGCACGGAAACAATGACAACATCTGCATTCGTTAAAATGCGTTCTGCCACATCCCAATCATTCAGATCTAAAATAGAAATAGGATAACCAGAAGCGCGCAAATAGCGGGCAAGTAATTGCCCCATTTTTCCGTAACCGCCGACAATAACAATTTTGTTAATGGCTGGATTCAGGGTTTTAAAACCAAACTGATTTTCATTGGAATACGATTCACGCATGAAACGACGAAGCACATCTTCGATAAGTTGTGGAGAGATTCCCGCTTTCGCCGCCTCTTCTCGGCGCGCTTGTAGCATTGCTAATTCACGTTCTGGCGCATAAATTGGTAAACCTTTTTCATGCTTAACCTCTCCTACCTGGCTTACCAGTTCGAGGCGTTTAGCAAAAAGTTGAATCAGTTCACGATCGAGCGCATCAATTTCCTGACGTAAATGGTTAAGGACATCCATAATTCACCTGTAATATCTTATTTACATTGATTGCAATTAAAAGGTTACAGGTGAGATTACTGGAATTAAAACAGAAAGGCAAATGGTTAGAGAGATTGTGTAATCAAACGTTGCGGACGAATTACATTGTTATCATCGATAAGTGCCACGCCTAAAAAGATATTCTTGTCAGAAAACAACCGCACTTGACCACGCAATTTTGCTTCATTAGTAAATTTAACGCGCTGTCCAAAGCCTATACTTTTACTTTGCTCTGCGTTTAACTTTAATGCAGGTAATTTACTGACTGCTGTATCTGTCGGTAAAAGATGTTGATCAAGTTGTGCAAGATTGCCTTGCTCTGCAAGCGCCTGCAAAGCATCCCATGTCATCATCTTTTCTGTTGGATAATCCGCAACCGCAGTTCTACGTAACACTGTCACATGAGCGCCACAACCTAACACTTCACCTAAATCATCCACTAATGTTCGGATATAGGTTCCTTTCGAACAATGCACTTCTAAAGTTAGAAAAGGCGCTTGATACTCAATAAAGTTAAGCTCAAAAATCGTGATAGGACGTGCTTCACGTTCTACCGTAATGCCTGCGCGAGCATACTCATACAATGGTTTTCCATTGTGTTTTAACGCTGAAAACATGGTCGGCACTTGCAAAATATCACCACGGAATTGTTCAAGCGCGGTCAAAATTTGTGATGTTTCCACATTGACAGGACGCGTTTCGACCACTTGTCCTTCTGCATCTGAGGTATCCGTACGTTCACCTAATTTTGCTGTAACCACATAGCGTTTATCTGCATCTAATAAGAATTGCGAAAACTTTGTCGCTTCGCCTAAGCAAATAGGTAGCATACCGGTTGCTAATGGATCGAGCGCACCGGTATGCCCTGCTTTATTCGCTTGGAATACGCGTTTCACCTTTTGCATAATATCATTAGATGACATGCCTTGTGGCTTATCTAATAAAAATACGCCATCAATATCACGTCCACGCTTACGAGGTCTCGACATTAGTCATTTTCCTCAACGTGTTTTTTCTCGTCTTCACGTATCACGTTTGTCACCAAATTAGACATACGCATCCCTTCGACTAAGGATTGATCATAGAAGAAACGAATTTCCGGCACAATGCGTAAACGCATTGCTTTACCCACTAATGAACGAATGTAAGGTGCCGCTTTTTCTAACCCTTTCATGCCCTGTGCAATCGCTACTTCATCATGATCAAACAAAAATGTGACAAACACTTTTGCATAAGCTAAATCGCTTGATACTTCCACATCAGACACGGTTACCATGCCAATACGGGGATCTTTCACTTCACGTTGCAAAATGATGGCGATTTCTTTTTGTAATTCTTGTGCAACGCGATCGCTGCGTTTAAATTCTCTTGCCATAATATTTCTCTTATTAAAAAGCGGTCAAAAATACGTTGAATTTTGACCGCTCTTTTTATTGATTAGATTGAACGTTTAACTTCAACGACTTCAAACACCTCGATTTGGTCGCCGACTTTTACGTCATTGTAGTTTTTAACGCCGATACCACATTCCATACCATTACGGACTTCAGAAACGTCATCTTTAAAGCGACGGAGAGATTCCAATTCACCTTCAAAGATTACCACGTTATCACGTAATACGCGGATTGGATTGTTACGTTTTACTACACCTTCGGTCACCATACAACCGGCGATTGCACCAAATTTCGGATGTTTGAACACATCACGCACTTCAGCCAAGCCGATGATTTCTTGTTTGAATTCAGGTTGTAGCATACCGCTCATTGCCGCTTTCACATCATTTAATAGTTCATAAATGATGGAGTAATAACGAAGGTCAATATTTTCTGCTTCAATAATACGACGAGCAGAAGCATCTGCACGAACGTTAAAGCCGACCATAATCGCATTAGAAGCCGCTGCTAAGGTTGCATCAGTTTCAGAAATACCACCTACGCCTGAGCCCACTACTTTCACTTTCACTTCATCAGTAGAAAGATCTTGTAATGATTGAATAATCGCCTCCACAGAACCCTGTACGTCCGCTTTCACAATAACGTTAAGCTCTGCCACATCACCTTCCGTCATATTGCTAAACATATTTTCAAGTTTCGCTTTTTGCTGACGAGCGAGTTTCACTTCACGGAACTTACCTTGACGGTGTAATGCCACTTCACGTGCTTTTTTCTCATCACGTACGACTGTTGCTTCATCACCCGCTGCAGGTACACCAGAAAGACCCAACACCTCAACAGGAATAGATGGACCGGCTTCATCGATTTCTTTACCGTTTTCATCACGCATTGCACGAACGCGACCGTATTCAAAACCACAAAGTACGATATCGCCTTTACGTAAGGTACCAGATTGAACAAGAATGGTTGCAACTGGACCACGACCTTTATCAAGGTAAGACTCAATCACTACACCGCTTGCCATGCCGTCTTTTACAGCTGTTAATTCAAGTACTTCTGATTGAAGCAAGATGGCATCTAATAAGTCATCAACACCAGTACCTTTCTTCGCAGAAACAGGAACAAATTGCACATCACCACCAAATTTCTCAGAGATCACTTCGTGTTGAAGTAATTCTTGTTCTACACGATCTGGGTTTGCTTCTGGTTTATCAATTTTGTTCACCGCAACCACTAAAGGCGCACCCGCTGCTTTCGCGTGTTGAATCGCTTCAATGGTTTGAGGCATCACACCATCATCTGCAGCAACAACAAGAACGACGATATCCGTTGCTTTCGCACCACGTGCACGCATTGAGGTAAATGCGGCGTGTCCCGGCGTATCTAAGAAGGTGATCATTTTGCCGTCATCCATTTCTACGTGGTACGCACCGATGTGCTGAGTAATACCACCCGCCTCACCTGCTGCAACTTTCGCTTTACGAATATAGTCAAGCAATGAGGTTTTACCATGGTCAACGTGACCCATAATGGTTACAACTGGTGCACGAGTCACTTTTTCTGCGTTAACATCACGATCGCCTAATACTTCTTCTTCAAGTTCATTTTCATTACGAAGAATCACTTTGTGACCTAATTCTTCAGCCACTAACTGTGCTGTTTCTTGGTCAAGCACTTGGTTAATGGTCACCATTTCGCCCATCTTCATCATTGCTTTGATGATTTCAGTAGCTTTGGTTGCCATTTTGTTTGCTAATTCCGCAACGGTAATTGTTTCACCAATAACAACATCCTGTTTCACAACCTGAACAGGTTTTGTGAAGGCTTGTTGTAATGCTGCACCTTTCTTACCATTTTTACCTTTACCGAATTTACCGTCTTTTTGATTTTTACGGTTAGATTCGCGCTCATTTTTATTGCCGCCTTTCACGTCATCGCGTTCTTTTTTCGCTTTAGCGACTTTATTTTTGCCGCGACCGCGATTTTCATTACGGCGTTCTTCTTCGTCTTCCGCTTCTAAAGCATAACGAGAGCTTAAATTGTAATCAGTATAATCTTCTGATGCGCTTTCATTGCTTGACGTATCCGCTTCAGCATAACGTTTAGCATCTTCAGCAGCTTTACGAGCTTGCTCTTCTGCCTTTTGGCGAGCCAGCTCTTCCGCTTTGCGACGAAGTTCTGCTTCTTCCGCTTTACGTTTTTCTTTTTCTGGATCAACAGATTTAGATTTATTTTCAACCGCACTTTGTGCTGGTTTCGCTGCCTTTTCTGCTTCAAGCTTAGCTTTTTCGGCTTTCGCTTTTTCCTCTGCAGCTTTCTCAGCAGCTAAACGTGCTTTTTCTTCTGCCGCTTTCTTCTCTGCTTCTTGCTGTGCTTTTAATTTTTCTGCCTCAGCGGCTTTTCGCGCAGCATCTGTTGGCACAGTGCGTTTTTTACGAACTTCAACTTGTACCGCTTTTGCTTTACCGCCAGCTGTTGTACTGCTTACGGTTGTTTTTGTTCTGCGTTGAATACTTAGTTTTTTCGGTGCATTCGCATCCGCATTTTTTACATCTTCAGTCATTATTAAACTCCTTACTCTTCGCTAAACCAGCAAATATTACGCGCAGCCATAATAAAGTCAGCGGCTTGCTCTGCGGTTAATTCTTCGATATCAGCTAAATCATCTACACCTTGCTCTGCAAGCTCTTCAAGCGTAGTAATTTGTTTTTCAGCTAATTTAAAGGCAATGTGACGATTCATCCCCTCAAGATTTAATAAACGATCTTCAATATTCGCTTTTTTCAAGGCTTCTTCTTCAGCTGCAGCAGCTGCAGTAATCGCATCTTTTGCACGACCTTGTAACTCTTCGATAAGATCTTCATCTTCTAAACCATCAATTGCAGTCAGTTCGCTCACTGGAACGTAAGCCACTTCTTCTAATGAAGTAAAGCCTTCATCCACTAAGATTTGAGCAAACTCTTCATCAAGACCTAATTTATCCATGAATAAATTTAATACTTTGATATCTTCCGCTTGATGTTTTTCATTTAATTGTTCGGTAGTCATGACATTTAATGTCCAACCGGTTAATTGTGTCGCTAAACGTACATTTTGACCATTACGACCAATTGCTTGTGCTAAGTTGTCAGCATTAACCGCAATATCCATTGAGTGGTTATCTTCATCCACAATGATTGACGTTACATCAGCTGGTGCCATCGCGTTGATTACATATTGTGCTGGATTATCATCCCAAAGTACGATATCCACACGTTCGCCACCTAACTCATTGGTAATTGCTTGAACGCGTGCACCACGCATACCCACACATGCACCAACTGGGTCAATACGTTTATCATTGGATTTCACCGCAATTTTCGCACGAGAACCTGGATCACGAGCTGCACCACGGATTTCAAGCATTTCTTCGCCGATTTCTGGTACTTCAATACGGAATAACTCGATTAACATTTCAGGTTTCGCACGAGTCACAAATAGTTGTGCAGTTTTGCTTTCTGGATTCACTTTATAAAGCACACCACGAACACGATCGCCAGGACGGAAGTTTTCACGTGGAAGCATATCTTCACGCATAATTACGGCTTCAGCTTTATTGCCTAAATCTAAAATAATGCTTTCACGATTTACTTTTTTCACCGTCCCCGTAACAATTTTGCCTTCTTCAGAACGGAATTGCTCAACCACTTTTGCTCGCTCAGCTTCACGAATTTTAGTACTGATTACTTGGCGAGCAGTTTGCATCGCAATACGGTCAAATGCGATAGATTCGATTTGATCTTCGACATAATCACCGATTTGAATATTAGGGTCTTCAAATTGTGCCGCTTCTAATGTCATTTCTTTTGTTGGCACTTTAACTTCATCAACAACTAACCAGCGACGGAATGTATCAAACTCCCCTGTTTTGGTGTTGATAGACACACGAATATCGGTTTCATAGTCATATTTTTTCTTCGTTGAAAGCGCAATCGCACTCTCTAACGCCTCAAAAATCTTTTCACGTGGTAATAACTTCTCGTTAGATACTGCTTCAGCAGCTAACAAAATCTCTTTACTCATTTTCCTTTTTCTCCTTTAAAATTTTGCGATTACATTGGCTTTTTGAATGTTGCCAAAAATAAGAACTTGTTCCTGACCATCAACAATAAGTGTCAACATGTCATTTTCAATTTTTTCCAATTTACCTTGCCATTTACGACGATCTAAAACAGGAATACGTAAATGCACAGCGATATCCTCACCCACATAACGTTGGAATTGTTCAAGTGTAAATAATGGACGATCAAGACCGGGTGATGACACTTCTAGGTTATATTTATCCGCAATCGGATCTTCCACGTCTAAAATCGCGCTCACTTGACGACTTACATCAGCACAATCATCAACGCCTACGCCACCTTCTTTATCAATGAATAAACGCACGGTCATAAAACGACCTGCACGTTGGCATTCAATCCCCCAAAGTTCGCAGCCTAAGTCTTCTACTGCACCTTGAAGCATCTCTTGCAATTTTTGTTCTAATGTTGCCAATTTTTGCTCCTAATCTTAAAATTCAGACATAAAAAAAGGGTTAGGTTCGTCAATGAACCTAAGCCCAGTTTCTAAATTTCTCGTACAAAAAAACCCCAAACTTGGGGTTCTTTTTACTGAACTTGTTATTGGTTGCGGGGGCCGGATTTGAACCGACGGCCTTCGGGTTATGAGCCCGACGAGCTACCAAGCTGCTCCACCCCGCGTCCGAAATATGGGGTGTATTATAGTGATCTAAATCAAAAGATCAAGTAATTTCTGCTAATTTTCTTGAAAACATAAGATTTTTTGACCGCACTTTGCTTTATCTAAAGCGAGAATTAGAATCCAAAGCCAGTGCCTAGACCAACACCAACGCCTACACCGTTGCTACCGCCGCCAGCACCTACACCAACAGAACAAGCACTCACTAAAGCACTTAATACAGCCACTAAAAATAATTTTTTCATAGATTTTCCTTTGTTAAATGTTCAAATAACCGATAAACGGCCAATAGATCCGTTCGTGCAATCGGTTTGAACGGAAGTAAAAGATAATAAAGCCAACGAAATCTTCTCACATAAGACAACATATCAGTCCAATAAGTTGTCGGGCAATGAGATTTATAATAATCAAATAATTCATCAAGCTTTTCATTATCTAAGCCTTTCACACGACATAAACTGTCTAAAAATGCCAGCATATCACGTGTAATCAACCAGTGTTCATTATGGCTTTTTGAATGGGATTCAAAGTCCATAAAACTAATTTTACCATCTTTCCATGCGATATCTCGTATAGCTGGACGACCGTGAATAATGCCTTGTTGATGAAGATTAATCAATATTTCTATCGCTGAATGCAAAATATGTGATTTTTCTGCCCAAGACAATGTTTCATCATTCAGCCAGATGTTTAATGTTGGCCCTGCATCTTCCAATACTAAATAATCATCACCGAAACCGCATAATTTAGGTACTGGTGCACCAATATTATTTAAATGCTGTAGTATTTCACACTCTTCTTTAAAATGTTGTTTTGGATATGGTTTTAATAATAACCATATCCCTTTTAATTGCTCAGGCTGTTTTAACCAATAATGTTTTCCTAAATATTCAAAGCGGAAAACGCGTTCTCCACGATGTTCTTCAAGAAGCTTTTGCACATGGTCTTTAAGTGACAAAGTCATAATCTCTACTTAAATTTTTATTGTGTATTGAAAAGATAAGCGATACATTCTACAAAATTTTTATTCTTTTTCAATCAAGGAGAAAAATATGCATTTTTTGAAAAAATTGCTTACCGTGCTGATATTAGGTTTCTGCACGCTGTCTGTACAAGCTTCCCCTTTTAGCATCAGCGAGCAACAAATTAACCAATATTTAAGTGAAAAAGGCACGATTAATGACAAACTCGGTATTCCACGATTATTTTCAGTGGATTATGCGCTGAAAGATTTAGTAACTCAAATCGGGCAAACTGAAAGTAATCGTGTTGAAATGAGTGGTTTGGCTGATACGCTTATTCGTTTATCCGGTAAAACCTATCCGGCTAAATTGCATTTAACCTTTGATGCCGTTCCAGAATATAACCCACAGGAAGGTGCGCTCTATTTAAAAAATCTGCGAATTTTACGCTGGTCTGGCGAACCTAATAGTGTGATGGAGCAACTCCAAGATGTTATGCCGCTATTAAGTGATGGTGTGGCAGCACTATTAAGTCGGATGCCAGTTTACACCTTGGATGAAAGTGACATGAAACAAATGCTGATTAAGAAATTCGCCAAAGAAATTAAAGTTGAGAAAGGTCGATTGGAATTAATTGGTGGAATGTTTTAACAAAAAGGGCGTATTAAACGCCCTTTTTTTATAACTCAATGATAGCTCGCAAACCTTGAATTTGCCCGTTATCTTCAATATTGTCTAATCGGAAACGATAGTGATGCAATTCTGCTATTCTTGCCACAATAGACAATCCAAGCCCACTTCCCTTTTCATTTTGTCCTGCAGGACGATAAAAACGCTGCCCTAATTTCGCTAATTCTTCTGGCGCAACACCACTGCCATTATCTTCAATAAAAATTTTACGTGGCTGTAAAATCACACGAACCAGAGTGCCTTGAGGACAATATTTTATGGCATTATCTAATAAGTTTCGTAGCATTTGTGCAAGTAATAATGGCTGCCCTTGCTTAACGGCAGGATCTCCCTGATGCTCAAACTGTAATTCGATTTGGCGTTGTTGTGCACTAAAATATAAATCACCAATAAGCGAAGTGATAATTTCCGACCAATGAATATCAGCAAGGTTATCTAATTCTTTGAGATTCTCTAAGCGGGAAAGCGTAAGAAGCTGTTCGATTAATTGAGTTGCCCGATCGATACCTTGGGTTAAATGCGCTAAAGCCGTTTCACGTGTTTGTGCATCATCGCCAGCTAACTGTGCGACTTCTGTTTGAATACGCAATGCCGCTAATGGACTACGTAATTCATGTGCTGCATCAGAAACAAAACGGCGCTCCCGTTCTAGCTGCTCACTGGTACGTGTGAAAAATTGATTTAAGTTTTGGACTAACGGTAGAATCTCTGTTGGTACATTATCGGTTTCTAATAACGATACATCTCCAGGGCGACGAGCTTGTACGTTTCGACTCAATCGATTAATTGGTTTTAATGCACGATAAATCACAATAAACGCAACCAATAATAGTATTGGTAATCCAGCAAACCAAATCCCTGTTTGGCTGAAGACCATTTTATTGACCAACTCTTCGCGGTATTCCAATTCTTGTCCCACCGCAATGACAAGTTCACCTTTACCGACAGGTTGCCAATAAATCAGCCATTCATCGTCATCATCTAAAATATGTTCTTTGCTAAAACCCGTCTTATTTTTAAAAATAAATTTGTCGCCATTATCACCATCGGTTAATACTCTTTCGCCTTTGTTAGAAAATATAGCAAAGGCTAGAGCATCATTATCGTAATGACGTTTCTGTGGTTTAAATCCACCACGTGGAAAATTCGCATTTTCTTCCAACAATACATTTTTTAAATCAGAGGTTGCCAAACGCTCAGCAAAAAGTACTTGTTGTGCATTAAACACGTCTTTAGCTTCTTTTTTTACGACTGTCCATGCAACAGCTGTGGCTATGCACCACACACAAAGTGCGGTCAAACTTAAACCGATTAAGAGGCGAAAACTTAGTCGTTTATTTTTCATTAACTTGTCCTAAAGCATAGCCTACGCCATGTACAGTACGAATAAATTGTTTACCCAGTTTTTGACGTAAATTATAAATATGTACGTCCAATGCACCACTACTTAATTCTTCATCCCAATTTGACAGTTTTTCTTCAATGGTCGCACGAGAAAGTACTCGCTCTTTATTCAGCATAAAAAGCTCGAGTAATTTATACTCACGCCCGGTTAATGTAATTTCATCCTCATTCAACCAAGCCTTACGTTGAGCAGGATCGAGTTTGACATTGCCATGCTCAATCTGCGGTTTGACTTGCCCATAACGACGACGAATTAATGCTTGTAATCGCACCACCACTTCAGCCAAGGCAAAGGGTTTACAAAGATAATCATCCGCACCTTGTTGAATGCCTTTAATCCGTTCATCCAATGTATCACGCGCAGTTAAGATCAACACTGGCACATCTTGATTATTTGAACGCCATTGTTTTAACACATCCAAACCATCTAGTTTAGGCAGGGTTAAATCCAATACCACCGCATCATAAGGCGCGCCGATTAAGGCGTTTAATCCACTTTGCCCATCGGTAAACCAATCTACAATAAAGCCTGATTTTGTTAAACCAATTTGCAGACCATTGCCGATGAGAGGATCGTCTTCTACTAATAAAACTCGCATAATATTGACCGCACTTTTACTTTTCTCAAAACAAAATGGCGGGCTTTGCCCACCACTTCAAATTATATGATTATTGCGCTTTTTCAACGCTAATTACTTCAAGCTCTGGTTTTTCAAACATTTCATTGTCTAGTTTACCGTAAACGCGGATTTTATCCTGAGGTCCCACATTTAATCCATTCCAAACGCGGTTTTTAATTTCCAATTTGATTTGGTCTGTACCATCGGTAAAAAGATATTTATCACCTTTAATTTGTTGAGTGATATTACCGACTAAGGTAATCATAGAATTATCTTTCGCAGATAATGCTTGTTGAACAGTAAGTTGTTGACCTTGGTCACCACCATGGAAGCCACCTTGTGCAGTGTTACCATTAAAACCAGCAAATGCTGCTGAAGTAGATAAAGCTAAAAGGGTTGCTAAAGCAAATTTTTTCATCATGTTCTCCTAAATAGAATTAAGCATAAATTAATCATGTTTCAAAGCGAAGGATTATCCTCATTGCCGCCTTGTTGATGCTTATTAAACACAACAAATCTTAATGAAATCTTAAGTAACCTTAAGATTTTTAAATTTTTTTTAAAATCACCAACAAAATCGCTCATTCACCAAGTTATCTTGGCGTTCTTTTTCCCATTTCGCTTTATTTTCAGGATTAGCAAAATAGCGGTCTTGCTCAACTAAACGTGCATCAAGTTTTGCCTCTGCTTCTTTTAATGCCAGTTTTCTATCTGGATGCTTACTTGGTAATTGAGGTAAAAACACTGCTTGATACGGATGTTTTTTAGCCCAGTCAATCGCATCTTGCGCCGCTTTGTGTTGCTTATTCAAATCACAGAACGCATACGGATTAACATGCTGTCCCACTAATTGCCCAAATCCCGTGTTATTCGATACCGTCAATTTATCTAAATCCAACACATATAACGCGGTGATTAAACGGTTTTGCCCACGATAAAACCATTTTACCGCTTCATCACGCAAGCCAAAATCATAAGCACGAGCAGAAAGTGCAAACATTGTCATTGGGGAAACAAAATCCACTTTTTTCTCAATAATATTGACCGCACTTTCAAAATCTTTTTGTGTATTTTTCAGTAATAACGCATCAATATCTTTGTTCACATTAATCTGTTCAAGTCGTCCATCTCTGGCATCGTAATAAGGCTTTACATACATATCAATATGCTTAACCGGCTCTTTTGAAATTGAGCTACAAGCTGTTAATAAAAGTGCGGTTGAAATTAACGTTAATTTTAGAAAGGTTTGCATGTTCTTTCCTTATGATGAATATTAGCTCGCTATATTACAACAAAAGAGCCGTGAGTTTTACTTCTCTTTCTTCTATAATGAGCAAAATTTTGTTTTATTTTGTTTCATGAAAATCCATCTTATTCAGCGCCAAATCACCTTAGATTTCGATAACCAAACTTCCCTGCTTAATTTTTTAGAACAACATCAAATTCACCATGAATATCAATGTCGTTCAGGTTATTGTGGTTCTTGCCGCGTGAAGATCAAAAAAGGCAAGGTATCTTACGCCGAAGCGCCCCTTGCCTTTATTCAACCCGATGAGATTTTGCTGTGTTGTTGTCGGGTGGAAAGTGATTTAGAAATAGAATTATAAATTATTCAAATCCAACACATCTGTCATATCAAACAATCCGTGAGATTGTTTTTCTAACCATTTACCTGCACGTACTGCACCATTGGCAAAGGTCATACGGCTTGATGCTTTGTGAGCAATTTCAACGCGCTCTCCAATATCCGCAAACCAGACACTATGTTCCCCCACAACATCTGAAGCACGAATGGTAGAGAAACCAATTTCATCACGTTTGCGTTCGCCTGTAATGCCTTCGCGACAAAATACGCCATGTGTTTTCAAATCACGCCCAAGAGTTTTCGCAATGTGTTCCCCCATAGAAAGTGCGGTACCAGATGGTGCATCCACTTTGTGACGATGGTGTGCTTCAATGATTTCGATATCGCAATAATCACCCATCACTTTGGCAGCTTTTTCTAATAGTTTAAACACCAAATTAACGCCTACGCTAAAGTTTGAGGCAAATACAATGGCGATTTTTTCCGATGCAGCTTGAATTGCGGCTTTACCTGCGTCATCAAAACCTGTGGTACCAATTACCATCTTTTTGTTATTAGCGACACAAAATGCGATATGCTCAAGCGTGCCTTCTGGACGCGTGAAATCAATCAGCAAATCAAAGTTGTCTTTTTCTGCATTTAAATCATCTGATACTTTGACACCTAATGCACCAATACCCGCAAGCTCGCCAGCATCTGCACAGACTAAAGAGGAACCTTTACGTTCAAAAGCAGCACCTAACTCTGCCCCTTCTGCATTATGTACGGCTTGAATTAATTGACGCCCCATTCTTCCACCGGCACCGGCGATCGCAATTTTTAATGTCATGTTTTGTCCTTTTTTAATCAAATTAAAGCGTGTTGAACGCCACTATAAATTAAATAGATTCCGAAGAAAATAAAAATCAGCCCTGCTGCGTTATCAATATAGCGACTATATTGGCTATAAAACTGTTTTGCAACAGAACGTGAGAAAAGCACCGAAATGATGTAGAAATATAAAAAAGTTTCTACGGTAATCACGGCTAGCGCAGTCAAAATCTGTGATGTTTCGGTAATATTCACTAAAACCAATGACATCACACTGCTGAAGTAAATCACAACTTTAGCATTAGATAAATTGACCAATAAACCTTTCATAATGCTCATTAAAGTCGATTGATTTGATGTATTTGCATTCTGCTTTTCATCAAAGACTGCATTGGTTCTTACTTTTGCCATTTTAATGCCGAGATAAACTAAATACGATCCACCAAGCATCATCACTATGCCTTGAATAATTGGCATGGTGGCAAAAATAATAGCGAGTCCTAAAACAGCAGCCGTAGCCCAAATTAATACACCAATGGTAATCCCAATCACGCCACCAATAGCTTCTCGACGGGAACTCATGGCAGAAATTCGGCTAACATAGAAAAAATCTGGACCTGGCGAAAGTAAACCAACAAGATGAATAATCATCAAATTTAGCATGGTAAGCCTACAATACGTAATATCACGATCACGATAACCGCATAAACTGCCGCTAAAACGTCATCCACCATAATCCCAAAACCACTTTCCAATTTTTGGTCAAAATAACGGATGGGATAAGGTTTTAAAATATCGAAGAAACGAAACAATACAAAGGCAATCACAATCCAAGGAAACGACAAAGTTGGAATCGCGGCTAACACAATAAATACCCCAACAAATTCATCCCAAACAATGGAGCCATGATCATGAACGCCCATATCATCTGCGGTTTTTTGGCATAAATAACAGCCAAGCGCAAAGCAAAGTGCGGTCAAAATTAGAAAGATTTTTAGTCCAACACAGGCTAATAATGCGGAGCTTAAAATCGTTCCAGCTAAACTTCCCCATGTACCCGGTGCTGGACGAATGAGTCCTGAACCGAAACCTAATGCCAGTAAATGAACTGGATTTTTTAAGCTAACTCTATCAAGTGGTGAACTATTCATTATTTATCCTTAAAATGATCGAAACCAGACGGCGCTTGATAATTCATTACACGTCCATCTTTTAAAAAAGTAAACTGATTGTTATTTTGCGGAACAATTTTTCCGATACAAGTGCAAGGTATATTCAACGATTGGGATAACTTTTCAATCTCGGCCTTTTTGTTTGCAGGAACTGTAAAGCAAAGTTCATAATCTTCCCCGCCACTTAATGCAAACGCTTCTGTTTTTTCTAAGCTATATGTTTTTTTGAGTGATGTGGATAAAGGCAAGAAGGATAAATCAATCTCCGCAGAACATTGGCTTCTCGTTAAAATATGTCCTAAATCAGCGACAAGACCATCTGAAATATCAATACATGAATGCGCTACATCCATTAAGGCTTGACCTAATTCAACGCGTGGCATTGGGTGAAAATGACGTTTTACTAAAAATTCAGTATCAAAATCGACCGCACTTTTACCCTGTAAGATCCAATTTAAACCCGCCGCGCTATCACCTAACGTGCCCGATACATAAATTAAATCTCCAACCTTCGCGTTATGTCGGAATAAAGCCTTTCCTTTTGGTACGAAACCTTGTGCCGTAATGGTTACAGAAAGTGGGCCTTTCGTTGTATCGCCACCAATTAACATCACATCAAATTGATTTAATGTATCAAACAGACTTTGACTAAATTGACTTAGCCAGTTTTCATCAATTTCAGGTAATGTCAGTGCAAGCGAAATCCAAGCAGGTTTCGCTCCCATGGCAGCTAAATCACTTAGATTTGTCGCGATAGCTTTATAGGCTAAATCTTGGGGAGAAATAGAAGATAAAAAATGCGTACCCTCGACCATTGTATCGGTGGTAATCGCAAGCTGATAGCCTTCTGGAATATGAGTGAGCGCACAATCATCCCCGATACTGAAATCGACAAAGTGTTGATTGCCTTTTTGTATTGAGAAATATTGCCCTATAAGATCAAATTCACCTGTACTCATTTTATCTGCACACCAAAAAACAAAGGGCAGACATTTGTCTACCCTACATTTGAATAATTATTTGCGACCTAATGCAGGAGCGACTTTATCCAATACACCGTTAATGTATTTATGGCTTTCATCTGCTCCAAACACTTTCGCCACTTCAATTGCCTCGTTAATCGCCACTTTATACGGTACATCTGGCTCAAATTGAAGTTCATAAACCGCTAAACGTAAAATCGCTTTTTCAATCGGATCTAATTCATCCAACGTGCGATCTAAATAATGACTCATTGAAAAATCAACGGCTTCTACATTCGCAACGGTTTGACGGAAAAGGCGGCTAAAATAAGGTTTATCCACACCTTTTAAATCTTGATCCACAACGAAAGTAAGTTCCACTTGTTCTGGTGCATTACCTGAGAGCGCCCAAGAATATAATGCTTGAACTGCACATTCTCTCGCTCTACGACGTGGCGATACTTTTTTTACAGGTTCTTTTTTCTCTGTCATTGGAATTATGCCGCATCAATTTGTTGTAAAAGATTCACCATTTCAAGTGCAGTTAATGCTGCTTCTGCACCTTTATTACCCGCTTTAGTACCTGCACGCTCGATAGCTTGTTCAATGTTTTCAGTTGTTAAAACACCGAATGCTACTGGGATTTCAGCTTGCATTGCCACTTGACCTAAACCGCTGCTTGCTTCGCCAGCCACATATTCAAAGTGAGCGGTACCACCACGGATTACCGTACCTAATGCTACAATCGCATCAAATTTTTTGCTTTCAGCTAAACGACGTGCTACTAATGGAAGTTCATACGCACCTGGTGCACGAACGATTGTGATATTCTCATCTTTCACTTGGCCGATACGTTTTAATGCATCTACCGCACCTTCTAATAAACTTTCATTAATAAAACTGTTAAAACGGGCAATCACCACTGCGATTTTAGCATTTGGTGCAGCTACCGCACCTTCTAAAACTTTCATACTTTTTCCTAATCTGAATGAACAATAAATTTGACGGTGGATTTTAGCATAAAAAGAAACCCTGTGGAAATAATCCGACAGGGTTTTCTATGAGTGGACAAGAACTTACTTCTCGAGTTTTAACGGTTCAATTTTCCAGATATTTTTCGCATATTCAAGAATCGTACGGTCTGATGAGAAGAAGCCCATATTCACCATATTTTGAATAGTACTTGCTATCCATGCATCACGATCTTGATATTTTTTATCTACCGCTTTTTGCGCTTCCACATAACTGCGGAAATCAGCAAAGGATTGATAATAATCGTGGTATTGTAAACCTTGAATGAGAGAATGATAACGGTTCGGTTCTTCCGGTGAGAAATCACCACGAATGATTTGGTCAATGACTTCACGTAACTGCTCGTCATTTTGATAATAATCAAACGGACGATAACCTTCGCGACGTAATGCTTCAACTTGTTCAACCGTATTACCAAAGATAAAGATATGATCCTTACCAACGTTATCTAAAATCTCAACGTTCGCACCATCAAGCGTACCCAATGTTAACGCACCATTTAAGGCAAACTTCATGTTACTGGTACCTGATGCTTCTGTTCCTGCAAGAGAGATCTGCTCAGAAATATCTGCTGCTGGAATGATTAATTGTGCAAGACTTACGCTGTAGTTCGGAATAAAGACAACTTTTAAACGACCTTTTAAGCGCTCATCGTTATTGATGACATTCGCGACATCGTTAATTAAACGAATGGTTTGTTTTGCCGCATAGTAAGCCGAAGCCGCTTTACCCGCTAAAATAAATACGCGTGGCTGCCAATCTTTTTCTGGTTCTGCCAACATTTCGTTGTAACGAGCAATAATGTGTAACACATTAAGCATTTGACGTTTGTATTCGTGAATACGTTTTACTTGAACATCAAATAATGCGTGTGGATCTAAATCGATATCAAGGGTTTTCTTCACATATTGTGCTAATTTCACTTTGTTATCATATTTGATATCTGCGACAGCACGCTTAAATTCACCTTTATCTGCAAACGCTTTAAGTTTTTCAATTTGGCTTAAATCGCAACGCCACTCAGAACCAATATATTGATCAAATAAAGCCGCTAATTTCGGGTTTGCTACGGCAAGCCAACGACGCGGTGTCACGCCATTCGTCACGTTGGTGAAGCGTTCTGGGTAGATACGAGCAAAATCAGCAAAGGTTGATGTCACCATAAGATCTGAGTGAATCGCCGCAACACCGTTCACTTTATGTGAGCCGACAACAGACAACCAGCCCATGCGCACTTTACGTTGATATCCTTCTTCGATCAGAGAAACGCGACGGATAAAGTCCATATCAGTCGTGACATAAGTTTTCACATACTCTAGGAAATGATCATTAATTTCAAAAATCATTTGTAAATGACGCGGTAAGATTTTCGCCATCATTTCTACCGGCCAGGTTTCTAATGCTTCTGACATTAAAGTATGGCAAGTATAAGAGAAGATACGACGAGTCACATCCCAAGCGTTTTGCCATGAATAACCGTGTAAATCGATTAAAATACGCATTAACTCAGGAATCGCTAATGTTGGGTGGGTATCGTTCAAGTGGATCGCAACTTTATCTGCTAAGTTATCTAACGTGCCATGTGTTCTGAAATGACGACGAAGAATATCTTGTAAAGACGCTGATACCAAGAAGTACTCTTGACGTAAACGCAATTCACGACCATTCCAGGTAGAATCATCTGGATAAAGTACGCGAGAAAGGTTTTGGTTAGCTGAACGGGTTGCTACCGCCGCTAAGTGATCACCACGGTTAAACTCCGCTAAATCAAACACCTCACCACCATGAGCAGACCATAAACGCAACGTTGATGCTGAATCATTTTTATAGCCAGGAATCATTTGGTCGTATGCAAGTGCGGTCACTTTTTCAGCTGGATTCCAAATACATTTTTTGCCTTCAAAATAAATATGACCACCAAAATCAATACTGAAACGTTTTGATGGACGCATAAATTCCCAAGGTGCACCTTTTTCTAACCAATCATCAGGGCGCTCAACCTGTTGGCCATTTTCAATTTTTTGACGGAACATACCGTATTCATAACGAATACCGTAACCCATTGCTGGAATCGCTAACGTTGCAAGTGAGTCCATAAAACAAGCAGCAAGACGACCTAAACCACCATTACCTAAACCAGGATCCACTTCTTTTTCAATAATCTCTTCTAAATCAACATTTAATTCAGCCAAGGCTTTTTGTGCCACATCATAAATGCCTTCTGCAATCATCGCATTAGAAAGTGTACGGCCGATTAAGAATTCCATGGAAAGGTAATAAACACGGCGAGTTTCTTCTGCACGAGATTGACGAGCGGTGGTAATCCAGCCTTCAGTCACTAAATCACGCACTGCATGAAGCGTCGCATTTAGCCAGTCGCGTTGACTCGCCTCTTTTGGTGAACGACCAATTAAGAAAATTAATTTATAAACAATTGCTTTTTTCACGCCTTCAACATCAAGACTTGGTCGATTGTAGAGAAATGGCGAATCAAAATTGTCCATGATCATAGAAAATAAAACCTCAATAAAAAAATCGCGCAAATTTTAAGCTTTTTTACGAAAAAAACAACAAAAATCCCCCTTCAAAGGCGATTATTTTGAAGAGGGAGTCAATCCATTGAATTATTGGTTTAAAATGCTTAAATAAAGCTGCTCATATTGAGCGGCGGCATTTTTCCAACTAAAGTCCTGTGCCATGGCGTTATTACGAACCATTGCCCAAACACGTTGTTTTTGCCACAACGCAAAGGCGTGTTGGATAGCACTTCGTAAATCATCTGCTTCAGCTTTTTGGAATACAAAGCCTGTTGCAGTACGCTCTTTAATGGTTTCGCTTGTACTGTTTGTCACTGTATCCGCTAATCCCCCAGTCGCTCGAACAAGCGGCAATGTGCCATATTGCAAGCCATATAATTGGGTTAATCCACAAGGTTCAAAACGGCTTGGAACTAAAATGACATCACCGCCCGCAACCATTAAATGTGAAAGTGCTTCATCATAGCCAATTTTTACTGCAATATGTTCTGGGTAACGTTGTGCTAATTGGCAAATTCCCTCTTCTAAATGTTTAGCACCGGAACCAAGAATCGCTAATTGACCACCTTGTTTAACAATTTCATCCGCTGTGGCAATCAGTAAATCCACACCTTTTTGTTCTGTTAAGCGAGTTACCATCACAAATAAGAGTGCATCAGGTTGTTGTGGTAAATTAAAATAAGCTTGTAAATCAGCTTTATTTTTCTTCTTGCCTGCGATGGATTTTAATTTGTAGTGATGCTGAATATATGCATCACAGCTTGGATGCCAAATTTCTTGATCCACGCCATTTAAAATCCCCACCAACTTACCGGCTCCACGTAAGCCTGTTAACAAGCCTTGCAAGCCATAAGCAAAGTCTGGTGTAGTAATTTCTTTTGCATAAGTAGGACTCACTGCTGTGACCATATCAGAATAATAGAGACCTGCTTTTAAATACGAAATTTGGCCAAATAATTCTAAACCATCAACATGGAACATGCCTTCTGGCAATCCAATTTCATGTAAATGGCGATGAGCAAATTGTCCTTGATAAGCCAAGTTATGAATTGTAAATACTGATTTTGCAGGGCGACCTTTATTAAAGAGATAAGCAGCGGCTAAGCCCGCATGCCAATCATGAGCATGAACCACTTCTGCTCGCCACCAACTGTCTAAGCCTGTCGCAAGTTCTGCGCCCACCCAGCCTAATAAAGCAAAACGCTTATAGTTATCAGCATAATCATTGTAATCGGTATCATGATAAGGATTTCCTTCTCGCCAATAGAGATGTGGCGCATCAATCAGATAAATCCCCACGCCATTGTATTCGCCATAACGTAACACAACATGACCTGCAAAATTATCAAATTCTGTGACGACATGCGTGTTCTCAATGCCCGCAGAGATTTTTGGATAAGCCGGCAACAAAATACGTGTATCAATACCAATTTCTTTTTGTGCAAAAGGTAACGCCCCTAAAACATCGGCAAGTCCACCGGTTTTGAGCAAGGGATATAGCTCCGAGCAAACATGTAAAACTCTCATAATTTTCCTTTTATACTTAAAATTGTGCTGTCATTGATAACAGCACAATCTTTTTAGTTCATTAAAAATACTGTCAAAATTGACCGCACTTTAATCCAAATGTTCTTCATTAGTGACTTCTTCGCCTTGCAATTTTTTCAACATTGCTGATGTAACAAGTACAACCTTGCCGGTAGAACTTACACGGAAACGTTTACTATCTAGGGCTTTATCCACACCAATTTCCATACCATCTGGAATAATACAATGGCGATCAATAATACAGTCTTTCAATGTACAATTTTTACCAATTTGTACTTGTGGTAACACCACACAGTGATCAACAGAAGATCCTTCATCAATTTTGATTCTATCAAACAACACAGAATTACTAATAGATGCATCGGTAATCACACAGCCACCACCGATAAGCGAGTTATCTACCGGTTTGACATTCGCTTTTTTATAGAAGAATTTAGACGGATAAGCCTGTACTGGATTACCACGAATTGGCCAGCTTTGATCGTAAATATCTAATTGTGGATTTTCTGAAACCAAATCGATATTAGATTGCCAGAAGCTATCAAGCGTACCCACATCACGCCAGTAAATCTCACCTTCAGTATTTCTGCCCATGCAAGAACGGCTGAATGGATGTGCATAAAGCACGCCTTCTTCCAAGCATTTTGGCAAGACATCTTTACCAAAGTCATGAGATGTGCAAGGTGTATTCACTTCTCTATCAAGCATTTTATAGAGATACTCTGCATCAAAGACATAAATCCCCATTGATGCTAATGAAATGTCTGGTTTACCAACCATCGCTGGTGGATCTTTTGGTTTCTCAACGAAGGCTTTAACTTTAAGATTTTCGTTTACTGCCATCACACCAAATTCACTCGCTTCAGAACGTGGTACTTCAATACAACCTACTGTACATTTTGCTCCACTTCTCACGTGATCCATCAACATGACACTGTAATCTTGTTTATAAATATGGTCACCTGCAAGAATCAAAATGTATTTTGGACGATAGTGATTACGGATAATCGCCATATTTTGATATACCGCATCCGCTGTACCACGGTACCATGTAGAATCATCAATTTGTTGACGAGCAGGTAACATATCAACGAATTCACCACGCTCTTGTGGTAAGAATGACCAACCTGTCTGTAAGTGGCGTAATAAAGAGTGAGCGGCATACTGGGTTACGACGCCAATACGATTCAAGCCTGAGTTTATACAGTTGGAAAGCGCAAAATCAATAATGCGACGATTACCGCCAAAATATAACGCAGGCTTAGCACGTTTATCGGTTAATTCATGTAAACGGGAACCACGACCACCAGCCAAAATAAGCACTAAAGTATCTTTAACTAATTCATATTTATTAAGATCACTTTTCATAACAAACTCCATAGTTTTCATCATCCATATGTTCCAACACTTCAAATGCTATACCGCTCACATCACATTGTTGAATCATGCTATTTTCAGTTTCGGCAATCTTTTTCCATTTCCCCTTTGGCAAATAAAAAGATTGCGGTTCAGTTTTTGCATTAATTAAGAAAAGATATTTGCCGTCCAACATGACTTGTAGGGCTTTGCTTTCCCGATTATGCCAATCGTCTAGGGTCATAGGGTTTCCCCCTGTATTCAACCACTCGACATTTTCATCCGACCACCAAGCATCCTGTTGCAAACTTTGAATTTTTTTTCGTAATGCAATGGTTTGCTTGGTGAAGTCAAATAAGGTTTGGTTAAAATCATTCCACTTTAACCACGTAATTTCGTTATCTTGGCAATAGGCATTGTTATTGCCATATTGGCTGTTACCAAACTCATCTCCAGCAAGTAGCATCGGCACACCATTTGATAATAATAGCGAGCCTAATAGACCTTTTTCCGATAAAACACGGCGTTTTTCGACCGCACTTTGCCATTCATCAGTTAAATCGAGTTGAGAACCTTCTATACCATGATTGTAGCTATAATTTTCATTTCGTCCGTCACGGTTCTCTTCGCCGTTAGCGTCATTGTGTTTATGGTTATAGCTCACTAAATCTCGTAATGTAAAACCATCATGGGCAGTAATAAAATTCAAGCTACCATGTGGTAATCGTCCTTCTCGTTTAAAAATATCGCTCGAGCCAGCAAAACGTTCTGCAAAAGCACCCACTTCACCACTTTGCCATAACCAAAAACGACACATATCATCGCGGAAACGATCATTCCATTGAGAAAAATAGGCTGGGAAATAACCAACTTGGTAACCGTAATGCCCTATATCCCAAGGCTCTGCGATTAATTTAATTTGTTGTAGAACGTTATCCTGTTCCATTTCTGCAAACAATTGTGCATCCGGATTGAAATCAGGTGTTTCACGACCAAGCACAGTGGCCAAATCAAAACGGAAACCATCCACATGACATTCTGTTACCCAGTAACGTAAACAATCTAATACCCATTTGCGAATGACGTCGTTAGCAAGATTGAGCATATTGCCGCACCCCGTCCAGTTGAGGTAATCACCATGCTCGTTTTGCCAGTAATAGGTTTTATCATCAATACCTCGCTGACAAAATGTTGGGAATGTTTTTTCGGATTCAGCCGTGTGGTTAAACACCACATCCAAAATCACTTCTATGCCTGCTTGATGCAAGGCTTTGACCATGCTCTTAAACTCATTTAAAGGCTGTTTTTGATCAGCGGCATAACTTGGTTCTAAAGCAAACATGGCTAATGGGTTATAGCCCCAATAATTACGTAATCCTTTTTCTTGCAAATGTGGTTCATCAATGAAGAAATTCACTGGAAGCAATTCAAGGCTGGTAATACCCAATGATTTAAAATACGCAATATTTTCAGGATGTGCTAACGCCGCATAAGTACCCCGAATATTTTCTGGAATACGGGAATTTAATTGGCTAAATCCTTTAACATTCAGTTCATACACAATGGTTTGAGCCCAAGGGATAGACGGCTTACAATCCCCTGACCAATCAAAACTCTCATCCACAATGCGACCTTTAGGTGCAACCGCTGCATTATCCCGTCCGTCATTTAACAAGAAAATGGAACGGGCTTCTGATGAACTTAAATCTGGTTTATGGCTTACTGCTTTCGCATAAGGATCAAGCATTAACTTTTGCGGATTAGCTAAAGTGCGGTCATTTTTACCAGTGATTCTGAACGCATACTCATCATTCAGCTCGACGCCCTCGATTGCCACATACCAAATATCATCGGTTCTGCTCATGGCAAAACGGCTTTCTTTGCCATCACGGAACAAACAAAGTTCAACAGCATCCGCCGCACTAGAAAACAGCGCAAAATTCGAAATTTTCAGGCCGTTTTCCAGCGTTTGTGAATATCCCATTGGGGAAGGTTTGCCATTGTTATAAATACTAAACATTGTGTTTTTCGCTATTGTTATGCTTTATATTTTAAATAGATCGTTGCGAGTGGCGGAATGGTCACGCTAATCGAATTATCACGTCCGTGACTTGCAATTTCTTCGCTTTCTACCAAGCCGAAATTACCTACGTTTGAACCTTGATAATACATTGAGTCAGTATTCAAAATTTCTTCGTATTCACCCGCTACATTTACACCGATACGGTAGCCTTCGCGTGGCACCGGAGTGAAGTTACTGATCACGATAATGCGTTCACCATCACTGCTTTTACGTTCAAAAGCAAAGACTGAATTCTCCGCATCATCTACCACTAACCAATCAAAGCCTTCCGGTTCACCATCTAACTCAAAGAGCGGTGCATTTTTTTGATAAATTCCATTCAAATCTTTGACTAATTGCAATACACCTTTATGCCATAGGCCACCATGGTTTTCGTCAAGCAAGAACCAATCCAAACTTTCTTCATAATTCCATTCGCGACCTTGAGCAAATTCATTGCCCATGAATAATAATTTCTTGCCTGGATAGCCCCACATATAACCGTAGTAAGCACGCAAGTTAGCGAATTTTTGCCATGCATCGCCCGGCATTTTGCCAAGTAACGAACATTTGCCATGTACAACTTCATCGTGAGAAAGTGGCAATACAAAGTTTTCGCTGTATTGATAAATCATCCCGAAGGTCATTTTGTCGTGATGATAACGACGATAAACTGGATCGAGTTTCATATAACTTAGGGTGTCATTCATCCAGCCCATGTTCCATTTAAAATTAAATCCAAGACCACCGTTTTCTGTTGGATGGGTTACGCCACCAAAAGAAGTGGACTCTTCCGCAATCGAAATAGCACCGGACACCTCAGAATGGATTTTCCAGTTGGTATGTTTTAAGAATTCAATGGCTTCTAAGTTTTCACGACCGCCATATTGATTCGGAATCCATTCGCCTTCAGCACGGCTGTAATCGCGGTAAATCATTGATGCGACCGCATCTACACGGATACCATCTACACCAAATCGTTCAAGCCAATACAATGCATTACTGGATAAGAAGTTTCTCACTTCATTACGACCATAGTTATAAATTAAGGTATTCCAGTCTTGATGATAGCCTTCACGTGGGTCAGCATGTTCATATAAGGCTGTACCATCAAATGCCACTAAACCGTGTGTATCACTAGGGAAATGCCCCGGTACCCAGTCTAAAATCACATTAATACCTGCTTTGTGCGCTTTTTCGACTAAGCGTTTAAAGCCTTCTGGTGTACCAAAACGGCTAGTTGGTGAATACAGCCCTATCGGTTGGTAGCCCCAAGAACCATCAAATGGAAATTCGGAGAGCGGTAAAAACTCAATATGGGTAAAGCCCATATGTTTTACATAAGGAATAAGCTCATCGGCAATTTGGTCGTAATCTAGCCAGAAATTATTTTCTAAATTACGGCGCCATGATCCCAAATGTACTTCATAAATCGAAATAGGTTGATTACGTTGGTTCGCTTTACGACGTTGCTCCGTCATTTCGACTACATCCGGCAACATACTGATTTCTGATGCAGTATCTGGGCGCAATTCCGATCTGAAAGCATAAGGGTCAGCTTTTAAACGAAGGTTGCCGTTGCAATCAATCAATTCAAATTTATAGCGTTGCCCAAGGCTAGCTTTTGGTAAGAATAACTCCCACACACCACTTGCCGGATGGAAACGCATTGGATGACGGCGACCATCCCAATAGTTGAAATCACCAACCAACGAAACACGTTTAGCATTTGGCGCCCATACCCGGAAATTTACGCCCGGTACACTGTCACATTCAGTAAAATGAGCACCTAATACTTCATAAGGACGCAATAACGAACCTTCCGCCAATAGCCATTGATCCAAGTCATTCATCATCGGATGGAAACGGTACGGATCTTCAATAATTTGAGCTTCTACGCCCCAATACACTTTTAATTGGTAGGTAAAGAAATGGTGAATATCCGGCACAATAGTAGCAAAAAATCCGCGGTCATCCTGTTTTTCTAGTTCGACAACCATGGATTGACTTTCTTTGTCAATCACTTCGACTTTATCTGCATCGGGTAATAAAGCACGAATCTCAATACCATTGTGAGTTTCATGCATGCCTAATACAGCAAAAGGATCGGCATGTTTGCCATCAAAAAATGAATTAATTACTGATTGAGCGACTAATTTCGTCATGACATACTCCTTTATGCTTTGCAAGCTTGATTATTTACAACCGATTGTATTTTCTCGTTTGTTGAGCGGCAAAAAGCATTAAACGATAATAGATAAAAGGCAAAGCAGGCAATGGATGAAAGTGCGGTTGAATATGGAATTGTTTTTTCAAACTGAATTTGGTTTTGCTCGTCGAGCAATTGATAACGCAAAGAAGCATCAGGAGGAGAAGAAAACTCGATTAAATCATCATGAATGGGTTCATTTTCAAAGGCACATATGACATGTTGGAACGGCTGATTTTGTCCAATATTCGGCGGAAATTGCAACTGCTCGATAAAATAATCAATACTGGTTGGCGATGCATCAATCAAATGCCCATCAATATCATAATGGGAAAACGAAATGCCAAGTTTTTCAGCAGATTGTTTAAGTGATAAGGACATTTGCATACAATGAATGATACATCTATATAATACTTAATAAGTATTATAAGTAAGCACAATTGAAATACAATTGCCAATCTTGCAAATTGTGACCTAAATCAAAAAACAAAGTTTAAAGAGGATAAAAAGACAACAAAATTTGAATTATTCAGTTTCAATGACAAATTCAAACCAATCAATGACATCTTCTTCATGCACGCCATCTGGAATTAAAATGCCTGCATTTTTCACTGAATTAGGATCGCCACTGATTAAGGGATGCCATTCTGGCAAAGGTTTTCCCTCATACAATAAGCGATAAGCACAGGTATTCGGCAACCATCCAAAATCAGGCAAATTATTTTTGGTTAATTTGGTGCAATCACTTTCGATTTTAAAACGCTCAGGATAATTACGACACTTCCCTGTTTCCACATCTAAGAGATTGCAAGCAATGCGTGTGTAATAAAGTTTTTCACGCTTGCCTCGCCCTTGAATGTATTTTCGATAACAGCATTTTCCGCAGCCATCACATAAAGCTTCCCATTCGGGTTCCGTCATTTCAAGGAGCGATTTTTTTTGCCAAAAATGAGATTCAAATTGCATAGTGAAACAAATAAAAAAGTGCGGTCAAAATTTACGTGATTTTTGACCGCACTTTGTTGTTTAGAATTAGAAGCCTTCTTTTAGGCTTACCGTTAAGTTAAACACTAAGTGCTCTGGACGGCTGTCTTTGTTATCCGCACAGAAATAACCTTCGCGTTCAAATTGGTAACCTTTTTCTGGTTCTGCATTTGCAAGGCTTTGTTCTACAAAACCGTGTTTCACCACTAAAGAGGTTGGATTTAACACGCTTTCGATTTCTTCTGCTGCACCTGGGTTTGGTACGGTGAAAAGACGATCGTATAAACGGAACTCCGCTGGGTGATTATGCACTGCAGATACCCAGTGAATTACCCCTTTCACTTTGCGACCATCCGCTGGATTTTTACCTAAAGTTTCAGGATCGTAAGTACAGAAGATCGTGGTGATTTCACCATTTGCATCTTTTTCTACACGTTCAGCTTTAATCACATAAGCGTTACGCAAACGCACTTCTTTACCTAATACTAAACGTTTATATTGTTTATTTGCTTCTTCACGGAAGTCTGCGCGATCAATATAAAGCTCTTTCGTAAACGGTAATTGACGCTCACCTAATTCAGGACGATTCGGGTGATTTGGCGCCGTTAAGGTTTCTTCGCCTTCAAAGTTTTCAATCACTACACGAACAGGATCAATCACCGCCATTGCGCGTGGTGCGTTTTCGTTTAAATCTTCACGAATGCAAGCTTCAAGTGCAGAATACTCTACGACGTTATCTTGTTTAGTCACACCGATACGACGGCAGAACTCACGTAATGAAGCCGGTGTATAACCGCGACGACGTAAACCTGAAATCGTTGGCATACGCGGATCGTTCCAACCATCCACAATGCCATCATTCACTAATTTCAATAATTTACGTTTAGATGTTAATGTGCCTTCTAAATTTAAACGAGAGAATTCATATTGATGCGGCAATGGACGTTCAATACTAATATTTTCCAGCACCCAGTCATATAAACGACGGTTGTCTTGGAATTCTAATGTACATAGAGAGTGTGTAATACGCTCAATCGCATCAGAGATACAGTGAGTGAAGTCGTACATTGGGTAAATACACCATTTGTCACCGGTTTGGTGATGGCTCGCAAATTTAATACGATAAAGCACGGGATCACGCATGACCATAAATGGTGAAGCCATGTCGATTTTTGCACGAAGACTTAATGTACCTTCAGCAAATTCGCCATTTTTCATTCTTTCAAATAACGCTAAGTTTTCTTCGACACTACGATCACGATATGGACTGTTTTTACCAGGCTCAGTTAATGTACCGCGATACTCACGCATTTCATCTGGAGAAAGTTCATCCACATACGCTAAACCTTTTTCGATTAACTCAATGGCATAGCCATAAAGTTCATCGAAATAATCAGACGCATAACGCGGTTCGCCTTCCCATTTAAAGCCTAACCATTCTACATCGGCTTTAATGGAATCCACATATTCCACGTCTTCTTTCACCGGATTGGTATCGTCAAAACGTAGGTTACATAAACCGTTATATTCTTTTGCTAACCCAAAGTTTAAGCAAATCGATTTTGCGTGGCCAATATGCAAATAGCCATTTGGCTCAGGCGGGAAACGAGTATGAACACTTTTGTGTTTACCCGAAGCTAAATCTTCATCAATAATTTGAGTAATGAAATTGTGTGTGCGGGTATTTTCCGCATTTTCTAGAGTGTGTTCTGTATTGCTCATAAATTTCTCAATAAATTGAAAATAATTTCTCCATTCTATACGAAAAGTCTGGCGTTGTGAATTTGATCCCAAAACTAACCGCACTTTCATTAAATTAATACTGAATTTTTGAGGATTTTTAGGTCTAACTTGAAGATTTTTCGTGCAAACTGAAAAGTTTGCCTTTAGAATACACCTTCACTGAACAAACGTTCATTTTTTTATTTGGGATGACAAAGTCTTTATGAAAAAACGCTTTTTTATTTTACTTGGATTACTCATTGCTGCTGGCGCAGCTTATTATTTTTTCTCAAGCAATAGCAAGCAAGAAACCACCTATCTGACTGAATCGGTTACACGTGGCAATGTGGAAAAAACAGTTGTTGCCTCTGGTTCGGTTGAAAGCGTAAATGAAGTTGATGTTGGTGCCCAAGCTTCGGGTAAAATTACCAAACTCTATGTCAAATTAGGACAAGAAATCAAAAAAGGCGAAATGATCGCAGATATTGATTCTACAACCCAAATTAATACCTTAAATACCAAAAAGGCGGCATTGGTTAGCTATCAAGCGCAATTAAAAGCGAAGCGAACCGCTTATGATGTAGCCCTTTCAAGCTATAACCGCTTATCAAAACTTTATACACAAAAAGCGACATCTTTAGATAGTCTGAATACAGCTAAAAGCACCCTTGATAATGCGAAAGCGGAAATGGAAGCCATTGAAGCCAATATCAAACAAGCTGAAATTGAAGTGAATACCGCAGAAACCAATGTGGGTTATACAAAAATTACCGCACCAATGGATGGTACCGTCATTTCTGTGCCCGTTTCTGAAGGTCAAACTGTTAATGCCAACCAAACGACGCCAACAATTGTGACCATTGCCGATTTAAGCAAAATGAAAATTAAACCTGAAATTTCAGAAGGCGACATTACCAAAGTTAAAGCAGGCCAAGAAGTCAGCTTTACTATTTTATCTGATAGCCAAACCGTGTATCACTCTGTCATTGATTCTGTTGATCCTGCCAATACCACGACAAGTGATAGCTCTTCAACATCATCTTCGACAAGTTCAAGTAGCAGCTCCACAACCAGTGCGATTTACTATTATGCCAATGTACTGATTGATAATCCTGATCGAACTTTACGCATCGGAATGACGACAGAAAACAACATCAAAATTGCCAATGCCAAAGACGTGTTATTGGTTTCCAATATGGCTATTCAAAAACGTGATGGCAAAAGCTTTGTCAATGTATTGAATGACAAAAATCAGCCTGAACAGCGTGAAGTTGAAACCGGTGTACAAAATGATTTCCAAAGTGAAATCAAATCCGGCTTAAACGAAGGTGAAAAAGTTATCGTGTCACAAGTGGCTAATGGTGAAAAAGTTGGCTCTATGCCTCGTGGTCCAAGAATGTTCTAAAAGTGCGGTAGAAATTAATGAATATTATTGAAATTAAGGATCTCAACCGTTACTTCGGTGAAGGTGAAAATCGCGTTCATATTTTGAAGAATGTCTCTTTAAATATTGAAAAAGGCGATTTTGTAGCGATTATTGGGCAGTCAGGTTCCGGCAAATCGACCTTGATGAATATCATCGGATGCTTGGATACAGCAACCAGTGGTTCTTACAAAATCAATGGCAAAGAAACTATTGAATTAAGCAAAGATCAGCTGTCAGATTTACGTAGCCAAAAATTCGGCTTTATTTTCCAACGCTATAACTTATTGTCGAGTTTAACTGCCGCTGAAAACGTCGCCTTGCCTGCTATTTATGCAGGAATGTCGCAAGAAAAACGTCTTTCTCGTGCAAAACAACTTTTAGAAAAATTAGGTTTAGGTGATAAATGGCAAAATAAACCAAGCCAGCTTTCCGGTGGTCAGCAACAACGTGTGAGTATTGCACGTGCATTGATGAATGGTGGCGAAATTATTTTAGCCGATGAACCCACTGGCGCATTGGATTCGCAAAGTGGTCAAAATGTAATGGAAATTCTGCGTCAATTACACGCAGAGGGACACACCATTATTATGGTAACCCACGACCGAGAAATTGCGGCCAGTGCGAATCGTGTGATTGAAATTAAAGACGGTGAAATCATTGGCGATACGCAAAAAGAAACAGTAAAAAGTGCGGTCGAAAATCCAACCAAATCTAAACCGCACTTTGGGTTTAGCAAAGATCAATTTGTAGAAGCCTTTCGTATGTCTGTGAGTGCTATTATTGCCCACAAAATGCGTTCTCTTTTAACCATGCTCGGGATTATCATCGGGATTACGTCTGTGGTTTCTGTCGTGGCATTGGGAAATGGTTCACAGCAAAAAATCTTAGAAAATATTCGAGGAATTGGGACGAGCACCATAACGATTTTTAATGGTACAGGCTTTGGTGATCGTCGTGCTGAACAAATGCAGAATCTCACAATTAATGATGCAACTGCCTTAAATCAACAAAGTTATGTACAAAGTGTCACGCCGAATAGCTCATCAAGTGGCACATTAATTTATGGCAACCAAACTTTCTCCTCGACCAGTTTAAAAGGTGTAGGAGAACAATATTTTGATGTAGATGGCTTAAAACTAAAATCCGGTAATTTATTTTCGGCTCAAGATGTCGCTGATAACAACCAAGTAGCCTTAATCGATGAAAGTGCGAAAAAGTCGATTTTCCCAGATGAAAATCCCATCGGCAAAATTGTGATGTTTAATAAACGTCCATTACGTATTATTGGCGTAGTATCTGATAAACAAATGGGCGGGGCAAGTAGTTCACTTAATCTCTATGCGCCTTACACTACTGTGATGAATCGTATTTCGGGCAGCAAAAAAATTGGCTCGATTACCGTTAAAGTAGATGATTCCGTGAATACTACAGTCGCTGAAAAAGGGATTACTGAATTGCTTACCATGCGTCATGGTAAAAAAGATTTCTTCATCATGAATAGCGATACCATCAAACAAACTATTGAAAGCACAACGGGCACGATGAAATTGCTCATTTCCTCTATCGCCTTTATTTCATTAATCGTTGGTGGGATTGGTGTGATGAATATTATGTTGGTTTCCGTGACAGAGCGAACCAAAGAAATTGGTGTGCGAATGGCTATTGGGGCAAGACAATTCAATATTCTGCAACAATTTTTGATTGAAGCAGTGCTAATTTGTTTAATTGGCGGCGTGACGGGTATTCTGCTTTCGGGTTTAATCGGTCTACTATTTAACGTATTTATGACTGACTTTACGATGGCATTCTCTACCGGCTCAATTGTTGCAGCGGTGGTCTTCTCTACCCTTATTGGTGTGATCTTCGGCTATATGCCGGCAAAACGTGCAGCACAATTAGATCCAATTACAGCTCTTGCTCGAGAATAAAGAAATTTTGTAAAACACAAAAGAGCGGTTAAAATTCTTACTAATTTTTGACCGCACTTTAATTAAAAAGAAAGGAAAAAATCCATGTTAAAAATGAAAAAATTAACCTTAGCAATCGCGATGGCAACGGCTCTAGCAGGTTGTGCTAACATCGGCGATTCTTATAAAGCGAGCCAGCAGGATTACCAAAATTATGCGGAAATCACCAAACAATTTAATGTAAAAGAAAACTGGTGGGCGCTTTACAATGATTCACAATTAAATCGTGTGGTAGAACAAGCATTAGTCAACAACAAAGATTTAGCCAAAGCTTCTGTTGCCGTAAACCGTGCTCTATATAATGCAAACCTTGCAGGCGCAAATTTAATTCCGGCATTTAGTGGTTCAACCCAATCTTCCGCAAGTAAAAATATGAAAACCGGTGGCAGCTCAGCAGTAAGCCATCAAGGTGCATTAAATGTGAGTTATACGTTAGACTTATGGCAACGCTTAGCGGATACGGCTGATGCGGCAGAATGGTCACACAAAGCAACGGCTGAAGATTTAGAAGCAACCAAACTTTCACTCATCAACTCTGTTGTGACAACGTATTATCAAATTGCTTATTTAAATGACGCTATCAGCACAACTGAGGAAACCATTAAATACTACAACGACATTAGCAGCATTATGCAACGTCGTTTATCTCAAGGCGTGGCTGACAGCGCAAGTGTAGATCAAGCACAACAAGCGGTATTGAACGCACGTAACAACTTGATCAACTATCAAACACAACGTAAAACAGCGGAACAAACTTTACGTAACTTACTAAACTTAAAACCGGAAGAAGCATTAAATATCAACTTCCCACACATTCTTAATGTGAAAAATGTGGGCGTAAATTTAAATGTGCCTGTTTCTGTCATTGCGAATCGTCCTGATGTGAAAGGCTATCAATATCGCTTAAGCAGTGCATTCAAAAATGCGAAAGCAACCGAAAAAGGTTGGTTCCCAGAAGTGACTTTAGGCGGCAGCTTAACATCAAGTGGTACTAAAGTCGGTAACGCATTGCACAATCCAGTTGGTACAGGGTTAATCGGTATTAGCCTACCATTCCTCAACTGGAATACGGTGAAATGGAACGTGAAAATCTCTGAAGCCGATTATGAAACCGCACGTTTAAACTACGAGCAAAGCATCACTAAAGCCTTAAACGATGTAGATACTAACTACTTCGCCTATACACAAGCGCAAAGTGCCTTTGCTAACTTGCAAAAAACACACAGCTATAATCAACGTATCACCAAATACTATCGTGATCGTTACAATGCTGGTGTATCTGAATTACGTGAATGGCTCGCCGCGGCAAACACAGAGAAAAGCTCTCAACTTTCTATCTTGAATGCGAAATACAACATCATTCAAGCAGAAAATGCCGTATATAGTTCAATGGCAGGTTATTACTCCCGTTAAAATCATGATTAAGGAAGTTTCGGCTTCCTTAATCTTTTTTATGGACATGAAAAATGAAAAAACAACTGACTTTTTATTTCATCCGCCACGGTAAAACTGTTTGGAATACGGAAGGTTTAATGCAAGGTCATGGCGATTCCCCTTTGACTGAAGAAGGCGTTAATGGTGCGAAAAAAACAGGTTTTGCACTTAATAATATTCCTTTTGTCGCAGCCTACTCTAGCGTATTAAAACGTACCATCGCGACAGCCTCTCATATTATTGGTGAACGAGATATTCCCCTTTTCCATCACCAAGGTTTAAACGAACAATATTTTGGTTCTTGGGAAGGTCAACTTGTTGATACCTTAAGAGAACATCCAGAATTCCAGCAACTTATTAAAGATCCTGCCAATTACAAAGCTCAAGTAAATGGTGGAGAAACATTCGAACAGCTGGGCGAGCGAGCCATGAAAGCATTGCACGACATTATTAAGATCCACAATCAAGGCAATATTCTCATTGTGTCGCATGGCCATACTCTACGTTTATTGCTTGCCTTATTAAACGGTGCTACGTGGCAAAATCACCGCGATGAAGATAAATCAGTATCTCTCATTAACACCTCAATTAGTGTTGTGCATTATGACGATGAGAACGGTTTTTGCGTTGAGAAAATAAATGATGCGGATCATTTAAAATAAGCAAATTTACCTAAAAAAATAACCGCACTTTGGATGACCTAAAGTGCGGTTAATTTTTATGATGTTTTTGTGATTATTTCACTTCGCGGAATAAAATCTCGCTTGGAATCACAGACCCTTGCCAGTAAAGCTCAGTTGATACTTTCTCCGCTAAATCTAAGAAAGATTTCGCAATTTCACTGTCTGGTGCGGCAACTACAGTTGGTTTACCCGCATCCAAATCTTGACGAACTTGGATATTCAACGGTAACTGACCTAATACTTTCACATTATATTTTTGTGCCATTTTTTCTGCACCACCGGTACCAAAAATCGCTTCGTGATGACCACAATTACTACAAATATGCATAGACATATTTTCCACAATACCTAACACTGGCACAGATACACGTTCAAACATCGACACGCCTTTCACCGCATCTAATAACGCAATATCTTGTGGCGTCGTCACTACTACAGCCCCCGTTACAGGGATTTGTTGTGAAAGGGTTAATTGGATATCACCTGTACCCGGTGGCATATCGATCACTAAGTAATCTAAGCTATCCCATAAGGTTTCATTTAAAAGTTGGCTTAATGCACTACTTGCCATTGGACCTCGCCAAATGGTTGCATTATCTTCATCCATTAAGAAACCGATTGAGTTGGCAGATAAACCATACGCTTTAATTGGGGTGATATGTTGGTTATCTGGTGAAGTTGGGCGTTGATGCGGCGCACCTAACATATGCGGAATAGATGGGCCGTAAATATCTGCATCTAAGATCCCCACACGAGCACCCTGAGCTTGTAAAGCAAGTGCAAGATTCACCGAAACGGACGATTTCCCTACCCCACCTTTGCCTGAAGTCACCGCGATGATGTTCTTCACACCTTTTACAGCTGGTTGATTATTTGCACGTTTTAACGTTGCGATTTGATAATTCACCACCCATTTGATTTCTTTGCTATCTGTTGCTTTTAATAAAGCATCAGAAAGCTGCTGTTTCACTTGCTCCACGCCAGTGTTCCATGCAAAAGGCAATTGTAATTCAATACGTAATACGTCACCGCCTTTTTCAACTTTCTTCAAAGTCTTTAATTCGATTAAGTCTTTTTGTAAGGTTGGGTGTTGAAATTGTTGGAAAAGTTGCAGAACCTGAGATTGTTGTTCTGCCGTTAAATTTTCAGAAAAAGCAGTTGCCATAATATTCCTTTAATAGTAGTAGGTAGTAGAGTAAATTTGTCAGGGATATTCTACCCCTTTTACACCTCAAATGTTAAGCTAAAAGTATAACTAAACTAGAAAAAATCACACCAATCGGGTAACATACTCACAATTTTTGCAAAAAGAATAAGAGAAAAATAATGACAACTCAACCTCGTAAAATTTTAGTAACTTGTGCATTACCTTATGCAAATGGTGCCATTCATTTAGGCCATATGTTAGAACATATTCAAGCGGATATTTGGGTGCGTTTCCAACGTATGCGTGGCAACAAAATTCATTTTGTCTGTGCTGATGACGCACACGGCACACCAATCATGCTTAATGCTGATAAATTAGGCATTACACCAGAAGAATTAATCGCAAAAGCAAAAGCTGATCACGTACGTGATTTTGCAGGCTTTAATATCAGTTTTGATAACTATCACTCTACTCACAGTGCAGAAAATAAACAAATCACCGCTGATATTTACAATAAATTAAAAGCTAAAGGCTTCATTAAAACGAAAGTGATTTCTCAGTTATTCGATCCTGAAAAGAATATGTTCTTACCGGATCGTTTCGTTAAAGGGACTTGTCCAAAATGTAAAGCTGAAGATCAATATGGTGATAACTGCGAAGTTTGTGCTTCGACTTATAGCCCTATGGATTTAATTAATCCGCGTTCTGCTGTATCAGGTGCAACACCAATCATTAAAGAATCTGAACACTTCTTCTTTGACTTACCTGCTTTTGAAAGGATGTTAAAAGAATGGACTCGCTCTGGCTCACTTCAACCGGAAATTGCAAACAAAATGCAAGAATGGTTTGAAAGTGGTTTGCAACAATGGGATATCTCTCGTGATGCCCCTTATTTTGGTTTTGAAATTCCAGGTGCAAAAGATAAATTCTTCTATGTTTGGCTAGATGCCCCAATCGGCTACATGGCTTCATTCAAAAATCTCTGCGATCGTGAAGGCATTGATTTTAATGAATTCTGGGGAGAAAACAGCGATGCAGAACTTTATCACTTTATTGGTAAAGATATCGTGTATTTCCACAGTCTATTCTGGCCGGCGATGTTAGAAGGTAGCGAATTCCGCAAACCAACCAATGTGTTTGCTCACGGTTATGTCACCGTAGATGGCGCCAAAATGTCAAAATCACGCGGTACATTTATCCAAGCCAGCACCTATTTAAATCACATTGATCCAGAATGTTTGCGTTACTACTACGCAGCGAAATTAAACGATCGTATCGAAGATCTTGATTTCAATTTGGAAGATTTCGTTCAACGTGTAAACACTGATATCGTGAATAAATTAGTCAATTTAGCGTCTCGTAATGCGGGCTTTATCACAAAACGTTTTGAAGGCAAATTAGCAGATAAACTAGAAGATGAAGCGCTTTTCAATGAATTCACTGCACAAGCTGAACAAATCGCTACTTATTATGAAAGCCGCGAATATAACAAAGCAATTCGTGAAATCATGGCATTAACCGATAAAGCCAATAAATATATCGATGAAAAAGCCCCTTGGATCATTGCGAAAGAAGAAGGCAAAGAGGCTGAATTACAAGCAGTTTGCTCAATGGGTATCGAGCTTTTCCGCGTATTAATGTCTTACTTAAAACCGGTTCTTCCAAAACTGGCTGAACGTGCAGAAGCGTTTTTACAAACAGAATTAACTTGGAATAATATTGCACAGCCTTTATTAGGCCATCAACTTACTCCATTTAAAGCCCTTTTCTCGCGTTTAGAGAAAAAACAAATTGATGCTGTTGTAGAAGAAACCAAGGCTCTTTTCGCTGAAGCAAACAAAGCGACAGAAAAAACAGTGGCAAAAGCGACCGCACTTTCAAATGTTGAACCAATAGCTGACACTATTACCATTGATGATTTTGCTAAAATCGATATGCGTGTGGCAAAAGTGTTAAAATGTGAAGCGGTACCTGAATCAAACAAACTCTTACGTTTTGAATTAGATTTAGGTGACCATACTCGCCAAGTGTTCTCAGGCATTAAAGCCGCTTATAACAAACCTGAAGAATTAGAAGGTCGTTTTGTTATTGTGGTTGCAAACCTTGCTCCACGTAAAATGAAATTTGGTGTATCAGAAGGAATGATTCTTTCTGCTGGTACTGGCGGAAGTGATTTATTCTTACTTTCAGCGGATAGCGGTGTTACTGCTGGTATGCAAGTAAAATAATTTAATATTTAGGCGACTTCGGTCGCCTTTTTTATTGCCAAATAGAACCAAATACCCTACCATATCAATCAGCTATTTATCACGCAAATTAAAAGGAATTCATTATGACAAACGAACTTATCTGCTATAAACAAATGCCGGTTTGGACAAAAGATAAACTACCTAAAATGTTCCAAGAAAAACACAATACAAAAGTGGGAACATGGGGCAAACTCACAGTGTTAAAAGGTAAACTTAAGTTTTATGAGCTAACCGAAGATGGTGATGTTATTGCTGAACATATTTTTACCCCAGAAAGCAACATTCCGTTCGTCGAACCACAAGCCTGGCATCGAGTTGAAGCACTTTCTGATGACTTAGAATGTACGCTTGGTTTCTATTGTAAAAAAGAAGACTACTTCAGCAAAAAATATAATATGACTGCAACGCATGGTGATGTGGTTGATGCGGCTAAAATTATCAAGCCTTGTAAAGTGTTAGATTTAGGCTGCGGACAAGGTAGAAACTCCCTTTATTTAAGTTTAAAAGGTTATGATGTGACTTCTTGGGATCACAACGAAAACAGCATTGCCTTCTTAAACGAAACTAAAGACAAAGAAAACTTGAATATTAAGACCGCTGTTTATGATATTAACACCGCCAATATTCAAGAAAACTACGACTTCATTTTATCAACCGTGGTATTTATGTTCTTAAACCGTGAGCGAATTCCTGCCATTATTAAGAATATGCAAGAACACACCAACCCAGGTGGTTATAACTTAATTGTAGCAGCGATGTCTACACCTGAGGTGCCTTGTCCATTAGCGTTCTCATTTACTTTCTCTGAAGGTGAATTAAAAGAATACTACAAAGATTGGGAATTCTTAGAATACAACGAAAATATGGGCGAGTTACACAAAACCGATGAAAACGGCAATCGCATTAAATTAAAATTTGCGACGATGTTAGCAAGAAAAAAATAATTCGCTAATTTAGAAAAGAAAATGACCGCGCTTTGTCTATCAAGTGCGGTCATTTTTTATGGTATTTTAATTACTCTTCAATAGAGCGTAATAATTCGTTGATACCTACTTTACCTAAAGTTTTTGCATCAACTTTTTTCACGATCACTGCACAGTATAAGCTGTATTTACCACATTTTGATGGAAGACTACCAGAAACCACTACAGAACCAGCAGGAACGCGACCATAGAACACTTCACCTGTTTCACGATCATAGATTTTAGTTGATTGACCGATGAATACGCCCATAGAGATCACACAACCATCTTCCACAATCACGCCTTCAACTACTTCAGAACGCGCACCGATAAAACAGTTATCACCGATAATGGTTGGGTTCGCTTGTAATGGCTCTAATACACCACCGATACCCACACCACCAGATAAGTGAACATTTTTACCAATTTGTGCACATGAACCAACAGTTGCCCATGTATCAACCATGGTACCTTCACCCACGTATGCACCGATATTGACATAAGATGGCATTAATACACAGTTTTTAGAAATGTATGCCCCTTTACGTACGGTTGCAGAAGGTACGACACGGAAACCTTCTTGAGCAAAACGCTCTTCGGTATAGTCAGCAAATTTCAATGCCACTTTGTCGTAGTATTTAGTTTCAGCGCCATCAATGATTTGGTTATCATTGATACGGAAAGATAATAATACCGCTTTTTTCAACCATTGATGAGTAACCCATTCGCCATCAATCTTTTCTGCAACACGGTATTTACCGCTATCTAATCCTTCGATCACTTCTTCGATTGCTGCACGAGTTTGTGCATCAACTGTTTTAGGGGTAATTTCCGCACGTTTTTCAAATGCAGCTTCAATAACTTGTTGTAAATTTGACATTTTGCTTCCTATTGTTGATGTGAAATAACGGTTGATAGTTTTATCATATTTTTGACTTTCAAGCAAAAAACAACCGCACTTTCTTTTGATTTAAAACATAAAAAAAAGCGAACCTTATTATGGCTCGCTTCTTTCTATTTTTTCGTTTAAGTTAGTTGATAACAGAAACATTTAATGATGAACCGCCAACGATTCTTACGCGACGACCTGCTTTAAAGCTAGGATCCGCTTTTTGAACCACAACGATCTCTTCTCTATTATCTTTTCTGATAACAAGTTCTGCGCCATTAACTTGGCTCATTTTCTCTTCAGCTTTGCTACCAATAATCGCCCCACCAATTGCACCTACTGCAGTTGCAATTGCTTGTCCAGTACCACCACCAATTGTACTGCCAGCGATACCACCTAAAGCACCACCACCAACTGTACCAATTACACCTGGATTATCCGCTTGGATTTTAACAGGACGAACAGAAACAATAGTACCATAGCTAATTGAACGCGCTTCTTTTGCTTGTCCAGCTTCATACACATCACCGCTAAAAATATCAGTGTTTGCACAACCGGTTAAGCCGATAGACATCATAAGTGCTAATGCTACTGTTACTTTTTTCATAAAACTAACCTTCTAAAAATGAATTAGATTGGGTTTCTTGGAGACCAAGTAGAAACGTTTTTCACGCCTTGACCGTTGTCAGATACTTTCACACAAGCACCAGTTACTAAAGTTGAATCGTATTTGTGAACGATAACTTCTGTTTCACCTTCTTGTTTGTATGAGCAGTCGTTTTTACGAACGGTTAATTTTACATCATCACCTTGGAATTCGGTGAAGATAACTTGACCTTTATAAGCGCTTTCATCTTTTTGTGATTGAGATGAACAAGCTGATAAACCTAAACTTAATAAGACAGTTAATGCTAAGGTAATTTTTTTCATTACACTAAACCTCGAGTATTTTCTTTATTGTATAAGGATGAACCTTTATGCAAACGTGATTTTCTGTTTTATCAACAAAACTCACTGCAATGGATGGATTGGGCAATTGCTCCCCTTCCACCTTAGGTTCGCTCACCTTCATGGTTAATTGAGTTAGTTCCTTCCATAAAAATGTATTGCAAATTCGATTAACCCAATCCTCAACAGATTCATGAGATAAAAACGGCATTACAATTTCAATATGTTCCCAAGTTTCTTGGGGATATTGTTTATTTTTAGGAAACGGTAATTCAATAACATCGACAGGCTGACCAATGAAATCAACTGGCTCATCTAATTCAATCAAATAGATAGGACGCCCATTGACGATATTATCGCTTAAAATTCTACCGCACTTTAATAACTCTGTCAGCCAATTTTTTGCTTTTTCTTCAGTATTTGCTCTTAAAGCTAAATGATCAATTTGATAATCCGCTAAATTCACATTCATGACGGCAGCTAATTGCTGAATTTTTTCCTGAAATAAAGGCAACTTTTGATAAAGTGCGGTCGATTTTTCCATTAAATTTGACATTTTCTCCTGCTCTTACTTTGAGAAATCTATAAACAACGGTATCATAGCCGATTATTTTCATTATTCAATTTCAAGATTAGGAAAAACCGTGAATATTCAATCTATTTTATCCGATAAAATTAAACAAGCGATGATTGCTGCTGGCGCAGATGAACAATGTGATGCGCTTATTCGCCAATCAGGTAAACCACAATTTGGCGACTACCAAGCAAACGGCATCATGGCTGCTGCTAAAAAACTAGGTTTAAATCCACGTGAATTTGCACAAAAAGTATTAGATCATGCTGATCTTTCTGATGTCGCTGAAAAAACTGAAATTGCTGGTCCAGGTTTTATTAATATTTTCTTAAATTCTACTTGGTTAGCGAATAACGTTTCTGCTGCATTAAAAGATCAAAATCTTGGTGTCAGCTCAAATGAAAAACAAACTATCGTGATTGATTATTCTTCACCAAACGTGGCGAAAGAAATGCACGTAGGTCACTTGCGTTCTACCATCATAGGTGATGCTGTTGTTCGTACCCTTGAATTTTTAGGTCACAATGTTATTCGTGCGAATCACGTGGGTGACTGGGGTACACAATTTGGTATGCTCATTGCTTATCTTGAAAAAATGGAAAATGAACACGCAAGCGAAATGGAACTTCAAGATCTTGAAGCATTCTATCGCGAAGCGAAAAAACATTATGATGAAGATGAAGCTTTCGCTAAAAAAGCCCGTAACTATGTAGTGAAATTGCAAGGTGGAGATGAATATTGCCGCACAATGTGGAAAAAATTAGTCGATATCACTATGCAACAAAACCAACGTAACTACGATCGTTTGAATGTCACATTGACTGAAAAAGATGTGATGGGTGAAAGCCTTTATAACCCGATGTTACCTGCTATCGTTGAAGATCTGAAAAAACAAGGTTTAGCGGTTGAAGATGAAGGTGCATTGGTTGTTTATCTTGATGAATTCAAAAACAAAGAAGGCGAACCGATGGGGGTAATCGTTCAGAAGAAAGATGGCGGTTTCCTTTATACCACTACCGATATCGCGGCGGCTAAATATCGTTATGAAACCTTAAAAGCAGATCGTGCATTAGTGTTCTCTGATACACGTCAAAGCCAACACATGCAACAAGCGTGGTTAATTACGCGTAAAGCCGGTTATGTACCAGACAGTTTCTCACTTGAACATAAAAACTTCGGTATGATGTTAGGTAAAGATGGTAAACCATTCAAAACTCGTACTGGCGGTACCGTAAAATTAGCAGATTTATTAGATGAAGCGATTGAACGTGCAACTGTATTAATCAACGAGAAAAACACCAATTTATCTGATGATGAAAAAACAGCGGTTATTGAAGCGGTGGGTATTGGCTCGGTGAAATATGCGGATCTTTCTAAAAACCGCACCACTGACTATGTATTCGATTGGGACAACATGCTCAGTTTTGAAGGTAATACCGCGCCTTATATGCAATATGCTTATACACGTATTCGTTCAATCTTCAATAAAGCAGACGTGAATCCAACCGCTCTTGCAGAAGCTAAGATTCAGCTTTCTGATGAAAAAGAACGTGCATTAGCCATCAAATTGCTTCAATTTGAGGAAGCGGTTCAAACTGTGGGCAAAGAAGGGACACCGCATGTGCTCTGTGCTTATTTATATGAGTTGGCAGGAGTGTTCTCCTCATTCTATGAACACTGCCCAATCTTAAATGCTGAAGACGAAAGCGTAAAATTGAGCCGTTTAAAACTCGCTTCTCTTACAGAGAAAACTTTAAAACAAGGTTTAGCGTTATTAGGCATTAAGACAATCGAAAAAATGTAAAAAAAGTGCGGTCAATTTCGACCGCACTTTTTCTTTATACATCCACTAAAATGAGTATCGCAGCTTCTCCGCCCCATTCTTTGGGAGCTTGGTGTAACGCTCGGACTTTCGGGTGCTGAACTAACCAACGTGGAATTTGTTTTTTCAACGTAAACGTGCCGTAACCGGTCATGATGCTCGCGCAATAAACATGCTCATCCTCACAAGCTAACAACAGCGCGGCCAATTCCATTTTGGCTTGTTCACGGGTTAAACCATGTAAATCCAAAAATAATTCGGGTGAAAAATCACCACGACGAAGTTGTTTCAATAAATGACTATCTTCCCCTTCGCGTAAATATTTGATGACACCATCATGTTCATTTAGCAAGGGTTCATATTCATCGGAAAAATAGAAAAGCGTATCTTCTTTTTCTCGAATATCACGTAAATGGGATTTTTTTTGACCGCTCTTTTGACGAGGTGCCACAAAGGTATCTTGCTTGATGGGTTTAATCCCTTTTGTTTCCGCCCGAAAAAGATCGAAATCATCTGGTTCTGTCATTATTTTTCTCAATTTGTTATTTTGCTTAATGATAGCACATCTATTCTATGGTATAACTAGCCAAATTTTTTATTGAGGCACAAAATGGAAACCTTACACAATCAAGAACTTGTTGCGACAATTTTAGAAGATAATGTGGCAAGTGAATTAACAACTATTCAAGATTTTTTACGCTGGACATACAGCACATTTAACCGTTCTGATATTTACTACGGGCAAGGCCATGACAATGCGTGGGATGAAAGTCTTCAATTAGTCCTTGCGGGGCTTCAATTACCGCTCGATTTACCGCAAGATTTATTTGGTAGCAAACTTACTCATTCTGAAAAAGAGACTTTAGTACAATTAGTTTTAAGTCGTATTGAACAACGTGTGCCAGTAGCTTATTTAACGAATAGTGCGTGGTTCTGCGGATTAGAATTCTATGTGGATGAGCGTACAATTATTCCTCGCTCGCCAATTAGTGCATTAATCCAAGATAAATTTGCTCCGCTTTTAAAATCTGAACCAAAACGTATTTTAGATCTTTGTACTGGTAGTGGTTGTATCGCAATCGCGACTGCTGAAGCCTTTCCTGAAGCGGAAGTAGATGCGGTCGATCTTTCTGTGGATGCATTAAATGTGGCAGAAATCAATATTGCGCGCCATCAGTTAGAACATCGTGTTTTCCCGATTCAATCAGATTTATTTCAAAATCTCTTCGGTCAACAATATGATTTAATCGTCACCAATCCACCTTATGTGGATGAGGAAGACTTGGCAGATATGCCTGAAGAATTCCATTATGAGCCTGAATTAGCCTTAGGTTCCGGTGTTGATGGTTTAGAAATTACAAAACAAATTTTAAAACAAGCGCCAGATTATTTAACACCAAATGGCATGCTCGTTTGTGAAGTGGGTAACAGCATGGTGAGCCTTATCGAGCAATACCCAGATGTGCCATTTGAATGGGTTGAACTAAAAAATGGTGGCCTGGGTGTATTTGCCATTAGCCGCGAAGATTTAGTGAAATATCACGATTCTTTTTAATCGCAAGTGCGGTTAAAAATCGTCGTAAATTTTGACCGCACTTAACAAATTGCTGGCGCGCGTTCTTAACGCGTGCTTTTCTTTTTTAAATAAAACAATGAATTTACAAAAACTTTTACTGACTCGTCGTTTCTTTTCTACCCTTGCATTCTTTTCCATGCAAACGGTATTTTTTATCTATTTACAAGGCAAAGGATTAAGTAACAGTGAAATAGCCTTTTCACTCTCGTTGCTTTTCTTCTGCAACCAAGCATTAGCCATTTTAGCCGGTATTTGGGGTGACCGTTTTGGACTGGCTAAAATGATGTTGCTCGGGTGCTTTTTAGATGTGATTGCCTATATTTTCTTTCTCTCTGCCGACAATTACATTCTACTTTTAATTGCCACTATCTGTTTTGGCTTAGGCAGCTGTTTGTTTGGTACCAATGCGAAAGCCTGCCTATTGGTGCTCGCGGGTGAAGAATACAAAGAGAAAACTCGATTACAGGGAAAATATTTAAAAGTCTCCTCTATGTCGTCTATGTTTGCGCCTTTGTTAGTGATTCCATTTATCAAATATAATCTCATTGAATGGTTGATTTGGGTCTGCTTTGCGATGGAAGCGGTTCTCTTTGCCCTAATGGTTAAACCGTTTTATCAAATCCAAACTTTGCAAACCTTAGTGAAATTTCGCTTTGCCCAAATAAAAGAAATCATCACCAAAGAATTTTTATTGGTGCATTTGATGTTGTTTATTCCTCTTTCCATTTCAACCTCATTCTTTGTAATCTTCCCGTTTCTTTTTGATAACAAATTAGGCATGCCGGAACACTCCCCCATTGCACTTTTTGTGAATGGTTTACTGACCATGTCATTACAAAGTTATTTTTCTCGAAAAATTAATTTAACGATTAAACAAACCCTATGGGTGGCACCAATCTTGACCATTGGCATTATCTTACCTTGGTTTATTACGTTGAAATATATTTCTGTAGTTTCTGCTTATATTTACTTGGTCATCTTCACGGTGATTGAAGTCTATGCCTTAACAGCAATGGCAAATTTATTAGTAAAATTTGATAACGGTACCAATCGCGGCTTTATCTTTGGCTCATCACGATTATTGCTTTCCATTGCAACAGTTATCGTCATGAACTTAGTGCCACATTTATTTTTATTGTAAAAAAAGAGCGGTCAGAATTCGGATTAAATTCTGACCGCCCTTTTATTTTGCTATTTTACTTCACATCTAATTCGACATTATCAAACAATTTCTTCACCGCGCTGTTATCACGCAATTTCTCAGCCTTTTCAACCATTGGTCGGGTTAAGTGTGGAGAGAAAAATTCAATAAAGTCATACATATAGTTGCGTAAGAAAGTGCTGTGTTTAAACGCAATTTGCGTCATACTCGCACGGAACAAATGCCCAGCATCAATCGCCACTAAATCCTTATCTGCTGGTGTATGAGCCATAGAGGCCATAATGCCCACACCTAATCCTAAACGCACATAAGTTTTAATCACGTCAGCATCCGTTGCGGTAAACACAATATTCGGCAGAATCCCCGCGCGGTTAAACGCATAATCCAAATCGGACACACCAGTAAAACCGAAGGTATAAGTGACTAACGGATATTTACCTAACTCCTCAACAGTAAGATTTTTCACTTTTGCTAAAGGATGGTCAGGTTTAACAATCACCGAACGATTCCACAAATAGCAAGGCAGTTGAATCAAATCATCAAAAAGATACGGCGCTTCTGTTGTGATCGCTAAATCTACTTCACCTGAAATCAATGCATCATGGATTTGCGTCGGTGAACCTTGATGAATATGTAAACTCACATCCGGATATTGTTTAGAGAAACGCTCCACCACAGCCGGCAACATATAACGCGCTTGTGTATTAGTTGTCGCAATACGTAACACACCATGATTCGGGCAAGTATATTCATTGGCCACTGATTTAATGCTTTGGGCTTTCACTAAAAGCTCACGAGCAATAGCGACGATCTTTTTACCCGCTGGCGTAATAGATTTAATGTGTTTACCATTACGCTCAAAAATCTCTAAACCTAATTCATCTTCTAACAAGCGAACCTGTTTACTGATACCAGGTTGAGAGGTATAAAGCGCATTCGCGGCTTCAGTCACATTTAAATTTTGGTTTACAATCTCAACAATGTAGCGGAGTTGCTGCATTTTCATCGCGAATACCACCTATTTTTTATAGCGTTTACTTAACTCAGTATAACGTTTTACTGCTTTACGAATTTGACCTGATTTTGGTCGACGACGAGGTTTCGTCACATCTAATTTAGTTTCTGTTTCAGGTGGCAAGCCCACTAATTCACGTAAATAGTTGACGTTTTCCAAATCCATTTCTTCCCAGCCACCTCGCGGTAAACCTTTCATCAGCTTAATGTTACCGTAACGAATACGAATCAAGCGGCTCACTTGAATGCCTTGTGATTCCCACAGACGGCGCACTTCACGGTTACGCCCCTCCATTAAAGTCACATCGTACCATTGGTTAATCCCTACACCACCTGCAAATTTGATTTCTTTGAAATTGGCTGGGCCATCTTCCAACTGCACACCTTTACGTAAACGCGCTAACATGGCGTCGTCCACTTGACCAAATACACGCACAGAATACTCACGTTCAACTTCTCGGCTTGGGTGCATTAAACGATTCGCTAATTCGCCATCTGTCGTGAAAAGTAATAAGCCTGAAGTATTAATATCCAAACGGCCGACAGCAATCCATCTTGCACCATTTAAGCGTGGTAAACGATCGAATACAGTTGGACGACCTTCGGGATCACTACGCGTACAAAGTTCGCCTTCTGGTTTGTAATACATTAATACACGGCATACTTCTTTTTGTGCTTGTTGAAGATTAATGATACGACCATCAATACGCACTTTTACACCGGAATGTACATCGATACGATCGCCAAGGGTCGCCATTTTGCCATCGACACTCACTCGATTTTCAGCAATCATTGCTTCAATTTCACGACGAGAGCCTTGTCCTGCACGTGCAAGCACTTTCTGTAATTTTTCACCTTCTACAGTAGATTGACGAGATGGCTTAGCTACCTTAGCTTTAGGAGTTGATTTGATGTCAGAATTGACCGCACTTTTACGATCTTTACGCTCAAAGTGCGGTTGTTTTCCCGCTTGTTTTTCACGTTCTTGTCTGACTGGTTTTTGAATAGGTTTCATTTGTTTTCCTTTGTCGCTTTCCCAAGCGTCTAAAATAAGTTAAATGAAAGGATCGGTACTACCACTTCCTTCACGTAAAATGACTGGCGATTCTTCCGTTAAATCTACCACCGTTGTTGGCTCTTGACCTAAATAGCCACCATGAATAATTAAATCCACTTGACGTTCTAAGCATTCGCGAATCTCTTCGGGATCGGAATAAGTCATATGTTCATTATCAGGCAACATCAGTGAACAAGATAAAATCGGTTCACCTAATGCCTTCAATAAATCTAAGGCTATTTGATTATCCGGTACACGCAAGCCTATGGTTTTGCGTTTTGACGTCATTAAGCGACGAGGAAGCTCTTTCGTCGCCGTCAAAATAAAGGTATAACGCCCCGGTGTATTGTTTTTAATTAAGCGATAAGCCACATTACTGACCGTTGCATAGGTTGAAAGCTCGGATAAATCGCTACATACTAACGTAAAATTATGCCCGTCTGGCAATTTACGAATCGCTACGATACGATCCATCGCATGTTTATCGCCGATCATACAACCCAAGGCATAGCCCGAATCTGTCGGATACACAATGACGCCACCTTGACGCAAAATTTCTACCGCTTGATTAATCAAACGCGCTTGCGGATTTTCAGGGTGGATATAGAAAAATTGGCTCATAATTTTGTCCTTAAAAAACTGATGAGATTATACACCGATTTAGAGGCAGGTTATAAGAATTTGTTATAAAAAACGACCGCACTTTGAAAACGAATCCAAAGTGCGGTCAATTTTTTAAATTTTTATTTCAACAATTCACGGAGGGCTGAACCGATTTCAGCGAGACTTCTCACTGTCTTCACACCCGCCGCTTCAAGTGCAGCAATTTTATCTGCCGCTGTTCCTTTTCCACCGCTGATAATCGCTCCTGCATGTCCCATACGCTTGCCTTTTGGCGCCGTTACACCAGCGATATAAGCCACCACGGGTTTCGTTACATGAGATTTAATGAACAATGCCGCCTCTTCTTCTGCAGAGCCACCGATTTCACCAATCATCACGATGGCTTCAGTTTCAGGATCTTCTTGGAAGCGTTTAAGAATATCAATGAAGTTAGATCCTGGAATAGGATCGCCGCCGATCCCTACGCAAGTGGATTGACCGAAACCTTCATCTGTTGTTTGTTTTACCGCTTCATAAGTCAAAGTACCTGAACGAGAAACAATGCCTACTCTGCCTTTTTTATGGATATTACCCGGCATAATACCAATCTTACACTCATCCGGTGTAATCACACCTGGACAATTAGGGCCGATCATCACGACACCCGTTTCATTTAATTTTTGTTTTACCAACAGCATATCCAATGTTGGAATGCCTTCTGTAATACAGACTACCAACTGAATACCTGCATCAATAGCTTCTAAAATGGCATCTTTGCAAAATGGTGCGGGCACATAAATCATGGTTGCCGTAGCCCCTGTAGCTTGCACCGCTTCACGCACTGTATTAAATACTGGCAAGCCTAAGTGAGTTGTTCCGCCTTTATTCGGTGAAACACCACCCACTAATTTTGTACCATAAGCCAATGCCTGTTCGCTGTGAAATGTCCCTTGCGCACCAGTGAAACCTTGGCAAATTACTTTTGTCTCTTTATTAATTAAAATCGCCATGATTATTCTCCTTTTGCCGCTTTCACTGCCGCTTGTGCTGCTTCTTGTAAACTATGTGCTGCAATTAAATTTACACCACTTTCGGCTAAAATTGCTCTGCCTTGTGGGGCATTGGTTCCTTCTAATCGAACCACAACAGGCACTTTTACACCGACTTCTTGAATCGCTGCTACGACACCTTCAGCAATAAGATCACAGCGTACAATTCCACCAAAAATATTCACTAATACAGATTTCACATTTTTATCGGTGAGAATAATCTTAAAGGCTTCAGCCACACGTTCTTTCGTTGCACCACCACCAACATCAAGGAAGTTTGCAGGGTTACCACCATATAATTTCACAATATCCATGGTACCCATAGCAAGTCCTGCGCCATTGACCATACAGCCAATATCACCTTCCAAAGCAACATAGTTAAGCTGATATTTTTCTGCTTCTGCTTCACGTGCATCACTTTGACTTAAATCGCGTAAGGCTAATAAATCAGGATGTCGATAAAGTGAGTTATCATCAATGCCCACTTTCGCATCTACGCAAATTAAATTGCCTTCTTTCGTCACCACGAGCGGATTCACTTCAACTAAAGAAAAATCTTTTTCGATAAAAAGCTGAGCGAGTTTTACAAAAATCTCGGCAAATTGTTTATTTTGTTCACCACTTAAACCGAGCTTAAAGGCTAATTCACGACCTTGATATGGCATTCCCCCCACGAGAGGATCAATGGTCACTTTATGAATTAATTCAGGCGTTTCTCTTGCCACATCCTCAATGCTCATCCCCCCTGCTGAAGAAGCCATAAAAACCACTTTCTGCGAAGCACGATCAATCACTGCACCAAGGTAAAGTTCTTTCTCAATCTGGCAGGTTTCTTCAATATAAATGCTATTAACGGGTTGGCCTTTTTTATCAGTTTGGAAGGTGACTAAATGTTGACCAAGCCATTTATCGGCAAAAGCACGCGCTTCTTCTGCATTATGCACGAGCTTCACACCACCAGCCTTTCCACGTCCACCTGCGTGAACTTGACATTTCGCTATCCAAACATCACCATTCAGCTGAAAGAGTGCCATTTCAGCTTCATCTGCCGTTTGGCACACGACACCCTCACTCACTGGCAGAGCATATTGCTTAAAAAGCTGCTTAGCTTGGTACTCATGTAAATTCATATTTCCTTCCTATTTTTGATATTGTTTAGCGAAACAGACAAAAATTTGACCGCACTTTGTTTTAGCTCAAATTCGGGGCTTGCTCTTTCTATATTGAGTTATATACTGAGCCAGAACAGTCACAATCCATGTTAAGGATAACAACATGCAAACGAAAAAATCAAGCAATCTTGCGATTGCGCTCATTTGGTTTACTGCTGCTATTTCAATGGCAGAAATTCTCACCGGTACTTGGTTTGCACCACTAGGATGGCAACAAGGTTTAATCGCCATCGTCGTTGGACACTTTATTGGTGGTTCGATGTTTTTCTGTGCTGGTTACATCGGCGCAAAAACCCAAAAAAGTGCTATGCAAACGGTACAAATTTCATTTGGTGAAAAAGGCTCTGCGCTTTTCTCTTTACTTAATGCCATGCAATTAATGGGATGGACTGCAGTCATGATTTATATGGGCGCTGACGTCATTTCCATCTTAAATCAAACACCTGATGCTTCACTCTTCCCATTTCTTACACTTGGTTTAGGCATACTCATCATACTTTGGCTACTACTCGGCTTTACTAAATTAGGTATCTTTAAAAGCATTTCACTTGTCACCATGTTTTTACTGATGTTGTGGCTTAGTATTCAAGTCGCCAATAAACCATTCATTGCCATGGATGTAGCACAAAATATTAAATTTGGTACGGCAGTTGAAATTGCTGCCGTCATGCCGCTTTCTTGGTTACCGGTAGTATCTGACCATACGAAGAATAGCGAAACACCATTTAAAACGACCGCACTTTCAACGCTGACTTATACCGCGACTAGCTGCTGGATGTATGCTCTTGGTTTAGGTGCAGCATTAGTGACCGGTAAATCTGAAATCTCACAAATTCTTTCGCTTGCTGGTGTCAGTGTTATTGGTGTATTAATTGTCATCGCCTCTACCATGATTAACACTGCTCTTCCCGCCTATTCCACCGGCATGAGTTTAAACAATATTTTCCCTCAATTAAAAGTCACGCCAATCTCCGTACTTACCGTGATTGTGGGCATTATATTAGCCTCAACCTTACCAGTGACAGAATACGAACATTTCTTGTTCTTTATTGGCTCTGTATTCGCGCCAATGATCGCCGTGCTTATCGCTGATTTCTTTGTACTTAAACAGCATGATGTGAGAAAATCAGTTGATGGTGTTGGACTCGGCGTTTGGTTTGTCGGCTTCGTGCTCTATCGTTTTCTTATGGCAAAAGGTTGGGAAAGTGATTTAGGTCTGACTTTCCCTGTTATCATCATTACCTTTATCTTAGCAATCTTAGTACGCAAAATAACTAAATAAAGATTGGATTTTAACTATAGAAAGGCGGGCATTGTTCCCGCCCTTTTAATTACTTCGATATAAAAAAGGCTTTTCCCCTCAGAAGAGAAAAAGCCTATATGCTTAAATTTCTAATAATAAGCGAGTTGGATCTTCTAGTAAGTCTCTAATCGCTACTAAGAAGCCGACGGATTCACGACCATCAATTAAACGGTGGTCATAAGATAGGGCTAAATACATCATTGGGCGAATCACCACTTGACCATCTACCGCAACCGGACGTTCTTTGATGGCATGCATGCCTAAAATTGCACTTTGCGGTGGGTTGATAATTGGTGTAGACATTAAAGAACCAAATACGCCGCCATTAGTAATGGTGAAGTTACCACCAGTTAAATCCTCAACCGTTAATTTACCATCACGGCCTTTTTCTGCGAGTGATTTAATTTGTTTCTCAATATCTGCCATGCTGAGTTTGTCGCAGTTGCGTAATACTGGTGTCACTAAACCACGCGGGGTTGAAACGGCAATGCTAATATCAAAATAGTTGTGATACACAATGTCATCACCATCAATTGAAGCATTCACTTCGGGATAACGTTTTAATGCTTCAACCACAGCCTTAATGTAGAAAGACATAAAGCCTAAACGTACACCATGTTGTTTTTCAAATTTCTCGCCGTATGTTTTACGTAATTTCATAATCGGCTGCATATCCACTTCATTGAATGTCGTGAGCATTGCGGTGGTATTTTTTGCTTCCAATAAACGCTCAGCAATACGTTTACGTAAACGGGTCATTGGTACACGTTTTTCTGAACGAGAGCTATATGCCACAGTGCTAATCGTATTTTGCTCTGTAGCCACATCTTGTTTCGCTTTCTGTGCATCACGTTTTGCCACTTCGCGTGCAATATCTTCACGAGTAATACGACCACCTACACCAGAACCTTGAATTTTCTCGGCATCTAAATCGTGTTCAGCTAATAAACGACGAATAGCTGGACCTTGATCAGCTGAATTATTGTGACTATTTTCAATGGCTGCTCTTTGACGATCAGCAGGCGTTGGTTCATTGTCTTTCACTGTTTCAGTTGAAATATCGCCAGCCTGTTGAGTAGAAAGTTTACCTAAAAGCTGTTTACTTACTACGGTTGCACCTTCTTCTTGAAGAATTTCAGTCACTACGCCATCGCTTAAGGCTGGTACTTCAAGTACCACTTTATCTGTTTCAATTTCTACTAATACTTCGTCACGTTTTACCGTCTCACCAACTTTTTTATGCCATGTTGCAACAGTTGCATCCGCAACGGATTCCGGTAAATCTGGAACAAGAATTTCGATTGTCATTTTATTTTCCTTCAAATTATTCTTTTTTTAAAAATTACTGAAATTTCGACCGCACTTTTACAGTGTCAGCGCGTCTTCTACCAATTGTTTTTGCTGTTTGGTGTGTAAAGACATGTAACCTACCGCAGGTGAAGCTGAGGCAGGACGACCTGCATATTTTAACTTCACATGCTCTGGAAGCGAGCTGTCAAAGTTATGCTTACTACAATACCAAGCACCTTGGTTTAATGGCTCTTCTTGACACCATACATAATCCGTCACATGAGCATAAGGTTCTAATGCTTTCTTCACATCTTCATGTGGATATGGGTAAAGCTGCTCAATACGAATAATCGCCACATCGGTTTGGTTATTCGCACGACGTTGTTCCAAGAGATCGTAATACACTTTACCAGAGCATAGGACTACGCGTTTAACTTGTTTCGGATCGATGTTATCAATTTCACCAATGACTGTTTGGAATGTGCCATTTACTAATTCATCTAAACTTGACACGGCAAGTGGATGACGTAATAAAGATTTTGGTGAAATACCAATTAATGGACGACGCATTTTACGGATCGATTGACGACGTAGCATGTGGTAAACCTGTGCTGGTGTAGATGGAATACACACTTGCATATTCTGTTCTGCACAAAGTTGTAAATAACGTTCTAAACGAGCTGATGAGTGCTCTGGACCTTGGCCTTCATAACCATGTGGTAATAACATCACCAAGCCACACATTCTGCCCCATTTTTGTTCGCCTGAACTGATAAATTGGTCAATCACGATTTGTGCACCGTTTGCAAAGTCACCAAATTGCGCTTCCCAAATGGTTAATGTTTTTGGATCTGTTGTCGCATAACCATATTCAAAAGCTAATACGGCTTCTTCGGATAATACAGAATCCCACACCTCAAAACGACCTTGGTTGGCATGTAAATGTGTTAATGGCACATAACCTGTCCCGTCATTTTGGTTATGCACAACCGCATGACGATGGAAGAACGTACCACGTCCCGCATCTTCACCCGATAAACGAACATTAGCACCTTCATCTAATAAGGTTGCGTATGCCATAGTTTCCGCCATACCCCAATCGAACAATTTCTCGCCTTTTGCCATTTCACGGCGATCAGCATAGATTTTTTCGACACGAGGATGAGCTCGCAAGGTTTCTGGATATTCACTGACACGCTCCGCTAAAGTTTGGAAACGTTCTTGTGGGAATTTACTTTCGTAAGGGGATGTCCAGTCATAGTTGAGATATTGCAACCAGTCCATTTGGGCGGTATCCATTTCTCGCCATTCTTTCACTACACGATCGCCATTATCTAAGGCATCACGATAGAGATTCATCATCTCGATGGCTTCTTCTTCGGTGATTACCCCTTCAGCAATTAAACGATCTGCATAGACTTTGCGGGGCGTTGGATGTTTTTTGATGATGCTATACATCATTGGTTGAGTGGCTAATGGTTCATCAGCCTCATTATGACCATGACGACGATAAGAAATCAGATCAATGAAAATATCGCGTTTGAATAAATTACGATATTCCACCGCCATTCTCGCCGCAAAAGCAACCGCTTCAGGATCATCACCATTCACATGAATAATCGGTGCCTGAATCATTTTCGCAATGTCCGTACAATATTCTGTTGAACGGGTGTCATTTGGGTTAGAGGTGGTGAAACCAATTTGGTTATTGATCACAATACGGATTGTGCCACCAACGGTATAACCACGAGCATTAGACATATTCAAGGTTTCTTGTACAACACCTTGTCCCGCTACCGCGGAATCCCCATGAACAGTAACCGCTAATACTTGATTACGCTCTGTATCGTTCTTTTTGGTTTGACGAGAACGTACCGCACCAATAACCACTGGACTAACAATTTCTAAGTGCGACGGGTTAAATGCAAGGGTTAAATGCACGCGACGATCATCTACAGCAAAGTCAGAAGAGAAACCTTGGTGGTATTTCACGTCACCTGTACGCTCGCCTGAATGTTTACCCGCAAACTCGTCGAAAAGATCTTCAGGTTTCTTACCAAGCACGTTTACTAACATGTTTAAACGGCCACGGTGTGCCATACCAAACATCACATCTTGTACGCCTTGTTTGCTCGCATGACGAATAATTTCTTTCATTAATGGAATAAAGGCATCACTTCCCTCTAAAGAGAAACGTTTTGCCCCCGGGAATTTTGCACCGAGATAGCGTTCTAAGCCATCTGCAGCGGTCAATTCACTTAATAAATTAATTTTTTCTTCTTTGGTAAAGAGCGGTTTATTTAATTGGCTTTCTAATTTGCTTTGTAGCCAACTTTTTTGCTCCATATCTTGAACATGCATAAACTCAAGACCAATTGAGCCGCAATAGGTCTCTTTCAGCATTTCAGCTAAATCACCTAACTTGATGTTATCGCGATGATAGACGTAGTGATTAATATTGAAGGTTTCATTGAGATCCTGCTCGGTAAAACCGTGATAACGGTAATCCAATTCAGGTACGGTGGAGACTTTCCAGCGATAATAATTGATTGGGTCAAGTTTCGCTTCTAAATGACCGCGGAAGCGATAAGCATTGATAAATTGGAGGACTTTAACTAATTTGGCACTGGCTTCTGGATCGATAACCGTCACAGCTTCTGTTGTATTTTCTCTCGCTAAGCGACGGAAATAATCACGGACTGGTGAATGTGGTTGCTCTACTGCGATTGTTTTCGGCAATGCATCAAACGTAGCACGCCAGCTTTCATCGACTGAAGATGGATCTTCTAAATAACGTTCGTATAATTCCTCAATATACGATTGATTAGAACCACCCAAAGCGGTTGAAGCCAACCATTCATCAAAGGCATTGTAATGCTGCATATCTACCCCTTGTATTACATGATGTTGTCCGCCCATTATACATAGGATAAAAAAAGAAATAATCCTCAAATCACATTTTGTTACAATTTTGTGATCTACTTCAACAAAAAAACCGCACATAAAGTGCGGTCTGTTTTATCTGAATTTTCTTAGAAACTTAAGAATGGCGTGATTTTTTCAATTGTAGCTTCACCGATACCATCAATATTAGAAAGCTCGGCAGCACTTTTGATTTTGCCCACTTTGTTACGGTAATCAATAATCGCTTGTGCTTTTTTCTCACCGATACCAGAAAGTTTTTGTAATGTTTCTGCATCCGCTTTATTGATGTTTACTTTTGCAGAAGAAGCCACTTTCTCTTTTGCTGACTCTTTTGTTGAAGTCGCTTTTTCTTTCACTTCTTTTACTTTATCTGCGGCTTTTGTTTTTGCTTCAGATGCTTTTTCTTTCGCATTATCTTTAACTGAATTTAATTTTTCAGTGGTTTTGTCTTTCATGGACGGTTGATTATTCTCAGTCGCTTTTTCTTTTAAAGCAGATGCTTTCTCTTTTACCGCATTTTTTGCAGAAGTCGCTTTGTCTTTCATGGCATCTTTTGCTGATGTCGCTTTTTCTTTAGCCTCTTTTACTTTATCTAATGCAGTTGATTTTGTTGAACTTGCACTATCTGTCATTGATTTAAGCTTATCATTTGCCGCATTTTTTATATCAGCTTTTGTGCTTTCAACCATTGATTTTGAATTCGTTACAACATCTTCTTTTGTTGGCAATACGGAAGTATTCGTTGCTAATGCAGAACCTGATACCGCTAATGCGAGTGATGTTAATGTTAAAAGTGATTTTAAAGATTTCATAAAAACTCCTGTTTTATTATCAATAGGTTCAACTAGCGAACCTGTATGCTAAGACTTCTCTTCAGAAAATTAGTTCAAAACAAAAAACGCCCCTAATAAGGGGCGTCTTTAAATTTAATACTGACTAATCATCGCTTGAGAAGATAGAAAGTAATCTTAATAAGCTAATGAATAAGTTGTAAATTGATACATAAATACTCACTGTTGCACGAATATAGTTTGTTTCGCCACCGTGAATAATATTGCTGGTTTCATAAAGGATTGTCATTGTTGAGAACACCACAAACAATGCACTGATCCCTACCGCTAATGCTGGAATTTGGAAGAAGAAACTTGCCACAATTCCTAACAATAACACGATAAATAATGAGAAAATCGCGGTAGAAAGGAAAGACATATCTTTCTTCGTTGTTAGCACATAAGCTGAGCAAGCAAAGAAGACGATAGCGGTACCTGCGAAAGCAAGCATAATCAAATCTTCCATTCCTCTCGCCACATACATATTTAAAATTGGCCCAATGGTATAACCCATAAACCCTGTAAACGCGAATGCAGCCAAAATCCCCCACGCACTATTTGCTAAACGGTTTGTCACGAAAAGTAAACCGTAGAAACCCACAAGTAACACGATAAGGTTAGGATAAGGCAAGTTTAAGCTCATAGAGATATAAGCAACAACTGCCGAAAATGCCATCGTTAATCCCAATAAGAAATAGGTATTACGTAGCACTTTATGTGTGCTAAGTAGTGATTCTTCCTGTGAATTAACAACAATGCGAGATTGCATAAAAGCTCCTTATTTTACAAAGAATAAAGTTGATGAAACATCAATACGTAAAGTAAGGACTATAGGTCAAAAAGTCAATGGTAAATCAAGAATTTGTTTTAATTTTTAAATTTAAGAAGGTAAAAGTGATCTACCCCCAAAACCTGGACATCTAATTTGAGATGCAGATTATGTCCTACTCTTATCAATTTCGTTTGAAAATTATCAAACTCGTCACCGAACAGGATTATGGTATCCGTGAGGTGGCTAAACTTCATCAAATTTCCCATGCTCTCGTCATTTATTGGCTAAAAGCATTTCGGGAAAGAGGGCTTGATGGCATAAAATCGCCTTATACAAACCTTCAAACACCGAAAGTAGTGAAGCCAAAGATGAAAAAGAAAGGCATTGAAATTCCAGAAACCACAGACTTTTCACCTAAAGCGGCTTAAAAATAAGCCGCTTGTCATCGTTATTTTTCAGCAAACACTCGAATTTGCTCTGCGCCTAAATGCCCTGGCACAGTTTTCTTCACATTTAAATCAGAATCTAAAAATAGATTAAACGGATAACCTCGAACATGAACACGATCAATAATATCACCATTTTCATCTAGCAAGACTTTAATATTTTTATATTCTAGCCCTTTGTACCATTCAATAAAATCAGCAGGTGATTTTTCACCTTTATGACCTGGCGAAACAATGGTTATGACTTCAAATCCACGATTTTTTTCCGCACTTAAATCATCAATTTCAGCTAAGCCAGCCAAGCAAATTGGACACCAAGATGCCCACATTTTTACATACACAGGTTTGCCTTTATATTGGCTTAAAGTAACTGGCTGATTGTTTAAGTCTTTGAGTTGAACATCCGCCAAATTAGTTTGTGCAAAAGTGTTTAGGCTGAATGCCATTAAAAATATTGATAGTAGTTTTTTCATTGTTTTTTTCCTTTTATAGATTTCTTTTGTTGAGGTTATGTCTTACGAAAAATTATTCGTAATCAATAAAATGCCCATCACGATAATTAAAATTCCGCCACCGATTTTAAATTTGTCTAAGTGTTTATTTAACCCTTTGGCACGTTTTAGCAAGCTATCAGAGAAAAACGAAAACAGCACAAAAGGCGTTGCTAAACCAAGTACATAAACAAACATCATTGATGCACCGTAAAGTGCAGAGCCTTCATCGCCTGATAAAGCTAACACGGAAGCCAAAATCGGGCCAATACAAGGTGTCCAACCAAGACTAAACGTTAAACCAAGCACAAATGCCTCAAGTGCGGTCGATTTTCCTGATGTTTTGATTTCCACTAATTTCGTGCGTTCCAACAAACCAATTTTGAAAATGCCAAGTTGATGAATACCCAAAATAATCACGATAACGCCAGCGATAATGCGGGTAGTGTTACTAAATAAAATATTCCCTAAAAAACCAAAACTAAAGCCTAGACTTACAAATGTAAGGGAAAGCCCTAAAATAAATAAAAAAGTATTTAGGACTTTTTTACCGCCTTTACTCAAAATACCAAAATAAATTGGAATAATCGGGAAAATACAAGGCGAAAGAAAAGAAGCAAGCCCAGCTAAAAATACAGTTCCAATAAGGAGTTGTTGATCTAACATCCTGCATCTCCTTATTTTTTAATTGATTGAATCAAATATCCGTATCCTGCTTTTTCCATTTCAGCTAACGGAATAAATTTAATTGATGCGCTGTTAATGCAATAGCGCAAACCGCCTTTATCTTTCGGGCCGTCATCAAATACGTGACCTAAATGAGCATTGCCCGCACGGCTTAGCACTTCGGTACGTTGCATATTAAAACTATTATCTGTTTGATAATGCACTACCTCTTTTGCTATTGGTTTCGTAAAACTCGGCCAGCCACAACCCGATTCAAATTTATCATTTGAAGAGAAAACAGGCTCGCCCGTGGTGACATCAACATAAATACCCGGTTGGAAGTTATCCCAATATTCGTTACTAAAAGAGCGTTCAGTATGTTTATTTTGAGTAACGGAATATTGCAACGGTGTCAATTTCGCTTTAAGTTCTGCATCACTCGGTTTCGGATAATCTTTCTCGTCAATCATAGGTTCATCTGCTTTGGTAATATCAATATGGCAATAACCATTTGGATTTTTCTTTAAATAATCTTGATGATATTCTTCTGCTACGATGTAATTTTTAAGCGGCTGCACCTCAATTTGCACTGGTTTTTTATATTTGGTTTGAAGCTGGGCGAGTGCTTGTTCGATCACCGCTTTATCTGCCCCATCTTGATAATAAATCCCTGTGCGATATTGTCTGCCACGATCGTTACCTTGTTTGTTTACACTCGTTGGATCAATCACTTTAAAATAATATTGCAATAATTTATCGAGCGAAATTTGATTTGCATCGTAAGTGACTTTTACTGTTTCTGCGTGATCGGTTACGCCAATCATCTGATAACTGGTTTTTTCCGTATTACCATTGGCATAGCCAGAAATCGCATCTTTCACCCCGTGAATGCGCTCCATATATGCTTCCATACCCCAGAAACAGCCACCAGCAAGATAAATTTCTCGAATGTTTTGTGTATTTTCCATTGCCATTTTTTGTTCTCCAGATGATGATGTTGAATTTTGTATTGCTAAAGTTGGTGTAGCACAACAAAGTGCGGTAATAAATAGAAATGTTTTTGATAGTTTCATTGTTTTTCCTTATGATGTGAAAATTAACGTTACATAAGGTTAGACGGCGGATAATCCGATTTCTTACAGATTTTTGTAAAATTTTTAAAGAAATTGACTGAAATCCATTGTTATAACCAATAATAAAGAGCTAAAAAACACTGTTTCGCCCTCTTTTCTAAGGTAAAAAAATCTATATGCAATCATATTCCACTCCTTCGCTTTATCACAAAGCGGTGCAAAGTATGAGCCGCCGAGGAAATTGCTATGATAATGCGGTGATTGAAAGTTTTTTGCGATACTAAAATCAGAGTGTTTTTACTCTCGGACTTATCATTCAATTGCTGGATTACAGGCTAAAATTGAAGAATATTTAGTGTATTACAACCCAAAACGCATTAAACTTGCTTTCAAAGGATTGAGCCCAGTGCAATACCGATCTCAATATTTAAGTTAACTAACCTGTCCAACTTTTGGGGGGCAGATCAAAGAGCGATTAATTTCATCATTAAATTTGACCTCACTTTCTTTTAACAAGGACAATCAAGGAACAATCATGCAACTTCCTACCCTACAATCCGCAAAATTAATTCGCCGCTATAAGCGTTTTTTGACTGATATTGAATTACCAAATGGTGAAGTGATCACGATTCATTGTGCAAATACTGGTGCAATGACTGGCTGTGGTGAAAAAGGCGATACCGTTTGGTACTCTCATTCTGATAGCCAAACTCGCAAATATCCACACAGTTGGGAATTAACGCAATTAGCAAATGGCCAACTTGTTTGCATTAATACTCACAGATCCAATCAGTTAGTCTTTGAAGCCTTGCAAAATAAGCAAATTAAAGAACTCGCTATGTATGATGAAATTTATCCTGAAGTGAAATATGGTGAAGAAAATAGCCGTATCGACTTCTTACTTAAAGGTGGGGGCTTGCCAGATTGTTATGTTGAAGTGAAATCAATCACTTTTGTAAAAGGCACATTAGGGATGTTTCCCGATGCGGTAACTACTCGTGGACAAAAACATGTTCGCGAGCTTTTAGCTATGAAAAAACAAGGACATCGAGCCGTTGTTCTCTTTGCCGGATTACATGATGGCTTCGATCGTTTTAAAATCGCTGAGTTTGTAGATCCTGAATATGATCGCCTTTTAAAAGACGCCAAATCTCAGGGCGTTGAAGCTTATGCTTATGCGGGAAAATTTGACATTTCAGATGGAATTCCGACCGCACTTTCTCTCACTGAAAGTGTGCCGTACATCGATTAAAAAAATAATTGAGAATTATTTGCATTTTATTGTTGACAAGGTGTTTGAGAATAGTTATCATCTAGCCATTCCAAAAACAAACAGATAATCACTCCAACTTCACGCCTATTTCCCCACAAATAGGCGTTTTTTTTCATCTCAATCTTTTCATTTCAGCCATATTCTCTATAATGTAGCCTTTAATATTAAAATAACATTAGGAAATAGAATGACTGATATTAATACCGTTCTCGCAGAACTAAAACGCGGTACTGATGAGATTCTTTCTGAAGCAGATTTAATCGAAAAACTAAAAGAAAATCGCCCACTTAAAATTAAACTTGGTGCAGACCCTACTGCTCCGGATATTCACTTAGGGCATACCGTGGTATTAAACAAACTTCGTCAATTCCAACAATTAGGCCACGAAGTCTATTTCTTAATCGGTGATTTCACGGGTATGGTCGGTGACCCATCTGGTAAAAATACCACTCGCCCACCGCTTAGCCGCGAAGATGTGCTTCGCAATGCGGAAACCTATAAAGAACAGATTTACAAAATTCTAGACCCACAAAAAACGAAAATCGTATTCAACTCTGAATGGTTGGGTAAATTGGGTACTGAAGGAATGATCCGTTTAGCAAGCAACTACACTGTAGCGCGTATGCTAGAACGTGATGATTTCAAAAAACGTTTTGGTAACAATCAACCTATCGCAATTCACGAATTTATTTATCCTTTATTACAAGGCCATGACTCTGTTGCTTTAGAAGCAGACGTGGAACTTGGCGGTACAGACCAAAAATTTAACTTACTTGTTGGTCGTGAATTACAAAAATCAGCTGGTCAGAAACCACAGATAGCGATTACGCTTCCATTACTTGTTGGTTTAGACGGTGAGAAGAAAATGTCTAAATCATTAGGCAACTACATCGGCGTGACAGATGCACCAAGCGATATGTTCGGTAAAATCATGTCGATCTCGGATGAATTAATGTGGGATTGGTACAACTTACTTTCTTTCCGTCCACTCACTGAGATTGCTGAATTAAAAGCAGAAGTAGCAAATGGTAAAAACCCACGTGATGTGAAGATTTTACTAGCCAAAGAAATCATTGCACGTTTCCATGATGAAGCGGCTGCAGAGGCGGCTGAACAAGAATTTATTAACCGTTTCCAAAAAGGTGCGATGCCGGATGAAATGCCTGAATTCACCTTTGAAGGCGAAATTGGTTTAGCAACCTTATTAAAAGAAGCAGGACTGGTTCCTTCTACTTCTGAAGCGATTCGCTCAGCAAAACAAGGTGGTGTGAAAATCAATGGCGAAAAAGTCGAAGACATGAAAGCCAATGCACCAAAAGGCACGAATGTTTACCAAGTCGGTAAACGTAAGTTTGCACGCGTAACCATCGCATAAAACACCTATGAAAATGACCGCTCTTTTTAAGTGCGGTTATTTTTTAACTGATATCCACAATAGAAGGAAAATAATATGAGCCAAAAAATCTGGGTAACAGGCGATGCGGTTGTCGATCTTATTCCTGACGGTGAAAATCATTATTTACGTTGTGCCGGTGGCGCCCCTGCAAATGTGGCTGTTGGCGTAGCACGATTAGGCAGCCCGAGTGCCTTTATTGGTCGCGTAGGTAACGATCCGCTTGGCCAATTTATGCAAGATACCTTAAATGCGGAAAATGTGAATACACAACATATGATTTTAGATCCGCAACATCGTACCTCTACGGTTGTGGTTGGTTTAGATAATGGCGAACGCAGCTTTACCTTTATGGTAAACCCAAGTGCGGATCAGTTCTTACAAGCAAGTGATTTACCGCCTTTCCAACAAGGTGAATGGTTACATTGCTGCTCTATTGCGCTGATTAATAATCCATCTCGCGAAGCCACCTTTGAAGCAATTCGTCGTATTAAAGCTGCTGGTGGTTTCTTCTCTTTTGATCCAAATCTACGTGAATCACTTTGGTCAAGCTTAGAAGAAATGAAAACCGTGGTAATGGAAGCGGTTGCATTAGCTGACGTATTGAAATTCTCTGAAGAAGAATTAACGCTTTTGACTAATACTGACAGCCTTGAAAAAGCCTTTGAAAAAGTGACCGCACTTTACCCTGAAAAATTGATTATCGTGACCTTGGGTAAAGATGGTGCACTCTATCACTTAGAAGGTAAGAAAGATGTGATTTCTGGAAAAGCCTTACAACCTGTTGATACAACGGGTGCTGGCGATGCCTTCGTTGGTGGCCTACTTGCTGGACTTTCACAGCATCCAAACTGGAAAGAAAATGATGTATTAGTGCAAATCATTCGTCAGGCTAATGCCTGTGGTGCCCTTGCTACGACAGCAAAAGGGGCAATGTCTGCCTTACCAAACCAAACACAATTAGCGGCATTTTTAGCGAATTAGCATGCAAAGGTGCAAATAGCTGCACCTTTTATTTATGAAAATAATTTAGGAAGTATTTATGAAACTTTGGTATTCCAACTCTAGCCCTTATGCTAGAAAAGTCCGTGCTGTAGTGCAATATCATCAATTACAAGATCATGTTGAATTACTCCTCGCAACCAGTGGCTTAGATAAGAACTCACCACATAACTTAGACAATCCTCTTGGTCGTTTACCGGCATTACAACGAGAAAATGGTGAATGGCTTTATAGCAGTTCACTCATTGCAGAATATCTCGATCACATTGGTACTCAACCTTCACTTTATGGGAACAAAGAGACACGTTGGGAAATTCTCCGTTTACATTATTTAGCCGATGGTATTTTAGAGAATGAAATCTCAGTCGTACCAGAAAAACGCCTTCGTCCACAAGAGCAATGGTGGCTTGAACGTCATCAACAAATTTTTGACCGCACAGAACGAAGCTTAATTGAGCTCAAAAAAGCCATTGATATCTTTGGTGAAGAATTAAATATCGGTACATTGAATGCCGTATGTGCGATTGATTTTCTACTATTCCGCGATGCTTGGACTCATGCTTCACAACATGCAACCATCAAATCATTAAAAACATGGGCTGACGCAATGAATCAACGCTATGATTGCTTAAAAAACACCTTACCCAAATAAGATTAAATTATGATTATTTTCAATAATGGCAAATACAAAAGTATTCTAGCCGCAGAAAAAGGCGAACTTGCGGAAATTGCTGAAACCGTGCAAAAAGACAAGGATTTCCGACCGCACTTTCATATTGCCCCACCAACTGGCTTGATGAATGATCCGAATGGTTTGATCTTCGATGGAGAGAAATATCATCTTTTCTATCAATGGTTTCCATTCGATGCAATTCACGGGATGAAACATTGGAAGCATTTAATCACGAAAGACTTCCAACATTACCAATCAGCGGATGATCTGATTCCTTGTGAACTTTTTGAGTCTCACGGCTGTTATTCGGGTGGTGCTTTAAAAGTCGGTGATAAATTGGCTATGTTCTACACTGGCAATACTCGTCGTCCAAGTGATAATCAACGCGTGCCTTATCAAAATTTAGCGATTTTCGATCTTAACGGGAAATTGCTTAGCAAACGTCCGTTGATTGAAAATGCGCCGGAAGGTTATACCGAGCATGTTCGCGATCCTAAACCGTATTTAACTAAAGGCGGCAAAATCCGTTTTATCTGCGGCGCACAGCGAGAAAACCTCACGGGAACAGCCATTATTTTTGAAATGGACAATCTTGAAAGTACGCCTCGTTTATTAGGTGAGCTTTCCTTACCTGCTTTTGACAATACAAACGTGTTTATGTGGGAATGTCCTGATCTATTGAAGATCGGTGATAAAGATGTCTTTATTTGGTCGCCACAAGGTAAAGATCGGGAAGCGCATCAATTCCAAAATAATTATCACGCGACTTATGCCGTGGGTAAATTAACGGGTTTAACCTTTGAAGCAGAATATATCGGTGAGTTGGATCAAGGCTTTGATTTCTATGCTCCACAAACCTTCGGCGGTTTGGATAACAAAACCCATGCCGTGCTTTTCGGTTGGATTGGTTTGCCAGATTTAACTTATCCAACAGACAAATTTAAATGGCACTCAGCTTTAACCTTACCAAGAGAATTGCGTTTAGAAGGTTCGAAAATTTATCAACGCCCGATTGATAAAATATACAAAAATCTGACCGCACTTTCTGCGCTTCATCTCAATGAAAAAGCTGATATTGCTAATTTAGATCGTGCGTATATTAAATTTGAGGCAAATAACCAAGCCTTTGACTTAACCTTCTTCCAAAATGAAAAAGGACAATCATTACGACTTTCTTATGAAAATGGCTTGGTTTGCTTAGATCGCAGTCAAAGCGAACAAACCGAATTAATGGAAAAATTCGGTACCAAACGCTTCTGCGAAGTTGAAAATCTGCAGACTGTTGAGATTTTCTTTGATCGCTCAATTATTGAAATTTTCTTTAATCAGGGTGAAAAAGCGATGACATCAAGATTTTTCATTGAGAACAGAGAAAATACAATAAGCTGTGGCCGTCCATTGGATTTAATGATTGGTTATTTACCAGCAATTCAATATGACAAATAATCAACTCAAGTGCGGTTAAAATTAACCGCACTTTTATTTCCAACTACGCTCTTTTATTAAAATTAATGACTATGTTTGTTCAACAACAAAACGCAACACCATCTAATCTTGTGGCGTTCAATTTTCTATTGATTGCCTTTTTAACGGGGATTGCCTCTGCATTTCAGACGCCGACCTTGAGTTTATATCTGTCGCAAGAGATTCAGGTTTCACCTTTTTTTGTGGGCTTGTTCTATTCCGTCAATGCCATTATTGGCATTATCTTGAGCCAAATTCTCGCGAAATATTCTGATAAGCAAGATGATCGTCGCAAAGTGATGATTGTTTGCTGTTTGATTGCTGTGCTTGGATGCCTGATTTTTGCTTATAACCGAAATTATTATGTGTTGATTATTATCGGTACAACACTATTAGGATTGGGCTCATCCGCTAATCCGCAATCTTTTGCTTTAGCAAGAGAATATGCTGAAAGTAGTCATCGTGAAGCGGTGATGTTCACCACAATTATGCGAACTCAAATCTCATTGGCTTGGATTGTGGGACCGCCGCTTTCCTTTTTCATTGCGCTAAACTGGGGCTTTGATTATATGTATTTGGTGGCGGGTTCTGCCTTTTTACTATGTGCAGGTGTCAGCAAATTATTGCCGAAAATTCCTCGTCAAAGTGCGGTTAAAAATCAAGAGATTTTAGACAATACGCTACCAAGAAAAAGTGTGATTTACTTGTTCATCGCTAACCTATTGCTTTGGACCTGTAACAGCATGTATCTCATCAATATGCCATTATTTGTGATTAATGAGTTACATTTAGGCAAAGAATTAGCAGGAACATTGATGGGAACGGCTGCAGGCTTGGAAATCCCAGTGATGATTTTTGCAGGCTATCTCACCAAATATTTCAGTAAAAAACGCTTGATGATGATTGCTTTAGTTTCAGGCCTTGCTTTTTATTCAAGTTTATTATTCGCGGAGCAAACTTGGCAGCTTATCGGATTACAAATGCTTAATGCGATTTTTATCGGTATTACCGCTACTATTGGCATGGTGTATTTCCAAGACTTAATGCCGACTAAAATGGGTACAGCCACTACGCTATTCAGTAATGCAGCAAAAAGTAGTTGGATTATCGGAGGACCTATTGCCGGTATTATTGCAGAAATTTGGCATTACAATTCTGTTTTTTATGTCGCTGTGGCACTAATTTTTATCAGCGTAAGCTGTATGTGGAAAGTCAAATCAGTTTAATGAAAATAAAAAAGTGCGGTCAATTTTGACCGCACTTTGACTTTACACTATCTTAGCGCCATGCTTTGAATTGGTTAATCAATCCATTTGTTGAGCTATCATGGCTTAAGACTTTCTCTTTATCTGCCAATTCAGGAAGAATTCGGTTCGCTAATTGTTTACCTAATTCCACGCCCCATTGGTCGAAACTGAAGATATTGAAAATCACACCTTGTGTAAAAATTTTGTGTTCATACATGGCAATTAATGCACCAAGAACAAATGGTGTAATTTTTTGCACTAAAATAGAGTTGGTCGGTTTATTACCGGTAAAGACTTTAAATGGCACAATGTCTTTTACCTCATCCAACGATTTACCGGCTTTCACAAACTCGGCTTCGACTTCTTCTTTGGTTTTACCAAAAGCAAGTGCTTCAGTTTGTGCAAAGAAGTTTGATAATAATTTGCTGTGATGATCACCTAATGGATTATGACTTTGTGCCGGCGCGATAAAGTCACAAGGGATTAACATCGTACCTTGGTGAATTAATTGATAGAACGCATGCTGACCATTTGTACCTGGTTCACCCCAAATAATTGGGCCGGTTTGATAATCACGGATAACATCGCCATTACGATCGACATATTTACCGTTTGATTCCATATTGCCTTGTTGGAAATAAGCCGCAAAACGGTGTAAATATTGGTCATAAGGTAAAATTGCTTCAGTTTGTGCACCAAGGAAATTAGTATTCCATAAACCGACTAATGCTAATGTTGCAGGGATATTTTTTTCTAATGGCGCAGTACGGAAATGTTTATCCATTTCATGCGCACCACTTAAGAGTGCTTCAAAATTATCAAAGCCGATTGAAAGTGCAATTGAAAGACCGATTGCAGACCATAAAGAATAACGGCCACCAACCCAATCCCAGAACTCAAACATATTATTGGTATCAATACCAAATTCAGCTACCGCTTTACCATTGGTAGAAAGTGCGGCGAAGTGTTTTGCCACCGCGCTGTTATCTTTCGCTGCCGCTAATAACCAATCGCGTGCAGAATTCGCATTGGTCATAGTTTCTTGGGTGGTGAAGGTTTTAGAAGCCACTAAGAAAAGTGTCGTTTCAGGATTCACTTTTTTCAACGTTTCAGCGATATGGGTTCCATCCACGTTTGAAACGAAGTGCATATTCAAGTGATTTTTATAAGGACGAAGCGCTTCAGTCACCATGTAAGGGCCTAAGTCCGAACCACCGATACCAATATTCACCACATCAGTAATCGCCTTTCCTGTATAACCTTTCCATTCACCTGAAATCACACGATCACAGAACGATCTCATTTTCGCTAATACGGCATTCACTTCTGGCATCACATCTTTGCCATCTACATAGACAGGTGTATTTGAACGGTTACGAAGTGCGGTGTGTAATACAGCTCGATTTTCTGTGCGATTAATTTTCTCGCCTGTAAACATAGCATTAATCGCTTCATCTAATGCCGATTCTTTGGCTAATTGACGAAGTAATTTTAGGGTTTCTTGATTAATTTTATTTTTTGAAAAATCTACTAAGATTTGATTTTCAAAAGTTAAAGAATAGTCATTAAAACGATTTTCTTCTTGCTTAAACAAATCAGCAATCATGGTATGAGCCAGTTGAGATTGGTGAGCTTCAAGCGCTTTCCACGCTTGTGTATTGGTTGGATTGATGTTTTTCATGAATATTTCCTTTTAAAAATTGAATTCTTTACATTTTTGCTTTCTTGCAAAAACAATTAATCAACATATTCTGTTATAACACGCGGGGTTAATTTTGTAATCAATTCATAGCTTAAAATACCACTGTATTTAGCTACCGTTTCAATTGGTAATTCCTTACCCCATAAAATCACTTCATCACCTACTTTATCTTGGCTATCTGCGCCTAAGTCTACCGTTAGCATATCCATTGAGACGCGACCGACAATAGGAACAATACGACCATTTAGATAAACTGGCGTGCCTTCTGGCACATCACGCGGATATCCATCACCGTATCCAATAGCGACAACACCAATTTTGGTATCTTTCGGACTGGTCCAAATGCCACCATAGCCAACAGGTTCACCTTTTTTATGTTCACGCACCGCAAGCAATGAAGAAGTTAAGTTCATCACGGGGATTAAACCAAATTCAGCACCGACAGTATCCGTTGGTGAGATGCCGTACATAATAATCCCTGGTCGAATACAATCTAAATGGGCTTCAGGCCAAAATAGAATCCCGCCCGATGCCGCAATGGTTCTTTCTCCACCTTTATCTTTTGTCGCCTGAAGGAAACGATCAAGCTGAACTTGCGTATAATCGGAATCCAGCTCATCAGCACGGCTAAAATGACTAACAAAACCTAAGTGCGGTTGAATTTGAGGGAGTTTTTTCAGCTCTTGATAAAAATAGTCCACTTCATCAAGCGACACACCTAAACGGTGCATCCCCGTATCAATCTTCAACCAGACTTTGATTGGACTTGGTACTACAGCTCGTTTTAATGCTTCAAGCTGTTCACGGTTATGTACCACCGTTTCGATGTTATTTACCGCAATAATGGGTAAATCTTTTTCATCAAAAAAGCCTTCTAACAATAAGATCGGTTTGATAATACCGTTAGAGCGTAACGATAACGCCTCTTCTAAACGCGCTACGGCAAAGCAATCTACCATGCTTTCTAAAGCAGATGAAACAAATACCACGCCATGACCATATGCGTTTGCTTTTACCACGGCAATAATTTTGCTGTGAGGTGCTTTTTCTTTAATAACTTGTAAATTATGTTTTAAGGCAAGCGAACTAATTTTCGCTGTTGCCGGTTTTACGTTCATTTTTCTAATCCGTTCTATCTTGCCTAATAATCATCTCTGTATTCACGCTGTTCGGCAAGGTTATCAAAGCGTGAGAATTGACCGTTAAATGCTAGACGTACACGACCAATCGGACCGTTACGTTGTTTACCAATAATGATTTCAGCCACCCCTTTATCTTCGGAATTATCGTTATACACTTCGTCACGATAAATAAACATAATCAAATCAGCATCCTGCTCAATAGAGCCAGATTCACGCAAGTCTGAGTTTACCGGACGTTTATCTGCACGTTGTTCCAAAGTACGGTTAAGCTGGGAAAGTGCAATAACCGGGACTTCTAATTCTTTCGCTAATGCTTTTAAAGAACGAGAAATCTCGGCGATCTCTAAGGTACGGTTATCTGAAAATGCGGGCGCGCGCATTAATTGAAGATAATCCACCATAATCATGCTCAATCCACCATTTTCGCGATACACACGACGTGCGCGAGAACGTAATTCTGTTGGAGTTAAACCTGATGAATCATCAATATAAAGATTGTTTTTTTGCTTAAACATCCCAAACACGCTGGCTATTTTGCTCCATTCCGCCTCTTCCAAGTTTTGGCCAGTACGAATTTTGGTTTGGTCCACGCGAGCGAGAGAGGCAATCATACGCATCATAATTTGCTCAGCAGGCATCTCTAAACTGAATACCAATACAGGCTTATCACTTGCCATGGCCGCATTTTCACAAAGGTTCATTGCAAATGTTGTTTTACCCATGGAAGGACGTGCTGCCACAATGATGAGATCGGAAGGCTGTAAACCGGCTGTTTTCTTATCTAACTCAACAAAGCCTGTTGTGACCCCTGTCACACCGTTATGATTTTCAAGCTTACCTAAGGTTTCAATTCGAGCAATGGTGCTTTCCAACACACTGAGCACGTTTTGAGGGCCCTCTGTTGAAGAACTCCGTTTTTCAGCGATCGCAAATACTTCCCTTTCAGCTTCATCCAACACCATTTTGATGTCTTTGCCTTTTGGGGAATAACTGTTTTCTGCAATACGATTCCCCACTGCAATAAGCTCACGCAAAATCGCTTTCTCACGTACGATTTCGGCATAAGCCAAAATATTAATAGCATTTGGGGTGTTATTAGAAAGATCTGCGAGATAAGCAAAACCGCCTACAGAATCACTAATGCCTTTGGCCTTAAGGGCTTGATCAAGGGTGATTAAATCAATCGGCGTTTGGTTACGCATTAATTCTTCCATCGTTTGGAAGATTGCTTTATGTGCAAAAGTGTAAAAATCCTCAGCAATGACCCTTTCAGCGATACCATCCCAATGCTGATTACTCAACATAATACCGCCTAGAACGGCTTGTTCAGCTTCAGTGGAATGAGGCGGGATACTAACTTGTTCAGTTTTCTGATCGGAAGATTGGATTTGTCGTTGTGATGCCATAAGGATTTCAATTTAAACTAAAAAACTGTGCTTATGATACCGCAAATATGAGGTGGTTTTAAGAAAAAAGTGCGGTCAATATTTTCAATATTTTAGACATAAAAAAACGGTGGAAAAATCCACCGCTCTTTTTCATTCAGGAATGTTGATTATTCAACCGTTAAAGTACGACAAACGTTAGTTGTACCTTCTGATTCATCACCTTGTGTTAATAAAACAAGATCACCTGAAACTAAATAACCTTTTTCTTTTAATAGGTTAATCGCTGCTTTTGCACCTGCAGAGCTACGAGATTCACCATCAAAATGAACTGGTGTTACACCACGGTATAATGCGCAACGGTTTAATGTTTCTTGAACACGAGAAAGTGCAAAGATTGGTAAACCTGAGCTAATACGTGACATTAATAATGGTGTACGACCAGAGTGGCTTAATGTAATGATTGCTGCAATACCGCTTAAGTGGTTCGCTGCATACATCGCAGACATTGCTACAGATTCTTCAATATCTCTGAACTCACGATCTAAACGGTGATGAGAAACATTGATGCTAGGCATTTTTTCTGCACCTAAACATACGCGAGCCATTGTCGCTACAGTTTCAGCTGGATATTGACCTGCTGCAGTTTCTGCTGAAAGCATTACCGCATCAGTACCATCTAATACCGCATTTGCCACGTCCATTACTTCTGCACGAGTTGGCATTGGGTTGCTGATCATTGACTCCATCATTTGAGTTGCAGTGATTACCGCACGGTTTAATTGACGTGAACGACGAATTAATTTTTTCTGTACGCCAACTAATTCAGGGTCACCGATTTCAACACCTAAGTCACCACGCGCAACCATGATTACATCAGAAGCAAGGATGATATCGTCCATTGATGCATCATCAACTACGGTTTCAGCACGTTCAACTTTAGCAACGATTTTCGCATCTAAACCAGCTTGTTTTGCTAACTCACGTGCATAGTTTAAGTCTGCACTTGAACGTGGGAAAGATACCGCTAAGTAATCTACACCAATACGAGCTGCAGTGATGATATCTGCTTTATCTTTTTCAGTTAATGCATCTGCAGATAAGCCACCACCTAATTTGTTGATCCCTTTATTGTTTGATAAAGGACCACCAACAGTCACTTCAGTAAATACTTTTGCACCTTCTGTAGAAAGTACTTTTAATTGAACACGGCCGTCATCTAATAAAAGAATATCGCCTGGTACAACATCTTGTGGAAGTGTTTTATAGTCTAAACCAACGGCTTCTTGATTACCTTCACCTTTTGGTAATTCCGCATCAAGAATAAATTTATCACCAACATTTAAGAAAATTTTGCCGTCTTTAAAAGTAGAAACACGAATTTTAGGACCTTGTAAGTCACCTAAAATTGCCACGGTTTTACCTAATTTTTTCGCGATCGCACGAACACGCTCAGCACGCTCAATATGATCATCTGGTGTACCGTGAGAAAAGTTCATACGTACAACATTAGCGCCTGCTGCGATAATTTTTTCAAGATTGTTATCGCGGTCTGTAGCTGGACCCATTGTACATACAATCTTCGTTCTTCTTAATTTTCTAGACATTATCTAAACTCCACAAATGGTTACAATTTACTAAAGCTTTTTTAAATTTCGGCTCATCCGAGATAAAAAACGTTGCGCATTATACGCTTAAACCTACACAAAATCAAAATAACTACTGAGACTTTTTAAATCAGATTTTGGTTATTTTTTTAGCAGCTAAATTTAACTTAAAACAAATCCTCTTGTTTTCATCCTTAAAACTGTTTATCATCTGCCACATCTTTTACGCGACTATAGCTCAGTTGGTTAGAGCACCACCTTGACATGGTGGGGGTCACTGGTTCGAGTCCAGCTAGTCGCACCATGTTGCAATCCCAAGCTTTTTAGCTTGGGATTTTTTCTTTTTATCCCCCTCTTAATTTGAAGAAAAGCTTTCTAAACAACTATTACTCAAATGAAAATAATTTTCATTGATCGACGAAAACGTTTTCGCTATACTTGCGCCTCTTTTATTATCTATCGGGTTATATATCGGAACACAATTATGAAATTTAAATTAAGTCTTATTTCAACTGCACTTTTGGCGAGTTTCTCCGCGTCTACTTTTGCGGAAACTGAACAAGCCGCAAATACAAACACCGAAGTACTTGAGCAAATCAATGTTCAAGATACGGGTATCAAACAAAATGGTTATCAAACAACCGGGACATCCGTTGTATCAAAAGCTGAAGTGCCTGTATTCGACACACCAAACACAGTAAATATTCTTTCAACTAAACTATTGGAAGATCGCAAGCCTGAATCACTCATTGATGCACTTTATAACGTTAGTGGTGTGAGCCAAGCCAACACCTTAGGTGGTATGTTTGACTCTATTCAGAAACGTGGTTTTGGTGGAAACCGTGACAACTCAATTATGCGTAACGGTTTACAAGCTGGCCCAGCTAAAAACTTTAGCGCGACAACTGAAACCGTTGAAGTTTTAAAAGGGCCTGCATCTGTGCTTTATGGTATTCAAGATCCAGGTGGCGTGGTCAATATCATTACTAAAAAACCACAACAAACACCTCGCTATGTCATTGGTGGAACTTTAGGTAATCATAGCCTATGGGGAACACAATTAGATTTCACTGGTGGCTTAGGAAATGGTTTTGCTTACCGCTTTATCTATGACAAACAAGAAAAAGACTACTGGCGTAATTTTGGTAAAGTGAAGAATACCACTTACGCACCATCACTTTCTTGGGAAAATGATAAAACTAAAGTGCTTCTTTCTTATGAACATAAAGATATTCTTGAGCCATTTGATCGTGGTACAAATCTTTTAACGGCAACGAATGCATTACCGGATATCCCTGTATCACGTCGTTTAGATGAGCCGAATAATGAAACAACCGCAAAAACCGATAATATCGATTTCAAAATTGAACACAAATTAAGTGACGGTTGGAAATTAAATGCGGGTTACAGCTATGCTCGTTATAAATATTTCTATAACCAAGCACGTATTACAAATATCAATGTTAAAGATGTTGCGATCCCTGCTATTAAAAATAAAAAGGGCGAGATTACCTCTCCAGAATTAAGCGCTCGTCATGTACGCCGAGCTATTGAGCAACAACAAGGCGATCAACGTGTTCATAGTGGCACATTAAATATCGTCGGTGAATTTGGTATTGGTGATATTGCTAACCGTTTTGTAGCCGGTGTGGATGTTATGCGTAATATCCGCGATATTGGACCTATTTATAACCAAGGTATCATGAGTTCTGATATCAATATCGATCATCCAAATTATACCAATCCGGTTGCTGAACATAAAAACGGTAACGGCAACGCTTACCAATATAACCATCTCAAAACCGTTGGTGTTTATATTCAAGATACCGCTTACTTTACAGATAACTTTATCATGACAGGTGGTTTACGTTATGAGTACTTTGATCAATTTGCAGGACGTCATTGCTTAAATGCAGCAAACTGTAAAAAAGGTCAAAATCTAACAAAAACCGGCAATACCGATCAGCACGATGGTAAATTATTGTATCAATTAGGTGCCGTATATAAATTTACGCCACATATTGCGACCTTTGCAAACTACTCTGAGTCTTTCCGTCCACAAATGAGTGTGGCAACACCTGTTAGCGGAGATTTAAAACCAGAACAAGGTAAATCTTTTGAAATTGGTGCAAAATACGAAAACTCTGGCTTCAATGCGACACTTGCATTATTCAATATCAGCAAACGTAATGTGGCAGAAGCCGTTGGTTCGGGTTCAAATGCGCAATTGAATATCGTCGGCAAACAACGTTCTCGTGGTGTGGAATTTGATCTTAATGGTCAAATTACGGATAGTCTAAGCGTAGCGGCTAACTATACCTACACCAAAGTAAAATCACTTGAAAATGAACTTTATCCTGATGCAGTAAATCAACAACTTTCTGGTGTACCAAAACATCAAGCTTCTCTATTCTTAGCTTATAACGTAGGTGAATTTGATTTTGGTAACATCCGTGTTGGTGGTGGTGCTCGTTATTTAGGTTCTTGGCATGCTTATAACAGTGATTACACTAAAGCATACAAATTGCCTCATGCCGTGGTATATGATGCCTTTATTGCTTACGATACCAAAATCTCTGGCAAGAAAGTGTCTTTCCAACTTAACGGTAAAAACTTAGCAGATAAAACTTACTATCCATCCACCTCTGGTAACGCAACAAACACGTTAATCCCTGTTGCATTAGGTTATGGACGTGAATTTATCTTCAACACTAAAGTTGAGTTTTAATTGAGCGCACAATACGAGGGCGAATCATTTCGCCCTTTTTTCGTTTTTTACTTTATGGATAATCAATGAATTGGCAAACTGAACTTAACTCAAGTTTAAGCTGGATTTTGACCGCACTTTTCTGGGTGATTGTATGCTTTAGCGTGACGACACTGGCACTCAAACACACCACATTCGGTCAAAAGTTTTGGCATATTGCATCCCCTTCGATTAATCTCCGTAACAGCATCAAAATCATCGTTATGCTACTGGTGTTGTTTACGATGATTTTGTTAGAAGTGCGCTTCAGCGTACTCAACTCTTTTTTCTATAACGGGCTTTATAGCTCAATGCAGGAATTAGATGCGGATAAGTTTTGGTTCTTTGCAAAACTGAATGCCCTCTTAGTATTGGTACAAGTTATCCACTCCATCGCCGATTATTTCTTGCAACAAGTATTTGAAATCCGTTGGTTGGAAAGCTTGAATAAAGTCCTTGTTAAACGATGGTTAGAAAATAAAAAATACTATCGCCTCAAATACGAAAAAGATCTGCCCGATAATATTGATCAACGTATTGAACAAGATGCCCGTGAATTTATCAGTAGTACTGTGAAAATTGTGCGCGGTATGATTAATTCTATTTTGACTACCATTGAATTCACCATCATTCTTTGGTCACTTTCTGGAATATTAAGTCTTTTTGGCTTGAATATCGAAAAAGGCGTCGTTTTCTTTATTTATGCTTTTATTATCCTCGCAACACTGATGTCTGTCTGGATTGGTCATCCGTTAATCAAACTGAACTTCAATAAAGAAAAACTCAATGGTGACTACCGTTATTCTTTAATTCGAGTGCGAGATAATGCGGAAAGTATCGCGTTCTATCAAGGTGAACAGCAAGAACAGCATTTACTGAAAAACAAATTTGCCGAAATCATTCATAACCGTTGGGCAATTGTATTGAGAATGTTGGGATTAGACGGCTTTAATGGAAGTGTCACGCGTGTTGCAAAACTCTTACCGTTAATGCTGCAAGCACCTCGTTTTTTCACTGGACAAATCAAACTGGGTGATATGCACCAAACTGTGCAAGCATTTAACCGATTAATGACCGCACTTTCCTTCTTCCGTTTGTTCTATGAGGAATTTACGCTCTACCAAGCACGTTTAAATCGTCTTTATGGTTTTATGACGAAGTTGGATGAATTAGATCATTCAGAGGTTCATCAACCCATGAAATGTTCTAACCGTGTTGCATTATCAAACTTTGGTATTAAAGATGAGCAAGGCAGATTGTTGCTTAATAACTTGAATATTGAATTAAAAAATGGTGATGCTTTATTAATTCAAGGGCCTTCTGGTACGGGAAAAACATCGCTATTAAAAGCGATGGCAGGAATTTATCCTTTTGAAACAGTTGGTCTGGTGGAACATCCTTGTGTGACCAGTTTATTCTTACCGCAACGTCCTTATATGCCACAAGGCACGTTACGTGAAGCGATTTGCTATCCTGATATTGATCCTTATCATCCTGAATTGGAAAAAACACTGGCAGATTGTTGTTTGGATAAATATCTTCACAGCCTTGATGTGGATAATGATTGGCAAGCAATTTTGTCACCGGGTGAATTACAACGTGTGGCATTTATTCGGATTTTACTGACGAAGCCTGAAGTGGTCTTTTTGGATGAAACCACATCAGCACTTGATGAGCCAACCGAGTATATCCTTTATAAAACGATTAAAGAACGGTTACCCAATATGATCATTCTGAGTGTGGGCCATCGCGGCACATTGCATCAATTCCATAATAAACAATTGGATTTGACAGTCTGCATCGTCTAAATAACAAAAGGCTAAATTATATTTAGCCTTTTCTTTTTACTACGCCCGTACAATTGCTTAGAACTTGCACAATGCTTGCTACACACCCCAATCCCCCCTATAATTCCTCCAATTTTTCTAATTTCATTCTCACAATGTCAAATAAAACCATTGCCAAAAATACGCTATTTCTTTACATCCGAATGCTCTTCAATATGGGGGCGATGCTGTATATCTCTCGTGTGGTATTGCAGGTATTGGGTGTGGAAGATTTTGGTATCTACAACATTGTGATGGGTGTCGTGGTCTTATTTTCCTTTTTTAATGGCACAATGACCGCCACTACTCAGCGTTTTATTAACGTAGAAAAAGCCTCGAATGACATTCCACGTGTCAATAAAGTCTTTAATATTAGTATCTTAAATCACCTACTCATTATTTTTATCGTATTCGTGTTAGCCGAAACCGTCGGTTTATGGTTTTTAAATCACAAATTGGTGATCCCCGCTGAACGCTTGCAAGCCGCAAATATCGTTTACCAATTAGCATTAATTATTGCCCTTGTTGAAATCATCAAGGTGCCATTTAATGCCATGATTGTTGCACACGAGAAAATGGGATTCTATGCTTGGTTGGGATTAGGGGAAACCATTTTAAAACTGACCTCTGTCTTTATCTTAAGCCATATCACACATTACGATAAGTTGATTACTTATGGTTGCTTATTGCTTTCAGTCAGCTTAATTGTGCTCTCCCTTTATGTGTTATTCACTAAATATTATTTCAAAGAGGCCGCACGTTTCCACTTATATAAAGATTTAAGCAAAACTAAAGAAATGGTGAGTTTTTCCGGTTGGATGCTTATGGGGCAAGTCGCTTATGTGGGTTCAACACAAGGCTTGAATATGGTATCTAACCTATTCTTTGGCGTAGCAGTCAATGCAGCTGTCGCTATTGCGACTCAGGTAGAAGGTGCTGTTTATAGCTTTGTGAATAATTTCCAAATGGCGGCTAATCCGCAGTTAGTCCAGTCTTATGCAGCAAAAGATTATGATCGCAATCGCCAATTAATTCTTGGTATTTCAAAATATTCACTTTATTTAATGGCGATTCTCTCTGCGCCTGTATTGTATTTCACCCATACCTTACTGACATTTTGGTTAGGCGATCATCTTCCGCAATATACTGAACAACTTGTACAAGCTATTATTGCTTGCTTATTAATCAGCGCAATGGCTGGCGCATTTTGGATGAGTGCATTAGCCATTGGCACATCTACCGTAAAACAATACAATATCATCGTTGCGTTAATTGATCTTTGTACGGTGCCATTGGCTTATTATTTGTTCACACTAGGTTATAATCCAGTATTTGCCTTTGTGGGTAAATTTAGTACGATGGTCATCTCACAAATCTATCGATTATATTTTATTAATAAAAAAATTAAATTTAACCAAAAAGAATTTGTCTCATATTTAGTGAATGTCGGCGTGGTGTTTGGTCTGCTATTAGGTATCATCTATATATCAGATACTACCCGTAGCTATTCTTTATTGGAATTTATTGGACAATCCATCATCTTAGAAATGGTATTAATCTGTGTCATTTTAATCTTCGGATTAAACACAGCAGAAAAAAATTTCTTGTTTAGCTATTTAAAGAAAAGAGTAAAAAATGAATCAACTCCTTATTGATTTAAAAAATAAACTGAATCCTATTGTTGAACTGATCAAAGATAAAAACGACGTATTTTATTTTGACTACCCGCTTCATTTGAACGTGGGCGATTTATTGATTTATCACGGCACAGAACAATTTTTCAAAGATCTCCACATTAACGTGACCTTAAAACGCTGTGAATATGATTTAGATCTTAAAGAAGTCAAAGCAAAAATTACACCGAACACTACCATTCTTTTACATGGTGGTGGCAACTTTGGTGATCTTTATCCGCAGCATCAAAAGATCCGTGAAGAAATGGTGACCCATTTCCCGAATAATCGCATTATTGTGTTACCACAAACCGCTTATTTTAAGCACGAAGAAAATCTGCAAAAATCAGCCGCACTTTTCCGTAGCCACAGTGATTGCCATCTACTAGCTCGCGATGAAAGAACGGAGAACTTATTTGCACAATTTTCTGATCATGTTTATTTATCACCGGATATGGCACATCAGCTTTATGGCACGATGGAAACCAAGCAAGGCACAACGGGTGAACAACTTTATTTCTTGCGTAAAGACATTGAAGCAAGTGATGTAGAGAAAAATATCCTCGCGCAACTGCCCGCCAACAGCAATGTAAAAGACTGGGAAGACATTCTTTCAACCGAAGATGATGTGGTTTTAGCATTAAGTTGGCGAATGAGTAAAATGGCCAATAAATTTGGTTTAAGTTGGCTAAAAGATCTCTGCCATCAATTCTGGTATGCCTATACTCAGCACATTGTAAAACGTGTTGCGCAAGTATTCTTAGCGAACGACAAAGTGACCACAACTCGCTTACATGGTCATATTTTCTCTTGCTTGTTAGAAATTCCAAATCGTGTTTGCGATAACTCTTATGGTAAAAATAGCAGCTATGCGAAATTGTGGACTAAAGAGTTGGATTTTGTTGAATTGGATAAATAATGTTTGAATTGAAAAAACTCATTACCGCCATGATTCTTCCCCCATTTAATATTTTAATTTTGTGGGGGCTATCTCTTATTCTAGCTAAATTCAATTTTAAAAAATTAAGCCGAATTTCGACCGCACTTGGTTTCTCACTACTCTATCTTTTAAGTATTCCTTACACTGCACAAGTACTTAAAGACAGTCTCATTACTGAAGATCATTTAACACTGCAAGATTATCAACAAGCTCAAGCGATCGTTTTACTGGGTGGTGGTTTACGTGATAGCAAAGAGCTTTATGCGCCATTAGCTTCAACGGGTATTCAACTTGAACGCTTACGTTATGCCGCTTTCTTACAAAAAGAAACGCACTTGCCACTATTGATTACAGGGGCGAGTCCAACTGGTGCCATTGAGGCCAAAATCGCCGCAGAAGAGCTCCAAAACTTCTTTAATGTGCCAACTAAATGGATTGAACCTAAAGCACTTACCACCAAAGAAAATGCCCTTTTCACCAAACAAATATTGGAAAAAGAAGGTATTCATAAAATTATTTTAGTTACCAATGAATGGCATATGCAACGTGCAAAATTATTATTCCAACAACAAGGCTTTGATGTGTTACCTGCAAGTGTAGGTGAAGGCATTACGCCTGACAGTTATGGACTTAATATGATGCATTTTATTCCGCAAGGTGGCGCAATTACGAAAAATATGCAATTACTCAAAGAGTGGATTGGATATTGGAAAGAGCGCTAAAGTGCGGTCAAAAGATCACAAATTAGATAATGTTAAGAGGAAGAAAACATGAGTCAAATTACACGCGAACAGATGCTTCAGGTATTCGAAAATCGCTGTTCCACACGTTATTACGATCCGAATAAAAAAATTAGCCAAGAAGATTTCGCGGCAATTTTAGAATTTGCTCGTTTATCACCAAGTTCAGTCGGTTCTGAGCCATGGAAGTTCTTAGTTATTCAAAATAAAGCATTGCGCGATAAGCTCAAACCTTTTAGCTGGGGTATGCAATATCAATTAGATGATTGTAGTCATTTAGTGATCATTCTTGCGAAGAAAAATGCTCGATATGACACGCCTTTCTTCCGTGATGTGGCGGTGCGTAGAGGTTTACAAGGAGAGCAATTAGAAAAAGCCTTGGAAAAATATAAAGGCTTACAAGAAGTTGAAATGAAAACCGCAGAAAGCGAACGAGCATTATTTGACTGGACAAGCAAACAAACCTACATTGCATTAGCGAATATGCTAACTGGTGCTGCCGCTATCGGTGTAGATTCTTGCCCTATTGAAGGCTTTAACTACGATAAAATGAATGAAGTTTTAGCCGCTGAAGGCCTCTTTGATCCAAATGAATGGGGCGTATCCGTGGCAGCAACATTTGGTTATCGAACGAGAGACATTACCAAAAAATCTCGTAGACCAATTGAAGAAATCGTTACTTGGGTTGAATAATCTATTTTCAAATAAATGGGCAGCAAACGCTGCCCTTTTCTTTACCCACCAAACAAGGCTGCGCCACCTGTTACAGCCCCCATCGAGCCATATAACAAGCTTAGTGCAAAAAAGATCATAATTGCGCCCGCAATGCATTTAATCATGGCCTCACCTTTTTGATTAGAACCAGTTAAACCGTACCAATGGCCTAATCGCGTTGCGACATTTCTCGCATAGCGCACTAACGCAGCAAAAAGTGAAAGCATTAATCCTGTGCCCAGAGACATGGCAAACGTAGCTACAATTCCCCACCAATAAAGATCCAGCATATAAGCGAGAAAGAGCACAAAAATAGCGCCACTACACGGTCGCATACCAATAGTCAAAATCACTAAGAGCTGAGATTTTAAATCACCTGATTGCTTAAGCTGTTGATTATTCGGTAGATGTTGATGCCCACAGCTACACTGTGTTTGGCTTACTTTTCCTTGCCCATATCGAAAAGGCGAAGCTGTTCCAATCTGTTTTGGTAATGATTGAATCGATGTGATACGAAAAGATTGCTTTTTCTTTAAGCCTTTCAGACCTTGAGCGATCCAATAAAGCCCTAACAGCACTAATAAAATTAAAGCACTACGTTCCAGCCATAACTGACTAAGTTTAAAATATTTTGAGGAAAGATTAAGTATCACCACCACAATGGAGGTTGCAGCAACTGCGACAAAACCTTGCATGAGAGAGGAAAGCAAGCTTAAGCGTACGCTGGTCTTAAGTTGGCTTTCGTGCGTAGAAAGATAACTAGCGATAATAAATTTGCCATGCCCAGGCCCTAATGCATGTAATACACCATAAGAAAAGGCGGCAAAAATCAACCACAATCCTGCCGTTGATGAATGTGCTTGAATCTGGTGTAGATTTTCAGAGATCAACTGATTAAAGGCTTTTTGCCAATCAGCAACTTGCACAAACAGCCAAGGTAATAATGCGAAGATAATCGTTAATAAACCAATAAAAAGTGCGGTTAGTTTTAACTTCATTTTTATTCACACTTAATTTTTACTTTCTGCGCAAACAATACACCAAGAGAATCATCTTCATTTTTTTGCGATTTATCCAATGATGATGCGTAAGATTGAATTTTTTCATCGACATTAGGTTCCAGCACCTCGCCTTTGCAATTTGCAGGAAGTGATGAAAAATCAACCGCTCTTTTGCCTGGTTCTGCATACCGCATAGCCACATAATAAGTGCGATCATAAGTCATCAGCGTAAATTCATTATTTTGTAAGGCCTGTGGCTGTACCAAAAGAAAATCAAAATAATATTCCACCTCGTTCCCTTTCACACGCATACCGTAATTTTCAGGGTGTTTTGTGTATTTAATCTTATGATTTTCTTTGTCAAAGACATAACTAAAGTAATGTTCATTCACAACGTTCGCCATGACTTCATCAATTAACTTCTGTTGGGCGGCCTTATCCCCTTTCGCCTGTTTCACATCATACAGGACGGCTGAAGAACTGGCCTCATCAAGTAACCACTGCGTCGAGAAACCAATTAATTGATTATCTTTCACTAAGGGTTTCGTTTGCATATCGATGAATGCGTGGGGATGCGCTAGCGCTGAAAAAGGTGAAATCAGCAATAATCCAAGAAGTAATTTTTTAAACATAAATAAGAAAAAAGAGTGGCTAAATGATTGAATAGACAGATTTTATCACAAGCAGTTCCCAATCAAAATCGAATAAAAATCAGTCTAAAAGTAAAAAATCCTATGATTTTATTGATTTTTATCAAAAAATGATTCATTCGCATTTCCCTTATAACTGAAATTTATGTACTATTTGTTTCGTCAAGTGATTGCTTGATATTCATAAAGTTCCTAAATAAAATAATCATAAATATAGCTAAACTACTTTCCTACCACCCTGTATGGGTGGTTTTTTTTGCCTTTCAAATAGCTTATTCCATAAACATCAAGTAAAATAACCGCACTTTTATTCATAACATCGAGAGAATTATGTCAACGCAATTTGTATATACGATGCACCGTGTCGGCAAAGTGGTGCCACCGAAGCGCCATATTTTGAAAGATATTTCTTTAAGCTTCTTCCCTGGTGCCAAAATCGGGGTGCTCGGCTTAAATGGTGCGGGTAAATCAACCCTTTTACGCATTATGGCGGGTGTGGATAAAGAGTTCGAAGGTGAAGCTCGTCCACAACCAGGTATTAAGATCGGTTATCTCCCACAGGAACCAAAACTTGATCCGCAACAAACTGTGCGTGAAGCGGTAGAAGAAGCGGTTTCTGAAGTAAAAACGGCGCTTACCCGTTTAGATGAAGTCTATGCGCTTTATGCTGATCCTGATGCGGATTTCGATAAACTCGCGGCTGAACAAGCTAACCTTGAAGCCATTATTCAAGCACACGATGGTCACAATTTAGATAACCAATTAGAACGTGCAGCTGATGCTTTACGTTTACCGGATTGGGATGCAAAAATTGAGCATTTATCAGGGGGCGAACGTCGTCGTGTCGCACTTTGTCGTTTATTACTCGAAAAACCAGACATGCTCTTATTAGACGAGCCAACCAACCACTTAGATGCGGAATCTGTAGCATGGTTAGAACGCTTCTTACATGACTACGAAGGTACTGTTGTGGCGATTACCCACGACCGTTACTTCTTAGATAACGTAGCAGGTTGGATCTTAGAACTTGACCGTGGTGAAGGTATTCCTTGGGAAGGTAACTACTCTTCTTGGTTAGAGCAAAAAGAGAAACGTTTAGAACAAGAACAAGCAACTGAAAATGCGCGTCAAAAATCAATTGCGAAAGAGTTAGAATGGGTTCGTCAAAATCCGAAAGGCCGTCAAGCGAAAAGCAAAGCGCGTATGGCACGCTTTGATGAATTGAACTCAGGCGAATATCAAAAACGTAACGAAACAAACGAACTCTTTATTCCACCTGGTCCACGTTTAGGTGATAAAGTGATCGAAGTGCAAAACCTCACCAAATCCTACGGTGATCGCACTTTAATTGATGATTTATCATTCAGCATTCCAAAAGGTGCTATCGTAGGTATTATCGGAGCGAATGGTGCAGGTAAATCTACCCTATTCCGTATGCTTTCAGGTCAAGAACAACCAGATAGCGGCTCAATTACAATGGGTGAAACTGTGGTACTTGCCTCTGTCGATCAGTTCCGTGACTCAATGGATGATAAGAAAACCGTATGGGAAGAAGTGTCTAATGGACAAGATATTCTCACTATTGGTAACTTTGAAATTCCAAGCCGTGCGTATGTTGGACGCTTCAACTTCAAAGGCGTAGATCAACAAAAACGTGTGGGCGAATTATCGGGTGGTGAGCGTGGTCGTTTGCATTTAGCTAAACTTCTACAACGTGGTGGTAACGTACTGTTATTGGACGAACCGACCAATGACTTAGACGTTGAAACTTTACGTGCGTTAGAAAATGCGATCTTAGAATTCCCTGGTTGTGCAATGGTGATTTCCCATGACCGTTGGTTCTTAGACCGTATTGCGACTCATATTTTAGATTACGGTGATGAAGGTAAAGTGACGTTCTACGAAGGTAACTTCTCTGACTACGAAGAATGGAAAAAGAAAACCTTAGGTGAAGCTGCAACACAACCACACCGTATTAAATATAAACGTATTGCAAAATAAGAAATTAAAGTGCGGTTATTTTTGACCGCACTTTCCTTTTACATCTGGAGTGACTATGTTAGTTTATTTGCACATTGTTTGTGCATTTTTAAGTTTAGGATTATTAATTATCCGTGGGGGAATGCAATTAAGTGGGAAAAATTGGCGCGCGATTAAACTGCTAAAAATTTTACCACACTTAGTTGATACACTTTTAATTGCAAGCGGCTTAACGATTTTCTTCTTGGTCGGTTATCAGCTACAAAGCTGGTTGGTCATGAAAATCATCATGCTTGTGCTTTATATCTTCTTCTCGGCTAAATATTTTAGTCGTAAAGCGGTCAACCCAAACAGTGCATTTCTGGCATTTGCCTTGTTAAGTTTCTTAGGTGCAATGTTCTTTGCCTACCAACCAAACTTTATGGAAGGCTAATTATGAAAAAATCCATCTTCAATTGAAGATGGATTTTTGTCTTATCTTAACCACCGGCTAATTTTACTTTAAACCCTTTTTGTTCTAAAAGTTGTTTTAGTAAATCACGTTTTTCGCCTTGAATCTCAATATTGCCGTCCTTAACTGAACCACCACAACCACACCGCTTTTTAAGTTCAGCCGCTAACTTTTTCAATTCATCATCTGATAAATCTAGCCCTGTAATCACTGAAACGCCTGCGCCTTTTCGACCACTGGTTTGTTTTTGTATGCGAACCACACCATCACCTTTAGGGCGTTGTACTGGTTGATTTTGCTCTTTAATTCTACCTACTTCGGTAGAATAAACTAAAGTACTCTCTGTCATATTACAAAAGTGATGAATTAATTGAACGAAGCACTTCTGCTGGATTTTCAGCTTGAGTAATTGGGCGACCAATCACCAAATAATCAGAACCAGAACGGATAGCCGCAGCAGGAGTCATAACGCGACGTTGATCGCCAAAATCACTTCCAATTGGACGAATCCCCGGTGTGACTAATTTAAAATCAGGGCCACAAGCATTACGTAAAATCTCCACTTCCTGTGGTGAACAAACGACGCCATCTAATCCCGCACGCTGTGTTAAATGTGCAAGACGTAAAACATGTTCAAGTGGTGAAGAGTTAATACCGATTTGTAATAAATCCAAATCCTCCATACTGGTCAATACGGTTACTGCAATTAATAACGGTGCATCTTTTCCATAAGGCTCGAGAATTTTCTTCGCCTCTTCCATCATTTTCAGACCACCGCTAGCATGGACATCAACCATCCATACCCCTAAATCAGCCGCAGAACGCACTGCTCTTGCCACAGTATTAGGAATATCATGAAATTTAAGATCGAGGAAAATATCAAATTGACGCTCGTGCAATTGCTTAACGAAATTTGTTCCCAGTGTGGTAAACATTTCTTTACCCACTTTTAAGCGGCATAAGCTTGGATCAATTTGATCCACGAGGGATAGCGCTTGCGCTTCCGTTTCGTAATCTAATGCAACGATTACTTTGCTATTCATAATTTTACCTCACTGTGTCAATTAATTATGTTCTGGTTTGATGGATTCCCACCGTTTGCAAGAAGGGCAATTCCACATTAATTTATGGGTCTGATAACCGCAATTTGAGCAACGGTAACCAAAGCCTTGCTTAATTCTCTCACCGACCATTTTATGTAGCAAAATTAAGCTTTCTTTACCTCGCCCTTCCTCTGCATCATCAATTTGGAATTGAATAAAACGGTGGAAAATAGATGTACTCGGATGTTTTGTTAACTGCTGATAAAGTTTTGATTGTGCGGCACTCTTACCATATTTCTCTTCAATCACGCTTGCTAACATTAAATCGACTTTAGTATTGTTAACCTGCTGGCTAGCTCGAATCAAGAATAACTCAAAGTTATCTCTCTCTCCTAATTCATCATAACAATATTTGAGCGTTTTCAGCACTTCACCAATATAAATTGGGTTTTGATCAAGAATATTCTCTAAAAAGTGAATGGCTTGACGATAGTTTTTATTAGCCATTTCTAAATCAGCAAGCAGCATTGATGCTCTCACACTGGTTGGAGATACATTCAGCGCTTTTTGTAAAATACTGCGTTTTTCGACCGCACTTTCAAGTTCACCGCTTAAGGCATATTCACAATAACATTGTGCTAATTCCACATTATTTTCTTTGGGTGAGATCTTGGCAAGCTTCTCTGCGATATTAACGGCTTTTTTCCATTCTTTTGTTTTTTGGTAAATCACCAAAAGCTGCTGAAGTGCATTTTCAGCAAACTCTGGTTCATCCACCATAATAATATAAAGCGCTTCAGCGCGGTCATAAAAACCGACTGTCATGAAATCTTTGGCAAGTTGCTGTTTAGCTAATAATTTTTGTTCGAAAGAATAATTGGGACTACGATCGAGTGCTTGATGGATCCGCAAAGCACGATCCACTTCGCCTCGAGAACGGAAAAGATTACCGAGCGTTAGCTCAGCTTCAAATTGTGAGTTGCTTTCAATTTCATTTTCTGTTTCTTGTTTTTGCAACATATCAAGAAACAAATCAACGGCTTTATCCGTTTGATTGGAAAGCAAAAAATTGACCCCCGTGACATAATCACGGGAGAGTTTATTACTAATATCTTCCTGATCTTTCTTGGCACTCCGATGTCCCATATACCAACCGTAAGCGGCGGCTATTGGCAGAAGCAGAAAGAGTAATTCAAGCATTATACTGCCTTATCGCGAGTAGTCGTTAATTCGTTAATTTGTAATGTTTGACGTTTAACTTGACGCGCTAACGACATATTTTTGAATTTTAATTTTAAGTAGAAGAATCCGGTAATCAACCAACCTAAAATTAATCCAAAACCAAATAAAATCGCGACTAGCGTTGAAAGTTGGAATTGGCTTTCAGCAACAATGTAGTTAAAGGTGATTACTTGATCATTATTCGCCCCTATAGTTACCGCAACGATTACGATAGCTAGCACAATAATGAGTCCGAGAATATATTTAATCATCACAATCTCCTTGTTAAGAATAGTTTCATTATGCCAAAATTTGTAATAAAAAACGACACCTAAGTGTCGTTTTATTGATATCGATTGGTATGTTTAAGCAAAAACATTTACGCGATCTTTTAATTCTTTACCTGCTTTAAAGTGCGGTACCGATTTAGCATCTAATTTTACAGAATCACCGGTTTTAGGATTACGGCCCACTCGCGGTTGACGATGGTGTAAAGAGAAGCTACCAAAACCACGCACTTCAATACGATTACCTTCTTCTAAAGATTGTGCAATGAGTTCAAGAATATCCTTTACAATACCTTCTACTTCTTTTGCGGATAAAGTTGGGTGCTTTGTTGATAGATTTTCAATTAGTTCAGATTTAGTCATCGTCAACTCTCCTTTAAATTTGTACTTAAACTTGTTATTAAGACTTACAGGTAATGCATTAGTTCATAATAAATTACCGCTAAATCCTTGTTAATTATAGCTGGTAGTAATAAGGCTGAGTCAATGACCCAGCCTTATTCATGTGAATTAATTATTCACCTTTAGCTGCTTTGAAAGCTTCAGCCATTGCGTTTGGAATAGCAACATCTTCTTGTTTGGTATTCACGTTTGCAACTGCAGCTGCTTCTTCAGCTTGATCTTTCGCTTTTACAGATAAGTGAACGATACGTGCTTTACGATCTACACCAGTGTATTTCGCTTCAACTACATCGCCTGCTGCAACTTCGTTTGTTAAGTCTGCTGCACGGATATAACCTTCAACGCCACCTGCTAATTCAACTTTAGCACCTTTAGCGTCAGCTTCAACAACAGTTGCAGAAATTACTGCGCCTTTTTTGTTGATCGCTACGAAGTTGTTGAATGGATCATCTTCAAGTTGTTTGATACCTAAAGAAATACGTTCTTTCACTGCATCTACTGCTAATACTACTGCAGAAACTTCATCACCTTTTTTGTAGTTACGAACTGCTTCTTCACCTGCAACATTCCAAGAAATGTCAGATAAGTGAACTAAACCGTCGATACCACCTTCAAGACCAATGAAGATACCGAAATCAGTGATTGATTTGATTTTACCAGTAACTTTGTCGCCTTTGTTGTGAGTTTCAGCGAATTGAGTCCATGGGTTAGGTTTGCATTGTTTTAAACCTAAAGAAATACGACGACGTTCTTCATCAACTTCTAACACCATTACTTCAACTGTATCGCCTAAGCTTACAACTTTAGATGGGTGGATGTTTTTGTTAGTCCAATCCATTTCAGAAACGTGAACTAAACCTTCAACGCCATCTAAGATTTCAACAAAACAACCATAGTCAGTTAAGTTAGTTACTTTACCAGTTAATTTGCTGTTTACTGGGTGGTTTTCAGCGATAGCAACCCAAGGATCTTGACCTAATTGTTTTAAGCCTAAAGATACGCGAGTACGATCTTTGTCAAATTTTAATACTTTAACAGTTACTTCGTCGCCTACATTCACGATTTCGCTTGGGTGTTTAACACGTTTCCAAGCCATATCAGTGATGTGTAATAAACCATCAACGCCACCTAAATCTACGAATGCACCGTAGTCAGTTAAGTTTTTAACGATACCTTTAACTTCTGAACCTTCTGCTAGGTTCTCAAGGATTTGTTCACGTTCTTGGCTGTTTTCAGATTCGATCACTGCACGACGAGAAACAACAACGTTGTTACGTTTTTGATCTAATTTGATTACTTTGAATTCTAATTCTTTACCAAGTAGGTGATCAGCTTCACGCGCAGGACGTGTATCAACTAATGAACCTGGTAAGAATGCACGAACACCGTTTAACTCAACTGTGAAACCGCCTTTCACTTTGCCGTTGATTAAACCGATAACGGTCGCTTTTTCTTCGTAAGCTTTTTCTAATTCAATCCAAGATTCGTGACGAACTGCTTTCTCACGAGAAAGTTTAGTTTCGCCGTAACCATCTTCAACTGCATCTAAAGCTACGTTTACTGTGTCGCCAACTTTAACTTCAAGTTCACCTTGAGCGTTTTGGAATTCAGCAACAGGAATTGCAGATTCAGATTTTAAGCCGGCATCAACAAGTACAAAGCCTTTTTGAATAGCAACAACAGTACCGCTAACGATTGAACCTTGACGGGTTTCAAGGCCTTTTAATGATTCTTCAAAGAGTTGAGCAAAAGATTCTGACATATAAATAATCTTCTTAATTTAAGTTAATAACATCCACATTAAGATCCATAAAATGCGGGGTTGAGGATAAATGTCTATTCTTCCTTGAATAAACAGTTAAATCGAAATTGACGCTTTTTGTTGAATATAAGCTAACGCTTGAGCAATGACTTCATCAATACTCAATGTTGTGCTATCTAACAATAAAGCATCATCAGCCGGTTTCAATGGCGCAACCTCACGATTTCTATCACGAAAATCGCGTTCTTGTATCTCGGCTAAAATCTGTGCAAAGTTACCATTAATTCCCTTATTTTGCAACTGTTTATAGCGTCTTTTTGCACGTTCTTCCGCACTTGCATCTAAAAATAGTTTAACTTGTGCATTTGGGAAAACCACAGTTCCCATATCTCGCCCATCAGCAATCAGTCCATCATTTTTGCTAAAATCCTGCTGAAGTTGCAGTAAAGCTGACCGCACTTTAGGGAACACTGCCACTTTTGATGCAGCTTCCGCCACTTCTTGCGTACGGATTAAATGACTCACATCCATCCCACCAAGAAGCACATTGACTTCTCCATTTTTTGGAATGAACTGAATATCTAAATGACGGGCTAACTCTGCTAATCCTTCTTCATCGGTTAAGTCTGCATAACGTTTCAGCGCAGCCAATGCCGTCACACGATAAATCGCACCACTATCTAATAAGGTAAAACCTAACTTCTCTGCCAATGCGTAACAAAGTGTTCCTTTCCCTGCCCCACTTGGACCATCAACGGTGATAATTATCCCCATAAAAATCTCCAGTTAAAATAATAATGTGGAGAATTTTACCTTATTCTCCACATTATTGCTTTTTAAATTTGATTAGCCAGAGTTACTGTCGAATCAAGTAACACTTTTGCTCCTTTTTGGCACCAATCATCAGTAATATTTTCTGCCTCATTATGGCTTAATCCATCAACACAAGGAATAAATATCATTGATGTTGGAAATTTATGATTTAGTTGACATGCATCATGACCAGCTCCAGAAACAATATACTCCCAAGAATAACCTAATAAATCACAACTTTCTTGGACCGTTTTAACCAACGCTGAATTAAATTTAACTGGAGATAAAGAAACAACTTTCTTAATATCAAACACTAAATTATTTTCTCGAGCAATATCATTCAAAATCTCATAAATTTCTCTTTCGATATTTATTAAACTTTGTTCATTAGGATGACGAACCTCTAGCGTAAAATAAGCTTCACCTGGGATTACATTAGGGGAATTTGGCGTTAATTTAATCTGACCAACAGTTACACGCCCCTGATTCACTACTTCTCTCAAACCTAATTTATTAAATTTGACTATTGCCTTTGCCATGCCTACTGATGCATCTTGACGCATATTCATTGGCGTAGTTCCAGCATGAGAAGACAACCCCGTCAATGTGATTTGATACCAGTTCTGTCCTAATGCACCAGTTACTACACCTATTTCAGTCTGATTATTTTCTAAAACAGGACCTTGCTCGATATGAAGCTCTAATACAGCATAAGGATGATATGATGAAAAATCGTCTGTACCTAAATAATTAATATTATTTAAAGCTTCTTCCACTGAAATACCATCCTTATCTTTTTCAGATAATGCAGCTGTAAGAGATAAATTACCAATAAAAACTGAAGCTCCCATCATAGCAGGAGAAAATCTAGCCCCTTCTTCATTTGTCCACATAACAAGATCAATAGGTCGCTCAGTTTCGATATTATGATCATTTAATGACAATAACACTTCTAATCCAGCTAGCACCCCATAAATACCATCGTAACGGCCACCTAATGGCTGAGAATCAGCATGAGAACCGATTAAGATTGGCGCTAATCGGTTATCCTTTCCACTACGGCGAATAAAAATATTACCAATTGCATCTATTTTTATCGAAAAGCCTGCATCTTTGGAAAGTTTAATCAAATAATCTCTTGCAAGTTTATCCTCATTACTTAATGCAAGTCTTGTTACACCATTTAAGGGTGTTTTCCCAAATTGAGAAAACACATCTAACAAATAAAGTAATCTTGAATTATTAACATCCATGTTATTCCTCATTTTTAGCTGACTCTTCTTGTAATCGATATCTAAAATCACAGAAGCCATCACCATTCATGACTGTATGAGGTCGACTTAAACTCACATTTGGTGCATATCCCTCAATAAATTTGCTATCTCGATTACAAGAAAGCAGGAACCCAATTTCTTCTAATCCCATTTCTTTATACATTTCAGCATAACGACAACGATGTACATTATAATCATATTTATAATGATCATTATTAATAACCTCTATACGTAATGCATCATCCTTTTCCCATAAATATTGTAAGGCCACAAAACTCTCTACACTCGTACCATTAGGTTCTCGTTTGGCATATTCCTTTCCTGCATCAATTGCAGCATTAGCTACAGCTTCCTCTATGATAGATTTAGCTTTATCTAAACCAAATTCACGTTTCATAATTTCGTAAATAGGCTTAATTATTTCTGCTTCAATTTTACGTTGCTGTAAAATACCAATCTCGACAAACTCAGGAAAATCTTTATTCATTTTCACTCCTTTAAATTACAAAATCGTTACGTAAAATTTCATTATTAATAAATCGACGAATTCGAGGATCATCATTATTTCTTAACTCACTTGGAGTTTGTAAAAATGCTATTTCACCAGAATCCATAAACGCAATTTTATCTGATACCCGCATTGCGAATTGCATCTCATGGCTCACAATAATCATTGTCATTCCTTCTTTTGCAAGTTCTTCCATAACAAGCAATACTTCTCCAACTAGCGTAGGATCCAATGCCGAAGTTGGCTCATCAAACAGCATAATTTTAGGTTTCATCACTAAAGCTCTTGCAATAGCTACTCGCTGTTGTTGTCCACCTGATAATTGATGTGGATATTTATTGGCATGTTGCAACATTCCTACTTTATCAAGCATTGCTAAAGCCAATAATCGAGTCTCATCTTTAGGCTTATTATGATACTCAGGAGCAAGGAGAAGATTTTCTAACACTGTCTTATGTGGAAATAAATTATAATTTTGGAATACCATTCCTAAATTCACAATTTTACCCACTGAATTTGAAACAAAATGGCTACCATTGATAAAGTCCTCCCCTTCTAATTTGATACTTCCCTCATCTAATGACTCTAAACCATTAATACTTCGAATTAACGTTGTTTTACCAGATCCTGAGTAACCAATAATAGAAAGTACCTCCCCCCATTTTAAAGAAAGATCAATACCTTTTAGAACTTGTACGCCGTTAAAGGATTTTTTTACTCCATGCACACTCAATGCTTCATCGCTATTAGCATGTTCAGTTTTTAAAATACTATAAGGTACTAATGCTGACTTATCGATAGCAACCTCAGCATAATTTTCATTTTTAATTAAAGATACATCTAATTTACTTTCAACTTTTTTTAGCACCCAAGACAAGAAACTTACGATGATAATGTAATAAAATGCAACAGCAAGCAAAGTTTCTAATACTAAAAAGTTACGTGTATAAAGCTGTTGTCCGACCAATAAAATCTCAGTTAAAGAAATCACCGAAACAAGAGAAGTTAATTTTACAATTGTAATATACTGGTTAGTTAGTGGAGGTAACGCTACTTTTAATGCCTGAGGAATAATAATTAAACGTTGAAGCCCCCAGAATCGAATTCCTAATACTTTACCAGCTTCATATTGACCTTTAGGTATAGAGGATAAGGCTCCACGATGAATTTCTGCTATATAAGCAGATTCACTGAGCACCATAGCAATTAAACCTGCAATAAATGGATTTGATAATAAAACAGAACTAGCACTCCAGAATTGAGGTACATTATAGATAAAAATTAATAACACTAATAAAGGTAAACTACGAAACAACCAGATATAAGTATTCGAAAATTTATTAACTAGTTTTTTATTCGATTGAGTTCCAAGCGCAAGAAAAAATCCCCAAATAACAGCAAAGATCCAAGTTAATGTACTTAACTCAAATACGGTTAAAACAGCTTTCCAGAAATCAGTATTTACGAATAAGCTTGCTAAATATGACCAATTAAAACCTTTTGATATCGTTTTATCATTTCCATTTTCACTAGCTAGAATCGCATTATCTAAGGCATTTTCTAGTCCATTTTGTTTTAATAATGCTTCATTTGGAAACTCAAGGTTATATTTTTTTAGTAATTTTTCATATGAACCATCTGCTAAAGTATCTTTTATCGCATGTGCAATAACAGCCTTACCTGATAAGTCATTCTTATTAAAAGCAAGCCCAATCAATACCGGATATAACTGTTCTTTATTTGTAATTTTTAAACGATCACCTAATTGATTAATCACCATCTGTGCAACAGCTGCATCTTCATACTGAACATCAACACCACCAGATAAAAGTGCTTGGGCCGCCTCTGGCGCACTCGGATACTCTTTCACAATAAGCGGTTTTAGATTTTTAGGCGCACAATACTTCTCTGAAACCTCATTCATCGTTGGAATCCAAGCTGCACCTTTCATTGAAGAAATGCTTTTACCACAAAGATCCTCTAGTTTTTGTGGAGAAAAGCTATCGTTACCTCGGACAACAAGAACGCCTCCAGTTTGTAAATAAGGGAGAAAATCAACTTGCTTCGCACGTTGAGGATTAACATATAAAGCTGAAGCGACAAGATCATAATGTCCAGCATTTAATCCAATAATAATATTTTCAATTCGAGTGTCTTTAAACTCGACTGGACGATTCAGATTTTTTCCAAGTAATCGCATTAAATCAGGATCAAATCCGCTAGCCTCTTTATTATCTAAGTAAGCATAAGGAGCATAAGTTAAATCAATTCCTACTCGTAAAGGGCTTGCGTCATTAGCTTGTGAAAAGAAAGACAACAATAACAGCAATCCTCCCACAAGAGTTTTATGTATGATGTTTAGCATTTTGATAATCCTTTTATTATTATAAAAAATAAGCCTCCATTAACGGAGGCTTTTGATTTTATGTGTTTTATAAGAGGCTATCTAATAACTGATTTCCCTATTATATAATGATTTTATATATAAGCTTACAATCTATCTATCATGCCCAACACCAATGCCGAGGATTGCTTTGCTGCAAGTGGGAGAAATTCTTCAAATGACATACTCGCTTCGCCATCTCCTGCATCAGAAATAGCTCTAACGACTACAAACGGTACGTTAAAGGCATGACAAACTTGTGCAATCGCTGTTGCTTCCATTTCTACTGCTGTCACATTGGGAAAGTCAGCTTTAATTTGAGCAATTTTTTCTTCGCTATTAATAAAGCTATCACCCGAACAAATTAAACCACGTTTTACATTTTGCCCTTGTGACTGGGCAATTTCATCGGCTAAATCTGCTAATTGTTTATCAGAAAGGAAAGCCGCTGGATTAGCGGGTAATTGGCCTTTTTCATAGCCAAATGCCGTCACATCAGCATCGTGATAGCGAGTTTCATCCGAAATAACGATATCTCCAACTTTTAAACCTTTTGCGATACCACCTGCTGAGCCGGTATTTAAAACCACATCCGGTTTAGCCAATTGTAATAAAGCGGTAGTGCCAATAGCAGCCGCGACTTTACCAATCCCAGATTGCAATAATGCGACTTCTTTACCATTAATTTTGCCTTCAAAAATGACCGCACTTGCCACTTTTGTTTCTCTCTTATCTGTCATTAATTGGGATAAAATTTCCACTTCTTGTGCCATTGCACCAACAATCCCGATTTTCATTATTTTTTCCTTTCTTGTTCGAGTTTATTCACTAAGAAATCTAATACTGCTACGCCATAATCATCGTTATACAACGTACTCGCAGTGAGAACATACTTTCCACCCACAACCACATAAGGGAACGTAAATACGCCATATTCTTCTGTTAAATTAATGGCATTATTCACATCTTCCTTTACTTCAGCAGAATGCACGACTTTATTAAATTCAGCTTTACTGATCCCTTGCGAGATTATCCATTCACGCATCTTATCTAATGACGATAATTCGGTATAACGTGCCTTTTCAGAGGTTTCAAATAACAGCGTATCTGACAACTCGCCTACTTTTAAACGCTGTAAGGTATAAAATATTGTCGCTGAAAATTTAGCTTCGTTTGTAGCAACTGGGTATTCATCTAATGCCACTTTATTAGGGCGAATTTGGCTATAAAGCTGCAAGATGTCTTGGGCTGAAGAACAAACTCGACAGTCATAATCAAAGAAAAACTGGATCGGAATTTTACGATCGCTTCTTTTGGCTTGTTCAATGGGTTCTTGATATGAAAAATAATCTCGACCATCTTCAAACTGAGCCACATTCGCTGGTGGTAAGTGCGGTGGATTTTTGGCAGAAAAATCCTTTGCACTGACTTCACCAAATGCGACATTCGTCACACTCAGCAATATCATTGCAAAGGATCCTTTTAATAATTTATTCTGCCAAACTTTTTTCATAAATTAACCAATTGGTTCAATATAATCGACTAATAATTGGACGTTTCGATTTCCACGAAACTCATTAATTTCTAACTTATAAGCAAATTTTGCCTGCTTAATCGACAAATCGGGATAATACCGAGTATCGATATTAAACGCAATGGCATCTAATAATGGACCACCATTTTTAGGCTCTACAAGCATTTTTAAGTGATTTTGATTTTGCCCGATAGCCCGTTGCTCAAAAATGTTAAACTCACCATCAAAAACAGGCTCAGGAAAAGCTTGTCCCCAAGGTCCGCCAGATTTTATCACCTCTGCCGTTTCAATACTAAATTCATTTGCTTGAAGTTCGCCATCCGTCCAAATCACACCTTGTAATTGATCTTCATTTAACCAATCTTGCACCGTTTGATTAAAAATCTTTTGAAACTCAGGGAAAAAGCTTTCTTTAATGCTTAATCCTGCCGCCATGGAATGACCGCCAAATTTTAAAATCATATCTGGATGTTGGGAATGAATACGCTCTAATACATCGCGCATATGTAAGCCTTCAATTGAACGCGCAGAACCTTTTAAAATGCCTTCTTGATCTTGCGCAAAAGCAATAACGGGTCGATGGTATTGATCTTTAATACGAGAGGCTACAATACCTAATACACCTTGATGCCAATCTTTCTGAAATAAGGCTATTCCCATCGGTAATTCATCAGAAAGTGCGGTGAGATTTCGGCAAATTTCTAAGGCTTCTAACTTCATGCCTTGCTCAATTTCTTTTCTGGCTTGATTTAAACTATCCAAATCTAAGGCTTGCGCTCTAGCCTCTTGCATACTTTCTGCAAGTAATAACTCCACACCAACAGACATATTATCTAATCGACCCGCAGCATTTAAACGGGGTGCAATCGCAAAGCCTAAATCCGACGAACAAAGTTTTTCAACTTCCCGATTAGCCACTTCAGCGAGAGCAATAATTCCTGGTCGACAACGCTTCGCACGAATTCGCATCAACCCTTGATGGGCTAAAATACGGTTATTTTGATCAAGTGGAACAACGTCTGCAATCGTGCCGAGTGCAACTAAATCCAGTAATTCAGTAAAATTAGGTTGTGTTTCAGCCGTAAAAATGCCCAACTCGCGAAATTTAGTACGTAAAGCAAGCATTAAATAAAACGCTACACCCACACCAGCTAAACATTTTGAAGGGAAATCACATTGTTGCAAATTTGGATTAACAATGGCATCAGCATTCGGCAGTATTTCTGGTGGCAAGTGATGATCGGTAATTAACACCTTCACGCCATGCTCTTTTAAATACGCCACACCCTCAAAAGACGATACCCCGTTATCCACCGTCATCAATAACTGCACGCCTTTTTCCATTGCCATCTCAGCAACAGGTACACTCAAACCATAGCCTTGCTCAAAACGATTTGGCACTAGGTATTCCACATCAGTAAAGCCCAGCATACGCAAAGCTAATACTGAAAGCGCCGTACTCGTTGCCCCATCTGCATCAAAATCACCGACGATAACAATCTTTTGTTGCTGTTGATAAGCATCAACCAATAAATCTACGGCGTGTTGAATACCGTGTAATTGATTGGGATTCAGCATTGATTGCAAAGTGCGGTCTAATTCTTGGCTATTTTTAATATGGCGAGAACGATAGAGACGATCGAGTAATGCATTATCTGAAACAGAATTTCCGGCAGGAATTTCACGACGTTTGATGAGTTTTTTCACAGTATTTTGTTATTAAAAATGACCACTAAAGGAACATTCGATATGTGCTTTGATGATATGAATATTTTAAGGGCGTATATCATACGCCCTCACTACTAACAATTATTGTGCTGATTCTTGTAACACAGCTAATAAATCTTGAGGTTTTAAATATCCCCCAAGCATTTCACCTGTTGAAGTCACAATACTTGGCGTACCTTTCACACCAAGTTGTACACCTAAATCATACTGTTTTTTCACAATGTTAGGTGTTTTTAATTCTTTCGGTAAGTTACCTTTTTCTGCTTCGTTCAATGCAAATACAGGATCTTTCGATGTCCAAATTGCTTCCATTTGGCGAGCGGTTTCATTCATTCCAGCACGCGGGAATGCAAGATAACGAACAGTAATACCTAAATCATTATATTCTTTCAGTTGTTGATGAAGGATATGGCAATAATGACAAGTAATATCCATAAATACGGTCACAACATATTTTTCATTTTTTGCAGGATAAATGATCATTTCGCTTTTTAATGCATTCACTTTATCGGCTAAAAGTTTACCCGCTACATCAACTGGACCTTTATTTGTTAATTCATACATTTTGCCTTGCAAAACATATTGACCATTTTCGCTCACATATAAAATACCTTGATCAGTCACAGCTGTTTTAAGGCCTTTTACCGGTGAATCTTTCACCTCAATATTTTTCGCACCTAATGCCTGTAACTTCGATTTAATCTCAGCATCACTCGCCATTGCAGTGGCAGAAGCAGTGATTAAAAGTGCGGTCAGTAATTTTTTCATTTTTATTCCTAAATATCTAAACAACAAAGATTAGAATTATAAATGGATCGATGATTTGTGCAAGCTAAACTACCCAAAAAACTGAAAATGACTTATACTTCTGCCGCTTATAGAGGTTTATTTATTATGTTTGAAATTAATCCAATCAAAAACAAAATCGCCGACCTTTCCGAGCGCACTTCTGTGCTTCGGGGGTATCTTTGACTTCGATGCAAAAGTTGAGCGTTTAGAAGAAGTTAATGCCGAATTAGAACAACCCGATGTGTGGAATGATCCTGAAAAAGCCCAAGCGCTAGGGAAAGAACGTGTTTCACTTGAACAAGTGGTTGATACTATCAAGAATTTAGAACAAGGTTTAGAGGATGTTGAAGGGCTTCTTGAATTAGCCGTTGAAGCTGAAGATGAAGAGACCTTTAATGAAGCCGTTGCTGAATTAGACGAACTTGAACAACAACTTGCAAAATTAGAATTCCGCCGTATGTTTAGCGGTGAACATGATGCATGCGATTGTTATGTCGATTTACAAGCGGGTTCCGGTGGTACAGAAGCGCAGGACTGGACAGAAATGTTACTTCGCATGTACCTTCGCTGGGCTGAAAGCAAAGGCTTTAAAACAGAATTAATGGAAGTCTCTGATGGCGATGTCGCAGGTTTAAAATCCGCGACGATTCGTGTCAGCGGCGAATATGCTTTCGGTTGGTTACGTACTGAAACCGGTATTCATCGTTTAGTGCGCAAAAGTCCATTCGACTCCAATAACCGTCGTCATACATCATTTGCAGCAGCTTTCGTTTATCCTGAAATTGATGACGATATTGATATTGAAATCAATCCGGCTGATTTACGTATTGACGTTTACCGTGCATCCGGTGCGGGTGGTCAGCACGTCAATAAAACTGAAAGTGCGGTGCGTATTACTCACATGCCAAGTGGGATTGTTGTGCAATGTCAAAACGATCGTTCTCAGCACAAAAATAAAGATCAAGCCATGAAGCAGTTGAAAGCAAAATTGTATGAGCTTGAGTTACAAAAGAAAAATGCGGATAAACAAGCGATGGAAGATAATAAATCGGATATCGGTTGGGGCAGCCAAATTCGTTCTTATGTACTAGATGATGCGCGCATTAAGGATCTCCGCACAGGCGTGGAAAATCGTAATACACAAGCCGTACTAGATGGCGATCTCGATCGCTTTATTGAGGCAAGCTTGAAAGCGGGACTTTAATCATCTCTTTTATACAAAAAAGTGCGGTCAATTTTAACCGCACTTTTTTATTACACCTCTTCTTTTTCTTTCAGTTTATTCTTGCCTAACACTGCATCTTTCATCACCGTCAGCAATTCTTTTTGCACATGAGAAAGCTTTGGTTTTTCCGACTTTTCAAATACCTGTGGACGACAAAACTCCATAGCCTTAATCCCCAATCGAGCCGTCAATAATCCCACACCAATCCCCTGCGCTGCTCGTGCAGAAAGTTTCGCGGTAATATCTTGCGAAAGCCAATCCATCCCTAAATCTTGCACGATTTCAGTCGCACCGGCAAAAGCAAGATTCACCAATACCATTCTGAGTAAACGAAGACGGGTAAAATACCCTAATTCAATCCCATAAATCGCTGCAATTTTATTGATTAAACGAATATTTCGCCACGCAATAAAAAACATATCAATAATGGCTAAAGGACTGATTGCCACAATCACCGCTGATTCCGCTGCCATTTTAGTAATCAGTTTTTTTGCTTTTTTATCAAACGACTGCAACACAGTCTTACTAAATAAATGGGTAACTTCACGAGCAGAATAACTTTCATTCAACTGTTTTTCCCATTGGACAATTGCTGGATGTTGCGAATCCAATTTTAAGGTATCAGCAATCGATAAACACAAGGCTCTTCCTTTCTCACTATCCTGTTCAGAAAAAACGTGATGATTTTTAACCGCACTTTCACCTATTAATCGCTGACTTTGTTCTTGTAAATTCAAACGCTTTTTGAGTTTCACCAAACGTCGCCATTCTGCGATAATTTCAGATAAACCAAACAGTACAACGACAAAACTCACCAAGGCAAAAGCAAGATAAATCCATTGTTGATTTTGATAACTATCCCAAATCCATTGAACAGATTGCGCAACCGTCGCCCCTAAAAATAAAAGTGCGGTCAATTTCAAAGCCGTTTTCCAACCACTGGATTTAGGCTTCACAATTTGCTCAAATTGCTCGTCCAACAACTCCCCTTCTAAAGGTTCGTTATCAATGCTAGTTTCAACATTATGAAATTCTTGCTTAGGTAGAATTTCTTCCTCTTCGACTTGTTGGGATTGTGTGAAAATTTGTTTTGTCATTATTCTGTCCAATAAAAATAGAAACGGTATTTTACTTCGAATTTCTTTAGCAAATCTTAAATGGCTGAAATAAAAAAGCAATATTGACTAGAAAATAAAATGAGATACTATAGCCATTGTCCACAATTAGTTTATCTAATGTGTTAAGTTTTAACTGTTAACTAACTAGAAGGATCTTTTCATGAAGAAACTTATCGCCACTGCGGTGCTCTCCGCATGTTCCATGGCTTACGCCAATACCGACATTCCAAATTATAATACCGATTCTCATCTGTATGAATTCACTCAAACTTATGACTTAGTTGCGCCAAAAGGTTCACAAGGTCAAGCGAATCTGTGGGTGCCTTTACCGTTTAATGGCGAGTATCAACAGGTAAAATCTATCCATTTTGAAGGTAACTATTTGGATGCCTATGTAACGGAAAACAACAAATATGGGGCGAAAACCCTATTTGCTACTTGGGATAAAGATGCACAAAAACGCGATTTAAAAATCACGATGGTGATTGAAACCAAAGATCGTGAACCAATGGTTAAAGGTGCGTTGACGAATTACAAGCCACCAAAAGATGTTCACTATTCTGTTGATGTACAAGAATATTTAAAACCGACTCAACATATTAAAACAGATGGTATTGTGAAACAGTTCGCCGATAAGATTGTAGGCACTGAAACCAATCCATTGAAAAAAGCTGAGTTGATTCACCAATGGATCGTCAACAATATGGAACGTGATAATTCTGTTTTAGGCTGTGGTGATGGCGATGTAGAAAAAATTCTGACCACTGGTGTGTTAAAAGGCAAATGTACCGATATTAACTCTGTTTTTGTGGCATTAGCTCGTGCATCTGGTATTCCTGCTCGTGAAATCTTTGGTGTTCGTTTAGGTGCCGCAGATAAAATGGGTAAATATTCCAAAGGTGCATTCGGTAGCGCGGATGAGCATGGCGTAGCAAACGTAAGCGGTGGTCAGCACTGTCGTGCAGAATTCTATCTTGCTGGATTCGGCTGGGTGCCTGTTGATTCTGCAGACGTGGCAAAAATGCGTTTAGCAGAGAAAAAATCGGTTGAAGATAGCGATACGCAAGCTGTAGCTAAATATTTATTTGGTAACTGGGAAGCAAACTGGGTTGGTTTTAACCATGCTCGTGACTTCGATTTATATCCGCAACCAGAACTTGCCCCACTCAATAACTTTGGCTATCCGTATGCCGAAATCGGTGGTGACCCGTTAAATTCATTTGATCCAAAAGAATTTAAATATGACTACGTCTCTAAAAAGCTCTAATAAATCTTTTTGGGTTGCGATTGCCACCGCGCTAAGTGCTGCGGTGGCTTCAACCTTGTGCTGCATTGCGCCTTTGATCTATTTAGTATTTGGCGTGTCATCCACCTGGTTGATAGGCTTCGGTGAGTATGATTATTTACGCATTCCGATGCTTATCGTTTCATTATGCGCCTTTGCCTACGGCTTTTGGTTGCTAATGTTTTCCAAAAAAATCATTTGCAGCAAATACATTTCCCGTAAAAAGCTCATTGTTTTGTATTGGATTGTATTTATCGTCATGCTCTTTTTCTTAACTTATCCAACCATTTTACCGTGGATTTTAGAACTTTCTAATTAGGAACAAAAAATGAAGAAATTAACGACCGCACTTTTGCTTTCATTATTCACGTTCTCTGTCGCTCAGGCAGAAGAAATAAAGCAAGTTGTGTTAAAAGTAAATGAAATGAACTGCCAGCTTTGTGCTTATTTAGTAAATAAAGAGTTACGAAATATTGATGGCGTGATTTCCACTAAAGCCTCCATTAAAGATAGAACTGTGACTGTTGTAGAAGATCCGAAAGTTTCTGATGAGCAATTGATTAATGCGATTCACAAACTGGAATATACGGCGGAAGTGGTGAAGTAATTTAAGATTTGAATGTTTTTTATGATAAGGTACCCTCACCTTGCAGATTTAGACTATATTTTTAAAAATCTTAATTCTTTATTATCAAGTCTTTCTCTTATATCTGGGTAAATAACAGTAATCATACCTTCAATTCCTTTTCTTAAATAAGATTCAGATAAACTTAATGCCTTACATATATATTTGACTTCAAGTTCTGTTTTCACCCCTAATCCTCTTTCTCCTGGTGCCACATGGTAGAACCCCATGGGGAAAGAGTGAGCATTTGCTGATAACAGCTTATACCATAGCCTAAATTCTCTTTTATTAAATCCGCTTCGTTCTTCAATATCCTCCCTACTCAACATAAAAGCATTTTTCCCTTGTAAGTATCTATTTCGCTCCTTTTCGGGTAATGAATTAAAAAAAGAATCTTGTTGTATTTTATCTAAGATGAATTCTAAGCAATTTTCTTTATCATGGTGGAACTGGGTTGCTAAAGGCACTTCATTTAAATGCTCGAAGAGTTGTTTTCTTGAATAGTAATCATGTAAATCAAAAATATTTTTTCTAGTTTGTCTTTCTTCATTAGATACGTTATCAAAGCATAAATAAAACAAAGAATGATAACACTCCATTAAATTCCGTGTTAAACCAAATGTTGAAGCATAGTCCCAGTTTTCTAGGACATATTTTGTTGGAACATCTTGCTGAGTAAGTCGTTGTATGCTTTGAGCAATAACGCACATTCTTGCAAATAAAATACAAGCAAATGTCATTTGAAATCCTGTAGATTTTCTATAAGCACCCAATACAGAAACTTTTCTTGCTATTTTTAATGTTTTTGAAAATCTTTTGTAAAATTGTTCAAAATCTATATCATTCATAATATTTTCCCATAGAACCTAACTAACTCTGTTTTAAACAATAACAAAAGTGCGGTCAAAATTGACCGCACTTTTTTTGTCTTTAAGAATCGACTTATTTAATCACGCCACATGCCATACGTGGGCCGCCACCGCCAAGTGGAGCTGGATGATCTGAGTGGTTATCGCCGCCAGCGTGAATCATAATAGAGTGACCACGAACTTCATCTAATTTTTTAAGACGTGGTGCTAAAACAGGGTTAGTTGCTGTACCATCATGTAATACAGTTAAAGCCGGTAAGTCACCTAAGTGAGCATCATCTTGCCATGGGTAACCGTGTTGTTTTGCACCTTTAGGATCCCAGTGACCGCCAGCCGCTAAACCTGCTGTTAATTTACCGTCTTTTTCTTTTGGATCACAACTTGGATTTTCATGAATGTGGAAACCATGTAAACCTTCAGCTAAACCTTGTAGATTTGGTGTAAACACTAAACCATAATTTGATTCAGTAATGGTTACAGTCCCTACATCTTTGTTACCATTTGCAGGATCTAATTGTTGTACTTTTACTTCGATAGAAGGACCTGCTGGTTTTGCCATATGGTCATGTGCATTTGCCACGCCAGCAGCACAAATACCGCTGATTGCTAATGCTAAGAGAGTTTTCATTTTCATCATAAGCTCCTTTACTTTAGAAAGACTCAAATTAATTCTACCTAAATACCAATAAAAAAATAGTGGTTTATATTAAGTATTTGACAATTAAATTGATTTAATTTTTCTATCAATCAAACCTATCCGCCAATAAAAACTGCAAGACGGCATCCATTCTTAAATGCGGGATGCTTTCACCTTGTTGCAAAACTTGAGGTTCAAAGGAATCAAAATCAAAAGATTGTTTTGACCAGAACTCTGCATTAGGTAATTTACTTGGTACAGAACCTGGATAAAGCGTAATCAGTTCCTTATCTAAAGAACGCACACCTTGAATGGCTTTGATTTGTTTACCGTTTTGATTAACTAAAACTTGTTTTGTCGCTCGAATCGCAGCAATTGCCGTGTATTCTGTATCAATCCCTTCAAATTCAACATGACGACCGCCCTCTTGTACCAATTGGCGCATCAGACTAATTAAGTTTTGAATTTGATCTGTTGTGATATGATCAGCTTTTGTTGCCACAAACATGAGCTTATCAATATTGGGGGAAAACAAGCGATTAAGTAAATTGCGTTTCCCATAATGGAAATTTTTGAAAAGCTGATTAAGCCCTGTTTGCATATCGATAAAGGCTTGTTGACTATGATTTAGTGGCGTTAAGCAATCCGCTAAAATCACTTGGCGATCAAAAGTAGAAAAATAATTTTCATAAAAGCCTTTCACTACCTTATTACGATAATAATCATATCGCTTATTCAACACGGCAAAATAGCTATTGGATTTTGCTTCTCTTTTCAATTTTTGCCATTGTTCTTCTGATAAATGCAATAACGGGAAAAATTGTAATACAGGTGCACCTTCTAATTCCCCAGGCAAGACAAATCGGCCAGGTTGAATAAATTGCATTCCTTCTGCTTTGCAGGCGAGCAAATAATCGGTGTAAGATTTTGCAATCTGCGCTAAAACATCTTCATTGACGACCGCACTTAGGTCGAGTTTTTTCAGTTTATCCAACCAATCTTGCGCAAACTGTTGACGAATACCCGATGTAATTTTAGCTTGTTCAAGTGACCATTGTTGAAAATCTAAATTCAGCAAAGGTAAATCCAATAGCCATTCACCAGGATAATCAAAAATATCCAAATATAATGTACCACGTTCTTTAAAATGGCGAAGTAAGCCTGATTGGCGTTCAAAACGAATAGCCAGGCGTGTTTCACTCACTCCTCTGGTAGATTGGCACCATTGTGGAGGATTATTCATTAAATCATTGAGATTCGCTTCATAATCAAAACGTGGGATACTTAAATTCTGCTGAGGCACTCGTTTTACCGCTAAAATAGATTGATTTCGAGCAGCCTCAAATAAAGGAAGATGACCATTCCCCTCTTGATTAATATGTAACAATTGATTAATCAAGCTAGTAATAAAGGCTGTTTTACCGCTTCGACTTAGCCCTGTCACAGCTAAACGTAAAGTGCGGTCAAATCCACGATTGATTATTTGATTAATTTCCCGATTAATTGATTTAAACATATCCTAAAAATCCAATAACTAGCCATTTTTGCCAAGATATTTTACAATTCACTCAATTTATCACAAAACGGTCTTTAATAATAAAGCTATGTTACGTCGAAATGTCACTTTTTGTTTTTTATTGTGTGGGTTGAGCCAAATTAATCTGGCACAAGCCGCGCCAAGCATACCCAAAATGTTGACAGAAAACGGCTTAACATACTGCACGAATGCATCGGGTTTTTCCTTTAACCCGCAAACTGCTGACGCTGGCACCAGTATGAATGTGGTGACGGAACAAATTTATAACAAATTGTTTGATATTAAAGATCATAGTGCAGCGCTTGTTCCGGTGTTAGCACAATCCTATTCTCTTTCATCTGATGGTAAACAAATCCTCATTAATCTTCGTAAAGGGGTGAAATTCCATCGTACCCCTTGGTTTACCCCTACACGTGACTTTAATGCAGAAGATGTGGTCTTTTCGATTAATCGTGTTTTAGGGCATGATACTTACCTACCAACACTTTCAGATGATGTGGTCACCTATAAAAATCCACAATATAGAATCTTCCATGAGCAAGCCAAAAAGGTACACTTTCCTTATTTTGAAAGTATTAAGCTGAATCAAAAAATTAAAAGTATCACAGCAACGAATCCTTATCAGGTTAAAATTGATCTGTTTGAACCCGATGCCTCTATTCTTTCCCATCTTGCCAGTCAATACTCTATTATTTTCTCGCAAGAATATGCGTATCAATTAAGTGCGGATGATAATCTCGCCCAATTGGATACGCATCCTGTTGGCACGGGCCCTTATCAAGTGAAAGATTACATTTATAACCAATATGTTCGCTTGGTTCGTAATGAGGATTATTGGAAAAAAGAAGCTAAAATTAAAAATATCATCGTGGATCTTTCTACGGATCGTACGGGACGTTTAATAAAATTCTTTAATAATGAATGCCAAATTGCTTCTTACCCTGAAGTTAGCCAACTCGGTTTATTAAGCGAAAAAGATGATCGCTATTATCTGCAATCTACAGATGGAATGAACCTGGCCTATTTAGCTTTTAATTTCCAAAAGCCATTAATGCAGGATAAAACCATTCGCCAAGCCATTTCGCAAAGTTTAAACCGTTTTAGAATTGTGCGAAATATTTACCACAACACAGCAACGGTGGCGAATAACATTATTCCTGAAATTTCTTGGGCTTCTGCAATTAATACGCCTGATTTTCCTTATGATTATCAGCCTGCAGAAGCAGAAAAAACATTACGCGATAAAAAACTCACGTTAAATATGTGGGTGATGAATGAAGAGCAAGTGTATAACCCAGCCCCAATTAAAATGGCGGAGCTCATTAAATGGGATTTAGCCAAAGCGGGCGTGGATGTTAAAGTACGGTCAGTCACACGTACATATTTAATCGAACAATTACGCAAAGGCACTGAAGATTACGATTTAATCTTAACGGGTTGGCTTGCTGGAAACCTTGATCCTGACGGTTTTATGCGTCCGATTTTAAGTTGTGATACGCAAAATGAAATCACGAATTTATCAAATTGGTGTAATCCTGAATTTGATAAGATGATGAATCGTGCGCTAGCGACCAATCATTTATATGAGCGCTCTAAAGCATATAACCATGCGCAAGATCTTATTTTAAATGAGTTGCCGATTGTGCCAATTGCAAACGTCAAACGACTTTTGGTCGCACGCGGCAATGTTAAAGGAATTGAGATGACCCCATTTGGTAGCATCAATTTTTCTACCTTGTATTTCATGAAAAATAAGGAGAATAAATAATGCTCGTTTCAGCGATCCGTCATGTGATTTGGGTAAGCATTTTATTATTGATTTTATCCGTATTAAGTTTTGTGATTTTAATGCGAGATCCGCTCAACGCCGATCTTGTCACAAATAACATTTATAGTGCTTATTATCATTACCTTATATCATTGTTACAGGGCGATTTAGGGATTACCTATAACGGCGGAGAATCCTTAAAAGATTTAATTTTTACGGTATTACCACCCACATTAGAACTCTGTTTTACTGCGCTCTTATTAGCTTGTATCTTAGGTATTCCTCTCGGTGTATTAAGTGCGGTCTATAATCAACGTGTTTTTTCACGTACATTGCAGGGTATATCCAATGTTGGTTTGTCTATTCCGATTTTCTGGTTTGCACCAATTTTGCTTTATGTAGCAGCGATTCAAAGCTGGGAGATCGCAGCCATTGGGCAATATAATTTACTCTATGAAATCAAACCTATCACGGGTTTCCCTATTATTGATGTGTGGTTTGTGGATGTGCCTTACCGAACTAAAATCGTACAAAATGTTTTACAACATCTAGCCTTGCCTACATTAGTGCTTTGTATTCTGCCGACCATGGAATTTATCCGCATCATTCAGCAACGAGCAGATTATTTACTTCAACAAGAATATGCTAAAGCAGCCGCAACACGTGGCTGGTCAAAATGGGCGATTTTAAGACGTTATGTTTTCCGCAATACTTTTCCGTTATTAATTCCACAACTTACGCGTGTATTTACCTTAGTATTAACGCAATGTATGTTGGTTGAGACGGTATTAGGCTGGCCAGGAATTGGACGTTGGTTGATTGATGCCGTAACCCAACAAGATTACAACAGTATTTCTGCCGGTGTAGTTGTAATTGGTATTTGTATCATTATTATTGATACCTTCGCCAAGTTGCTCATGTTTGTGTTAGATCCATTGAATAAGAAGGGCTGGTATGCAAGATAGAGAACCTGATGAATTTCGCGAAAGCACCTCCTTCTTTCAGATTTGGTTGCTTTTCCGTCAGAATCGCGTGGCATTATTCTGTTTCTATTTATTTTGTCTTCTGATTTTGACCGCACTTTTTCCTAAACTCATTATGCCTTATAGCGAAAGCATGGAGTTTGTCGGAGAAGAACTCATGCCGCCATCTTGGGTAGAAAAAGGTCGTATTGCTTTTTTCTTTGGTACGGATGATCTTGGTCGTGATGTACTCAGTCGATTAATTATGGGGACACAATATACTCTCGGTTCCTCTCTTTTAGTGGTCATTGCTGTGGCAATTATTGGCGGCGCATTAGGTATTCTTGCCGGTATGTCAGAAGGGATTAAATCCCGTTTCTTAGGTCATATTTTTGATGCGTTTTTATCTATCCCCATTTTGCTGATTGCTATTATTATTTCCACGTTAATGGAACCAAGCTTAATAAATGCCATGTTTGCCACTCTGTTGGCTATTTTGCCTTATTTTGTACATGCGATTTATCAAGCTATTCAGCAAGAACTAAAGAAAGACTACGTACTCTTACTGAAATTAGATGGTATTTCAAACTGGGAATTATTAAAAACGACAATCTTGCCGAATATTAGTGTCGTCTATACGCAAGAAATTTCTCGTGCATTTGTGGTCGCTATTTTAGATATTACGGCACTCAGCTTTATTTCTCTTGGTGCACAACGTCCAATGCCAGAATGGGGCGCAATGATTAAAGATTCGTTAGAGCTGATTTATCTTGCCCCTTGGACAGTTTTATTACCGGGCTTTGCTATTATTTTCACCATTTTATTAAGCATTATTTTTACTAACGGATTGTGTAAAGCAATCAATAAATATTACGAGTAACCCATGGCGCTGTTAGATATTCGCAATCTTAATATTGAAATTCAAACACCAAACGGTCGCATGAAAATTGTGGACGGCGTCAATCTTTCGCTTAATGAAGGGGAAATTCTAGGGCTCGTCGGTGAATCAGGTTCAGGTAAAAGTTTAATCGCTAAAGTAATCAGTAATTCCATTAAAGATAACTGGATTGTCACCGCTGACCGTTTTCGTTTTAATGATGTTGAATTGCTTAAACTGACACCGAATCAACGTCGAAAAATCGTTGGAAAAGAAATTTCAATGATCTTCCAAAATCCATTAAGTTGCCTTGATCCAAGCCGAAAAATTGGTAAACAGCTTATTCAAAGTATTCCGAACTGGACCTTTAAAGGTCGCTGGTGGCAATGGTTTGGCTGGAAAAAGCGCCGTGCAATTGAGTTGCTACACCGTGTAGGGATTAAAAACCACCAAGACATTATGGCAAGTTATCCTACTGAGATCACTGAAGGTGAAGGCCAAAAAGTGATGATTGCGATAGCAGTGGCGAATCAACCTCGTCTATTAATTGCGGACGAACCCACAAATTCTTTGGAATCTATTACGGCCTTGCAAATTTTCCGTTTGCTTTCGAGCATGAATCAAAACCAAGGCACAACGATTTTATTAGCAAGTAACGATCTTAAAAGTATCAGCGAATGGTGTGATAGTATTTCCGTCCTTTATTGTGGGCAAAATACAGAGTCTGGGCCAACCGACCAAATATTAGAAATGCCTCACCATCCTTATACGCAGGCATTACTTTACTCTGTGCCGGATTTTAGTCACCCCTTAGGTTTTAAAAGCAAATTAGGAACACTAGAAGGCACCGTACCAATTTTGGAACAAATGCCTATTGGTTGTCGTTTAGGACCTCGTTGTCCTTTCGCTCAACGGGAATGCATTCAAAAGCCAAGCCGATATCGTATTAAACAGCATGAGTTTTCCTGCCATCATCCGATTAATCTTCGAGAACGGCAGTTTAAAGATAAAATTGAAACTTCACCGCTTACGCTCAATACCGACTCAAAAGGAAACGAATAATGCCATTATTACAAGTGGAAAATCTCAGTAAAACCTTTGATGAACCCACCAAATTTTTGGGCTCAGAGCAATTTTATGCGGTAAAAGACGTCAGCTTTACACTTAACCGTAAAGAAACCCTTGCGATTATCGGTAAAAATGGTTCAGGTAAATCAACATTAGTGAAAATGATTGCGGGAATTACCTCTCCTACATCAGGGAAAATCTTATTTAATGGTTTACCATTACAATTTGAAGATTTTCACTATCGTGCACAGCATATTCGAATGGTTTTCCAAGATGCGAATTCAGCGTTTAACCCGCGTTTAAACATTGGGCAAGCCTTAGATGCACCACTACGATTAATTACCGATTGGGATGAAGAAACGCGTAATGAAAAAATCTTTGAAACGCTTTCATTAGTCGGACTTTATCCTGATTATACGAATCTTAAAATCAAGCATTTATCTGTCAGTCAAAAACAACGGATCGCCTTGGCTCGTGCGCTGATTCTTCAACCTGAGATCATTATTATTGATGATGCATTGAGTACATTAGATGCCTCTGTGCGTATTCAATTGCTTAATCTGATTTTAGATTTACAAGAACATTTAGGGATTTCCTATATTTATGTTGGACAACATTTAGGCATTATCAAACATATTGCAGATCAAGTTTTGGTGATGGATGATGGTGAAATTATCGAATCTGGTAAACCAAGAGAGATCTTTTCTAATCCTCAAAACAATATTACTCGCTTACTTGTAGAAAGCCATTTTGGTCAATTGCTTGATGAAAATGCTTGGCAAACAACGACTTCCTAATTCTCTTTAAAATAAGTTAGGCATAGACATCTCAAAAAAACGTCTTTAAAATTGACCGCTCTTTTCACTCTTTTTAACAAAACAGGAAAGCAATTATGCAAGCGTTATTAAAACTCACTAACTTTATGAGCAAAACTTTCGCATTATGGGCGATTGTTTTTGCTCTTCTCGCCTTTCTCTTCCCTGAGCAATTCAAAATTTTTGCACCATGCATTCCTTACCTTTTAGGTTTGGTGATGTTTGGTATGGGAATTACCTTAACTTTTGCTGATTTCACTGAAGTGGCTAAACACCCTAAATCAGTATTCATTGGTGTAGCGGGTCAATTTATCATTATGCCGGCTATTGCCTTTGGATTAGCAAAAGCCTTTGATTTACCGGCTGATTTAGCGGTTGGTGTGATTCTTGTGGGGGCTTGCCCGGGTGGCACCTCGTCAAACGTAATGACCTATTTAGCGAAAGGTAACACCGCACTTTCTGTTGCTTGTACCACAATCTCTACCTTACTTTCACCAGTATTAACCCCTGCTATTTTCTATGTATTAGCAAGCCAATGGTTAGATATTAATGCGGGCGCGATGTTTATGTCTGTATTACAAATGGTATTATTCCCAATTTTCTTAGGTTTAGTCGTTCATGCACTTTTCAAAAAGCAAGTGGAACAAGCTAGCCAAACTATGCCATTAGTCTCTGTTATTTCTATCGTCTTAATCTTGGCAGCGGTAGTGGCAGTAAGCAAAGACAAAATCATAGAATCAGGCCTATTAATTTTCAGCGTGGTAGTTTTACATAACTGCTTAGGCTATTTAATTGGTTACTTTGCGGCAAAATTATTCAAACTTAATACGGCGGATAGTAAAGCGGTGGCAATTGAAGTAGGTATGCAAAACTCAGGTTTAGGTGCTGCATTAGCTGCTGCTCATTTCAACCCAATTGCGGCGGTACCAAGTGCTTTATTCAGTTTCTGGCACAATGTATCGGGTCCAATTTTGGCGAATATTTTCTCTAATATCAAAAATGAAAAATAAGCTATTTGGGTAAAAAAATAAGGGCGGAAATTACATTCCGCCCTTTTTATATTTTACTGTTTTACTTAACCGAACCACAATTTAAACAATACAAATACTGCCCTTTTGGATCATTAAATTTGGTTAACACATTCAGCTGTTTTTTCACTTGATGCACTTCCTGTGGCAGTCCCAACCAATTTGTCAGTAACGCTTGACCTTTTTGTTTAAGCTTGCGATCTAATTTAGCAAAGAAACTATTATCTTCATCCACCAACCATTGCACACTAAAATTATCCATGTATTTATCAGGATGTTGATTGACTAGTGCGACCACTTTATCAATGGCTACATCAATATCGCCTAATTCATCCACTAAGCCATTTTTCTGTGCATCTTGCCCTAACCAAACTTGGCCCTGAGCAATTTTATCCACTTTATCTTTTGATAATTGACGACCACGGCTTACCACATCTAAGAAGCGCTCATAACCATTTTCGATGCTAAGTTGATAAATATCCTGTGTATTTTTACCCAATGGACTTAAAGCTGACGTTTCCGCGAGATCCGTTGTCGCTACGCCATCAGTACTCATTCCCATTTTTTTGATTGTATTTTCAAAGGTTGGGAATAATGCAAAAATCCCGATTGAACCCGTAATCGTATTTTTATCCGCCACGATATAGTCAGCAGTTGAAGAAATCCAATAACCACCAGAAGCTGCCATGCCTCCCATTGATACTACAACAGGTTTGCCTGCTTTTTGAAGATTTTCGGTTTCCTGGCGAATAATTTCAGAGGCAAATGCACTGCCACCCGGTGAGTTAACACGGAGAACAACCGCCTTCACTTTCTCGTTATCGTAGGCTTGTCTCAATAACTTCGCAATGGTATCGCCGCCAGCTGATTCTTCATCGCTTTCACCATCAATAATGGTCCCTTCGACATTCACTACCGCAACAATATTTTTTTCATTTGGCTCAACAGAGAAACGATCGCCTAAATCAGATAAATAATCTTCAAAATCCACTAATTTGGCTTTGCCTTCTTCATCTTGACCGAAAAGTGCGGTCAATTTTTTATCTAAATCCAATCTTGTCGCAAACTGTGTCACCAACTGACGTTTTTTCACATAAGCCGTTTCATCACCTTTTAACGCTTTTAAATCACTAATGTATTTTTGTGCATTCGGTAATACATCATTGGCGGTAATATGACGATTAACCATTAATGTTTGCATATAGTTTTGCCACATGCCACCAAGCCATTTTTGCATATTTGCTTTTGCTTCTGGCGACATATCATCACGCAAGAAAGGTTCTACCGCGGACTTATATGTCCCTACACGGAAAATATGTGGTGTAATTTCAAGTTTTTCGAGCATAGATTTAAAGTAAAGGTTTTCCTGACGCAAACCTTGAATACCGACTTGCCCAATTGGATTGAGATAAATGTCATCCGCAAAACTCGCGAGGAAATATTGTGCCTGTGTGTAATTGTCAGCATAAGCAATAACCGGCTTTTCTGACTCTTTGAAGCTTTGAATCGCTTTCCCTACATATTCTAATGAGGGAAGATCGCCCCCTTCAAAGTCATTTAAATTCAGCACTAAACCACGAATTCGTTCATCATCTTTTGCAGATAAAATACTTTGTACCACATCAAAAGTGGAATATTTATAAGAGACCTTTTCATTATTTAAACGTTGAAATTCCTCTTGCCAACTCAGCATATCTTCCGTGTTATCTGCAAGATAGCCTGTTAAATTTAAATATAATGCGCCTTGATCGCCCGATAAAACTTGGCTTTTCTTACCATCACTAAAAAGGCTGACAAGCACAATCAATGCTAAAACAAACAGTAAGAACACAAAATTCATCACAAGATTTCGGATAAAATTGAGCGCTTTACAACAAAATTTCAATACGCTTAAGATGACATTCATGCGAAATTAAACCTTTAAAACGGAAATAAAAATTGTGCGTAGCCTATCATAAAGTCCCATGAAAAACTATGCTATAATCAACCGCACTTAACTAGAAGAAGGAAAATACTATGGATGCATTAACCCTTTTAACACAACGCAAATCGAATAAAAAATTAACTGCACCTGCACCTAGCCAAGTGCAATTAGAACAAATGTTTCAAGCCGCTTTACATACACCTGATCATGGTAAACTTGAGCCTTATCATTTCGTGGTAATCCAAGGCACAGGTTTAAGTAAATTGGAAAGCTTGCTCAAAGCGGCGGTGACTGAATTTGATTTAGGTGAAGAACGATTAAAAAAAGCAGAGAATTTTGCACGCCGTGCACCGATGGTCATTGCGGTGATTGCTAAAATTAATCATGAAGTGAAAAAAGTACCAGGTTGGGAACAAATGCTTACTGCAGGTGCAGCAACTTATGCGATTCAACTTGCGGGCAATGCATTGGGTTTTGAAAGTTTTTGGGCAACTGGTCCTCTCGTTGAGGGACGTGAATTACGTGAAGCATTTGGTTGTAACAAAAATGATAAGATCGTTGCCTTATTACAAATTGGTACAGCAGCTGAAAAATTAGAAAGAGACTGTAAACCAAAAGATTTATCACGTTTCGTGAGCCATCTATAAAGAAAAAATCAAAAAAGGCGGAAATTTCCGCCTTTTCTATTGTTCTTATTCAGACTCGCCTTCTAATCCACTTCTAATTTTATTTTCAAACGCTGTATAATCGACTAAAAAGGCATCATGTCCATAATCTGATGGGAATTCGTAAAATTTTAAATCGACTCCCGCTTGTTCTAAAAGCTGTTTACTTTTATGTAAATCAATAGATTTAAACAGTTGGTCTGTCGTCACAGAGACTAATGTATAACGTGCTTTAATTCGAGATAAAGCTTCTTTTACATCCGCATAACCAACACTTGGGTCATATAAATCCAGTGCACGTAATAAATGCAAATAAGTGTTGGCATCAAAACGATCTAAGAATTTTTTGCCTTGATAACTCAAATAGGATTCTACTTGAAAGTGATCGCCCCAAAATTGCCCTTCAGATTTAGTTGCACGACCAAATGCCTTAGCTAACTGCACATCGGTACGATAGGTTAACATTCCTAACATTCGTGCAATGGAAAGGCCTTGATTAGGTGGCGTGCCATCATAATAGTCACCATTATTGAAATTCGGATCATTAATCACCGCTTGACGCATGACATGGTTAAAACCTATGGCTTCCGCACTAAAGAAGATAGAAGAACAAAGATTGACAATGTTATCCATAAAATCTGGATAATCAATTGCCCATTGTGTCGCTTGCATACCACCAAAAGAACCACCTACTATCGCTTTCAAATGCCTAATGCCGAGATAGTCAAGTAAAGCTTTTTGTACTTTGATAATATCTTGAACAATAATATTCGGGAACTGGCTACCATAAGGCTTTCCCGTAGTGGGATTAATTGAGCTTGGTCCCGTTGTTCCTTTACAACCGCCTAATACATTTGAACAAATAAAAAAGTATTTAGATGTATCAAATGCGAGGCCATCCCCCATAAAATTTTGCCACCAACCATCTTTATTCGGTTCATCAAAATAAGGTTCTGCATCTCCCGTTAAGGCATGACAAATTAATACAGCATTGCTTTTATCTGCATTTAAAGTCCCGTAAGTTTGATATGCGACATTGATAGGCGAAAGCTTCCCACCCAATGTTAATTGGAGGGGATTGTCTTGAAAAAGCACGACATTTTGCACAGCCATTAAATGATAACCTTTTACGTTGATGATTTAACAATTATCAACAGCTCATGTTTTTTGTCAAGAAATTTTAGACGTTTAGACGTCTAAATATTTCCTTATCAATTTGGTAAACAAATTACACTTGAAATTATTTTGATTTTTCAGTATGTTAGCAATATGCAACTATCCAAAATGCGGTTAAAAATGACCGCACTTTCATGGCTCTCTCGCCTTCCTCTGAAAAAACTCCTCGGCTACGCCTTGGGGTTAGGTTTACTCGTCTTGATTGGTTGCTTCACCATTGATCGTGCTATTAGTTTCTATGTGCAAGATCGCGTTTATGAAGACATTGAAACGCTCCCGCATCGTCACTACGCACTAGTACTAGGTACATCCAAATATGTCGCTAAGGGAAAAACCAATAAATATTATGACTATCGCTTAGAAGCATCAAAATACTTAATCGATCAAAATAAAGTTGATTATCTACTACTAAGTGGCGATAACCGCACGCTTCAATACAACGAGCCGCGTACCATGTTTTTGGATCTACGTAAAATGGGCGTGTCTGAAAGCGTTATGTTTAAAGATTTTGCAGGCTTCCGAACCTTAGACTCTGTTGTGCGAGCAAATAAAGTTTTCCAAGTGCCCTCTTTTACTATTATCAGTCAAAAATTCCATTGTGAACGTGCTCTGCTTATTGCTAAACATTACGATATTGACGCAATTTGTTTCACCGCAAAACAGCCAGAAGTTTATTTTGGAACACGTGTCCGCGAAATGTTTGCTCGCGTGAAAGCCGTATTAGACTTAATTATCGGGGTAAAACCTTATTTTCTTGGCACGCCAGAGCCACTGCCAATGCCTGCTGAATAGTTAATGATTCTTTAATTTTTACCCTGTTAAATCAAAAAATATCTAAATAATTGGTTTTTTACTCTATTTTTTTAGAGTATTTATTTGACAATTTTTGATGAAATCGCTATTTCTAATACTCATCACAAACACAACATCTTACTTTTCATTTTTAGAGGATTATCTTATGTCTCATTTATCGGTAGCAAAATTTGGTGGTACATCCGTCGCGAACTATTCCGCTATGCAAGCTTGTGCCAAAATCGTCATTGCAGATCCTAATACTCGCGTTGTCGTGCTTTCTGCATCAGCTGGTGTAACAAACTTATTAGTTGCCTTAGCCAATGGTGTCGAAGCTGAAGAGCGCGCAAAATTAATTGGTGAAGTCCGACAAATTCAAGAAAACATTTTAAATGAATTAAAAGACGACAGCCGTGTTCGCCCTATCATTGAAAAATATTTAGAAAATATTACCGCACTTTCTGAAGCAGCTAGCCTTGCAACATCACTTGCTTTAACTGATGAGCTCATTAGCCACGGTGAAATGATGTCAACGCAAATTTTCATTGAAGTATTAAGAGAATTACAAACCTCAGCTACTTGGGTCGATGTGCGTACTTTAGTCGCAACCAATGATAACTTTGGTAAAGCGTCACCAGATGATGCTCAAACCCAAGCAAATTGCGATAATTTATTAAAACCATTAATCGACCGAGGTGAATTAGTCATCACCCAAGGTTTTATCGGCCGTGAACCAGGTGGTAAAACGACTACTTTAGGTCGTGGTGGTAGTGACTACTCTGCGGCACTTTTAGCTGAAGTATTAAACGCAAAAGATGTATTAATTTGGACGGATGTGGCGGGAATTTACACCACAGATCCGCGTGTCGTCCCTGAAGCAAAACGTATTGATACCATGAGTTTTGCTGAAGCAGCTGAAATGGCAACTTTCGGCGCTAAAGTATTACACCCTGCAACATTACTTCCAGCTGTACGCAGTAATATTCCAGTTTATGTAGGTTCAAGTAAAGCACCTGATGCAGGCGGTACTTGGGTAACACGCGATCCACAACCACGTCCAACATTCCGTGCAATTGCAGTTCGTCGCGATCAAACTTTATTGACGCTTTCAAGCTTAAGCATGTTACATGCCCAAGGATTCCTTGCAAATGTATTCAATATCTTAGCCAAATATAAAATTTCGGTGGACACGATTACGACTTCAGAAGTGAGTATTGCATTAACGTTAGATAAAACAGGCTCTGCTTCATCTGGTATTGAATTACTTTCACCAGAATTATTAGAAGAATTAAGTCAATATTGTACTGTGAAAGTCGATACAGGCTTATCACTTGTCGCATTAATTGGAAATGACTTACACCTCGCTTCTGGTGTAGCAAAACGTATTTTCGACACACTTGAAGGCTATAACATTCGCATGATTAGCTATGGCGCAAGCACGAATAACATTTGTATGCTAGCGCATAGTGACAAAGCGGATGACGTAGTACGTTCATTACATAAATCGTTGTTTGAATAATAAATTTAGAGAAAGTGCGGTTAAAAATAACCGCACTTTTTTACGTTTTGAATTTGAGATTAAGGCAAAAAAAGAGTAAAGTAATCGTTTGTCTGATTTATAAACTTACGCAAAACTTAAGGCGGAAATTATGGGAAAAAGTGTTGTTGTTCTTGGCGCTCAATGGGGCGATGAAGGGAAAGGCAAGATCGTTGATTTATTAACGGATCGAGTCAAATATGTGGTGCGTTACCAAGGTGGTCACAACGCAGGTCACACATTAATTATTAATGGTGAAAAAACTGTATTACGCTTAATTCCATCTGGTATTTTACGTGATAACGTGACCTGTTTAATCGGTAACGGTGTGGTACTTTCTCCTGCTGCATTAATGCAAGAAATGGGCGAATTAGAAAACCGTGGCGTAAAAGTACGTGAACGTTTATTAATTTCAGAAGCTTGTCCATTAATCCTACCTTATCACGTTGCAATGGATCACGCACGTGAAGCCGCATTAGGTAAAAAAGCCATTGGTACAACCGGTCGTGGTATCGGCCCCGCTTATGAAGATAAAGTCGCACGCCGCGGTTTGCGCGTAGGTGATTTATTCAATCGTGAAGCCTTTGCTGAAAAATTAAAAAATCTGCTTGAATACTATAATTTCCAATTGGTGAACTACTACAAAGTAGAACCTGTTGATTATCAAAAAACATTAGACGATGTGTTCGCGGTAGCTGATATCATCACTGGCATGGTAGCAGATGTGACAACCATCTTAGATACTGCTCGCAAAAATGGCGACAACATTTTATTTGAAGGTGCCCAAGGTACCATGCTTGATATCGACCACGGCACCTATCCGTATGTAACCAGTTCTAACACTACAGCAGGCGGTGTAGCAACAGGTTCAGGTTTTGGCCCTCGTAACCTTGATTATGTCTTAGGTATCATCAAAGCATACTGTACACGTGTTGGTGGCGGTCCATTCACCACAGAATTATTCGATGAAACTGGTGCTGAAATTGCTCGTAAAGGTAATGAATTTGGTGCAGTAACCGGTCGTCCACGTCGTTGTGGTTGGTTTGATGCTGTAGCGATTCGCCGTGCGATTCAACTTAACTCAATTTCTGGTTTCTGTATGACCAAATTAGACGTATTAGATGGCTTTGATGAAGTAAAAATCTGTACGGCTTACAAAATGCCAAATGGCGAAATTGTTGAATATGCACCATTAGCAGCAAAAGATTGGGAAGGCGTAGAGCCAATTTACGAAACCCTACCTGGTTGGAAAGAAAACACCTTTGGTGTGACTGATGTAAATAAACTACCGCAAACTTGCCGTGATTACATCAAACGTATCGAAGAAGTAACTGGCGTACCAGTGGCTATCCTTTCAACGGGCCCAGATCGTGTTCAAACAATGATTTTACGCGATCCATTTGCGGCCTAAAACAGCATAAAAATAAACCGCACTTTGGTACAACCAAGTGCGGTTATTTTTTAAGGAGTTTTTGATGACTGAACAAGATATTGCTGACTACCTAAAAAATCACCCAGATTTTTTTACTCATCACCCAGAACTACTTCAACAGCTTACCATTCCACATAGCCATGAAGAAGGGACAATTTCATTAGTCGAAGCACAACTTGCTCAGCAACGAGAACAGATCAAAAAGCTTACTCAACTCCTCGAAAAATTTCATCAACTTGCTCATCAAGAAGCAGATATCTTCTTTGCTCTCTTACCTTTGCAGAAAAAACTGTTTCAAGCAGAAGACTTCATTGCCATCAATGAAAAGCTTGATGACTGGGCAAAAGGCTATGAGCTAGAAGGTGTCAAAATCTTACTTTTCACTGACAGCTGGCAAAAAAAAGACACCACTCCTGAACAATATTGGCTAGACAGAAAAGCCTTTGAACTCATTCGCCTAGAGCGCATGGGCTTACGCCAATTCTATTTAGGCGATCTCTCCAATAAAGAAAAAGCCCTTATCTTCCTCCCTGAAGAACTCCCTATCGGCTCTGTGGCGATTTGCCGCTTAGGCGGAACACCACAAAAACCAACCGCACTTTTACTCTTCAAATCTCGAGACACAGACCGTTTCCACAACGACCAAGACACCACATTTCTTCGACATTTAGTTGATATTGTGGAATTGCATTTGGGAAGATGGATTTAGACATTATTAAGTGATCTCTATCACAAATCTGAAAATTATTTAAATTTAGACTTTTATATTCAAATATTTAAGCGTATTTTGTAGGTTAGATGTTTTGGTATAAATGTCGATCGTAGTTTGATCTCATTTACTGATTTTATCCCTATCTCAGTGAGGTTTCATTATGAATAAAAAAATGTCTTTAACATTGATTGCTATTGGACTAGGTATGTCACTTAGTAATATTGCTGCAGCACAAGAAAAATTAATTGTGTACACATCAATGAAGGAATCATTAATTGGAGCATTAAAAGCTAAGTTTACTGAAAAATATCCAGATGTTGAAATGGATTATCAGTCTGCTGGTGCCGGAAAATTGATGGCTAAAATTGCAACGGAAAAAGAATCCGGGAAAATTATGGCTGATGTAATTTGGACAAGTGAAGTACCTGACTTCTTCCAAATGAAAAAGAACGGCATGCTCGAAGCTTATGTTTCCCCTGAAACAAACAATATCGTTAATCCTATCCCTAATTTCGATGGTTCTTTTACCCCAATCCGCCTCGGCACACTAGCAATCGCCTACAATACGCGTTTCGTTAAAGATAATCCACCTGCTGAATGGGCTGATATCTTAAAACCTGAATATAAAGGTGCATTTGGTATTGCAAACCCTGCATTATCAGGTACGTCATATATGAGTGTTTCTCTATTAAAAGATAAATTTGGTTGGGAATTCTTTGAAAAATTAAAATCAAATAAAGCTAAAGTAGGTAAAGGCGCAGGACAAGTTATCGATGATACTGCATCAGGTGATTTGTTAGCTTCCTTAGCGGTTGACTATATTACCAATGATAAAATCAAAAAAGGTGCGCAATTAAAATTGGTCTATCCAAAAGAAATGCTTGTCATTCCTAGCCCTGCTGCAATCTTAAAAGGCACTGAACACCTTGCAGCTTCACAAAAATTTATTGACTTCTTACTTTCTGAAGATGGACAAAAAATCATTGCTAACGAAGGGACATTACCAGTTAGAAAAGGCGTTGAACTTGATGCTAAATTTGGTATGCCATCTCTAGAAGATGCTGTATCAAGAGCAATTCCTATTGACTATGAAAAATTAATGTCAGAAAAAGAAGAAACAATTAAACATTTCACTCAAATTCTTCAAGGTCGTTAATCAGTAAGGAGTTGTGATTATGGCAACAATTACATTTGAAAACATATGTAAAAAATTCGGTTCAAATGAAGTGTTAAAAGATCTTTCTCTAGTTGTAAAAGATGGAGAGTGCTTTACGCTTCTTGGCCCATCCGGCTGTGGAAAAACTGTCTTATTACGCCTGCTTGCAGGATTTGATGTGCCAGATAGTGGCCGTATTTTAATTGACGATGTGGTTGTTGCCGATCCCGCTACAAACACGGATGTTCCACCAGATCAACGTGGTCTAGGTGTCGTCTTCCAAGATTATGCTGTTTGGCCACATATGACTGTCTTTGACAATATCGCCTATCCTCTTAAATTAAAAAATATTGAAAAACAAGCTCTCCATAAACAAGTGATGGAAGTTGTCGAATTAGTCAATTTAACTGGCTTAGAAGAACGTTTACCTTCTCAATTATCAGGAGGACAACAACAGCGTGTTGCTCTCGCAAGGGCATTAGTTGCTAAACCATCTTTAATGCTCTTAGACGAACCTCTCAATAACCTAGATGCTAATCTTCGAGAAGAAATGCGTTTCGAAATTAAAGAGTTACAGAAAAAACTCGGCATTACTATTCTGTACGTAACACATGACCAAGAAATTGCCCTAGCAATATCAGACCGTTTGGCCATTATGAATGAGCATGGCGATATCCAACAAATTGGCACACCATGGGACATTTACGAACGTTCAGAAAATGAGATGGTGTTTAAATTTATGGGGCTCGCAAATTTCATTCCTGTGAGATACCAAAATAATCATCATTATATTGGAGAAGGTAATCAAATTTTAAACTGGAAAAACTTGCCACCTAACTCAGGGAAATTAGGATGTCGACCTTCCGATATCATACTAAGCAAAAACAATGAAGGTTTACTAGGAAAAATATCAAGAGCCAGTTTTCTTGGCGCGGTAATGGATTATATGGTAGAGATTGATGGTGTAACACTACGAACAGAAATCCCAACTAATAAAGCATTACGTAATAATTTAATGTTCAATGAAGGTGAAAATTGCTTTATCAGTTTTCATGATTTGCTTTGGTTTGATTCTGCTAAAGAAATCTAGAGGGGTTTATTATGGCTACAACTATTCAAAATAATCATCCATTCAATATTGCTAACGTTATTCTAGCCTTATCTATCGGTATCTTAGTTATCGTTGTTGCGGTTCCTGTTTTACTTATTTTCCTCAATTCTTTTTGGGTTGATGGACAATTTAATATCACCGATGTGGTGAATATTCTTAAGCAAGAAGAAACCTATGAAGCATTACTCAATTCACTTTTCATCGCATCTGGCGTAACAGTGATGAGTACGATCATTGGTACATTTTTTGCTTGGTTAGTAACTCGAACAGATCTACCTTATAAAGGTTTTATGAAAGTGATGTTCCTTGTACCTTTTATGCTTCCTTCTTTCATTGGAGCCTTAGCTTGGAAAATGTTACTTTCACCACGTTCTGGTTATATTAACCAATTCTTCATGGATTTAGGATTTGATGGACCTATTTTTAATATCTATAGCTACGCTGGTATTATGGCTGTAGAAACAATGTATCTTTTCCCATTCGTCTTTATCCAAGTCTGTGGTGCATTAGAGCGCATGGACCCGACATTAGAAGAATCAGCGAGAATCTCAGGCGCAAGCCTCTTTACCATTACACGTAAAATTACCATTCCACTCGTCATGCCTAGTATTCTTTCTGGTGCATTACTCATTATGCTCTATTCTATGGCTCACTTTGGTACTGTTGCCGTACTGGGCGTAGAAAATGGTATTTTTAACATTCCAACCCTCATTTATGAACGTATTCACCAAAGTGCGGGTAGCTTTGAAGCAATTCGTACCGGTACTGTACTTGCAACTGTTTTAGTATTCACTGCGGCACTTATTATTTGGTTACAAAACAAAATCTTAAATAAAGGCCGATTCCAAATTATTGCCGGTAAAAGCTTTAGACCTATTGAAGTAAAACTTCGTGGTTTGAGAAAACCGTTGCTTGTTATTTGCTTACTCTACATCGCCTTTACAATCGTATTGCCTACGGTCACGATTTTCCTTGTTGGTGGATTAAAAACCTATGGATTACCAATTACATGGGAAAACCTCACATTAGATAACTATAAATTCATCTTATTTGAATGGCAGTTAACAAAAGATGCAATTCGCAATAGTGTGACTCTCGGTCTCGCGGCAGCACTTATTACCATGTTTGCAGGGGTAATGATTTCTTATGTTATCGTTAAAATGCGTGTTCGCGGAAAAGGTATTCTTGAGTTCTTAGGGATGTTACCATTCTCCGTACCTGGCTCTGTAATTGCTCTTGGGGTGATCCTTGCCTGGAGTGGTAAATTTGGCATCAATCTCTACAATACAGTTTGGATTATTTTAATTGCTTACATTGCGCGTTATATGGCTTTCTCACTCAAAGCTAACTCTGCAGCACTTGAGCAAGTACATGATTCATTAGTTGAAGCTTCTCGAGCATGTGGAGCAAGTATGTGGCAATCCTTAAAAGATATTGTTATCCCACTCGTAAGACCAGGGATGATTGCTGCTTTCTTCCTGATTTTCCTTCCAGCCCTACGTGAATTGACTGTTTCTGTTATGTTATATGGTCCTTCTACACGAACCATCGGTGTCGCAATTTATACTCTAAATGAAGACGGTGAAACGGTTTATTCTGCAGCATTAGCGGGTATTGCCCTAATAATCATTGTGTTAGGCCAAACTGTTATTAAACGTTATGCTGAAAAGAAAACTCAAAAATAGAAGGTTAGGAGTAAAAGATGAGCTATATTCAATTAAATCATGTCATGAAAAAATTTGGTGATGTTATTGCCATTGAAGATCTTAACCTTTCTATCGAAAAAGGCGAATGTTTCTCTATGCTAGGGCCATCAGGTTGTGGAAAAACAACTACCCTACGAATGATTGCAGGCTTTGAAGACTTAGATGGTGGGGAAATTAAAGTCGGTGATAAATTACTGTCATCGAAGAAAAACAATTTCTATCTCCCGCCAGAGAAACGCAATTTTGGCATGGTCTTTCAGGCCTTTGCGGTATGGCCACATATGACGGTATATGATAACGTTGCCTTTCCGTTAAAACTCAAAAATATTTCAGCCCAAGAAATTGAAAAACGAACAACCGATGCGCTAAGACACACTAATTTACTTAGTGTTGCCAAGAAAAGCCCTGATGATTTATCTGGTGGTGGAAAACAACGTGTGGCACTTGCTAGAGCATTAGCAATTAACCCAGACGTCATGTTACTAGACGAACCATTATCAAGCTTAGACCCACATCTTCGTGAAGAAATGCGGTTTGAAATTAAGGCATTACAGAAAAAATTTGGGTTCTCAATTATTTATGTGACTCATGACCAATCTGAAGCGATGGCACTTTCAGATCGTATTATGGTTATGAAGAAAGGGGCGGTACAACAAATTGATACCCCATTAAATATTTATAACAACCCAGCTAACAAGTTTGTCTTCAATTTTATCGGGTTATCAAATCAATTAAATGTAAACCTGTCATCACAAGGTATTCATATTGATAAAGTTGATGGTATTTTCAATCTTCCAGAAATGCCAAATAATGACTTACTTTCACAAGGGAAAGCCATATTAGCAAGCCGTCCATCCGACATTGAATTTGTTCAACAAGGTGGAATCCCAGGTGTTGTAAAACGTCGTTCCTATCTTGGTGAAGTGACGGATTATAATATCCAAGTTGGAGATCAAGATATTCGTGTTCAAATTGGACGACGAGATTCTGGCCCGAAAGAAGGGGAAACATGTCAGATAGCCTTTGAACATCTGCATTGGTACCCTGCTGAATAACATATCTTAAGTGCGGTTAAATTTAACCGCACTTTTATTTTTTATGATAATTAAACAAGCTTTTCTCATTATCAACTAATCTTTGATCCCGCTCACAATTTCAAAAAAATAAACTTTCTTTATTTTTCAACTCTTTCTACAATACCTTTGTTTTTATTATTAAAAACACACAATTCAATTTAACTTCAGATATCACAAGGGTCTAATTATGAAAATTTTAACTTGGCCTGTGGTTGCAGGTGCTGCACTTGGTATCGTTGCGCCACTTCTCACTTACAATGGCAATCCTGGTAATATGGGATTTTGTGCGGCTTGTTTCTTACGCGATACAGCCGGATCGCTTGGATTACATCACGCTGCCCCATTGCAATACCTTCGCCCAGAACTCATTGGATTAGTTTTAGGAGCACTCGCCAGTGCATTATTATCTAAGGAATTTAAACCTCGTGGTGGATCTGCCCCACTTGCTCGTATTAGCTTAGGCTTTTTTGCGATGCTTGGTGCACTCATTTTCTTAGGTTGTCCATGGCGTGCTTATTTACGATTAGGTGGCGGTGATCTCACTGCAATTGCAGGTATCGTAGGATTGTTTGCCGGTGTATTAGGCGGCATTTTCTTCGCTAATCGAGGATTCTCATTAGGTAAATCTAAGGAACAAAGCCAATCTTCAGGTTTAATTGGTCCAATCTTTGCCGTAATTTTGCTTGTTTTAGCCTTAACCCAATTTAAATTTGGTGAAAATCTAGCGATTTACACCTCTGAAAAAGGCCCGGGTGCACAACATGCGGCTATTTGGATGTCGCTTACGGGCGGATTACTTCTCGGTGTACTGATGCAAAAATCGCGTTTTTGCACAATTGGGGCATTCCGAAACTTTGTCCTCTTCCGTGATGCGCATTTATTAAATGGCGTGATTGCATTGATTGTCTTTGCGGCAATAACCAATGCCTTATTAGGTCAATTCCATTTAGGCTTTGAAAAACAACCTATCGCACATAATGACTATCTCTACAATTTCCTTTCTATGGCGCTTTGCGGACTTTGCTTTGCATTAGGCGGTGGTTGCCCAGGCAAACAATTAGTCAATATTGGTGAAGGAAATAATGACTCAGCATTATTTGTGCTCGGTATGTTACTGGGCGCAGCAGCGGCACATAACTTTGGTTTCGCGGCTGCCCCTACTGGCGTTCCAACCTTTACACCTTATGTTTTAATTGCCGGTTTTGCAGTTTGTTTATATATCGCATTCACTAATAAATCGGAAGCTTAATATTTATTCAGAATAAACAAAAAGGAAGTCAATCATGACTTCCTTTTTGTTTCAAAAGTGCGGTCATTTTTAACCGCACTTTTCACAGCATTAGAGAATATTTTTCTCGCCACGGGAAAGACTAATTAAGCCTGAACGAACAATCTCAAGTAATGTACTTTCTTCCTTCACCGCCTCAACAAAAGCATCTAATTTGTCTTTTGTACCCGTTAATTGAATCGTGTAGGATTTTGTTGTTACATCCACAATCTGACCACGGAAGATGTCTGCTAAACGTTTTAGCTCATCGCGTGATGAACCCGTTGCTCGCACTTTCACTAACAACACTTCACGCTCAACGTGCTCATGTTCACTCAAGTTAATAACTTTAAACACATCCACTAATTTGTGAAGTTGTTTTTCGATTTGTTCGAGCACTTGCTCATCACCCACAGCTTCAATCGTCATACGAGAAAGGGTTGGATCATCGGTTGGTGCCACAGTTAAGCTTTCAATGTTAAATGCACGTTGGGAAAATAAGCCGACCACACGAGATAATGCACCGGATTCATTTTCTAATAAAACAGATAAAATTCTACGCATTATTCTTTCTCCTCTTGTGGTTTGCTTAAAATCATCTCATTCATCGCCCCGCCGCGAACTTGCATTGGGTAAACGTGTTCGGTTTCATCAACGTTAATATCAACAAAGACCAATTTATTTTTAATGCTGAAGGCTTCTTGTAATTTGCTTTCTAATTCATCTGGTGTTGAAATTTGAATTCCCACATGCCCATAAGATTCTGCTAACTTCACGAAATCTGGTAAAGAATTCATATAAGTTTGAGAATGGCGGCCTGAGTAAATCAAATCTTGCCATTGTTTCACCATTCCTAAGAAGTGGTTGTTCAAACAAATCACCACTACTGGAATACCATATTGCGTTGCTGTTGAAAGCTCTTGGATATTCATTTGAATACTGCCATCACCCGTTACACAAACCACGGTTGCTTCAGGATGCGCAAGTTTTACCCCTAATGCAGCCGGTAAACCGAAGCCCATCGTACCTGCACCACCTGAGTTGATCCAACGACGCGGTAAATCAAATGGATAATGTAATGCGGCAAACATTTGATGTTGGCCTACATCCGATGCCACATAAGCTTGGCCTTTTGTAATACGATATACCGCTTCCATCACTTGTTGCGGTTTAATTACGCCTGAAGTGCGGTCGAAATCCAAGCATTTTTTCGCTTTCCATTCATCAATTTGTTTCCACCAATCTTCTAATTGGTTTTGAGGACGTGAACCAATTTCTTCACCTAATAAGCTTAAGAACTCATCCAATACATTTTTCGCGTTACCTACAATTGGAATCGCAACAGGGACGTTTTTAGAAATAGAGGTTGGATCAATATCAATCTGAATCACTTTTGCATTCGGGCAATATTTATCTAAGTTGTTAGTGGTTCGGTCATCAAAACGAACGCCAACACCAAGGATTAAATCACTTTCATGCATGGCTGTATTGGCTTCATAAGTTCCGTGCATCCCAAGCATACCTAAGAATTGTTTATCGGTACTTGGATATACACCTAAACCCATTAACGATGAAGTTACCGGTAAATTTAAACGTTGTGCAAATTGTGTTAATTCTTCATGACAGCCTGCAGCAACTGCACCACCACCGACAAATAAAACTGGTTTTTTAGCCACTAATAATGCTTTTAATGCTTTCTTAATTTGACCTTTGTGACCATTTACCGTTGGATTATAAGAACGAAGCTCAACAGATTTTGGATATTCGTAAGGATATTTTAAAGTTGGATTTACGGTATCTTTTGGAATGTCTACGACAACGGGACCTGGACGGCCTGTTGAAGCAATATAAAAGGCTTTTTTCAAGATACCTGGAATGTCTTCTGCTTTCTTAACAATAAAGCTATGTTTAACCACTGGGCGAGAAATCCCCACCATATCACATTCTTGGAACGCATCACGGCCGATTAAGCTACTCATTACCTGACCAGAAATGATCACCATTGGTACTGAATCAGTATAAGCGGTTAAAATACCCGTAATCGCATTGGTTGCACCTGGTCCTGATGTCACTAACACACAACCTACTTTACCGGTCGCTCGTGCATAACCATCAGCCATATGCACCGCAGCTTGCTCATGACGAACTAAAATATGTTCAATCCCACCAAGAGTATGGATTGCATCATAAATATCCAATACGGCACCGCCTGGATAACCAAATAAATACTCAACGCCTTCGTCACGCAAAGACTGAACCACCATTTCCGCACCGGATAATTTCTTCATATTTTACTCCTAAAACTGACCGCACTTTTATTACTACGATTCGTTGTCAAAACAATGGAACCATCATACCGAAAGAAAACAACTTGTCTAGCATTGCAAAAGTCTAAAAAAACAAATTTAAAAGAATTAAAATCCAGAAAAATATAAAAATAAAGTTTTAAATAAAGATTAAATTCAAAAAACAAAGAGAATTGCATTTTTATATAGAGTTTTATAAAAATAAAAAAATTTTATTCTTTTGTTCAGAAATTTGAACTAGATCACATTTTAAATGTTGTTTTCTCTTATGAGTGAAAGGAAAAGAATCGATGACAAGAAAAAACCGCACTTGGAAGATCCAAAGTGCGGTTAGATTTTAAAACGTTTTAATTAGCCGTTATAGCGTTTGAACACTAAAGTTGCGTTTGTACCACCAAAACCAAAGCTATTTGACATCACAGTTTGTAAGCCTGCATTTTCTTTTGTTTCAGTCACGATATTGCAGCCTTTTGCCGCTTCGTCTAATGTTTCGATATTAATGCTTGGTGCAATGAAGTCATTATGTAACATTAATAAGGTATAGATTGCTTCGTGTGCACCTGCTGCACCTAAAGAGTGACCGGTCATTGATTTGGTTGAAGAAATCGCGGGGATTTTGTCACCAAATACATTTTTGATTGCACCTAATTCTTTCACGTCACCAACTGGTGTTGATGTACCGTGTACGTTGATGTAATCAATTGGGGTATCTACCGTTGCCATTGCTTGTTTCATGCAACGCTCTGCACCTTCACCACTTGGCGCTACCATGTCGTAACCATCAGAGGTTGCACCGTAGCCCACGATTTCTGCGTAGATTTTTGCGCCACGTGCTAATGCGTGTTCTAATTCTTCAACCACTACAACTGCACCACCACCTGCGATAACGAAACCATCACGGTCAGCATCGTAAGCACGAGACGCTTTTTCTGGGGTATCATTGTATTTAGTTGAAACCGCACCCATTGCATCGAATTCAGTTGCGCATTCCCAAGATAATTCTTCCGCACCACCAGCGAAAACCACATCTTGTTTACCTAATTGAATTAATTCAACTGCGTGACCGATACAGTGTGCAGACGTTGCACAAGCAGAGCTGATTGAGTAGTTCACACCACGGATTTTGTAAGGGGTGGCTAAACAAGCTGACACACTTGAAGCCATGGTTTTAGTTACTGCATAAGGACCAATTGCTTTCACACCGCGTGGACCACGCACTGCATCACAAGCCACTAATTGGTTATGTGCTGAACCAGTACCTGCACCGATTACAAGACCTGTACGGTCATTTGAAACTTGATCTTCTGTTAAACCTGAATCTTCAATCGCTTCACGCATAGAAAGGTATGCATAAGCTGCCGCATCACCCATAAAACGATACACTTTACGATCGATATGCTCGCTTGGATCAAGTTTGATTGTGCCGGCAACATGGCTACGCATTTTCATTTCAATAAACTCAGGCACGACTTCAATACCAGATTTACCTGCTTTTAATGAAGCCAAAACTTCTTCTTTGTTGTTACCGATACTTGAAATAATACCAAAACCAGTAATTACAGCTCTTTTCATTCTTTATTCCTTATGAGTTAGGGGAAATTTAATTCAACTTACAGTTGTTAGCTGAACGCAATTTACTATGAAATGAAAATATTGCAAGCAATAATTCATTTGTTCGACCAGTTAAGTTTTAACCGACTCAAAATTTCCGTGCTATTATAAAAGAATTTGATAAGGCAAAAAAGGGCTAACACATGTTCACCATTCAGCACGCAAAAATTCATTTTAACCAAGAGAATACGCCTGTTTCGGATAAATTTGATGATGTGTATTTTTCTAATCAAGATGGTTTAGCGGAAACGCATTATGTGTTTTTAGAAGGTAATCAGTTGTGGGAACGTTGGGTTAATTATCAAGAAGCCCACTTTGTTATTGCTGAAACGGGGTTTGGCACAGGATTAAATTTCTTTGCGGTGACTACGCTATTCCGTGAATTTCGTCAAAAATACCCTGATTTGCCTTTAAAACGCCTTTATTTTATCTCTTTTGAAAAATACCCTTTGCTACTTGATGCATTACAACAAGCCCATTTAGCTTATCCGCAATTTTCTCATCTTGCTCAGCATTTACAACAGCATTGGCTTAATTCTATTCAAGGTTGCTATCGTTTTCATTTTGATGAAACCACGTTAGATCTTTGGTTTGGCGATGTGGCTGAAAATCTGCCACAACTGGGCGATTATATGAATAGCAAAATTGATGCCTGGTTTTTAGATGGTTTTGCACCAAGTAAAAACCCCGACATGTGGAATGATCAGCTTTATCAGCAAATGTTTCGTTTTACCAAGCTACAAGGCACCTTTGCGACCTTTACTGCGGCAAGTGCAGTGAGAAAAGGCTTAGAAAATGCGGGCTTTAATATTAAGAAACGCAAAGGCTTTGGTAAAAAACGGGAATGTCTTTCTGGTCAAAAAACGCACGAAAAACTGACCTCACTTTTTACGCCCTGGTTTCATAGTCAGCCAGCCAATCTAAACAAACAAGATATTGCCATTATTGGTGGTGGGATAGCCTCGCTTTGTACAGCCATTTTATTGGTTAAACGTGGGGCTAAAATCACGATTTATTGCGAAGATGAGCAAACCGCTCTCAATGCATCTGGCAATAAACAGGGTGCCTTTTATCCGCAACTGAGCGATGATAACGATCGCAATATTCGTTTTTATATTCATGCCTTTGCCTATGGCCATCAATTTCTACAATGGGCAATTCAACAACAAATCGAATTTGAACATGAGTTCTGTGGTGTCGCACTTTGTGCTTACAATGAGAAAGCTGAAAGTAAATTAAATAAAATCGCTGAGCTGAATTTGCCTTCTGATTTATATCAGCCATTAAGCCAATCTGAATTAAGTGAAAAAGTGGGCTTACCGTTACCTTTTGGTGGTGCTTTTATCCCTCAAGGCGCTTGGCTTGCACCTCGTCAGTTAGTTCAACACACTTTTGCCTTTTTAGAAAAACAGGGGGTCCATATTAAAACCTCACAAAAAGCAACCGCACTTTCGCAAACAGAAAATGGTTGGCAAATCACCACTGCTGAAAATGAAACTTTCTGCCATGAAGTGGTTGTTTTAGCAAACGGACATAAACTCACTGAGTTTGAACAAACACAAAAACTGCCACTCTATCCTGTTCGAGGACAAGTGAGCCAAATTCCAACATCCGCAAACTTGCTTAAACTCAAAACTGTGTTGTGCTATGACGGCTACCTGACGCCAGTCGATCAAGCGAAAACCAGTCATTGTATTGGTGCCAGTCATGTTCGTGATAATGCGACTCGTGAATTTAGCCTAACTGAACAACAAGAGAATCAACAAAAAATTCAGCAAAATATACCTGAAGAGTGGACAAAAGAAGTGGATACATCGGGTAATCTTGCTCGAATCGGTGTGCGTTGTTCGGTGCGTGATCTTACGCCAATGATGGGCGCTGTTCCTCATTTTTCTGCTCAGCAAACACAATATCAGAATTTGTTTAATTTACGCCGCCGTAAACAGCCAATAGAACAAGCTGAAAACTACCCTAATCTCTACTTAATCGGCGCATTAGGCTCTAGAGGATTAACTTCTGCGCCATTTTTGGGTGAAACACTGGCTTCCTTAATTTATGGTGAACCCTTACCGATGAGTGAAGATCTGATTCATAACTTAATGCCAAACCGCAGTTGGGTCAGACGCTGGTTGAAAGGGGCTAAAGTGAAATAAAAAAGTGCGGTTAAAATCAACCGCACTTTTTCTTAATACAAGCTTAAACGTTGTAATCGCTGTCTGGCGATTTCTTTGATTTCATCCTTTTTCGCCGTATTCATAATTTCCAAATAAAGCAATTTGGCCAAACCAATATTGACTTGTGTCCCAATCCCTTCTTCATACAAACGAGCCAAACGGAATCGCCCCTCATTGCTGCCCGCATTCGCCGCTTTTTGGAACCATTCAAAGGCTTTGGTAAATTCTTTCTGATTGGTATAAATTTCCCCTAATGTAAGCATGGCATCAGGATCTTTTGTCGCACTTGTTTCAAATAATTTAATCGCTTGAGCGGTATCTTGTTTTACATAGTTGTTGCCGTTGAAATACATGACCGCCAAATTATTGATAGCTTTAATACTGCCTTGCTCAGCAGCTTCGCTAAACCACCAATAAGCCAACTCTTTATTTTCATCCACTCCGCGGCCTAAATTATAAAGCATCCCTAAATTGCTTTGAGCTTGTAAATTACCTTCCAAAGCTAAAGGATACATAATTTCAAAAACGGCTTTCCAATCTTGTTTCTCAGCCAGTTTTTGTGCCAGATCCATTTTTTGCTGCTCCGTCATTTGCGCTTTATCGACCAAATCAATGGTTTTCATCGCAAATGCTGAACTGCTTAAGGTGAGCATGGTGAGGAGTAAAAGTTTGGCTAATGTCTTCATCTTATAATGTCGCTATCAATAAAATAATCAAAAAAATGGCGGATGTTCCGAATTCTATTAGACCGACTTGCTTAACCGAAAGTTTCTTGGTTGGTAAATAAATGGCACGAATTAACGCCGGCACAAAAGCAAGTGATAAGACATATTGTTGGGTAAACAAGCAACCGAGTACACAAAGCACGTGGAAAATAATAGAGGCTTTGAGATAAAGCGGATTTTTACGTTCACGCATCATTGATTTGACATAAAGCGTCGTGCCTATAAAAAAGAGACTTGGATACAGCGCCACCCACCAGATTTTTTCGTCAAAAGTGCGGTCAGAAAAATAATAGGATCCCATACCTGCAAGGGCAAAAATCGCAATACCCGCTAAATCATTGAGAAGATTACGTTCATCTTTTTTCTTGGTGTAATAGATACTCACCAATACAAAAGGAAACATGGCTGCAATAAAGAAAAGAATTTGCCAGTTATAAAAAATGGCAGGAAGCGCAAATAAAAAAGCTGCGACACCATAGATGATTGTCCACTTTTTATATTCCGCCATATTTTTGCCTTTAAAGAGACTCAGCATTGGATAACTCAGCAAATACATGGTGAACCAAGCTAACAGCAAAAAGAAATGCGCCCAAACAGGTGAAGCTAATAACATACCGTAAACAAAAGGCAATAATGCCATCACAATGGCGCCATATTGATTCGAAATCAGGAGTTTCATAGTTTCCTTTAGTTGATAAAAATTCTCAATTATTTTATCTCACAATTTCTTGATTTACAAAGTCTAAAACCACCTTTAGAATGGAATTATCTTCATCAAAAAGGAGCCATTATGTCGATTCAACGCATTCAACCAAGCAAACGCTTTTCTGAAGTGGTCATTCATAACAATACTGCCTATTTTGCAGGCCAAGTACCGGAAAAAACCGTTAAGCAAAATGCTTACGAACAAACCAAAGAAGTCCTTTCACTGATCGATAAATTATTGGCAGAAATTGGTTCTGAAAAAAGTAAAATCCTTACCTCGCAAATCTTCCTTGCTGATATGGCGGATTATGCTCAACTCAACCAAGCATGGGATGAATGGGTAGATAGCCAAAACCCACCAAGCCGAGCAACGGTAGAAGCGAAACTTGCAGATCCTGATTGGAAAGTTGAGATCGTAATTATTGCAGCTGTGTAAACAATGCTTTTTCAAAATGTGATCAACCGCAAAGAAAGTTTTTCACTTTTCCTTTAAACTAAACATTGAATTCAAAAGAAGGAGTAATGTATGCAATCATGGACACCAGAAATGTGGCAAGCCGCTGTGATTGGGCTTGTGGTTGGCGTAATCTTAGGCTATTTATTATTACGTTTAACGAAAGGCTCAGTTAAAAAACAAGTTCAGACAGAAGCTGAGCTAAAAGAAGTGAAAACACAGTTAAGCGATCAACAAGCACAACTTGAAAAACATTTCGCGGAAAGTGCCGAGTTATTTAAAACCTTAATTGGGGATTATCAAAAACTGTATCGTCATTACGCGGTTTCCTCTGAAGTTTTACTCGGTAACAAACCTGCCAATAAAGGTTTATTTACTCAACAGCTAGTGACTGCCTCATCAGAAAGTAAATCTGAAGAGCCTCCACGTGATTATTCCGAAGGTTCATCTGGCTTATTAAAAACAGATAAAGAAAACCAATAATAATTAACGGTTGAATAATAAAAAAATCAGGGATTAAATACTTAATCCCTGATTTTTTATTAGTGATTACTCAATACTTGAGCCGGTTGTAACTTCGCGGCTCGACTAGCTGGATAAAGACTGGCAAGTAAACTCAATACCAATGCCGCCACGAGAACCAATACAACATCGAACCAATGTAATTCACTTGGTAAGAAATCAACGAAATAGATACCATCTGATAACAATTTTTTACCGAGTAATCTCTCGATGCCTTGAATAATCGGCGTGAGATTCAGTGCGAGTACAACACCTAATACGATACCAATTAGACACCCTTTCATCCCTGCAAGTAAACCATACCAAATAAAGATTTGTTTAATAAAACCATTATTTGCGCCAAGGGTTCGCATAATTGCAATATCACCTTGCTTATCTTTTACCGCCATAATTAAGGTTGAAACGATATTAAAACATGCTACCCCAATTACAAGCACCATCGCGATATACATCACGGTACGGATAAGCTGAATATCTCGATACATATAGCCAAATTTTGCCACCCAGTTTTGAATATAAAGCAGTTGCGGATAATCATTCAGCATCGAATAATCCATTTCTTGTACTTTGAATGGATCATCCACTTTCAATTCAACACCGGTGATTTGATCTTCGCGATACCCCATTAATTCTTGTGCTTGAGGTAATGCCAGTAAGGCATAACTGTGGTCTAGCTGACCATCTAAACGTAAAATAGCAGTCACTTGAACACGCTCACGATTAGGTTGAGCCATTTGATCTTCGCCATTTGGTTGAGAGATTAATAATGACACCCAATCGCCAGCTTTAACATCTAACGCTTTGGCAATACCAGAGCCCAACACCAATCCGCCTTCTTCTGCGAATTTTTGCCAGCCATCCCCTTCCACAAACTTACCAAGAGAACTCACTTGATCTTCAGCTTGTTTATCTACCCCTTTCACTTGCACAACTTTAAGTTTATTGCCATTTTCGACTAAGGCAGTAAAACTCACAAAAGGCGAAAGTGCGGTAATTTTTTTGTTTGTTTTTAGACGTTCCGCTAGGTTCCGCCAATGGTTCAATGTGGCTTCATTGGCATGTGGATTAACGGTGATTTCCGTATGTGGCACCACAGCCAAAATACGTGAATTCAATTCACGCTCAAAACCATTCATCGCACTTAATCCCACAATCAATACTGCCACGCCAAGGGCGATACCGATAGCAGAGAATTTTGAAATTAACGCCACCAACGGATTCTTTTGCTTACCCCGTTGATAACGCCAACTAATGAAAAAAGGCGTATTCATTATGCACCTTCCTTCAAAATACCATCTTGCATGGTTAAACAACGAGACAGTTTTTGCGCTAATGACATATCATGTGTCACCAATAAAAACGCAATGTTTTGTTCCGCATTCAAGGTTTGAATTAATTCAAAAATACTTTCTGTAGTTTTATGATCTAAGTTACCCGTTGGTTCATCGGCCAAGACGAGAGCGGGATTATTCACTAATGCACGAGCAATTGCCACACGTTGACGTTCACCGCCAGAAAGTGCAGATGGACGATGAGTAATGCGATGACTTAAGCCTACTGCGCCCAATATTTTTTCAGCACGATCTTTTGCTTCTGTTTTATTCTGGCGACCAATTAACATCGGCATCATCACATTTTCTAATGCGGTAAAATCTGCCATTAAATGGTGAAATTGATACACAAAACCTAGATTTTGGTTGCGTAATTTGGCCAATTCACTTTCAGACGCTTTTTGCAAAGATTGCCCTTTAATAAAGACTTCCCCACTACTTGGCTGATCTAAACCACCCAAAGTGTGTAATAAAGTACTTTTTCCTGAACCAGAACTCCCCACAATCGCCACTAATTCTTGTGGTTTCATGGCAAAGCTTACGCCTTTTAATACTTGGGTTTGGTTCTCGCCTTCTTGGTAAAATTTATTAATATTTTGGCATTCTAATAAGTAGTTATTCATATTTTACTCATAACGTAATGCTTCCGCCGGCTCTGTTTTTGCCGCGCGATAAGCTGGATAAATGGTTGATAATAAAGATAACAGTAAAGAAAAGGCAATCACAATAATGACTTGCACAAGCTCAATAGATGTCGGCAAGAAAACACCGTTCGGATTGACCGCACTTAAAATTGCCCCAAGGTTCAAGGTGATTAATACGCCCAGTACAGTACCAATCAAGGTGCCCACTAGTCCCACCAGTAAACCTTGATAAATAAAGATCGAACGTACTTGGGATTTAGTGACACCTTGCGTTTGCAAAATAGCAATTTCCCCTTGTTTATCCACCACCATTAAACTTAATGAGGTGACGATATTTGAAATCGCCACAACGATAATTAAGCTAATCAACAAGCCCATCATATTTTTTTCCATACGAACCGCTTGGAAAAACTCCCCTTTTTGGACACGCCAATCGCTGATATGACTCTCTTTGAAATAGGTTGGTAATTCTGTGATTTGGAAAGGATCATCTAGGAATAAACGATAGCCTTGCGCCTCACCTGGTTGAATACGCATTAGACGACCAATATCGGCTAAATTAGCAAAAACTTCATAACCTGATGCTTCACCATAATCATAGTAAATCTCACTCACCGTAAATAAACGCTGAACCGGCACGCGACCAAATGGGGTGTATTGGCTGTTTTCCGTAATCATTAAGCGAACTTTATCGCCCACTGCTAAACCTAATTTTTGAGCCAGATTATCACCAATGATCAACTTAAACTCACCTTGCGGTAAAAGTTGATTAAACTGGCTAGGATCGAAACCTTCCAGTAAAGGATCATCTGAAAAAGACTGAATACCAATTACTTGTCCGGCACTCACGCCTTTTGCTGTTTGAAACACAACATTTGTCGTATTAATTGGCACCGCTTTTTGCACAAAGTGCGGTGTATTTTCAAGCTTTTTTTCTGCCGAAATAGGCGCTTCTTGGCTAACAATTGCGTGCGGAATTGTCGAAAGCACCTGTTGTTTTTGATAGCCTTCTAATCCATTCATGACAGAAAGCACAATAATCAATGCCATCACACCCAGTACGATGCCAAAGCTTGCCAAATTAGCAACAAGTCGCCCAAAACGATCGGCGCTTTTTGCACGCCAATATCGCAGAGCGACATATAAAGAAATAGGTAAATTCATTATTTTTGATTTAATTGTTGAACGAAATCTTCGATATTTTGCGTCACTTTTTTCGTTAGCGTGGTTACCGCGCTATCACTCGCCCAAGCAATATGAGGTGTGATAATTAAATTCGGCATCGTTTTCGCTAATTCAATCAGTGGATTGTTTTTCTCTGGTGGTTCTTTCACTAACACATCTAATGCGGCGCCACCTAATTGTCCTGACTGTAATGCGTCACAAACTGCTTGCTCGTCAATCAATGGACCACGACCAGTATTGATTAAATACACTCCCTTCTTACAAAGTGACAAGGTTTCTTGATTGATTAAATTTTTGGTTGTTTCGGTCAATGCACAATGTAATGTGAGAATATCGGCTTGTTTTAGCACCTCTTCAAAAGGCGTGTAACCTTCACGGCACGTTGTGGCATTTCGATGTTCAGCATAAAGGACTTTCATGCCTAAAAGCTCACCTAAACGCCCTACTTCTGTACCTAAACAGCCTTTTCCAAACACACCTAACGTTGAACCTTTAACATCTGTAATGGGATAATCAAAGTAGCAGAACTGTTTACTCTCAGTCCATTTGCCGGTGATTTGATCGCGTTGCCAGCCAGCCAAGCTGTGTTTTAACGCAAAAATCATGCCTAATACATGTTCAGGTACTGTCGTTGCAGAATAACCTGTCACATTTTTAACTGCCACACCCAATTCTTTTGCTGCGTCTAAATCCACGTTATTGGTGCCCGTTGCAGTGATAGCAATCAATTTTAATTTAGGTAATTGTTGCAACACCTCACGGCTTAAAATCACTTTACTGGTGATAATAATATCTGCGTCTTTTGCTCGCTCAATGGTTTGCTCCGCAGAAGTATATTCATACTCTACCCAGTTATGCGGAAAGCTTGGACGAGGAATAGAAATATGTTTTGGAATTGCCGTGCTGTCTAAAAATACGATATTCATTGTTATCACCTTTTACAGAACAAAAGTGCGGTCAAAAACAACGCTGTTTTCAACCGCACTTCTCCATTAGATAGACGTATCTAATTCAGGGAAAGACTTCACTAAATCATCAATGGCTTTCATCTGTGAGACAAAACCTTCTAATGCTGAAAGTGGCAATGCAGAAGGGCCATCACATTTTGCTTGATTTGGATTTGGGTGCGCTTCTAAGAACAAGCCTGCAATGCCAATTGCTAAGCCAGAACGCGCTAATTCGGTCACTTGTTCACGACGTCCACCTGAAGCAGCACCAAACGGATCACGACATTGTAATGAATGAGTCACGTCAAAAATAATTGGGCTACCTTTAGACACTTTTTTCATTACGCCGAAGCCTAACATGTCCACCACTAAATTATCGTAACCGAAGTTTGAACCACGATCACAAAGGATAATTTTATCGTTACCACATTCTTCAAACTTATCTACAATGTTCCCCATTTGACCTGGGCTTAAGAATTGTGGTTTTTTCACGTTAATTACCGCACCGGTTTTTGCCATGGCTTCGACTAAATCAGTTTGACGAGCTAAGAATGCCGGTAACTGAATCACATCCACCACATCGGCAACAGGCTGACATTGATAAATTTCGTGCACATCGGTAATTACTTTCACGCCAAAGGTTTCTTTTATCTCTTGGAAAATTTTTAAACCTTCTTCCATGCCTGGACCACGGTAAGAATGAATTGAAGAACGGTTAGCTTTATCGAAAGATGCCTTAAAAACATAAGGAACGCCCAACTTTTCAGTCACTTTCACGTAAGCTTCACAAACTTGCATCGCCATATCGCGACTTTCAAGCACGTTCATCCCGCCGAAAAGCACAAAGGGTTTGTCATTTGCGACATCAATATTGCCAATTTTTACAATTTTATTTTGCATAATATTTCCTTTTTAATGGATGGCATTGGCATCTTTCAATGCTTCGCCTTTCAGTTCTAAAAGTTGAGTTTTTAACAGAGAAGAAGTGGGATCATTTGGACATTGATCCACAAAATATTCTAAATCCTCAATGGCTGAAGGATAAGCGCCCATTTGCGCCAACACTAAGCCACGATCGCGAATATCGTAAGGATCTTTTCTTCCCGCTAACAAGAATTGGATATAATTAAAAGCCAAATTGTTTTGTTCTTCACGAATTAAGGCATTCTTGGCGAGCTGACGGAAACGTGCGGTCAGCATCGGAATATCTGCTCGGGCTAAATCTTCAGGTTGAATTTGAGCCCCAAAACCAAAGGCGCCTTCATAGAGCTTTTTCAATTCATCCACTGAAATGTATTTTCCACTCCAAGGATCAATAAACGCCACTTCACCATCGACTTCTGCACGTAAAATCAGTTGGGTCGGGAAATTCACAGGATAAATCGGCAATTTTAAACTTGCGGCCAAATAAAGTATTAAGGCGCCAAGACTCACTGGCATTCCTTCACGTTCTTCTAAAATATACGGAAGGTATAAATTACGAGCATAGAAATAATTATCCGAATCGCAATGAAAGCCCCAATCACCATAAAATAACTGCAAGAGTTGATGAATTTTAGCTTTATCATCCCATTCTTCTGGAATAGCTTGGCGAGCTTTGCGCACCAAGCTTCCAACAAGCCCTCTTATACGAGGCTCATCAAGTTGCTCTTTCTCACAAATGCTCAGATAAAAATGAGTCAGTTCAGCATATAAGGCTTTTTGATCGTATTTCATTACCGCTTCCAATATCCCAATGTTACGCGCTCATTGTCGCCATAATCCCGTATGGTTGCAACCCCTTGCCAATGATTTTGCCAGAAAATTGACCGCACTTCTTCGCCCTGTTTCCAGCCGTGCTCTAACAATAAATAGCCGTTATCTTTTAAATGTCCTGGCGCATACTCAATAAGATGACGTAAATCAGCTAAACCGTTTTCGCCCGCCACCAACGCCGAACGAGGCTCAAAACGCACATCACCTTGGAAAAGATGTTCATCAGCTTCATTAATATAAGGCGGATTACTCACAATAATATCAAACTGCCCTTCAACATTTTCAAACCAACGACTCTGTAAAAATTGCACATTGAGCTGATTTTTTTCTGCATTGGATTGCGCTAATTTGACGACTTCAGACATTAAATCAACACCGATGACATCCAATTGAATATGCTTTTTTTGACAAATAGGAGAAAGCTCAGAAGCCAACGCCAACGCAATGGCGCCAGTGCCTGTACCAAGATCTAAAATACGAAAGTGCGGTGGATTTTCTTCCAGTTTTTCTAACGCAATTTGTAATGCTTTTTCTACGAGAATTTCGGTATCGGGGCGAGGAATTAATGTTCCTTCAGACACATTTAAAGGCAAGGACCAGAATTCCTTTTCGCCGAGGATATAAGCGATAGGTTCGCCTTTTAAACGACGATCTAAAAGTGCGGTCAATTTTAACCGCACTTTTTCATCAATTTCCGTTTCATCGAAAGCTAAAATTTGCGTTCTTGATTTTCCCGTTGCGTGTTGCAATAGCACTAACGCATCCACTTTGCCATTCTCTGTTGGATTTACCTGATTTAAGGCTTGCGCAGCATCGGCAAGCCATTGTTGATAGGTCATTAATTATTCTCAGATAACGCTGCTAATTGATCCGCTTGATATTCAGTGATAATCGGCTGAATAAGCTCGTCAATTTTGCCGTTCATCACTTCATCTAAGCGATAGAGCGTTAAGTTGATACGGTGATCGGTTACACGACCTTGTGGATAGTTATAAGTACGAATTTTATCTGAACGATCGCCTGAGCCTAATAAGTTACGGCGGGTATCCGCTTGCTCTGCCGCTTGACGCTCTTGCTCGGCTTGAACAATACGTGAAGCCAATACAGACATCGCTTTAGCTTTGTTTTTATGTTGTGAACGTTCATCCTGACATTCCACAACAATACCTGTTGGAATGTGAGTAATACGTACTGCAGAGTCTGTTGTATTAACGTGCTGACCACCTGCACCAGATGAACGATAGGTATCAATACGTAAATCTGCTGGATTGATTTCCGGCATTTCAGATTCTGGTAATTCAGGCATTACCGCAACAGTACAAGCAGAGGTATGAATACGACCTTGGCTTTCTGTTTTTGGTACACGTTGTACGCGGTGGCCGCCTGATTCAAATTTCAACTGACCATACACGCCATCACCGCTTACTTTAACGATCACTTCTTTATAACCGCCCTGCTCGCTTTCATTTGCACTGAGCATTTCAACACGCCAGCGTTTACTTTCTGCATAACGGCTGTACATACGGAATAAATCGCCGGCAAAGATACCCGCTTCATCACCACCAGTACCCGCACGAATTTCTAAATAGCAGTTATATTCATCATTTGGATCTTTCGGTAATAAAAGAATTTGAAGTTGTTGCTCCACTTCTTCAATTTCGGCTTTGGATTCTTCAATTTCCATTTCTGCCATTTCTTTCATTTCAGGATCATCTAACATCAATTCTGCCTCAGCAATGTTAGAATTAAGCTGATTCCAACGATTAAAACATTTCACCACATCTTCAAGTTGTGCATATTCTTTAGAATACGCACGGAATTTATCCTGATCTGAAATCACCGACGCATCACCTAGCAATGCCTCTAATTCTTCATAACGTTCTTTTAAACTTTCAAGTTTTGCAATAATAGAATCTTTCATATTTTTATAAAGTTAAAGCCAAAAATAAAATCGGCCTATTCTAGCCGATTTTAAGGAAAATTGACAGCGAAGGAGATTAAGAATCTCAGACGCTTTGTTGGTGACTTACTCACTATTTATGAGTCTCTCCTTTTTAATTGCCAATTTTCATTATTACAATTCCCCTCTATTTTAGCTTACCGTAATATTCACATCCTTTTTGTTCTCCATTATCACAAGCCTTACCAAGCCATTCTTTAGCTAAAGATTTATTTACTTGAACTCCTCGCCCATTATAGTACATCACGCCCAAATTAAATTGGGCCGGTGCAAATCCTTGCTCCGCGGCTTTGCGAAACCATTTCAACGCTTTAACATCATCTTGTTTTACGCCTTGTCCGCTAACATACATATTGCCCAAATTAAATTGGGCCTCTGCAATTCCTTGCTCCGCCGCTCGGCTATACCATTTTACCGCTTTAACATTATCTTGTTTTACGCCAACCCCCTCTTCATACATCCTTCCCAAAAGAGCTTGAGCATTCGCATCACCTTGCTCTGCCAAGGGGGGAACAATTTCCAATATCGCTTTGAAGTCTTTTTGTTGTTCTATTGCCCAAGCAGTAGATTGAAGAGAAAATACAGAAGCACCGAAAAGTGCGGTGGTAAAAAGTGTTTTTGTGAATCGCATAGAAATCGTCCATTTATTAATCAATGATTGAAACAACCAAACATTTTTTGTTTAGCATTATGTTTTGTTGTACTCTCTGTAAAGAGAGTACAACACCCAGTATACTGGGTGTGAAATGATTAAAAATTAGACTATTTAGTTAGGGGAGAATTAGGGGGTATTAAGACTGAAAAAAGTGAGCCATCTTGATCACTTTCTGCTATTAAATACGCGCGACATCAAACTTCACCAAATTAATTTCATCTTCTGTGCCATAAAATGCCACTAACGCCTTGCGTAACGTTTCCGCTCGTTTTGGTAAACCTTTTTCCGCATAGATTTTCACTTGTTCATATACGGCTTGTTTAAAAGGCTGTGTATCGCCTGGATTGCCATTCAAATTATCCGCGCTGGCAAAATAACGGAATCCCGCCGCTGTGGCTAAAATCCATTCCAATGCTTGAGGCTTCACTTCCACCTTTTCAAAATCACGCTGACGCTCTTCAGAACGACCATCCGGCTCATACCAATAGCCAAAATCTTCTAATTTACGGCGCTCTTTCCCTGCCACTAACCAATGGGCAATTTCATGTAATGCACTGCTGTAAAAGCCTCTCGCAAAGTAAATCGCGTGATAAGGCACCTCATCATTTGCAGGAATGTAAATTGGCTCATCCCCACCTTTAACCAATCGCGTATTATATTCTTCTTCAAAACATTGATTAAAAATCGCAATGATATCCTCAAGTTTGTGTTCCATGCTTTCTCCAAATATTTTTATCAATAAAGCCTCTTAAAAGGTTTGAGAATTATCTCATTTTTAATGTTTTTCACAAAATCTTGGTTAAATAAAAAACGTCTGAAATTAACGTTTCAGATTTTTTTCATCATAAAGTGCGGTCAAATTTTTAGGTGTTTTTAAACCTATCTTTAAGCCCCATCTATTTAATATCCCCCTTGGGCGCATGCCCGAAATACCGTTTGTATTCACGGCTGAATTGGCTAGGTGACTCGTAGCCGACTTGGTAAGCGGTTTCGGTTATAGCTCTTCCTTCTTGAGCAATTAGGCGTCTGGCTTCCACCAAACGTAAGGATTTTTGATATTGCAGCGGTGAAAGGCTGGTTATCTTCTTGAAATGGCTATGAAAGCCAGATAATGACATACCACTTAAATTTGCCAAGGTTTCCACGGTGATGGTTTCACTAAAATGTTGTTACAGATAGTAAGTGGCTTGGGCGATTTTTTTGGTGTGAGATCCATTGCTTACCATGGCTTTAAATTTGCCACCTTGTTCGCCTGTAAGGAGTCGATAATATATTTCTTGTTGGATAAGCGGTGCAAGAAACCCAATATCTTTTGGATTTTCGTGCAAGAATAATAAGCGTTCAACAGCATTTTTGAGAGATTCATCCAAATGCCATTGTGCAAAATCTTCGTCGCCCGGTTGAAGAGCATCTGCAAGGTTTGGATTTGCTAATAAAATCTTGCTAACGCTCTCAATATCAATTTTCATCGACATCACTAAAAACGGCTTTTTCGGCTCGGCATATTTAATTTCGCCGCGCATCGGCACATTGACAGGGCAGAACATAAAGTGTTGATTGTCAAAACGGTAGCATTGTTCGCCTAGTTGTATTTCACGTTCCCCACTTAACACGATGCAAATGCTCGGTTCTTGAATAATACCCTCGTAGCAAAACGGCTGATCGGCATGGCGAATCACCAAGCCTTTAATTGGAGATGAATAGGTTTCGTTATGTGGAATAACTTTTAATAAGCGTTCTATCGTTTCAGTTGAGAACATTATTTTGTAGGAATAGGCAAGTAATTTGGATAAGTCATATAACACTTCATATTGCCGTTCAATATAATGAACTCACTTTTAACGGCGGTACGCCAAACCATATTAACCAACATTAAATGAGGAAAACATTATGAAAATTTTCTACAAAACATCAGCAACAGCAACCGGCGGACGTGATGGTCGTACCCAAGTGGACGATGGTTCAATCGACTTTGATTTGGTTTCATTTCAAAATGACGGCACCGGAGCTGATGAAAAACACCAACGCGCCGAGTATGGCAAGCACCGCCGCACCGACGAAAAACGGCCGCATGGGGTGGGTGAAAAACTTATTCATGGTTTGGCTTAATTCTGCATGAAGATGCTTTCGGATATGGATTTATTGGGCGGACAGGGTTGTATCTTGTATTGAAGAAGCAAGCCGAAGGTTTGTCAGATACTCAAATGCCCGTATCATTCATATTATTGATATTATTGTTTGAATTGTATTATTTTCAATAATAATAAATAACCCTAAACCAATATAAATAACAGCCATTATCCAACGACTAAACTTCTCTACAATTTCACCAACACCTGAAATATTAGCCAATCTTTGTGCTGTATATACTAAAACAAAAATCAATATTAAAAATACAAGAAGAGTAACTAATAAGTCGACAAGATCTAAAGTCACAAAGTAAGGAACAAAAAGTCCAATATTATCTGCACCACAACTAGCAACTGTAACCAAAGCAACAATACCGACTAATTTTGACAACCCTTTTTCATCCAATTCTTTTTTAGCTCTTTTTTCGCCCTCACAATCGTCGTAAATAGCAACTTTAATACCTAAGTAAATCGGTATTAAACCTAATAAACCCAACACCCATTTTTCCGGAACATAATTCAAAACAAAAGCTAGAAATAAACTAACTAATATTAAAATTACAGAACCTAAATATTGTCCGATATAAATATCTCGATATTCTTTTCTAGTATTTGCTCTAGCAAAAAATATTAATAGTATTACCAACAAATCTACTGCTGTAGCAATATATAAAACAGCAGCAGTAATCACAGTCGAAAACATAAAGCACCTCATAATGAATCCCCTGCCCCCTTGGCACCACGGCTTTTTCAAAAACCGAATTGCGTTCGGATAACAGATTCGTATCTTTCGCTAAAGAGGCAAGCCTGCGGCTTGCTTACCCTCTCCCTAGCCCTCTCCCACGGGGAGAGGGCTAGGGAGAGGGCAACGAACCGCAAGGTTTGTCAGAAATTTAAATTCCTATCACTCATAATAATGAATCCCCTGAAACTCTCTTGCCACCACGGCTTCTTCAAAAGCCCAATCGCGTTCAGACAGCGGCGTAGGCAGGGTAATCACGTTTTGCACGTTCATGCCCTTAGTGGAAAGCAGCATGATTTCATGGCTCAGGCGTGCGACTTCGAAGCGGTCGTGCGTTACCAGCATACACGCCATGCCCTGCTGCTCGATTTTTTCCACCAGCATGGCGACCAAAATATCGCGCAAATCGCGGTCCAAACCGACGAACGGCTCGTCCAGCAAGGCAAGGTCGCAGCCGCACAGCAGTAGGCGCAAAAATGCTACCCGTTTCGCCATGCCGCCGGACAATTCGGTCGGATATTTGTTCAAATCGCCCGCAGTCAGCCCGACTTTCGCCGCCAGCGCGATGATTTCGCCTTCATCGGGTTTGTCCATAAAAATAGCGATATTCTGCATCGCAGTCAAGTTTTCCGGCAGGCGGTTTTCCTGAAACAGAAAACCCGTTTTGCGGAAAGTATTGCGTATCGTGCCCGATTTCGGCGTTTCCAAGCCCGCAATCAAACGCAAAACCGTCGTCTTGCCACAGCCGCTCGGCCCGAACAAAGCTTTCACTTCGCCATGTTGCAGGTTCAAACTGAAATCGTGCACGATGGGGTCACGGAGAATTTCAAAACGCACGTTTTCAAGACAGAGCATCACCTTCTCCACGGCATAAACAAAATTTCCAAAGGCTTGGTAATCAGGTATTCAAACAGTGACACAAACACGATAACCAACACCACATAAGCCATCACCGTCGAAGTCCCCCTGATAGCGCAAGCGTCCTCGCTTGTGCCATTACAATCTATTGTGGTTTCGGAGTTAGCAAAATCCCGAGGCAAGCTCACGAATAAAGTTTACCGGAAAAGTGATATTTGGCGATAAAGTGATTACCTGTTTAAGTTCTTCAATTTTCTTCTAATGACAAAAAAGTGCGGTTATAAAATCAAAAGGATTCTGAACGTTGGCTTTGCCAACGGCTCCCCAGATAGCCCCTCCTTCTGACGCGTAGTTTTATCTATCTAAAAAATAAGCAAATTGAAGTTATTCATGAAAATAGTAAAAATCTGAATCAAACGAAATTGATTTTCAGGCACGCGTTAGGAAACGCGCGCTATCGCGGGGATGTTCGAGTGCGCCGATGCCGCCTTCTTGATAGGCGCGTATCCATCGTCGCAGGTGGGTTCGGGAGATGCCGTAATGATCTGCGGTACGCTGTTGGCTGCGTATATGCAGGTAGTGGAGTACGGCTTGGTATTTGAAGTGTAATGTATATTTGCTCATAAAAAAACTGCACCTTGTGAGTTGGAGGGGATGTCCAACTTTTGGGGTGCAGTTCAGGGTTTGCTCAGGTTTTCAGACGACCTTCGGATTTGGGCGAACCTTATTCCGTTACCGTTTTACGGATGAGCTTTTCCGCATTGGCGAGTGTGTTTTCCACTTCGGCGAACTCTATTTTGCTGCCCGACACCAGCGCGCGCGTATCGTTGAATACGACTTGGACTGCGCCGTCAGCTTCGGTAACGAGGACGCGCAACGGCAGTTGCAGGGCGAAGGCGGGGTCTTTTTGCATCAGCGGTGTGCCGGCTTTGGGCGTGCCGAAAACGATGACTTTCGCGGGCTGCATGTCCAAACCACTTTGTCGCGCTGCGGCTTGGTGGTCGATGACGGCGAACACGGTCATGCCTTTTTCTTTAACGGCGGTTTCCAAACGGCGGACGGTATCGTCGAAGCTGTATTTGCTGACGGCGGTATGGGTTTGATTCATGGCTGAACTTTGTCGGGAATCGGTTTGTCGGGCGGCATCGCCGCTATGTGAAGCGCTGGCGGCTTTAGCAGCGGGCGCGGCATAGGATACGGCGGCAGGAAGGACGAGTGCGGCGGCAGTCAGCGCAGCAGTCAGTAATTTTTTCATGGTTGTTTCTCCAAACGGTTGAATAAAGACATCAATCTAAACGGTTCGGCGGCAAAAAGCAATGCCCGTCAGCAAAAGGGTCGTCTGAAACGGGAGTGGTTTTCAGACGACCCTTTGAGACAAAATCAACGCTGCGCATCAACCGCTTCCAATGCGCGCAGGGCGTAAGTGTAGGCTGCGCCTGCGTTCAGGGCGATAGCGGTTGCCAGCGCGCCGGCGATTTCGCTTTCAGTCGCGCCCGCTTTGGCGGCTGCGGCGGCATGTACGCTGATGCAGCTTTCGCAACGGGTAGTGATGGCGACGGCGATGACAAAGTATACGCGCACGTTTTCGTTTGCCGCTTTATCCAACACGTCGCGCGTGCGGGCATCGTTTTTGCCTTCTTGGACGTAGAGTTCGGTAATCGATTTCGGGTTTTGCCACAGGCGGGCGTTGACGGCGTGGAAGCCGTAGATGAGTCTTTGGTTTGCCATGATTTTGCTTTATAAAAAATTTCAGACGACATTATAACAAGATAAGGTCGTCTGAAAGAGAAAGGTCGTCTGAAAACAAGTGTAACCGGTATCACGAAAACGCAGTCGACTACCGCATCAAATACCCCTACAGCCCAGAACTGCCGACGCCGATCAACACGGTAACCAACATGGAAAACCTGCTTGCGGCAAGCACGGTCAGTGCAATGGCAATCAATTCGTGCGGTTTGTTGGACACGAAATAAGGCGCGATGACGTAAATCAACATGCAACCCGGCGCAGCTTCCATCACGATTTGTGCGCGGCGGCTTAAGGTACGGTTGCGCAAGGCGAAAAAACCAATAAGGCGGGTGGAATACGTTACCGCCAGCATGCCGGCAAACAGCAGGAACGACTACCAAGAGAGCAAATCCTTCATTCTTTCCCCCTGATAGCGCAAGCGTCCTCGCTTGTGCCATTACAATCTATTGTGGTTTCGGAGTTAGCAAAATCCCGAGGCAAGCTCACGAATAAAGTTTACCGGAAAAGTGATATTTGGCGATAAAGTGATTACCTGTTTAAGTTCTTCATTTTCTTCTAATGACAAAAAAGTGCGGTCATAAAATCAAAAGGATTCTGAACGTTGGCTTTACCAACGGCTCCCCAGATAGCCCCCCCTTCTGACGCGTAGTTTTATCTATCTAAAAAATAAGCAAATTGAAGTTATTCATGAAAATAGTAAAAATCTGAATCAAACGAAATTGATTTTCAGGCACGCGTTAGGAAACGCGCGCTATCGTGGGGTCCAGGTTTTGGGGTGCAGATCAAAGTGCGGTCAATCTTAAGTGAATTTTATATTAATTTTGATATTCCATAATTCACTAAAAATCCACCAACCACTAGCCATAAATAAATTAGTATTCCTAAAATCAGAGGTTTTAATCCTGCTTTCTTGATTGCGCTTGCTTGTGTAGTTAAGCCGAGCGCAGCCATCGCTGAAATTAATAAGAAAGAATCGATTTCAACTAATAAGTTTACAAGTTCTTTTGGTAATAAATCAAAAGAATTAAAAATCGCAACACCAATAAAAAGTACAGCAAACCAAGGAATTGTAATTTTGTGTGATGTATTTTCTGATACTCCATTACTACGTGTTAATAACCAAGAAAGCATTAATAAAAATGGGGCGAGCATCATCACTCGGATCATTTTGGAAATGACGGCAGTATTTGCCACGATAGGATCAATATTTTCCCCAATCGCATAAACTTGAGCCACCTCATGCACGCTAGAGCCAACATAAATACCGAATTGATGAGCATTAATTAAATGTTGTGACCAAGTGTAGAAAAAGGGGTAAGTAAAAATAGCAAGCGTCCCGAAAATGACCACTACGGCAATCGCTACTGAAACTTTATGAGATTCTGCTTTGGTAACAGGCTCTGCCGCCATAACCGCTGCCGCACCACAAATACTACATCCAGCCCCAGTGAGATAAACTAATTGTTTATCCATTTTTAGATAACGAATGCCTAAAAGTGCGGTAAAAAAGAAGGTTGAAATTAGCATAATCGCATCAGTGACAACAGCATTTAATCCTACATCGGCAATATCGCCAAAAGTGAGGCGGAAACCATACAACACAATGCCAGTGCGAAGAAGCGTGCCTTTCGCAAATAACACGCCTTTTTCCACTTGTGTTGAAAATTGCGGATAAATGGTATTGCCGATTGCCATTCCCAGCAAGATGGCAATAATTAAAGCACTGATATGATAATGATGGGAAAAATCAGTGTTTCCTAAATAGTTAGCAAGTATAGCGATAATCGCAATAAATATAAGTCCGAAATAAAAGGGACGAGTGTTCATTTTTCCTTTCCTTAGTGAGTCAAGCGGTTTCATCTAAAATTTTGCCAAAATAGCTTTCGACTAAGCGACGAGTAACATCAGTTTGTGGATTAAATGAAAAACCTGAAGCGTGGGTGCAATAAGTTAAGCCATTTTCAGTTAAAAATGTTGGAATACTTGGCGCAGCCTGTAATTCTACACTTTAGCTTATGCAGAGCAGAAAATATAAAAATCTCAGATTTAGACGTAACATAACAAATGCATTGTAATAAATTATGTGCCAAATTGTAAGGCATATTAGTAAAAATGGCTAGGATATTGAATGTTTAATAGGGTTCAAAAGGAAATCAATCAAATTATTAATCGTGGTTTTGACCGCACTTTGATCTGCCCCCCAAAAGTTAGACAGGTTAGTTAACTTAAATATTGAGCTCGGTATTGCACCGGGCTCAACCCTTTGAAAGCAAGTTTAATTCGTTTTTGGTTGTAATACACTAAATATTCTTCAATTTCAGCCTGTAATTCAGCAATTGAATGATAAGTCCGAGAGTAAAAGCACTCTGATTTTAGTATCGCAAAAAAACTTTCAATCACCGCATTATCGTAGCAATTTCCTCGGCGACTCATACTTTGCACCGCTTTACCCTCCAACATCTTTACCCATTCCGCCGTGCCATACAATACACCTTGGTCGCTGTGAATAATCGGGCATTCTGTCGGTTTAAGAATTGTAGCGTGCAACTTGTTGCACGAAATCGTGAATGCCCGAAAGGGTTAAATAACGTTCCGTGCGTGATTCGGTCGTGCATCAAGATGCACGCTACGAGGGGTAAATAATCCTCCTATATGTTGAATTTTGGTTGTCAGCCTTGTTCATTATATAGCGAGGATTTTTTTCTGTTCATCGCTTAAGCTATTTGTCTCCATACGCATAGCGTATGGTTTTTATAGCCTGACTTTGCCTGGCTATAATCAAAGGCCGTCTGAAAATTCAGACGGCTTTTATATAACGAAGTGCGGTTAAATTTTTAGGTGTTTTTTGTGAATTATCCTAAGAACTCAACCGCTTGTTTTTAAAACTTCACTGTTTCACCATCTTCTGGAATTGCTACATTTTCAAGCTTGTTTGCTTGGACAAATTGGCGTAAATCCTTACGGTAAACGGACATATGGTTTACCGCATCCATGTGCACTGTGATAAGTTTTGTATTTGGTAGCATGTTACGAGCATGAGCAACATCTTGTAACCCCATAATAATGCCGTCATTCGGAAAAGCTAAGGTACGCGCATCACCGGTGTTCATAATCATTACATCTGGTTTATAACGATTAATGGCTTTGTTTACTTCGGCAGTCCAAACTGTGTCACCAACCAAGTACACCGTTGGATGACCTTTCGCTTGGAATGTTACGCCCATCGCCTCATCTAAAATCTCAGCCAATTGTGGCACAGCGTACATTTCCGTTGTGCCGTGAGAACCGCCGGTTTTATTTAAAATAATACCTTCGAACTCCACCGGTTTTTCTAGCGATAAACTGGTTATGTTAGTAAAACCTTGCGCTTTGAGTAAGTCGCCATCCCGTTCATGTTGCACAAAAATTTTGATGGATTTAGGTAAAATTTTTTGTGCAACCTCATCCCAATGATCTTCATGTGTATGAGTCAAAATAATGGCATCAACATCTTTGAAAGTATCTTCTGCTTTCATCGGTAATTCCACAAGTGGATTACGCAAATGGCTATTTAATGTTCCTTCAAAGCCTGCATAACGTCCTTTTTCAGCAAGCATCGGGTCAATTAAAAAAGTTTTCCCTGCATAGTTCAGGCGACCAGTAGCATTGCGGATATGTTGGTAGCTATCAGTGTTTTTAGAGGCAAGATCTACAGCGAAAGTATTTGCGCTAATAGCCAATGCTGTAGTGCTAATTAAGGTTTTTAAGTTCATTGTTTTTCCCTTTCTATATACGTTATTGAATGAATAAACATATTATAGTGAGAACAAAATTGCGTAAAAATAGACAAAAAATCAATAAACATAATAATCAGGTCATTTTGTGCTATGCTCATATCAAAATAGGAGAAATAAAATGAATAAACCCACAGTTGCTTTAATTGTATATGAACAAATGATGCCCATTCATTTTGCGATGGCATATTCCGTTTTTTCTATGTCGGATTTAAACGGCAAGCCGTTATTTGACTGTAAAATCGTTAGCGATTCGGACAACCTGACAAACTCGCTATTTCACATACATTTAGATGGAGGTTTAGAATGGTTGGAGAATGCTGATATTGTTGTGATGACTGGATGGCATAATACTCAAGTAATGCCGTCTGAGGCTTTATTAACAGCATTACGGCAAGCATATCAACGTGGTGCGACAGTAGTGGGTTTATGTTATGGTGCCTATGTGTTAGCGTGCAGTGGTCTACTTAACGGCAAAAAAGCAACCACACATTGGCTAGGAGATAGTGATTTTACTAGTCGCTTTCCGCAGGTGAAATGGGATTTAAATCCTATTTATTTGGAACAAGATCGACTGATTACCTCAGCAGGAACGGCAGCTTCCATGGATTGTTGTCTTTCTATTGTCCGTAAATTATATGGTGTGAAAATTGCCAATCATATTGCCCGAATACTGGTTATCCCTCCTCATCGTGAAGGCGGACAAGCACAATTTATCGAACGCCCTATTTCTCGTTCGACACCTAATCATAATATCAATGCGTTGCTTGCTTATTTAAATGAAAATCTGACCGCACTTCATTCGACTGATAGCCTTGCCGAACGTTTGTCAATGAGCCGTAGCACTTTCACCCGACATTTTCGCAAAGCAACCGGAATGCCATTAAATCAATGGTTAATTGAAGCAAGGCTACAACGAGCAAGAGAGCTTTTGGAAAGCACAGATTTATCTATCACTGACATTGCAGAACAAAGTGGATTTCATAGCGATACCGCCTTGCGTCAGCACTTCTTGAAAAAACATAAGATTTCACCTAATCGCTGGCGTAAGCAGTTTCAAATTGAGGATGTTTAGATCTTTTTATTTTAAAGTGCGGTCAGATTTTTAGATGTTTTTACAAATTCAATTCAAAATTAAAACCGCTTGTTTGATCTAAACTCAGTCTATTCCTCTCCCTATCAAAAAGTTTGATAAGCGTTTGAAATAAAAAGGTGAGCCAAAATGCTCACCTTCTAAACTCATATTTTGTAATTATCCGAACACTTTTTCCAAATGTGCTTGGTAGTCTGCTAAGTATTGTTCTACTTGTGGATTTTTAATCACATCGTTACATAAGAATGTCGGCAGACGGGTCAAACCGATAAACTCGTTGAGTTTGTGAAAGTGCATGTATAACGCATCCACGCCTTTGCCTTCGAAGAAGTCGCCTTCACGGGTGAACGCTTCAATCGGCGCATTCCACGTAAGCGAAAGCATGTGTTTTTTGCCTTGCAACAAGCCACCTGTGCCGTAGCCTTCTGTCGGATTGACACGATGACGGCCGTCACTGTGGTAAAGCTTGCCGTGTCCAGCGGTTAATACTTCGTCTATGTATTTTTTCACTGTCCAAGGTTCGTGCATCCACCAACCTGGCATCTGCCAAATCACGGCATCCATCCACAAGAATTTTTCGATTTCTGCTTCAACATCATAGCCGTCATCAATCACGGTTTCTTTTACATTGTGTCCAAGTGCGGTCAAAACTTCTTTCGCTTTTTTGTGAAGTGTGTGATTTAACTCACCATGTGAATGTCCGAAATCTTTACCACCGTCTAATAATAAAATATTCATTTTTTCTCCTTTAGCTGATAATTTACCGATTACTAAGCACTTTACTAATGCAACAATTTAACCAATCAATAAGCGCCAACTATTAAACGTACTACTCAAATTCGAGAGTTTGATAGAAGTTAAAAGCGCAATAAAAAAGCCTTGAAGTCATTATTTTCAAGGCTTTAAAGTCTTTAATAGGACTTGATAGGTTTATTTTGTGGTGGAGCTGGCGGGAGTTGAACCCGCGTCCGAAATTACTCTACCTTCAGCACTACACGTTTAGTCTCGTCTTTAATTTCACTTAAGCATGCGGACAGACACGCTAAACTTAAGCTAGTTTGATTCAATTTAGTGCTTCGATCCTCAAACAGCGGCTTCCACACGATCTCGTTTTGGTTTGACTCCGCTTTATCCCCGTCTTACGAGCGGAAGCTGGGGAGCGAAGGCTATGAGCAGGTTATTAAGCTGCTAAAGCGTATTGTTCGTCGTTTGCGACTATTTTTTTGCGGTTTATTTACGAGGCCTACCGCACCTCGACGTGCACCTTGGGCTTCGCTAATCCCGTCGAATCCAGAATCAGCCCCAAAATCGTTCGGCAGTTTATCAAAAAATCTAAGAAAGGAAAAGAAGCTATTTATTAACCTGAGAAGTTAGGGTAAAATTTTGCCACTTTTTTATAAGGAATCGAATAATGAAAACATTAAAATCTCTGACCGCACTTTCATTAGGTGCATTATGTTTAGCATTTAACACACAAGTTATTGCAAAAGAAGCAACACCCGCAAAAGCATCACAAGCAACTCAACAAGTGGCAAAAGCGAGTGATAACATCGACAAATATCTTGCCATCAATATTGGTAATCGTGAAATGGTGGTTGACGAAAATGGCCAAGCATTAAGTGCATTCAAACATGAAATCACTAACATTGGTCAAAAACCAATCAAAAATATTCAATGGGTGGGCGTGTATGTGAATAACCGCAAAGTGATTTACAGCCAAGATATGCAAATCAACTTAGAAACCCCATTACAACCGGGTAAATCCATCAATATTAATTTACAAATTCCGTTTGTTCAATTGGCTGAAGACGCACGCAAAGTCTTTATGAACCAACAAGAAAAAATTGATGTTTATCCTATTGAACGCGTTATCCTGTTTGGTGATAAAACCGTTCTCTCTGATCGTTAATTCTCTTATCTAGCCCACGTAATGTGGGCTTTTTAACAACTGTATGCTTGAACAGTTATTTTCTTTTAGATATACTAAAAACACGCCTAATTTTGACCGCACTTACCGCATGAATTCCACCCGAAAAATTATTCACATTGACATGGATTGCTTTTATGCCTCTGTTGAAATCCGTGAAAATCCAACGCTACAGGGCAAACCTGTTGCGGTGGGGGGAAGTTCTCGACAACGTGGTGTGCTTACCACCTGTAATTATGAAGCTCGAAAATTTGGACTACACAGTGCGATGCCTACTGCACAAGCCATCAAAAAATGCCCTAACCTGATTTTAGTGCCAGTCAATATGCCGCTTTATAAACAGGTATCCGCACAAATTCATCAAATCTTTCAACGTTACACTTCTATCATTGAGCCACTTTCCTTAGATGAAGCTTATTTAGATGTCACAGATTGTACACAATGTTCAGGATCCGCCACGTGGATCGCACAAGAAATTCGCCAAGCGATTTTTGATGAATTAAAACTGACCGCCTCTGCCGGTGTAGCGCCCCTTAAATTTCTCGCCAAAATTGCTTCCGATATGAATAAACCGAACGGACAATTTGTGATTCAACCTCATGAAGTGGAGCAATTTGTAAAAACACTGCCATTGAAAAAAATCCCTGGCGTGGGCAAAGTCACCTCTGAGCGTTTATTGAAAATGGGGTTAGAAACTTGCGAAGATGTGCAAAAACTCGATCAATCTATTCTGTTAAATATCTTCGGGAAAATGGGTAAGCGAATTTGGGATTTTAGCCATGGCATTGATGAGCGAGAAATCCAAGCACATCGTGAGCGAAAATCTATCGGCGTAGAACGCACTTTATCCGAAAATATTAGCCATGTTGAACAAGGTATAGCATTGCTAGATAATCTCTATGCCGAGCTTATTCGTCGCATTGAACGAAGCGCGTCGAATATCCCCTTAACCGCTTTTCGCAAAATTGGGGTGAAATTAAAGTTTGAAGATTTTCAGGTCACAACCTTAGAAAAAACTGGCTTCACTTTATCGTTAGAAAGCTTTCAACAATTACTGGAACAAATTTGGCAACGTAGCCATGGGAAGTCTATTCGTCTCGTGGGGTTACACGTGACGTTACCGGAAGAAAGCCATTTAGAACAAATGAGCTTGTGGTAAAACACAAAAGAAAATGACCGCACTTTTATTCATTCCGTTCAAATTAGAATTGAAAAAACAAAAGTGCGGTCATTTTTGATGAATTTGTTGAGTTGGTCGATAAGCCGAGTTCTGTCGTGGACAATCATTCCTCTAGGCGACAAATTACTCTGCCGCTCAAGCAACCTACCCGAACTCTGGACGGGCCACCCATTGAGTTCCTATTTGGTCTTGCTACGAGTGGAGTTTACCTTGCTGCACGTTGTTACCAACGGCACGGTGTGCTCTTACCACACCCTTTCACCCTTACCGTTTTCACGGCGGTCTGCTCTCTGTTGCACTGGTCGTCGGCTCACGCCGCCCGGACGTTATCCGGCACTCTGCCCTTTGTAGCTCGGACTTTCCTCTCGTTTACTTGTCCCACTAGGTCGTGCGAACACGGTTAAGGGCTTCAATAAACCAGCGATTGTCTAACCAACTCGCGGCGTAGTATAGGGGGAATTCAAAGGGCGGTCAAATTTTCATTCTTATTTTTAATAACTTCCGTTAGAATAGCCCCATAAAACACGGTTATTTTCAACCGCACTTCTATCATAAGGATCTCCTATGAATTATTTACAAATCGCACGAGAAACGCTTTCTGTTGAAAGCCAAGCGCTCGCACAATTAAGCCAACGCTTGGATGATGAGTTTTCTCAAGTTGTGGATCTTATCCTTGCTTGTGAAGGTCGTTTAGTCATCGGTGGTATTGGTAAATCAGGGCTAATTGGCAAAAAAATGGTGGCGACTTTTGCCTCAACGGGAACCCCAAGTTTCTTCCTGCACCCGACTGAAGCCTTTCATGGCGATTTAGGTATGTTAAAACCCATCGACATTGTGATGCTGATTTCTTATAGTGGTGAAACCGATGATGTAAATAAACTCATTCCAAGTTTGAAAAACTTTGGCAATAAAATTATTGCCCTAACTAGCAATAAAAACTCAACGCTTGCTCGCCATGCTGATTATGTTTTGGATATTACTGTTGAACGCGAAGTCTGTCCAAATAACCTCGCCCCAACCACTTCTGCGTTAGTGACTTTAGCCTTAGGCGATGCCCTTGCGGTTTCATTGATTACTGCTCGCCATTTCCAACCAGCTGATTTTGCGAAATTCCATCCGGGTGGAAGTCTTGGTCGTCGTTTGTTATGCAAAGTAAAAGATCAAATGCAAACTCGCCTACCAATTACGACACCAGAGACCAGCTTCACTGATTGTTTAAGCATTATGAATGAAGGTCGCATGGGTGTGGCATTAGTGATGGAAAACCAACAACTTAAAGGCATTATTACCGATGGTGATGTGCGCCGAGCATTAACGGCTAATGGTGCAGATACCCTTAACAAGACTGCGAAAGAACTGATGACCTCGTCACCGAAAACGATTCATGAAAACGAATTCTTAGCGAAAGCAGAAGACTTGATGAAAGAGAAGAAAATTCACTCACTTGTTGTGGTCAATGATGAAAATAATGTTGTGGGTTTAGTGGAGTTCTCAAGCTAATGATTAACGAAAAATTAAAGAAAATTAAATTGGTCATCACCGATGTCGATGGCGTATTAACTGATGGTCTACTCCATTACGATGCGAATGGTGAAGCGATTAAGAGTTTCCACGTTCGTGATGGTCTTGGTGTCAAAATGTTGATGGATGCAGGTATTCAAGTCGCCGTATTATCGGGCAGAGATTCTGCGATTCTACGTAAGCGAATTAGTGATCTCGGAATTAAATTGTTCTTTTTAGGCAAGCTTGAGAAAGAAAGTGCTTGTTTGGAACTCATGAAACAAGCAGGAGTTACAGCAGAGCAAACAGCCTATATTGGTGATGACAGCGTCGATCTCCCTGCTTTTGCAACCTGTGGCCTTTCTTTTGCTGTGGCAGACTCTGCGCCTTATGTGCAAAATGCTGTGGATTATATACTTTCACTTGGCGGCGGGAAGGGTGCATTCCGTGAAATGTCCGATATGATTTTACATGCTCAGGGCAAAGATGAAGTCTATACTTCAGCCAAAGGCTTTTTAAAATCAGTCAAAAATATGGGGCAATAGCACTATTCAAAATACCTAAAAAAATAACCGCACTTTGATTATTCAAAAGTGCGGTTATTTCTTTTTATGTTTTATTGATTTGCCGGTAAAGCACCCGAATTCCAAGTTGGTGCTTCAGCTGGTTTCTTCACTTGCAACATAAAACGCTGATTTGCCGTTGCTTGCGGTTGAACGATCGTACCCGATGGAGTCGAGAACGAAATGCCCCCTTTCAACAATTGCTGTACGCTACCGGTATTAAATTCTGCGCCTTTCCAACCAAGGTTGAAATCATAACCTGATGAAACCCAGAACTCTGAATTTTTACGTACCAAATGTTGATACTTCGGTGTAATCGCAATATGTACCAATACACGATCACCTAAAGAATTCAATTCAAACTTACGAACGGTTCCCACTTCAACACCTCGATAAAGCACAGGTGAGCCTTCCGTTAAATTCATCGCATCACTGGTTTCCAAAATAAATGGCACGCCATTGCTGTATTTATTTCGAGGTTGTGCGGTTTGCGCTAAATTAAACTGTGTTTTTGATGGACCTTTACCTAATTCAATATCAATGTAAGGCTGTAAAAGGCTATCTAAGTTTTCAATTCCACCCGCTGAAATTTGTGGGGAAATCACTTTAAATACCGTACCTTCTTTTGCAATCATCCCCATATAACTTGGGTTAATTAATGCTTTTGCTGTGATACGATTTGTTTTTTGATCAAGGGCAATCTGCTCAACTTCACCAACATTCATACCAAGATAACGCAAGCTCATTCCTTTACTTAAAGCCGTTGCATCATCTGTTATTAACGTAATCACTTGCCCTGCTGATTTAGCTCTCAATTCACTTGGATAAAGTGTTTTATTTTTGCCTGATCCCGTATTATCAAAACTAATTGCGCCTTTCAATGAACGAGCAACCGGTGAAGCCTGGATACTAATGCCTTTCGGCGTAATATCAATCTGTGCCGCACTTTCAACCCAGAATACGCTTTTATCTGTTAGAAGATCTTGATAAGCCGGATAAATATACACATCAATATCAAAATTATTGGCTTTCGGTCTTACGTTAATAATTTTACCCACTTCAAACTGGCGATAAAGCACCACAGAACCTTTGCTAATACTTGGCAAATTAGTGGAATGTAACACAATCGTTGGATTCACTAAGTTGCCCGTAACGCCTGTTTCTGCACTGCTAATATCTTTATAAAGTGGATAAGTGGAATGTGGTGCACCACTTCCTTTTTTCGCTAATACTCGCACGCCACCTTGCAACCATTTTGATGGTGTCGCAGATTCAAAACGTAAACCATCAATCCCCAAGCTCACATCAAAATTAGAGGCAGCAACAAACTGGGTGTTTTCATGAATAAGATTGCGATACTCTGACGCAATTGCCACTTCAAATTTGACGCCATCAACATTTAAATGCTGCTTCACAATTTGACCGATGGCAATATTGTTATAAAACACGGATTGTCCTTCTGCAATCCCATAAGTCTCTGGTGCGGTTAAGGTTAAAACCAAGGTATTTGGTGCCTTGAGCAATAACTCATTTTCTCGAATGACTTCGAATTGCGTTCTGCTTTCTCCACTTCCTGGAATAATTTCGAAATAATCACCACGGAAGAATTTCTGTGGATTGGCAATATCACCTAAATCTAACTTGCGACTTTTCAACACAATGCGCGTATTGGTTTTTAAGAGATTAGCCTGGCTTGGCTCAATTAATAATGTCCCTTGTAAAATATCTTCATTGTTTTCGACGGTTCTTAAAGACGAAAGCAAACCAACTTGTTCATCACCATAATAAACTGAAGTTTGTCCTGCTTGTAAACCGGCTGAAACAGGTAGAGTCACCTCAACTTCAATCCCGCGTTTAGCCGCTTGCAAATTAGAATAAAGAATATAGTTGCTGTTAGTCACAGCTTGAGGGCTATCTGATGGCGAGTCGAATGATACGGCACCTTGCACTACCGCATTTAAACTTTCCACCGACACATTCATACCGGATGAATTAATATTAGCGTTAATACCGCTAATATTCCAGAAACGTGAATCTTTCTTCACAAAATGCGCGAAGGCTTTATCAATTACTACATCAATTTCAACTTTATTGTCTTTATTGAATCGGTAATCATAAATTTTCCCGACTGGCATTTTTTTGAAATACACAGAAGCACCAATCGAAATTGAACCTAAATCATCTGAAATTAAATGAATTAATAAATCGCCAGGATTGACTTGTGCAATAGGGCCTTGCTCTTCCGCAATAAATTCATCTTCTGAATCACCATCACCTGGTTGGAGGGTAATATAATTTCCTGAAACCAAAGAATCTAAGCCTGAAATCCCTGCAAGAGACACGCTTGGTTGAACAAGCCAGAACTTGGTATTTTCTTTTAACACCTCTGTCGCTTCAGAATAAATATTTGCCTCAACTTTCACTTTTTGCATATTGTCGGTAAAGTTAACCTTCTTCACGACACCAATTTGCAAACCTTGATAGCGAATAGGGGTTTTATCTGCAACGAGCCCTGCCCCATTAGAGAACGTGATCGTAATGGTCTTTCCTCGTTCTTGTACAATTTGGAAAAATAAAATGGCACCAATACATAATGCAATAAAGGGCAATAACCAAAACGGTGAGATGCGTTTATTCTTACGTAATAACGCTGCCACATTATTAGATTGCTCATCAATAGATTGAGATTCTGGTTTATTGTTTTCTGTCATAAATTTTCCAAATTAATCGACTATCAAACTGAGAAGTTGAAATCATAGTTAAAAACACTGCCGCACCGAAATAAAATGCCGCAGGGCCTACGGTAAAATTAATAATCTGTCCGCGTGTTACTAGAGACATCATCAAGGCTAGCACAAAAAGATCCAGCATTGACCAGCGTCCTACAAAGTGAACGATATGTAATAGCCGCATTTGCCATTTAATTGAATGTCGCCATTTAAAATGCACGCTTGCCAGTAAATACAACATAATCAGGATTTTGCTTACGGGCACAAAAATACTGGCGAAGAATACCACGAAAGCAACAAAATAGCTGCCCATGCTTATAAATGACATTACACCCGACATCAAGGTATCTTGTGACAAACTTCCTGTTAAATAAACACCGGATATTGGGAGTAAGTTTGCGGGGAAAAGCATGATAATCCCTGCCACTAATGTCGCCCAAACGCGTTGTAATTTTACACTGTCAGGTGTTTCAATAAGCGATGCACAACGTGGACAAATTGCACGATGACGGTAATCGTATTCTTGATCTTCTTTTAAAAAAGTGTAATCACAGGCGGTACAAAGTTCTAACGGTTTATCGCTTTTGGTAACCGGTTTCTGATCGGGATAAAAATCATGCCACAAGTCATCTAAATTAATTTTAATGAATAATAAAGTGGTTAAAAGTGCAGTAAAAACAAAAGCAATTAAATATACATCCACTTCTAATGTGGCATATTCGCGCACTTTAAACATGGTGACAGCCAGTGCAACTAAATACACATCAAACATGACCCAAGGCTTAATATAACCCACAAATAATAAGACATTACGAGGCTTAATTTTGAGTAATTTAGAAATCTGCAACATAATGACTAAAATCGCAAAAGACACCGGCATTAAAATCGCACAGATAAAAATCATAAATGCAGTATAGGAATATCCCTCCACTGCCATTTTCCAAATTCCTTTCCAAACAGAAGCATCAATTTTAGTACCCAGTAAATCTAAGCTCAATAAAGGATAGCCTAAAGCAAATGGCATTAAAATTAAGATAGAAAGGGCGATTAATGAACAACGTTTAAGTGACCAATGACTTCCTGATTGCAATTTATGATGGCAACGCGGACATTGCGCGTATTCCCCTTCTTGCGGACGACAAACAGACACCGTTGCATCGCATCCTATGCAACGCACTAGTCTATAAGTGGCATGAGTAAAATCAGGTGTTTTTGTCATTATGTTTTCAGAAATTATAAAAGTGAACTATTTTAGCCTGAATTAAGGGAATTTGTGAAGTTATTCATTAGAATTAGAAACGGAATTATTCTGTCCAACCATTGTCAATCCTTATAAAAGTGCGGTAAACTGTGCAAGTTTTTATTTTTTATCCTAGGAAAACTCAGAAATGACAGATTCTCAAGTTGAAGCCCAAGTTGAAAATAATGCTGAAGGCGTTCAAAAATTAACTGATACAAAAGCGATCATTGCATATCTTGTAGAAAAATTCCCACTTTGCTTTATTGCTGAAGGTGAAGCAAAGCCATTAAAAATTGGGCTTTTCCAAGATCTTGCTGAAGCATTAAAAGATGATGAACGTGTCAGCAAAACTCAATTACGTCAGGCTTTACGTCAATACACCTCCAACTGGCGCTATTTACACGGCTGCCGCGAAGGTGCTGAGCGTGTGGATTTATACGGTAACCCTGCTGGTGTATTAGACGCAGAACATGTTTCTCATGCGACTCAACAATTAGCAGATGCAAAAGCTAAATTTGCAGAAAAACGCAAAGCAGAATTAGCAGCCAAAAAAGCACAACAAAAACGACCTGCTCGTAAACCAAATTCAAATCAAGCAACTCGCAAACCAAAAGCCCCGCAAGTAAAACTAAGTGCGGTTGATTTCACAACACTTTCTGCAGGTAGCAAAGTGAAAGTGAAAGTAGCAGAACAAGCGAAAAATGCGACCGTATTAAATGTGGAAAAAGATGGCGCACGCGTAGAACTTGAGAATGGTTTAGTGATGACAGTCACCGCAGATCGTTTATTTGCCTAATAATTTATTTCTTATCGGGAAAGGTTAAATGAAATTACATACAACCAAAAGTCTTATTGCGACAGCAATTTTAGGTGCGTTATTTCTTCATTCGTCTGACACATTTGCCGTGCAGCCGAAATTAAAGCAAAGCGATATTACGATTCCTTCGGCAACTGACGCAAATCAGTTGGCAACAAAACGTGCAACAACGCGTTTAACCCAATCACATTATCGTAAATTCCAGCTTGATGACGCCTTTTCCGAAAAGATTTTTGATCGTTACATTAAAAGCTTAGATTACAGCCATAACACCTTTTTAAAATCAGATATTGATGATTTACGTGCTAAATATGGTTCTAAATTAGATGACCAACTTAATGAAGGCGATCTTTCTGCGGCATTTGCTATTTACGATCTGATGATGAAACGCCGTTATGAGCGTTATGCTTATGCATTATCTTTATTAGATAAAGAACCTGATTTAAAAGGTAATGATCAAATTGAGATCGATCGTGAAAAAGCTGCGTTCCCAGCAACGGAAGAAGAAGCCAATAAGCTTTGGGAAGAACGTGTCAAAAATGATGTAATCAGCCTGAAATTAAAAGATAAAAAATGGCCTGAAATTAAAGAAAAACTGACTAAACGTTACAATTTAGCGATTCGTCGATTAACTCAAACTAAAGCGGATGACATTGTTCAAATTTATATTAATGCTTTTGCTCGAGAAATCGATCCACATACAAGCTATCTAGCACCACGTACTGCAAAAAGCTTTAATGAAAGTATGAATCTTTCTTTAGAAGGGATTGGTGCAACATTACAATCTGAAGATGACGAAACTAGCATCAAGTCTTTAGTACCTGGTGCACCGGCTGAACGCAGTAAAAAATTACAAGCGGGCGATAAAATCATTGGTGTAGGCCAAGAAAAAGGTGAAATCGAAGATATTATCGGTTGGCGTTTAGAAGATATCGTTGACAAAATTAAAGGGAAAAAAGGAACAAAAGTTCGTCTTGAAATTGAACCTGCAAAAGGTGGAAAAAGCCGTATTGTCACTTTAGTGCGCGATAAAGTCCGTATTGAAGACCAAGCTGCAAAACTCACTGTTTCTAAAGTAGAGGGGGAAACCGTTGGCGTCATTAAAATTCCAAGTTTCTACATTGGCTTAACTGATGATGTGAAGAAATTATTAGTGGATGCTGAAAAGAAAAAAATTGGTGCTTTAATTGTGGATCTTCGTGAAAATGGCGGCGGTGCATTAACGGAAGCCGTTGCATTGAGTGGTTTATTCATTACTGATGGTCCGGTGGTTCAAGTTCGTGATGCTTATCAACGTATTCGTGTACACGAAGATGATGATAATGCTCAGCAATATAAAGGTCCATTATTGGTGATGATTAATCGTTTCAGTGCGTCTGCTTCTGAAATCTTTGCTGCAGCAATGCAAGATTACAACCGTGGTATCATCATTGGGCAAAATACCTTTGGTAAAGGTACGGTACAACAAAGTCGTTCATTAAACTTTGTTTATGATTTAGACCAAACACCACTTGGTGTGTTGCAATACACTATCCAAAAATTCTATCGAATTAATGGTGGTTCAACCCAATTAAAAGGTGTAGCAGCTGATATTAATTTCCCTGAAATTATTGATGCCAAAGAAATTGGTGAAGAAAAAGAAGATAACGCCTTACCTTGGGATAAAATTCCGCCGGCGACTTATTCTGAAACCAATAAAGCGCGTAAAGATGTTGAAGCATTAAATGAAAAACATCTAGAGCGTATTGCAAAAGATCCTGAATTTATTGCTTTAAATGAAGATCTTAAGATTCGTGATGAACGCCGTGAGCGTAAATTCTTATCATTGAATTTCCAAGAGCGAAAAGCGGAAAATGATAAAGATGATGCGAGACGTTTAAAAGATCTCAATGATCGTTTTAAACGTGAAGGTAAAAAAGCATTAAAAGACATTGATGATTTGCCAAAAGACTATGAAGCACCTGATTTCTTCTTAAAAGAAGCGGAAAAAATGGCAGCTGATTTAGTGAAACTTAATGCGAATCAACAAAAAGTGGATGCTGAAATAAAACAAGAAGCGGCAAAAGCAACAAAATAACGATTATTTTGACCGCACTTTAGCAGATGAAAAAACTGAAGTGCAGTTATTTTTTATGAATATTTTTAAAGGTAAAGCAATGTTAAAAGGAACAATGAAATTAAGCGCATTAGTCTTATCATTATCAATGATGACGTCAGGTTGTGCGTTAGCTGAATGGGCCAAAACAGTTGGGCAACCTCAACAAGCCGAAAATAAAGGCGTTGATATGTCTAAATTAAGTCCTGAAGAGCGAGCAAAACTTGAAGCTGAAATCAAAGAAGATCAAGCTCGTTTAGCCGCTGAAAAGCAAGCGATGCTAGAGATGTCATTAACGCATGAAATTGGTGAACAAAATCTACAGTTCAAACCAATTTTGGCTAAATTATATGCCGATAATAAATATGACTTAATGTGGAAAGACAAGGCTGCAGAGAAACAATTCCTACGTGAATATGCAGCAATGGTAGCGTCTGGTATTTCTAAACGTTCAGCGCAATCATTAGTTAATTTACATAACGCTGAAAAAACGGGCGGGCTCACCTATGATGTATTATTAAGTGATGCTTTCCTTGATTACTTGTATTACAGCAAGAATGTAAATCAACAAGCACAACGTTGGTTATACGCAACGAATGCTTATAAGCCAGAATTACCAAATCAAGAAATTATTGACCAATGGCAAAGTGCGGTTAAAAACAATGCTGTTTCTGGTTTTGTGAACGGATTATCTAACCATAATCGTTTATACCGTGAAACCGTACAAGCACTCCCATCAATGATTTCAGCTTCAGGTATTTCTGCAATGGGTAAAAAACTTGCCCTTAATGCACAACGTTTACGTGTTATTCCAGATTTTGAAAATGGAATCTTTGTTAATATTCCAAGCTATCAATTGAAATATTATCGTGATGGTAAAGCAATTTTAGAATCTCGCGTTATTGTAGGGAAAAATGAACGTCGTACACCGGTGATGTACAGCCGTTTGAGCAATGTGGTTGTTAATCCGCCTTGGAATGCCCCTACACGCTTAATTAATGAAGATATTTTACCGAAATTAAAACGTGACCCAGGCTATGCAGCTGCACACAACTACTCTATTTTAGATAGCAAAGGTAACACTATTGATCCTTACTCGATTAATTGGAGTAGCATCGGTGATAAATTCCCGTACCGTATCCGTCAAGCCGCTGGTGACAGTGCATTAGGTAACTATAAATTTAATATGCCAAGCTCTGATGCGATTTATCTTCATGATACACCAAATCATAGCTTATTCAGCAAAAAAGACCGTGCATTAAGCTCAGGTTGTGTGCGTGTAGAAAAATCCGATCAACTTGCCTCTATTCTGTTACAAGAAGCTGGCTGGTCAGAAGATAAAAAACGTAATGTTTTAGAAAGTAAGAAAACAACATCTGCGAACATTCGTACAAATGATCCTGTATTCTTGTATTATGTGACTGCATGGGTTGAAAACGGTCAAACACAAGTTTTACCGGATATTTATAAATACGATGATGCAGCAACTTTTAATGGCATAGACTGGGCAGTTGTAAAAAAATATCTTTAAATAATGTTCACGCTAGAACTTTTTAAAGAAAAAATTGTCTAGGGTGAGAGATGGGTAATAAAAGAGACTAAAAAATGGGTAACATTGACAAAAATCGTCGTAAATGGCTTTCATTAGGCGGCATCGTTTTAGGCGCAAGTATGATGCCGAGTACGGTGTTAGCGATGGTCTCTACCCCTAAACCTCGCATTCTCAGTTTCTATAATGTCAACACCAATGAACGATTAAGCGGTGAGTTCTCTGCTACGACTGGATTTAATCGTTCACTACTTGGTAAACTTGATTACTTCATGAGAGATCGTCGTACAGACCAAGTACGCCGAATGGATCCGAATCTCTTCATGAAGTTTTATCATTTACAAAGTGATTTGGGCTTACGTACTGCACAAATTGATGTGATTTGTGGCTATCGTAGTGCTGCGACAAATGCCATGCGCCGTAGACAAAGTCGTGATGTAGCAAGCAACAGCTATCATATTAAAGGCCAAGCGATTGATTTTAAAATCCCTGGTGTACCTTTAGCAAGATTACGCCAAGCGGCTGAAAATCTTGATAGCGGTGGTGTAGGATATTATCCGTATAGTAATTTTATTCACGTGGATACTGGCCCTGTAAGAACATGGCGTGGTGCATAAGAAACAGTTTAATTTTAGACCGCACTTTAGTGCGGTTTTTTGTTATCAACGATAAGGAAAAAAGATGAATATTGAAATTATTCCAGTTACAGCCTTTCAGCAAAATTGCTCTCTTATTTGGGATGATGAAAAAAATGCTGCAATTATCGATCCTGGTGGTAATGCGGAAAAGCTTATTCAACGTATTGAGGAATTAGAATTAAACCTAAAAGCCGTCTTATTAACGCATGGGCATCTTGATCATGTAGGGGCTGCTGAAGCGATTCGCGATCATTTTAATATTGAAATATGGGGCTCACAGGAAGAAGATCACTTTCTGTTTGAAAGTCTACCACAACAAGCTCAGCAGTTTGGTTTGCCTTATATTTCTGCATTTACACCCGATCGCTGGTTTAATCAAGAAGGCGAAAAAATTCAAATTGGTACATTTACCTTTGAAATTTTTCATCTTCCTGGCCATACACCTGGTCACATTGGTTTTATTGAACATGAAAAAAATATTGCTTTTACCGGTGATGTGCTTTTCCAAAACAGTATTGGTCGTACAGACTTCCCTCGCGGTGATTTCGACACATTGATCTCATCAATCAAGAATAAATTATTTACATTAAACGATGATATGGTTGTCATTGCGGGACATGGCCCTTACACAACTATTGGACAAGAAAAACGAAGCAATCCGTTTTTGAAGTAAAGATCTGAATTTTGGGTAAAAAAAAGCTCCTAATTTCTTAGAAGCACCAAAAAGGAATTTATGAATAAAATCTCTAAAGTTTAGCTTTATCAAAGGAATCTCGATAAAACGCTAACGATTATATTGACATATTCTGACAAATGCAAGCTTTTTCTTTACACTAATTTACAAATCTTTACAGTTTGCTATTTTTATAACCACTTCGACGGCTTTTTCCATCCCTTCAAGGGTCACTAATTCATGTTTGCTATGGAAATTATAGCCACCAGTAAAGATATTTGGACAAGCTAATCCTTTTTCCGCTAAAAATGCGCCATCGGTTCCACCCCGTATTGGTTTGTGATTTGGTGTAATACCGCAAGCGTTCATTGCTGCATCAGCAAGTTTAATCGCCTGTGGAACATTTTTGACTGTGTCATACATATTTTTATAACTGTCTTCAATAACACATTCCACAGGGTCTTTTAGGCTTTTCTCTCTATTAAATTTTTCTACAAGTTGATAAATAAACGCTTTACGTTGCTCAAAATTAGCTTGGTCAAAATCTCGAATGAGGTAATGTAGTTCAACTTTCTCAATATCCCCTTTAAAATCATCTAGATGGAAAAAACCCTCTTTTCCTGATGTTTTTTCGGGGACATCATCTTTTGGAAAACCTTGTTGAAACTCACAAGCTAACGTAAGCGCATTCACTAATTTGTTTTTCGCATAACCAGGATGAATTCCCCGTCCTTTAAAGGTTATTTTTGCCGTTGCTGCATTAAAATTCTCATACTCGAGCTCGCCCACTTCTCCTCCATCGATGGTATATGCCCAATCACAAGGGAAATCATCCAATGGGAAATAATGCATTCCTAAACCAATTTCTTCATCAGGCGTAAATGCCACTCGAATATTACAATGTGGTATATTTTCCCGTTGCAAGACAGAAAGTGCGGTCATAATTTCTGCGATTCCGGCCTTATTATCTGCACCAAGTAAAGTGGTTCCATCTGTCACAATCAAGGTTTTGCCAATAAGCTGATGTAAAAATGGATAATACACAGGACTAATAAACTCTTCCCCTAAACCTAATGCAATATCTCCTCCCCGATAATTTTCGATCACTTCAGGTTGAACATTTTTACCACTGCATTGAGGGGAAGTATCTAGGTGGGAAATAAAACCTATGGTTTGTGTTAAACCGGGATGATTTGAGGGTAAATAAGCCGTGACGACGGCATGCTTAGTCACATTGACATCTTGTAAACCAAGTTCAATTAATTCTTGCTGCAAATGCAAAGCTAATTTCATTTGTCCTGGCGAACTGGGTGAATGTTTTGCAGACGATTTAGATTGCGTATCAAACGCGACATAAGTTAAAAATCGCTGTAATAATTCATTGTTATTATGTTCTTCCATTTTAAAATTCTCCTTTATATCGGCACTAGTCTAATCCCAAAATTCGTTACAGTTCTTGATATATAACAATAAAGTAGAGAGTTATAAGATTTTCTGAAAAAAGTGCGGTCAAATTTTCGATAATTTTTTCCTAAAAACACGATTAAATCCTTTTCATCATTAACAATTCGCTATATCATATCTGTTCAATTTTATGTCGCCCCTGCATCATTTTTTGCAGGTTTATTTCTACTCAGTACCGATTAAATTGGTGAAATTAGGGAGAAAACCAAAGCTAGTGGAAAATCTGGTTCAAAACAAGCCTATTATTGAGCTTCGTTCTATCAAAAAATCCTATGGTTCCAACACAATCATTAATGATTTCAATCTAACCATTAATAACGGTGAATTCGTCACAATTCTTGGCCCTTCTGGCTGTGGTAAAACTACAGTTTTGCGTTTATTAGCGGGTTTAGAAGAATTAGATGAAGGTCATATTATTTTGGACGGTGAGGACATTACTAATGTTCCGGCGGAAAAACGCCACATTAACACCGTATTCCAAAGTTATGCATTATTCCCGCATATGACTATTTTTGATAACGTGGCTTTTGGTTTGCGTATGCAAAAAGTGGCAGAAAGCGAGATTAAACCTCGTGTTCTGGATGCATTGCGTATGGTGCAATTAGAGGAAATGGCCGACCGTAAACCAGCTCAACTTTCTGGTGGTCAGCAACAACGTATCGCGATTGCTCGTGCTGTTGTGAATAAGCCAAAAGTGTTGCTACTGGATGAATCTTTATCTGCGCTGGATTATAAGTTACGTAAACAAATGCAAAACGAACTTAAACAATTACAGCGTCAACTTGGCATTACCTTTATTTTCGTTACCCACGATCAAGAAGAAGCGATCACCATGTCTGACCGTATCGTCTTGTTGCGTAAGGGTAAAATTGCACAAGATGGTTCACCACGTGAAATCTATGAAGATCCAGCTAACTTATTCGTTGCTCGTTTCATCGGTGAAATTAACGTATTTGATGCCACTGTGATTGAACGTAAATCTGACGATGAGCTACTTGCTAACGTAGAAGGTCGTGTATGTGATATTCACACCAGTATCTCTGCTGAAAAAGGTCAAAAACTACAAGTGTTATTACGCCCAGAAGATATTGTGATTGAAGAGCTTGACGAAAATGAGCACTCAAATGCAATTATCGGTCGCATTGTGGATCGTACCTATAAAGGGATGACACTTGAGTCTACAGTAGAATTTGATCATAACGGCAAACGCGTATTAGTAAGCGAATTCTTTAACGAAGACGACCCACATATGGATCACAGTGTTGGTCAACGTGTAGGTATTACATGGCACGAAGGTTGGGAGGTTGTACTCAACGATGAAGATAATCAATAATAAATTCCAGAAAATTACTGTTGCAATTATCTTCAGTTGGTTAATCTTCTTTGTGCTAATTCCAAACTTATTGGTTTTAACCGTAAGTTTTTTAACCCGAGATGGTAGTGACTTTTATGCTTTGCCATTTACTTTAGATAACTACACTAACCTGTTTAATCCGCTTTATGCACAGGTTGTGTGGAATTCATTGTATATGTCTGGCATTGCGACGATTATTTGTTTACTTATTGGCTATCCATTTGCCTTTATGGTCAGCAAAATTAATCCAAAATATCGTCCATTTTTGTTATTCCTTGTGGTATTGCCATTCTGGACAAACTCACTTATTCGTATCTATGGGATGAAAGTATTTCTTGGTGTGAAAGGTGTGTTAAATACCATGTTAATGGATATGGGCATTTTGAGTGAGCCTATTCGTATTTTAAATACCGAAGTAGCTGTAATCATTGGTTTAGTGTATCTCCTTTTACCATTTATGATTCTACCACTCTACTCTGCTATTGAAAAATTAGATGGCCGTTTATTAGAAGCGGCAAGAGATTTAGGCGCAAATGCGGTTCAACGTTTCTTCCGTGTTATTTTGCCTCTAACCATGCCAGGTATCGTAGCAGGCTGTTTATTAGTATTACTACCTGCAATGGGTATGTTCTACGTAGCTGACTTACTTGGTGGTGCGAAAGTATTATTAGTCGGTAACGTGATTAAGAGTGAGTTCTTAATTTCTCGTAACTGGCCATTTGGTTCAGCGATCAGTATCGGTTTAACCATCTTAATGGCATTGTTGATTTTCGTTTACTATCGTGCAAATAAATTATTGAATAAGAAAGTGGAGTTAGAATAATGAGTCGTTTACTACGTAATATTTTTATGTTTGTGGTATACGCTTATTTGTATATCCCAATTATTATCTTGGTGACTAACTCCTTTAACGAAGACCGTTATGGTTTAAGTTGGAAAGGCTTTAGCTGGAACTGGTATGAACGTTTATTTAATAACGATACCTTAATCCAAGCTGCATTCCACTCTGTCACGATTGCTTTCTTTGCTGCAACCTTAGCAACTATTGTGGGTGGTTTAACCGCGATTGCACTTTATCGCTATCGTTTCCGTGGTAAACAAGCGGTAAGTGGTATGTTATTTATCGTCATGATGTCACCAGATATCGTAATGGCGGTTTCTCTACTTGCCTTATTCATGGTTGTAGGGATTTCGTTAGGTTTCTGGTCATTATTATTGGCGCACGTAACGTTCTGTTTACCTTATGTTACCGTAACGATTTTCTCTCGCTTAAATGGCTTTGATGCAAGAATGCTTGAAGCGGCGAAAGATTTAGGTGCTAGCGAAGTCACTATTTTGCGTAAAATTATCCTACCACTTGCCTTACCTGCAGTGGTATCAGGTTGGTTATTAAGCTTTACTATTTCATTAGATGATGTTGTCGTATCGTCTTTCGTAAGTGGTGTAAGCTATGAAATCCTACCATTGCGTATCTTCTCTCTTGTTAAAACAGGGGTAACACCAGAAGTGAACGCATTAGCAACGATTATGATCGTGCTTTCATTAGGATTAGTAATTTTAAGCCAATTAGTCACACGTAAAAATAATCATTAAACATTGATATAAAAAGGTTTCACAAATCTTTTAAGATCAAATAGAATACGCCTTGACGCACAATCAAGGCGTTTTTTTATACCTGCATTAATGCAGGTGGTTTTTTACCCCTCTTTTACGGAGAACAAACAAAAATGAAAAAATTTGCAGGTTTGCTTACTGCCGGTTTAGTTGCCGCTACATTAACTGCTTGTAACGACAAAGAAGCCAAGTCTGATGCAACAAAAGCACAGGCTCCAGCAAATGATACTGTGTACTTATATACTTGGACTGAATATGTACCAGATGGTCTTTTAGATGATTTCACAAAAGAAACTGGTATCAAAGTTATCGTAGCAAGTCTTGAATCAAATGAAACTATGTATGCCAAAATGAAAACCCAAGGTGATGCGGGCGGTTATGATGTGATTGCACCATCTAACTACTTCGTATCTAAAATGGGACGCGAAGGCATGCTACAAGAATTAGATCACAGTAAATTACCTGTTATCAAAGAATTAGACCCTGATTGGCTCAACAAACCTTATGATAAAGGCAATAAATACTCACTTCCTCAGTTGTTAGGTGCGCCAGGTATTGCATTTAATACCAATACCTATAAAGGTTCTGACTTCACTTCTTGGGGCGATTTCTGGAAACCTGAATATGCAAACAAAATCCAATTATTGGATGATGCGCGTGAAGTATTCAATATTGCGTTATTAAAAATTGGTCAAGATCCAAATACCAAAGATCCTGCAATTATTAAACAAGCTTATGAAGAGTTGTTAAAACTACGTCCAAACGTACTTTCTTTCAATTCTGATAACCCTGCAAACTCTTTCATCTCTGGTGAAGTAGAATTAGGTCAGTTATGGAATGGCTCTGTGCGTATCGCGAAAAAAGAACAAGCGCCATTAAATATGGTGTTCCCAAAAGAAGGTCCTGTTCTTTGGGTTGATACTTTAGCGATTCCTAAAACCTCTAAAAACCCAGATGGTGCACACAAGTTAATTAACTACTTATTAGGTGCAAAAGCAGCAGAGAAATTGACTTTAGCGATCGGTTACCCAACAGCTAACCTAGAAGCGAAAAAAGTGCTTCCAAAAGAAATCACTGAAGATCCATCTATTTATCCAACAGCTGAAATTCTTCAAAAAAGCCACTGGCAAGATGATGTAGGTGATGCGATTCAATATTACGAACAGTATTACCAAGAGTTAAAAGCAGCAAAATAATGCGTTTTTAAGTGATAACAAAAAGTGCGGCCAAATTTGACCGCACTTTTTTATATTTACCATTTGGGAAGAAACTATTTATAACGTTTTTTTGATGCGTTTTTATCTTGCTCTTGTAAACGTTCAAGTTTTTCTTTAATTTGAATTTCCATACCACGGTTAGTTGGGAAATAATACTGCGTATCTTTCAGTTCTGGTGGGAAATAATTTTCCCCTGCAGCATAAGCATTAGGTTCATCATGTGCATAACGATATTCAGCACCATAGCCTAATTCTTTCATCAAAGCCGTTGGCGCATTACGTAAATGAGGCGGTACATCAAAGTCAGGAAACTCTTTTGCATGTTGTTTTGCTGCATTAAATGCGTTGTAAACCGCATTACTTTTCGGCGCTACGGCCAAATAAATAATGGCTTGAGCAATAGCCCGTTCTCCTTCATAGGCGCCCACTCTAGTAAAACAATCCCAAGCCGCTAGTGCCACTTGCATTGCTCTTGGATCAGCATTACCCACATCTTCTGATGCAATCGCTAATAAACGTCTTGCAACATAAAGAGGATCACCGCCTGCAGTGATAATTCGCGCATACCAGTAAAGCGCAGCATCTGTTGCGGAGCCTCGAATAGATTTATGTAAAGCAGAAATCAAATCATAAAAGCGATCACCTTGTTTATCAAAACGAGCTTGTCTCTCACCTAATACTTCTTTCAACAAAGTGCGGTCTAATTTTTTACCGTTTTCAGTTTCAGAAGCCATATCAACCATCAGTTCAAGACAATTTAAAGCCAGGCGAGCATCACCATTCACATATTCAGCTAAAACCTGTAGCAAATTCTCTTCTAAAACTAACCGCTCTTTACCTAATCCTCGCTCAGGATCAGAAATCGCTTGTTGTAGAACTTGTTCGATTTCAGCCACTGTCAATGACTTGAGTAGATAAACTCTCGCACGAGAAAGCAAGGCATTATTTAATTCAAAGGAAGGATTTTCCGTTGTCGCACCAATAAAAATAATCGTACCATCTTCAATATGTGGTAAAAACGCATCTTGTTGGCTTTTGTTAAAGCGATGCACTTCATCCACAAATAAAATGGTTTGGCGATCTGCAAGTCGATTTTGTTTCGCGCGCTCAATTGATTCTCGAATCTCTTTCACACCGCTTGTTACTGCAGAAATTCGTTCAACTTCTGCATTGATACGATGAGCAATAATTTCTGCTAGTGTTGTTTTACCTGTCCCCGGCGGTCCCCACAGAATCATAGAATGAACATGCCCTGCTTGAATCGCTTTACGAAGCGGCTTTCCTTCCCCAATTAAGTGCGTCTGCCCATAATATTGTTCTAAATTACTTGGGCGCATACGAGCAGCTAAAGGGCGAAAGTCATTTTCAGCAAAATCAAAATTAAGATTAGACATATTCTTTCCTTAATAAGCAAAAGGTGTGAAGATTATCATTCACACCTTATGGATTATTTTTTACCTTTACGTTGGTCATCCAATTCCACGCCTTTTGGTACGCTAAATTGGAATAAGCTATCAGCTAGTGTTTGATTTGTAATGTTACGCAACACATAAAGATTGGTTTGACCATCTTTTTCTGTGGTGCTGAAATTTTTTAACACACCATTTGTATCTACACGAATATCAAATTGTTTAATATTGCTATTTTTCGCCTTCGGTTTTAACACAAACGTATCCGCATTCTGCGTCACTGAATACTGATTCCAGTGGCTTTTATCGTTACTGGTTAAAAGCACGAAAGGGGTATTATTTACCGCGTCCTTCACCCATTGAGCGGTGACTTGTTGCACGAATGGATCGTAATACCAAAGGGTTTTACCATCTGCAATAATTTGTGTTTCTTGCGGTGATTTGGTATCCATACGGAAAAGATTTGGACGTTTAATTTGAAGTTTTCCACTTCCTTGTTGGACGTTTTTACCGCCAACAGAGGTCACGGTTTGAGAGAAATCAGCGCTCAATACTGTCACTTGATTTAAGCGATTTTGCAGCTCATCAGCAGCATCGGCAAAGGCAAAATTACTCGCACTTAATAGTGCAGTAAGTGCGGTCATTTTTAATAATGTTTTTTTCATTCTACTTTCCTTTTTGTAAAGTGAAACTTAAGAGAATTAATATTCGGAACGTCGAGCTAAAATTTCTCGTTTTCCATTTTTCATTGGGCCTAAAATACCTTGTTCTTCTAGCTGATCCATAATTCGAGCCGCTCGGTTAAAACCAACACTAAATTTACGTTGAACATAAGAAGTCGAGGTATTGCCTGTGCTTAATACAAACTCAACGACTTCATCAAATAATGCATCAAGATCGCCACTACTTGTCGTTGATTTCTCACCTGAGTCTTCATCATCCGCGCCATCTAAAATGCCATCAATATAATTTGGTTTACCACGTGCACGCCAATCATCTGCTACACGCGCCACCTCATCATCACTCATAAAGGCACCATGTACACGAACAAGATCCGAAGAGCCTTGTCCTGAATATAACATGTCACCTCGGCCCAATAAGGCTTCTGCACCGCCTTGATCCAGAATCGTTCTAGAATCAATTTTACTTGCCACTGTAAAGGCAATACGGCTTGGAATGTTAGCTTTAATTAACCCGGTAATCACATCTACTGAAGGACGTTGTGTGGCTAAAATCAGGTGAATACCAATTGCACGGGCTTTTTGTGCTAAGCGAGCAATTAACTCTTCAATCTGTTTACCTGCAACCATCATCAAGTCCGCAAACTCATCAACGATCACCACAATATAACTCAATTTTTCTAATGGAGGCGGCATTTTATCCATTGTATCGCCAGGCTTCCAAATTGGGTTTGGAATTGGCATATCGAGTTTTTCATATTCTTCAATTTTTTCGTTATACCCTTCAATGTTACGCACACGTAAGGCTGACAATAATTGATAACGACGTTCCATTTCATCTACGCACCAACGCAATGCATTCGCCGCTTTTTTCATATCCGTCACCACAGGGGTAAGCAAGTGCGGGATATCGTTATAAATAGAAAGCTCAACCACTTTCGGGTCAATCATAATAAATTTCACTTCGTCCGGTGTCACACGGAAAAGCAAACTTAAAATCATGGTATTCACACCAACAGATTTACCAGAGCCTGTTGAACCTGCAACAAGTAAGTGAGGCATTTTAGCCAAATCAACTACAACAGGTTTTCCGCTGATATCTTTACCCAAAGCCATTGAAAGCAATGATGTTGAGGAACGGAATTCATTACTATCGAGCACATCACGCAATGGCACTATTTGACGGTGTGCATTTGGCGTTTCAATACCAATATAAGGTTTGCCTGGAATCACTTCCGCCACACGAATCGCACGGAACATCAATGCACGTGCTAAATCGGTATCTATACTTGTTACTTTGGATGCTTTTACACCCGGTTGTAATTCAAGCTCATAACGAGTCACCACAGGGCCAACTAACACATCTTGTACCGTTGCTTTGACATTAAAATTCTTCAATTGTTGTTCTATGCGTGCGGATGTGTCTAAAATTTCTTCACGCGTAATGTCTTGAGCTTGCGTTGGACGATGCTCAAGTAAATCTAAACTTGGTAATGGTGTCGTTGGTTTTTCACGTTTATTCGTTGGTTGTTGGAATGCAGGATGAATAAGCGTATCAGAATACGGCTTATAGGTTGTTTCAGTTGCATTCTCAATATGAATTTCACGCGCTTTAACTGGTGAAGCTGTCGGCTCATTCAAGATCACTTTTAATGCATCTTCAGCATTTGAGGCTTTTGCTCGCACTTCCATTTCTTGCATACGAGCTTGCTCTTGCGCAGCAAACTGACGCGCTAATTCATCTTCTAAACCATCATTTTCTGATTCTAAAGATTCATCATAAGTTGGATAAAGTGCGGTCGTATTTTCAGGTGTTTTTAGTGACACTTTGGGTATGACATTTTCTTCAAAAATATCATCTGAATCATCCGCACTTTGAGCATTCACTTGTGAGTTTTTCCATGTTGCTGAAAAATCTTCTTTTGTTGGTAATTCAACGGAAGAAGAGGCAGAAATAGACACATTCGGTAAATTGTCAGATTCAACCGTGAAGCCTTTAAACTTATCTTCTAATTTTTCAACATCTGCCGGCTCTGAAGCACTCGGTGAGGATAGCCCACTGATATTAATTAGTTGCTCAGGCTTAACAAAGGCATTTCCAGGCTCGTCCTCTTTCTCATTTTCTATAGATTCAGTTTCCAATTGAGAATCAGAGAAAGCAAGTTGTTGAGGTGCCTCAATCACAATTTGTTCAAGATCATCTACAGAAGTATGTTCTGCTTGCTCTTCTTCTGCCGGTTGATTTTTCATAGTTAGCCAGTGGTAGAATTTCACAATTAAACGAATTAATGATGCACCGGAACAGAAAATAAAGCCTACAACTGCACAGATAAAGCCGACTAAAATACAGCCAAACTTACCGAGTGTAGGATATAAATTCACCACTAAGCTGCCACCAAATACACCACCAGCTAGATAGTAGTTCGTATTTGAAAGCAGCAATGTTGCCATCATGGTTAAGCCAACAATGAGAGCAATAAAGCCAAAGGAACGTAATGCAATGCGAGTTGCAGAGAGAGAATGAACCGCTTTGGTTTTCAGTAAATAAATCGGTACGATGAAAATGACAAACGGAATGAGATGACCTACATAGCCGAGAAAAACAAAAAACGCATCAATTAACCAAGCACCAAAAGCACCGGCTTTATTAATGGTTTCAGTTTGAAAACTTGCCGTCGACCAAGAGTTATCTAATGGAGTATAGCTTGACCATGCCACGATTAAATATAAACCTAAAAGTGCGGTCAATCCGAGTAATAATTCTGCTAAATATTGTTTCGGTGTAAATCGTTTTGTAATTCGTTTAATCATTTTTATTTTAGTACGAGATAATTAGTTTGTTTCACTTCTTCCATGACAACATAAGTTCGGGTGTCATTCACACCGGGTAAGCGCAATAATGTGGTACCCAATAATTTTCGATATGCCGCCATATCTGCTACACGTGTTTTGAGTAAATAATCGAAATCACCTGATACCAAATGACATTCGAGAATTTCATCAAGCGCTTGAATCGCTGCATTAAACTCTTCGAAAACATCAGGTTTACCACGCACGAGCGTAATTTCAACGATCACCAATAAAGGCGCATCTAGCAATTCAGGATTTAATAATGCCCGATAGCCCATAATCACACCTTGTTTTTCTAAGCGCTTTACCCTTTCTAAACAAGGTGTTGGCGATAACCCCACTTTCTTTGATAAATCGATATTAGAGATTTTACCGTTGCGTTGTAATTCATTTAAGATTTTGATATCAATGCTATCCAACGCTTTATTTAATTTCTTTTCCATAACCTTTCCTTATGTACGGCGCATATTCTATCTAATTTATCAAAAACTTTCAGTAATCAGACAACAATAGGACAACGTTTTTTTAGAAATTATCCAAAATGGCAAGTGCATCGGCGAGTTTTTTCACCGTAAAAACTTCCATATTTTCGACCGCACTTTTGGGTTTGTTGGCGAAAGGCACAATCGCGCGTTTAAAGCCATGTTTTGCCGCTTCACTAATACGTTCTTGACCGCTGGTTACCGGACGAATTTCACCTGCTAACCCGACTTCCCCAAAAACAACTAAATCTTGTGGTAACGGTCGATTACGGAAACTCGAAATTAATGCAAGTAATAATGCAAGATCTGCTCCAGTTTCCCCGACTTTTACACCACCAACTACATTCACAAAAACATCTTGATCCGACATTTGTAGTCCACCATGACGATGTAATACCGCAAGCAATAAAGCTAAACGATTTTGTTCTAGTCCTACTGCCACACGGCGCGGATTTGCAAGCATGGAATGATCCACCAACGCTTGAATTTCAACTAAAAGCGGACGCGTTCCTTCCCAAAGAACCATTACCGAGCTACCAGGCGTTTGTTCATCAGCACGGCTTAAGAAAATTGCCGATGGATTTTTCACCTCACGCAAGCCTTGCTCTGTCATACCAAATACACCCAACTCATTCACTGCGCCAAAACGGTTTTTATGGCTACGCAACGTACGGAAACGGGAATCAGCCTCCCCTTCTAGCAATAATGAACAGTCAATAGCATGCTCCAATACTTTTGGACCCGCAAGGGTGCCGTCTTTGGTGACATGTCCAACCATAATGATGGCAACTTGTCGGGTTTTCGCATAACGAGTCAGGAAAGAGGCACATTCACGCACTTGAGCCACACTTCCTGGAGAGGATTGAATATCTGAAAGGTGCATAACCTGGATCGAATCCACCACAATAATTTGAGGTTTCAACTGATCCGCCAGATTACAAATTTGCTCAACTGAGGTTTCAGATAACATATTTAATTTATCTGTCGGCAGATTTAAGCGATTAGCTCGCATAGCTACTTGTTGAAGCGACTCTTCCCCTGTTACATAAAGTGCGATCATATTTTTTGCTAATCCACACATCACTTGAAGTAACAAGGTACTTTTCCCTGCACCAGGATGCCCACCAATTAAAATGGCACTCCCCGGCACGATCCCTCCGCCTAATACGCGATCTAATTCTTTAAACCCACTGGTGAAACGCGGTGTCTCTTGCAAACTAATTTCAGAAAGCGTTTGGATTTTTGCGCGAGTTTCTCCTGCATACCCGCTAAAACGATCATTTTTTGTGGAATTTGAGGCTGAAATTAACCGCACTTCACTAATCGTATTCCACGCTTTACAGGCAGAACATTGCCCTTGCCAGCGCGAAAATTCAGCGCCACAATCATTACATACATAAGCGGTTTTAGGAGCTTTTGCCATTTTTACTATCCTTTAGAGAACCCGTTTTACGCCATCAACATCATTAAACCAAGCATTCTTTCAAAATACGCACGACTCTTTAGTAATGCTTTTAACTTTTCAATAGTTTGAACATTATCTTTTGTCTCACTATGAAAGGTAATCAAGCCTTTAATTTCATTTAGGAAAAACTGATTACTTGCTAATAACTCAGCTGATTGACTTTCTTCCAGTTTTTCAAACAAGGCTTTGTTGTCATCATAATAATGATAAAGGTTAAAAAATGCCCCCACACGTTCAACGGTTTTCATAAAATCGAAAGCAAACACATCTGTTGGGAATGAAAGCGTTTCTTCAATTAATTGTTGTTCCATTTTCATGACCGCACTTAATTTCTGGCGAGAATCTACCGCACTTTCCTCACGTTCTTCTTTTAAGAAATCACGCCATTTATTTAACCAATCAATCAGCAGTGGTTTGCTGCCTAATTGATAGCCGCGTTTTGCTTTGCTTGCTGAACTAAAATAAACATCCTGTTCAAAAGGTAAAAGTGAGACAAAATGGAAAAGATCTGAAACAAGCCCTTCTTTTAATTCGAATTCAATTTCACAAATAGGCTGTGTTTTTTCCCCTGATAAAATTTTCCCTTGATCAAAAGCCACTTCAATTTTTGATGCACCAAACGCAATTAACCAAGAAGTGCGGTTAAAATCTGTTGAGAAAATTGGTTGTAATGTAGCGGAAGGTAAGTTTTCAAATGGATACAATGAGGTTAATTGTTCCGTTGTGGGTACGGAATTATCAGGTATAGATAAATTGTATTCTGGACGGCTATGCAATCCGCCAACCACTTTTCCGTCTGTTTTTAAAGTGAGTGTGAAATCATTATTTTCCTGACGGACACGCAATCCCATTTTTTGTTTAGCCAAAAAATGATCGGGATAATCGAAATAAGTATTTCCTAGGAAGACAGTATTTTGTTCTAAGATTTTGAATTGATTGAGATGTGTTTTTAAGGTATCGAAAGCATCAGAGGTAACTGCAAGCTTTAATTCAACTTCATTACTCATTTTATTTTTCCTTATTATTTTTAACTGTTTAAATATACAGATAATTTTATACAAATCAAGATCTTTTTCGTGTATTTCCTTATAAAATCAGGTAATATGCAACCGAAATTTTAACCCTTGTTATGGAGTAAAACACCTATGGCAATGAATAATATTCTCGGATTATTTGCCCATTCTCCTTTAAAACCACTGCAGAAACATTCTGACAAAGTGACTGAATGTTGTGATTTATTAATTCCATTCTTCCAACATACCTTTGTAAAACAATGGGATGATGCAGAAAAAACACGTCTAGATATTTCTCAATGTGAACGTGAAGCAGATAGTTTAAAACGCGAAATCCGTTTGAAATTGCCTCGCGGTTTATTTTTACCCATTGATCGTACCGACCTACTCGAATTAGTTACCCAACAAGACAAATTAGCTAACTATGCTAAAGACATTGCTGGTCGTATGATTGGTCGCCAATTTGGTATTCCTGAAGAAATGCAGGAAGAATTTTTGCACTATGTGAAACGTAGTTTAGATTCTATTCATCAAGCTCATTTAGTGATTGAAGAAATGGATAAACTACTTGAAACCGGTTTTAAAGGCCGTGAATTAAAGTTAGTGAACCATATGATTCAAGAACTAGACAGCATTGAAGATGATACGGATCAAATGCAAATTAAATTGCGTAAAATGCTCTACACGATTGAAAGTCGTTATAACCCTATTGATGTGATGTTCTTATATAAAATCATCGAATGGGTTGGCGTATTAGCCGATCAAGCTCAACGTGTTGGATCTCGCATTGAATTAATGCTAGCCCGTTCCTAATTTTGACGACATTAACTACAACATAGGAAATCACTATGGAAATTATTAATGCATACGGTTCGTGGTTAGTCTTAATTACCGCGGTATTCGGTTTTTTTATGGCATTTGGTATTGGTGCCAACGACGTATCAAACTCAATGGGCACCTCAGTTGGTTCTGGGACCATTACAGCCAAACAAGCAATTATTATTGCCCTCATTTTTGAATCTGCTGGCGCGTATTTAGCTGGTGGTGAAGTAACTGAAACCATTAAAAGCGGTGTGATCGATCCCTCTCAATTCGTCGAGATGCCAGATGTATTGGCATTAGGGATGCTTTCTACTCTCTTTGCATCAGGTGCTTGGTTATTTATCGCCACAAAAATGGGTTGGCCTGTTTCTGGTACTCACACCATCATCGGAGCTTTAATTGGTTTTGCTTGTATTACGATTGGTCCAAGTTCTGTTGACTGGTCTACTATCGGTGGGATCGTTGGAAGTTGGTTTATCACCCCCGTGATCGCAGGACTTTTAGCTTATACCATCTTTGCAAGTATCCAGAAACTCATTTTCGATACTGAAGAACCACTGAAAAACGCACAAAAATATGGTCCTTACTACATGGCGATTACCGTATTCGTACTTTGTATCGTGACCATGGCGAAAGGGTTAAAACACGTTGGTTTAAATCTTTCTAACAATGAAACGCTCGTTATTTCATTGCTTATCAGCGTTATTGGTATGATTTTCTGTCATTTCTACTTCCGCAGCAAAGCATTTACTGCAAAAGCAAGAAAAGGATCATTCGGATCGGTTGAAAAGATTTTTAGTATCTTAATGCTTCTAACCGCTTGTGCAATGGCATTCGCACATGGGTCTAATGACGTAGCTAACGCAATTGGTCCGCTTTCTTCTGTGGTATCAATCGTGCAAAATGGCGGGAAAATCCTGAGTGGTGGTGATTTAGCCTGGTGGATTTTACCTTTAGGTGCATTAGGTATCGCCGTTGGTCTTATCGCAATGGGACAAAAAGTAATGGCAACTGTAGGATCGGGTATTACCGATTTAACCCCTAGTCGTGGTTTTGCCGCACAATTTGCAACTGCGATGACTGTTGTTGTCGCATCGGGTACAGGTTTACCAATCTCCACGACACAAACTTTAGTGGGCGCAATCTTAGGTATCGGTTTCGCACGTGGTATTGCGGCGCTTAACTTGACAGTTATCCGTAACATCATTAGTTCATGGGTTGTAACGTTGCCTGCTGGTGCATTCTTTGCGATTGTGATTTTCTACATCCTTCGCGCGATTTTCCACTAGTATAATTATTATAAGTGCGGTTTGTTTCATTTTCCGACCGCACTTTCTTCATGAATCTAGGAAGTATTATGTCAAAAGTGAGCAAACTTTTATTTTCTTGTGTTCTATTGGGATCAACCATTGGAACAGTACAAGCTGAAACGCAATATGTGACAGAAAATCTGAACACATATTTACGTCGTGGTGCAGGTGATCAATTTAAGATCGCGGGTGCAATCCAATCTGGCGAAGCGGTAACAGTCTTAGGACAAGAAGGAAAATATACCCTAATTCGTGATAATAAAAATCGCGAGGCATGGATTTTAACCTCGGAACTGAGTTCTACGCCAAGTAGCCGTGAAGAAAATCCAAAATTAAAAGCACAGGTACAAGAGTTAACATTAAAGCTTAATCGAGTCGATTCAGATTGGCAACAACGCACAAACGAAATTCAACGCCGTAGCAAACAAGCTGAACAACAAAGTAGTGAATTGCTTGAACAAAATTCACAACTTAAACGTGAATTAGAAATGACGAAAAATAAAAATCGTGACTTAGAAGCCATGCTTGATGCCAATAAACGTGAAATTGCGATTCAATGGTTTATTTATGGCGGTTCTGTCTTAGGCGTAGGTTTGTTAATTGGTCTCGTGTTACCTCACATTTTACCTAGACGTAAACGCCGTGATAGCTGGTAATGATTCATCATTGAGGTAGGCTTTTGCCTACCTTTTCTTTATATATTGTGGGAGAGTAAAATGGAAATTTATCTTGTCGGCGGTGCTGTACGCGATCAACTTTTAGGTTTACCAGTAAAAGATCGTGACTGGGTTGTCGTGGGAGCAACACCAGAAATGTTGCTGGCTCAAGGTTACCAACAAGTTGGCAAAGACTTCCCTGTTTTTCTCAATCCTGAAAGCCATGAAGAATATGCGCTTGCCCGTACAGAACGAAAATCTGGCAAAGGCTACACTGGATTTATTTGTGATTTTTCAGATGATATTACGCTTGAACAAGATTTAATTCGTCGAGATCTCACTATTAATGCCATTGCCCAAGATAAAGATGGCAAGCTGCACGATCCTTATCATGGTGTAGAAGATATTCATCAACGTATTTTACGTCATATTTCCCCCGCTTTTGCTGAAGACCCACTTCGTGTATTACGTGTCGCACGCTTCGCTGCTCGCTTTCATCATTTAGGTTTCTCTATTGCCGAAGAAACCCTTAAATTAATGGCTGAACTTACTAAACAAGGCGAACTCACCCACCTAACGGCTGAGCGCGTTTGGATGGAAACAGAAAAAGCATTAAACGAACCGAATCCTGAAATTTATTTTGAAACACTGCATCATGTGGGGGCACTCAAAGTGCTCTTCCCTGAGACTGCCGCCTTAGATGGGGTACCGAACCCTGCCAAATATCACCCTGAAATTGATAGTTTTGTTCATACCATGCTCGTATTGCAACAAGCCGTTAAACTCACTGAAAATAGCAATTGGAATAAAAGTGCGGTCCGTTTTGCAGCGATTTGTCATGATCTTGGAAAAGCCCTTACCCCAAAAGAAATGTGGCCAAGTCATCATGGTCACGAAAAAGCCGGGATTAAACCGACTCGTTCATTATGCAAACGTCTTAGAATCCCTAATTATCTTCAAGAATTAGCTGAATTAACTTGCGAATATCACACACATGCACACAAAGCATTAGAACTTCGCCCAGAAACAGTAGTGAAACTCTTTAATACTTTTGATGTTTGGCGCAAGCCTCAGCGATTTGAGGAATTTTTATTGGTATGTTTATCTGATACTCGCGGGCGAACTGGATTTGAAAATAAAGAATACCCGCAAATTGATTATCTCAAAGCGCTCTACCAAGCTGCTCTTGCTGTTGATGTACAGCAAGTCATTGCAGATGGTTTTGAAAAACAAGGTATTCGAGATGAGTTAACGCGTCGAAGAATTGCCGCGGTGAAAGCGGAGAAAACACGCTTAAATGCTTAATCCAGCTTTACTAAAAGTAAACTAACCCTTACAATATGTGCAATTTTTTAGTAAATATTTTGTTATGAAATTATTAAAATCTCTTCTAGCACCTGTATTTACAAGTGTGATCTTATCTGCTTGTACTCTTGATGCAGAGCGCCCAACAGATGTTCAACATATCGATAAAAACGATATTACGTGGCAACAGCACCTCAAAAAAATCAAACAAATTCAATCTTATAGCACAAAAGGACAAATTGGTTACATCAGTCCACAAGAGCGTTTTTCGAGCCGCTTTGAATGGCAATATCAAAACCCGAAAGCCTATAAGTTAAAACTCTATTCTCTGATTAGCAAAACGACGCTAACCATGGAAATGCATCCAAATGGCATGACGATTTCAGATAATAAAGGCAACCAACAATCTGATAAAAATGCCAAATTATTGTTACGTGAGATCATCGGAATGGATGTGCCATTAGAGCATCTATCTTATTGGTTAAAAGGTCAGCCAGCGGATAACGCGGATTATCAAGTTGGAACTAATCATCTTTTATCCGAATTTAGCTACCCGCTTGATGGTTCGATTTGGACAGCTGATTATCTAAGCTATCATCCAGATAATTCGATGCCTGAAAATATTCTATTAAAGAATAAAAGTACATCACAAACCCTAAAAATTCGTGTGGATGAATGGGCGTTCTAATGAAAACACATCACTTTTCGACCGCACTTTCAACTTCTCTTGGAAAGCCTAACCGCTTTCCAAGCCCCGCAAAACTCAATTTATTTCTCTATATAAACGGTAAACTGCCAAACGGCTACCACGAATTACAAACCCTTTTCCAATTTCTTGATTTCGGCGATTGGCTCACTATTGATATTTGCCAAGATAAACAAATCCGCATCTCTCCTGAAATTCCAGGCTTACCTCTAGAACAAAACTTAATCTATCGTGCAGCGACACTCCTACAAGAAAAAACAGGCTGTACACTCGGCGCAACAATTCATTTAGATAAAATTCTGCCAATGGGCGGTGGGATTGGCGGCGGCTCATCCAATGCCGCAACGACTTTGCTTGCTTTGAACTATTTATGGCAAACCCATCTATCCATTGATGAACTTGCCGAACTTGGGCTAAAACTCGGGGCTGATGTGCCTATCTTCGTTCATGGCCAAGCCGCTTTTGCAGAAGGTGTGGGTGAAAAAATTCAATACTGCAAACCACAAGAAAAATATTATGTGGTACTAAAACCTGAAACTGCGATTTCTACTGCTGTGGTCTTTAGTGATCACGATTTGCCTCGCAATACAGAAAAAAGATCCCTTGCCGAACTTTTGAATCAACCGTTTGCAAACGATTGCGAAAAAGTCGTGCGAACTCAATATCCTGAAGTTGAAAAAGTCCTACTATGGTTGCTACAATATGCACCAGCCAGATTAACCGGAACCGGGGCTTGTGTTTTTGCTGAATTTGATGATGAAAAATCAGCACAAGCTGTTTTCCAACAAAAACCGAAGGAATTTTTCGGCTTTGTTGCTAAAGGATTAAACGTTTCACCATTACATGCGATGTTGAAACAACTCTCGACCAACCAATCTATCTACACTCAACCTGAGGTTATATAAAATGCCAGACATTAAACTCTTTGCTGGAAATGCTACCCCTGAGCTAGCGAAAAAGATTTCTGAACGTCTTTACATTTCATTAGGCGATGCCACTGTTGGACGCTTTAGCGATGGTGAAATCCAAGTGCAAATTAATGAAAATGTGCGTGGTGCAGACGTGTTTATTATTCAATCCACTTGTGCACCAACGAATGACAACCTGATGGAATTGATTGTAATGGTTGATGCTTTACGTCGTGCATCTGCCGGCCGTATTACTGCCGTTGTTCCTTATTTTGGTTATGCTCGTCAAGATCGTCGTGTACGTTCTGCTCGTGTGCCAATCACTGCAAAGGTGGTAGCTGATTTACTTTCAACTGTAGGGATTGACCGTGTATTAACTTGTGACTTACACGCAGAGCAAATCCAAGGTTTCTTTGATGTACCAGTTGATAACGTATTCGGTTCACCGGTTTTACTTGATGATATCTTGAAGAAAACCGATCTTGTCAATCCTATCGTTGTTTCTCCAGATATCGGTGGTGTGGTTCGTGCACGTGCAGTCGCGAAATTATTAAATGATACAGAGATGGCGATTATCGATAAACGTCGTCCACGCGCAAATGTATCACAAGTTATGCATATTATCGGGGATGTTGCAGATCGTGATTGTATCCTTGTGGATGATATGATTGATACAGGTGGTACATTATGTAAAGCGGCTGAAGCATTAAAAGAACGCGGTGCAAAACGCGTATTTGCTTACGCAACCCACGCCGTATTCTCTGGCGCTGCAGCGCAACATTTAGCAAGCGATGCGATTGATGAAATCGTGGTAACGGATACTGTTCCACTTTCACCTGAAATGAAAGCGCTTGGTAAAGTGCGCGTGCTTACCCTTTCAACGATGCTAGCTGAAGCAATTCGTCGTATCAGCAATGAAGAATCTATTTCAGCAATGTTTGAATAATTCTTTCGCTTAGTATTCGTTTTATAAAGTGCGGTCAGAAAATCCAGTGTTTTTTGACCGCACTTTTTTATGCTTAGACTAAAAATAAGGCAAAAAAAGTGCCCCACTGGGGCACTACTCGGAAAGCAAAATAGATGTCGGCTATTTAAAAATAGCACTTGTTTTTAGTGATTTAAGAATACGGCAAAGTCCTTTATATTGCAAATAGCAATGTTCAAATTTGTGAGCTAAATCACGCTTTTTCTTCACTTTTTTATGTTTAATCATTTTCGTATAAAAAAAGAGGAGCATACAGCTCCTCTTCTCTAGAAATAGAATTAAATTAACCGTTAATAAATTTTTCGCCTAATTCAATATCTGCACGCAATGTTGGTAACATTGCTTCTAAAGCTTCTTGTTCAAATTTGCTTAAGGTACCGATTGGTAAAATTTCTTCTACACCTTCTTTACCTAAACGAACTGGTTGAGCGAAGAAACGTGCATATTTACCGTTACCTTCTACATAAGTACATTCAACCACAGTTTCGCCACTTAAGCCTTTCACTAATGAACGCGCAAAACGTGCTGCCGCTTGAGCCATAGAAAGTGTCGCAGAACCGCCACCCGCTTTTGCTTCAACCACTTCAGTACCTGCATTTTGGATACGTTTTGTTAATGGTGCAATTTCCTCTTCTTTCCATTCAGCATATTGAACTTGTGAAAGTAATGGAAGAATGGTTACACCTGAGTGTCCACCAATAACGGGTACACTTGTACGAGAAACATTTAAGCCTTTTAATTCTGATACGAATGTTTCAGAACGTAACACGTCTAAAGTGGTGACACCGAATAATTTACGTTTGTCATAAACACCCGCTTTTTTCAATACTTCTGCAGCAATCGCAACAGTCGTGTTCACAGGGTTGGTAATAATGCCTACACAAGCTTTTGGACATGTTTTTGCAACATGTTCAATTAAGTTACGCACGATACCCGCATTAATATTGAAAAGATCTGAACGATCCATACCCGGTTTACGTGCTACCCCTGCAGAAATTAAAACGACATCAGCACCTTTAAGTGCAGGTGTTGGATCTTCTCCCGCAAAACCTTCCACTTTAACCGCTGTTGGAATATGACTCACATCTTTAGCCACACCTGGTGTCACTGGTGCAATATCATAAAGTGCTAATTCACTTTCAGCGGGTAATTGTAATTTAAGTAATAAGGCTAATGCTTGACCAATACCGCCTGCTGCGCCTAATACTGCAACTTTCATAAAATACTCCTCATGTATTAATTAATCCTAACTAGGTAGAATTTTAAAGTGTTAGTCATTAAATTACAAACAGAGAAATTCAATAATGCGATCTAGCTCAAACTTTTCAAACGGCAAATTTATTTTAATTGCCTAAAATGAATTTTTATGCAATTCTTATGCAAATTCCCCTATACGAGAATAACTATGTCAGATCAATTAACTAAAGCATTTAAAGAACTGCTCAATCAAGAACGATTTGCTTCTCAAAGTGAAATTGTTGAAGCCTTAAAAAAACAAGGATTTCAAAGCATTAACCAGTCTAAAGTTTCACGCATGCTAAGTAAATTTGGCGCAGTTCGTGCAAGAAATACGAAAATGGAAATGGTGTATTGCTTGCCAAGTGAATTAAGTGTACCCGCTACTAGCAGCCCATTAAAAAATTTGGTTTTGGATATTGATCACAATGATTTCGTTATCGTCATTAAAACCTCTCCAGGCGCTGCACAGTTGATTGCTCGATTATTGGATTCCATTGGTAAACCCGAAGGTATTTTGGGCACGATTGCGGGGGATGACACCATTTTTGTGACACCAACAAAAGACACAACAATTAAATCGCTTCTAGAGCAAATTCAAACGCTTTTTGAAAGCAGTCTATAATGAATATCTTAGTAACCGGTGGAACGGGATTTGTTGGGAAACCTTTAGTTGAATCGCTACTTTTACGTGGTGATAGCGTTACAGTACTGACTCGCTCTATTGAAAAAGCCCAAGCTGTTTTTTCTGAAAAAACACCGCAATTTTTGACCGCACTTTCCACCCTCAAAAATTTTAATGCCTTTGATGCAGTTATTAATCTTGCCGGTGAGCCAATCTTCGATAAAAGATGGACAGTTCAACAAAAAGAGAAACTGCGTCATAGCCGCATTGATTTAACACAGCAGATTGTTCAACTTATTAACCAAAGTGAACATCCTCCAGTCTTGATTTCAGGTTCTGCAACCGGAATTTATGGAAACTGTGGTAACGAGCAGATCACTGAAAACACAAATCCAAGTACTCAATTTACCGCACAGCTTTGTATTGATTGGGAAAATGCGGCAAAGCAAGCCAATACCAGAGTCTGTTTAGTGAGAACCGGATTAGTACTTTCTCTAAAAGGCGGGGCTTTTGCTAAAATTCTACCACTCTATCGCTTTGGGCTAGGCGGAAAATTAGGGAATGGTGAGCAATATTGGAGCTGGATCGCATTAGAGGATATGGTAGAAGGCCTTCTCTTTTTACTTGATCATAATAATTGTGAAGGTCCATTTAATTTTACTGCGCCACATCCTGTTAAAAACAAAACCTTTAACCAATTATTAGGTAAAGCATTACATCGTCCTTGTTTTGCTCAAGTACCTCAATTTTTATTAACTACTATTCTAGGCGAGCGCGCTTGCATTCTTTTAGACAGCCAAAATGTCTATCCAAAACATTTACAGGATTGTGGGTTTACATTCCAATACTCAGAATTAAGTGATTATTTCCATAATATACTTTAAAAACAAAAGGCTGGTCAAAACCAGCCTTCATTATTTTTCATATCTATTATGCTAAATATTCTAAAAATTCCCCTACGGTGTGGAAAGATCCAAATACCAGCACAATGTCATCTTTATCCGCAGTTTTAACCGCTCTTTTCACCCCTTCAACAACAGAATCTTCAGAAACACTTCTTGCTGATGGATAAACTGATGTTAATTTTGTATTTAAGTCATCACCCGATTGACCACGGTAACCGCCTAATGTGACACAATGCCATTGGTCAATAACGGAAGTAAGTTGGGTAAACACCGACTCGGCATCTTTATCTTTTAACATTCCGCAAACGGCAATAATTCGACCTGATATTTGTGTCTTAAGTGCTGTCAATTTTTCGGCTAAATATTTTGCCGCATGAGGATTATGCCCAACATCAATGATCACTTTTGGCAACTGTGAATAAGGTACATTCAAGCGATCTGCCAATTTTTCTAGCTGATAACCTTTCAATTGTTGGAAACGACCAACTAATTCCACTTCAATTAATGAACGTTTAATGGTCTCAACAGAAATATCAAAAGGCAGCTGTTCAACGGCAGCCAAAGCTGTTGCGGCATTAGCTAATGGAATTTGGCAAAACGGCAAATTTTCTAACCGCACTTTATTACTCTGCCACATCCAAGTTTGCTCATTAGCTTTAAACGACCAAGTGACATCTCGGCGTGAAACGAGACAATGTAATTTCTCCGCTTGTTCTAACATAGGTTGCGGAACATTTGGTTCGCCGATTACAACCGGTTTATTCGCACGGAAAATCCCCGCTTTTTCAAAGCCAATTTCTTCGCGAGTTGACCCAAGAAAATCCGTATGATCAATATCAATACTGGTGATAACCGCCAGATCATTATCGACAATATTGGTTGCATCTAAGCGTCCACCAAGCCCTACTTCTAAAATAACCACATCAAGCTTCGCTTGTTTAAATAAATGCAAAGCCGACAATGTGCTAAATTCAAAATAAGTGAGGGATTGCGTTTTACGCTTTTCGATGAAATCAAAAGAAGCAGTATGCATTTCATCTGGCAAGTCTTGATTTTGAATACGAACACGTTCGTTATAACGCAATAAATGAGGGGAAGAATACACACCCACACGCAAACCGTGATTTAACAAAATAGTTTCAAGCAAACGACAAGTCGTGCCTTTACCATTTGTGCCCCCCACCGTGATCACATAAGGTGCGGGATTCAAAAGATCCAATTCTTCTGCCACGGATTTAATACGCTCCAGCCCTAAATCAATAGCCTTAAAGTGACTATTTTCCAAATAAGAAAGCCACTCAGCGAGTGGCGAAGTGGCTTTTAAATTTATTGTATTACTCATGTTCAACAACTTCTACTTCAACAAAAGGTGAAGGTTGATTGGTGAGTTTGCTCAAAAGGTTTCCAAGGGTTGAACGCATTTCTGAACGTTTCACAATCATATCAATCGCCCCTTTCTCGAGTAAGAATTCACTACGTTGGAAGCCTTCTGGTAATTTTTCACGTACGGTTTGTTCAATAACACGTGGGCCTGCAAAACCGATTAATGCTTTTGGTTCAGCAATGTTCACATCACCTAGCATCGCAAAACTTGCAGATACACCACCTAATGTCGGATCCGTTAATACGGAAATAAACGGCACACCTTTTTCACGCATTTTTGCTAATACTGCACTAGTTTTTGCCATTTGCATTAAGGAGAAAAGTGCTTCTTGCATACGTGCACCACCACTTGCAGAGAAACAAACAAACGGACAATTTAATTCCATTGCTTTTTCTGCTGCTTTCACAAATTTTGCACCCACAACCGATCCCATTGAGCCACCCATGAAGCTAAAGTTTGAAGCAGCAACAACAATCGGCATATTGTAAAGTGTACCTGTCATTGTGATTAACGCATCTTTTTCGCCCGTTTCTTTTTGAGCTGCAGAAATACGATCTTTATATTTTTTTAAATCTTTAAATTTAAGAATATCTTTTGGTTCTAAATCAGCCGATAATTCTTGGCTTGACCCTTCATCTAACAAGGCTAAAAGGCGCTCACGAGCATCAATACGCATATGATGACCGCACTTTGGACAAACATACAAATTACGTTTTACTTCTTCACCGTAAAGAACTTGTTCACAAGAGGTACATTTTGTCCAAACCCCTTCTGGTACGTTAGCTTTACGTGATGCAGAGGAAGAGGTTCCTTTGCTAAAAATTCTATCAATCCAGCTCATTTTTTACCTTTTTTATTAACTAGAAAAGTTTGCGTATTTAATCATAATTTAGCGAAATTTGCTAGTCAGATGAGATTATCTTCTAAAAACAACGGTCCTAAATTTTTCTGTGGAATCGCAAATTTTTCAGGGTAAATGACATTGACTAAATATAAGCCTTCGGGTTTCGCTGTTGGAGCCGCTAATTTGCGATCTTTTTGCTCTAACAACCATTTTATCCACTCAACAGGTTGATTGCTGGCACCAACTTCAATCAGGCTTCCCACAATGTTGCGTACCATATGATGTACAAAGGCATTGGCTTGAATATCCACAATAATGTACTGCCCTTTTCGCACCACATTTAAATGATGCACATTTCGCCAAGGCGTATTCGATTGACATTGTGCCGCACGGAAAGAAGAAAAATCATTTTCGCCCAATAAAAACTGCCCAGCTTGGTGCATTTTCTTTTCGTCTAAATCTAAATGGCAATGGGTAATTCCTTCCGGCAAAATGGCTGAACGCAATTTATTACAATACAAAATATAACGATAGCGACGCGCGGTTGCCGAAAAACGGGCATGAAATTCATCATCCACCACTTTTGCCCAACTCACTGAAATATCATCAGGCAAATTCGCATTGGTCCCAAATGCCCATGCTTTTTCAGGCCGAACCGCGGTAGTCTCAAAATGCACAACTTGTCCTGTGCCATGTACTCCAGAGTCTGTTCTGCCCGCACAAAACACTTCAATTTTTTCATTTGCCACGAAAGATAACGCTTTTTCTAATTCTTCTTGTACGCTACGCACTTTCTCTTGTCGCTGCCAGCCACAATACTGTTTTCCGTTATATTCAATGCCTAAGGCTATCTTCATTGGAAAATACTCCTAAAATGATTTCAAATTTGACCGCACTTTGCCCAAAAAGAAAAAACACCAATAACTCATCATTATTGGTGTTCTTATCACAAGCTAAAAATTAAGCACGTTTGAAGTCAATGTGAACCAATTTTGGTTTGAATGGGTGACGTTGCATTGCTTGAACTTTCACTGCAACTTCTTTACCTTCAACCACTAAAGTGATTACATCGCTATAGAAAGAATCGTGAGCTTGTGCGTTGTTTAATTCATCGTGATTTAAGATGATTGAAACAGGTGCTTCGCTGCCACCATAAATGATTGCAGGGATTTGACCGTTGTGACGCAGGCGGCGGCTCGCACCCTTACCTTGCGCTTGACGAACTTCAGCGTTAAATTTAAATGCCATTTTAATGTTCTCTTGATTAAAAGTTTAAAATAAAAAATTGCAGGCGACCCAGCAATTTTCCTAAATTTGCTCAAAGACAAACTTTGAGAGCGACGGATTATAAAATATTCAGCCCCACAATGCAAATTTACACAGCAATTTTTTTCTAGGCTTTTCAAGGCAAAGCGATTAAAATAAGCCCCAATTTTTAATTAATTTTAACTAACTGATTGTAAGTGGGTTTCAAATGGAATTTCTTATCAGCTTTTTTACCGATTACGGTTATTGGGCGGTGCTATTTGTTCTTATTATTTGTGGTTTTGGTATACCTATTCCAGAAGATATCACACTTGTATCCGGCGGTGTAATCGCTGGCCTCTATCCTGAAAGCGTCAATTCCCACTTAATGTTAGTCGTGAGTATGATTGGCGTACTTGCCGGCGATTCAACCATGTACTGGCTTGGTCGCATTTACGGAACGCGTATTTTACGTTTCCGCCCAATGCGTAAAATCATCACATTAGAACGCCTCAAAATGGTGCGTGAAAAATTTGCCCAATACGGCAACCGTGTTTTATTTGTGGCTCGTTTCCTTCCAGGATTACGCGCACCAATTTATATGGTTTCAGGCATCACCCGCCGTGTCAGCTACACTCGCTTTGTATTCATTGATTTCTGTGCCGCGATTATTTCTGTGCCAATTTGGGTTTACCTTGGCGAATTTGGTGCGAAAAACTTAGATTGGTTACACGAGCAAATTAAAAAAGGCCAACTCGTGATTTATATCCTGATCGGTGTTTTAGCTCTGTACCTATTTTGGAAATGGAAAAAAGCGAAGAAACAGGCTAAATAATTTCCTATAAAGTGCGGTCAAAATTTTATAAATTTTCGTCAATAAAAAAACGCTTAATAATTTTATTAAGCGTTTTTTGTTTCTCTAAACGATTCTATTAACCTCTCACAAATACCTTGTCTATCTTTTAATATATTTTTCTGAGTTAATTATTATGAAAATCATTGTCAAAGGAACTTCCAAAATCACTATTAAAAGGACTTCCTAAATCATGAAAAGATGTATCAATAGAGCTATTAAAATCTGTTCCGATAGGATTACCTAATACATCTACACCACCGTAAGAAGGGAGTCCTGTAGCTGGATTTATTTCAATAGTATCCAGTAATTCATTTTTTTGATCACCCACCAATTCTACTTCATTTTTGTGGTTAAATTCATCAAAACTCTTGGCCTCAGAGGGATAGTGAATAAATGGATTAGATACTGTTTCTTCTGATTCACTTAATATATTTTTAAAAAAATCATAAAATTTTTTTATCACATTATTCTCCTCGTATATCCTATAGTAGTATTTTTTACGATTATTCGTATGTTCATCTATCTCATAATCATTACTTGATTTGAATCAGATTTTATCATGGGAGTCGCTTTTAAGGCTCTCTTTATTAACAACTAAACTCAAATAATCAAATTTCTTCCCTTCAAATACCGTTCCACCGTATCCACAATCGCTTGTGTTTGCGGATCGATTTCAATATTCACTAAATCGCTAATTTGTCGTTTACCGATAAGTGTTCGGTGTAAGGTTTCAGGAATTAAATTCACGCAGAATTCATCGTCTTTCACTTCACCAATAGTAAGACTGATGCCGTCAATCGCAATAAATCCTTTTGTTAGAATATATTTCATCACGTCTTTATTGGGCAATTTAAACCAAACCTGACGATTGTTTTCGCTTTCGATAATTTGTGAAACGCTTGCTGTACAATAAACGTGACCAGATAAAATATGCCCGCCAATTTCAGCCCCCATTTGCATTGCGCGTTCGATATTGACAAAATCCCCTGCTTTTAAACTGCCGAGATTCGTGATGCGCAAGGTTTCCTGCATTAAGTCAAAGCTCACAAGATCATCATGAATGTCAGTCACGGTTAAGCATACACCGTTATTCGCTACTGATGCGCCGATTTCTAAGCCTTTTCGCATTTCAGCTGGTAATTTTACGATCTGTGTTCTAAAATTATCACTGTCTTTAATTTCATGAATTTGGGCGATGCCCTGTACAATACCCGTAAACATTATTATTCCTTTATTAAAAATTTTTCCAATATTATAGCAAAATTTATGAATTCTCGTCTTTTTTCTCAATACCGTATTGATATTCAAAAACTTATCCGAATTGCGACACCTATCGGGCTTGCTCAGTTAGCTCAAACAGGCATGGGCACCGTGGATGTGATTATGGCAGGACGTGTGAGCTCGGCTGATGTCGGTGGTGTCGGTATTGGTGCCTCCATTTGGCTACCTTTGGTACTTTTCGGGCAAGGATTATTACTCGCCTTGCCACCAACAATTTCCTATTTAAATGGATCTGGACAACGCCATCGCATTGCTCATCAAGTAAGACAAGGCCTTTGGATTTCATTTTTAGTGATGATTCCCCTAGCACTCATCATCTATCATAATGATTTCATATTACAGTTTATGAATATGGATGCCCACATGGCTGATGTGACGATGAACTATTTGCGTGCGATGGTGTGGGGCTTGCCTGCCTATTTATTGCTGATTAATTTCCGCTGTTTGAATGATGGCATTGCCAAAACAAAACCTGCCATGGTGATTACCTTCATGGGGTTAATGCTAAACATTCCGCTGAATTATATGTTTATTTACGGCAAATTTGGTGCGCCTGCATTAGGCGGTGTCGGTTGTGGTGTAGCAACGGCTATTGTCAACTGGGCAATGGCAATCTTGATGATTACCTATTCTGCCAAAAACTATAATGAACGTAGTTTGAAAGTCTTTGAAAAGATTATTGAAAAGCCAGATATCAAAACGCTGAAAAAATTGACCGCACTTGGCTTGCCTATTGCTATTGCGCTGTGCAGTGAAGTCTCACTGTTTGCCTTAAGTAGTTTATTACTTTCCCCATTAGGTGCAGATGTGGTCGCCAGCCACCAAATTGCCTTAAACACCAGTGCCGTAGCCTTTATGTTCCCCATGTCTATTGCCATGGCGGCAACCATTTTAGTGGCGCAAGAACTGGGTAACCATGCACCACAAAAAGCCAAAATCATGGCTCACGCGGCTATTATTCTTGGCTTGATTGCGGCAAGTGTATTGGCGTTGGTGATTTGGATATTTAGTGCAGAAATCGCTGCATTAATTGTCGGCGATAATGCCACCGTTATTGCTCTATCTGGCAGCTTATTAGCGATGGCTGCGATTTATCAATTTTCAGATTCAGTACAAGTCGTCGTGAGCGGTATTTTACGTGGCTATAAAGACACTAAAATTATTCTCTACATCACATTACTTGCCTATTGGGGCGTAGGTATCCCTGTTGGTTATATTCTTTCCCGCACGGATTGGATTGTTCCAAGCATCGGCGCAAGAGGTTTCTGGGTTGCCTTTATCATTGCATTAACCATTGCTGCGGCTTTACTCTTTATGCGTATGCGAAAAATCCAATCACAACCTGATGAAACCATTATTCAACAGTTAGAAAGATTGAAGTAGTTAAAGTAAAAAGTGCGGTCAAAATTGACCGCACTTTTGTCTTCTATCTATTTAAATACTTTAGCAAATCCCAGTAATACATTTCGGTCATAGTCATAAAATTCATATTTATCTAAAAGTACATCATTCCAACAATAATTTTTCTTATCTGTGCTTTTAATAAAATAATGACCAGGTTTAGCTATAAGAAATGATGAGAAATCCTCAGAAAAAATAACGAACTCACCACTATAGTATGAGATTAATGACCCTACACATTTTTTAAAAAATCTATTGTTTGAACGTGATTTCATAGCAATAGGTGGGATGTTTTCATTTTTTATATGATTTAAATCATCATAACTAAAGACTACAGGAATAGCGTACAAACAATCGAATTCTTTAAGGAATCCAGATATATATAAATCAGTTCTACACTCATCGGAATAATCATCATCTAGAAACTCTATAAATTTATACTTCCTAAAATTGTCATAATTATACTCTTCTTTATCAAAGTTAATTAAGTACTTATAGTTATTGAATACTTTTTCTATCTCATCTTCAGAAAATAAAATATCATTTTTATCTAATGTTTTTTTATAATCTTCATACCAAGAGTTACTCGCCATATAATGCCTCAAAATTCGCCATTCTATATCAATTAGATTAAGTACTTATTTAATTTATTATTCGGATTACTTACAACGTGACACACTAAGAAGTGTGTCCCATCAAAATTTGATAACATAAAAAGTGCGGTCGAATTTAACCGCACTTTTGTCTTTTACATCACCACCACATCAAACTGTTCTTGGTTGTAGTACTGCTCGGTTTTAACTTGAACTTGTTTGCTAATGAACATTTCTATCTCTGGCAATAAACCGTGCGATTCTTCTTTGATTAAGTAATCTGCCACGGCTGGAGAGGCATAAACCACAAATTGTTCACTCGAGAATAAGTGGTTAACACGAATGATCTCTCGCATAATTTCGTAACATACTGTTTCGACGGTTTTCACACGTCCACGACCTTGACAAGTTGGGCATTCATCACACAATACATGCTCTAAACTTTCGCGAGTACGTTTACGCGTCATTTCCACTAGGCCAAGTTGAGTAAAGCCATTTACATTGGTTTTTACGCGATCTTTCGATAGAGCCTCTTCCAAGGATTCAATCACGCGATTGCGATGCTCATCGGTTTGCATATCAATAAAATCAATAATGATAATACCGCCTAAATTACGTAGTTGTAGCTGCTGAGCAATAGCTTTAGTGGCTTCAATATTGGTGTTAAAAATGGTTTCATCTAAATTTCGATGACCAACGAATGCTCCCGTATTGATATCAATGGTCGTCATGGCTTCGGTTTGCTCAATAATGAGATAGCCGCCTGATTTTAAATTCACGCGTTTCTCTAAGGCATTTTGAATACCACGTTCTACGCCATAAATATCAAAAATCGGCTGACTGCCCGTATAAAGCATTAATTTTTCACTCAATTCAGGCATAAATTCATCGGTAAATTCTTTCACTTCGTTAAAACAAAGTTTGGAATCGATATGAATTTTCTCTAAATTGGCGCCGATAAAATCACGTAAAATACGCTGTGGTAATGCAGGCTCGCCATAAATTTTAGAACGGGTTGGATATTTGCCTTTACGCTCAAGCACTTTACGCCATAAACGTTTTAAAAATTCTGCATCTTGATGCAATTCTTCTTCTGTTGCACCTTCGGTAGCAGTACGAATAATAAAGCCGCCTAACTCATCACAAAAAGGCTCAACTAACGCTTTTAGTCTTGCGCGTTCTTCTTCGCTTTCAATACGTTGCGAGACACCAACATGGCTATTTTCTGGCATAAAGACGAGATAACGAGAAGGTAATGTAATATCGGTAGTTAATCTTGCACCTTTAGTGCCCAAAGGATCTTTTACCACTTGGACTACGATATCCTGCCCTTCGCGTACGAGTTCAGAAATGCTTTTTGCTCGGAATTGCTTTTGCTCGTTCACATCCACACATTCGGTATGTGAAACAATATCGGAAGCGTGTAAAAATGCGGCTTTTTCTAAACCGATATCCACAAATGCGGACTGCATTCCCGGTAAAACACGGGTTACTCGTCCTTTATAGATATTCCCCACGATGCCACGTTTGGCTTGACGTTCAATATGAACTTCTTTTAAAACGCCCGTTTCCACCAACGCAACGCGAGTTTCATTGGGCGTAACATTCATTAATAATTCAACAGAATCCATTTTTTCGACCTTAGTTTTAATGGTATAAGTCTATCGAAAAGGAAAATAGAATAATAGACCCAAATAAGGTAAAATATGACCTTTCTCAAATTTTCATGACTTTTTTTGAGGTACTTAATGTTTGGTTTAGACCCAACACTTATTACTTTTAGTATTTATATTTTCGGCATGATTTTAATCGGTGTCCTTGCCTATTATTATACAAACAACTTATCCGATTACATTTTAGGTGGCCGTAAACTCGGAAGTTTTGTGACAGCCATGTCTGCTGGCGCATCTGATATGTCAGGCTGGCTATTAATGGGCTTGCCTGGTGCAGTATATGTATCTGGTTTAGTAGAAGGTTGGATCGCCATTGGTTTAATCTTCGGGGCTTATTTTAACTGGTTACTCGTGGCTGGTCGTTTACGGATTTATACCGAATTTAACAACAATGCGCTCACATTACCAGAATATTTCCACCATCGCTTTGGCACATCACATAATCTCTTAAAAATTGTGTCTGCAACAATCATCCTGGTATTCTTCACTATTTATTGTGGTTCTGGTGTGGTTGCAGGGGCGAAATTATTCCAAAACCTATTCTCTGTCGACTACTCCACCGCCATTTGGTACGGTGCATTAGCAACGATTATTTATACTTTTATCGGTGGTTTTTTAGCCGTAAGTTGGACAGATACCATTCAAGCTACATTGATGATTTTTGCACTGATTTTAACGCCGCTCTTCATCTGTTTAAGTTTGGGTGATACATCACAATTTACAGAAGTGCTACATCAAGCTGAAATCTCAGCGAATAAAGACTTTACCGATTTATTTAGTTCTACCACGCCATTAGGTTTATTAAGTTTGGCGGCTTGGGGATTAGGTTATTTTGGTCAACCGCATATTCTTGCGCGTTTTATGGCCGCTTACTCGGTGAAATCTCTCATTAAAGCACGCCGCATCAGTATGACATGGATGGTGATTTGCCTCGCCGGTGCGATTGGTATCGGTTTCTTCGGGATTCCTTATTTCTTTGCTAACCCCAATGTGGCTGGCTTGGTAAATAATGAACCAGAACAAGTCTTTATTGAATTGGCTAAATTGCTCTTTAATCCATGGATTGCTGGTATTCTACTTTCTGCGATTTTAGCAGCAGTAATGAGCACACTTTCTGCACAATTATTAATTTCTTCAAGCTCTATTACTGAAGATTTTTATAAAGGGTTTATTCGCCCAAAAGCCGCTGAAAAAGAATTAGTTTGGTTAGGTCGTGCAATGGTTTTAGTTATTGCCGCTATCGCCATTTGGATTGCGCAAGATGAAAACAGCAAAGTACTAAAACTCGTTGAATTTGCCTGGGCTGGGTTTGGTTCTGCATTTGGTCCTGTGGTGCTTTTCTCCTTATTCTGGAAACGCATGACTTCATCAGCGGCGATGGCTGGCATGGTTGTCGGCGCAGTTGTCGTATTTGCTTGGAAATCCGTCATTCCTAAAACCAGTGAGTGGTTTAATGTTTATGAAATGATCCCTGGATTTGCTCTCGCTAGCCTAGCAATTATTGTGGTTTCTCTTCTGTCTGGAGAACCGGAAAATGAAGTTAAAGAAACCTTTGAGAAAGCCGAAAAAGCTTATAAGGAAGCAAAATAATGATTGATTTTCGTCCTTTTTATCAGCAAATTGCCACCACCAATTTATCTGCTTGGCTAGAAACGTTGCCTTTGCAGTTAAAAGAATGGGAAAAACAAACCCATGGTGATTATGCCAAATGGTCAAAAATCGTGGATTTTCTCCCTGATTTGCAGGCAGATATTATTGATTTAAAAAATGCCGTGAAATCTGACCGCACTTCCCCACTTTCAGAGGGTGAAAAACAACGCATTATCCACCATTTAAAGCAATTGATGCCATGGCGAAAAGGACCTTATCATTTATTTGATATTCATGTAGATTGCGAATGGCGTTCTGATTTCAAATGGGATCGTGTTTTGCCTCATCTTGCACCATTAAAAGATCGTACCATTTTAGATGTGGGCTGCGGTAGCGGTTACCATATGTGGCGAATGGTTGGTGAAGGTGCAAAAATGGTGGTGGGTATTGATCCAACCGAACTTTTCCTTTGCCAATTTGAGGCCGTTCGAAAATTATTAAATAATGATCGACGAGCTAACTTAATCCCATTAGGCATTGAAGAAATGCAATCACTTGCGGCATTTGATACGGTATTCTCAATGGGTGTGCTTTATCATCGTAAATCACCGCTCGATCACCTCACTCAACTAAAAAATCAATTAGTAAAAGGTGGCGAGCTCGTCTTAGAAACCTTAGTGGTTGATGGCGATGTGAATACGGTATTAGTGCCTTCAGATCGCTATGCCAAAATGAAAAACGTATATTTTATTCCTTCTGTTGCTGCACTCATCAATTGGTTGGAAAAAGTCGGCTTTACTAATGTGCGTTGTGTGGATGTCGCCACCACAACATTAGAAGAACAGCGTAAAACGGATTGGTTAGAAAATGAAAGTTTGATTGATTTCTTAGATCCAAATAATCACAGTAAAACTATCGAAGGCTATCAAGCACCAACTCGTGCAGTGATTTTAGCCAATAAATAATTGCTTAAATAAAAGAGCGGTCAAAAAATTCAATGTTTTTTTGACCGCTCTTTGCTTTTCTATTTTAATTATTTTAATGCAATATGCACCGTAATCTCTTCTCGATCGTGATACAAATGCTTAGCCTGAATATCAAATTCCAGTTCTTTTTCTGCCAACATCACTGCAAGATTTTCTAGGCACAACATCACTTCTTGATAACGTTTTTTCATTGGCAATTTCAAGTTGAAAATGGTTTCTCGGCACCAGCCGTTAATCAGCCATTTTCCGATTAAATTGGCTATGCGGCTTGGTTGTTCCACCATATCACACACAAGCCAATCAATATGCTTGCGTTTTGGTGGTTGGAATTTAAATCCGTCTTCTGGGCAATGTTCTATTCTACCGGTATCATGCAAACTGGCCGCCATTTTGCCGTGATCGACCGCATACACAAATAAACCACGTTTCACTAATTGATAGGTCCAGCCGCCAGGGCAAGCTCCAAGATCAACGCCAACCATATTTTCATTTAAGCGTTTACTTTCTTCATTTCGAGGAATAAAGGTTAAAATCGCTTCTTCCAATTTTAAAGTTGAACGGCTTGGCGCATCCGCTGGGAATTTCAAACGTGGTATCCCCATAAAATGGGTAGAGTTATTGCCAAGATAAGAATACCCTACATAGCAGCAATTCGGCTGAGTGAAAAAACAATGTAAAATCTGACCGCGCTTTGCATTCGGCTTACCTTGTAACCAACCTTGTTTTTTCAACGCTTGACGTAACGGCACGGTGAATTTTCGGCAAAATGTCGAAAGCTCTTTGGCTTCATTGGTATCTGCTGTTTCGACAAATAACTCTACCGCTTGCTTAAGATTAATGTCTTCTGCAATATGTTTATATTGAGCAAGAATTGGCGAGATACGATCTTGAGGATCGAGATTTTCTAAGAGATCTGAAACAACGAGCATTTGACGCGCAAAAATCAAACGATTAAAAGGGATTTCTCGCGCTAAACGATCTGCATCACCCGGTTGATAACATTCAAAAATGACATAGCCGCTGTTTTCTACTACGCGAGCAAAACCAAATACACCACGCTCAGAGGCTCGGTCAGTAATTTCTGCGGCGACTTCTTTTTCAAAGCCAATTCGACAATATAAGGCTAATTTATTCATGTTTTCCTAATTTAATTGAATCTTTAATCCATTTTCTAAAGGCTTGAATTTGTTCATCATCTAAACGATCTAAATGATTGACCACATAGAATGATTTTGGATCCCGCAATTCGGTTGGTAACACAATTTGCAAATGACCGTTTTCAATTTCTTGCTGAGCCAAAATACGATTAGCTAACGCAATACCCTGCCCATGAACGGCCGCTTGCAATGCCATAAAAGTATGGCTAAATAACGGACCTTGCTGAATATTCAAATCATCTAATTTGAGATAATCCGCCATCGCTTGCCAGTTATCTCGAGTATGCGTATGAATCAGCGTATGCTTTTTCAAATCATCAGGGCAACGCACCGGCGTTTTCTCAAGCAATGAAGGTGCAGCTAAAATCACGAGATTTTCTTCGCCTAAACGATCAACCTGTAAGTTCTCCCAATCGCCTTTGCCATAATAAATGGCAATATCAATTTCTTTATTCAATAAACCTTCATCTTGATCCACGCCCTTCAAGCGCACTTCAATTTCAGGGTGTTGTTTATTAAAATCACTCAAATGAGGCACAAGCCATTGAATACCAAAGGTTTGTGGTACGCTAATTGCCAAATGTGGCTCAGCTTTAAGCGTTAATAAACGTTCAGTCGCTTCATTTAATTTTCGTAACACTTTGTTAATATCAACAAAGTAGGCTTTCCCAAATTCAGTCAATTCGAGCGAACGATTTTTTCGAATAAAAAGCTCAACACCTAAAAAATCTTCTAATAATTTTATTTGATGGCTCACTGCGGCTTGTGTCACAAAAAGTTCATCTGCCGCTTTTGTGAAGCTTAAATGTCGTGCAGCAGACTCGAAAGACTTTAATGAATTCAAGGGAGGCAAACGTTTATACATGATTCTTCCCAACAGCTAAATTTTAGTTTATAATAATAAAAGTTCAATTCGGATTAGTTTTTTTTATGCGTCAAATAAAAAAACATCACTTGTCCTTCCATCACCTTCTACCTACAATACACCCATACTTAATGATTGGTAATTCCTTACAAGTTAATGAGTTTCAGACTTAAGTATGATGTTGTGTTTGCATATAGTTCGGTTCTCCGAGCTGGAGTAACAATTAAGTTACTCATTTACTTCCTATATATATTAAACCATTCTGGTTAAGCGCTGCTCGTTTCGAGCGGCGTTTTTTTATTCTTAGCATTCTAACATAAGCAAAATTTTATTTCCTGACCAACTTCACAAATTTGAAAATCCAATAAAAATTTTGAGAAATCACAATATTTTTGTGTTTAAAGGTTTTCATAGTTATCGTAATGGTGTAGATTAACTGCATTTCCATTCATAAAATTATTTATACAAATTAAGGAAGCAAAATGAAAGACTTAGACTGGAACAATCTTGGATTTAGTTATATCAAAACAGATTACCGATTCATCGCACATTGGAAAGATGGTAAATGGGATGAAGGTAAACTCACCACCGATAATATGCTACATATCCACGAAGGTTCAACTGCAATTCACTACGGTCAACAATGCTTTGAAGGCTTAAAAGCCTATCGTTGTAAAGACGGTTCAATCAACTTATTCCGTCCTGATCAAAATGCAAAACGCATGCAACACACCTCTGATCGCTTATTAATGCCACAAGTGCCAACAGAATTATTTATCCGTGCTTGTAAAGAAGTGGTGAAAGCAAACCAAGAATGGTTAGGTCCTTACGGATCTGGCGCAACATTATATTTACGTCCATTCCTCTTTGGTACAGGCGCGAATATCGGTGTAAAAACCGCACCTGAATTTATTTTCTCTGTATTCTGCTGCCCTGTTGGCGCTTATTTCAAAGGTGGTTTAGCACCATCTAACGTCATTACGACTGATTACGACCGTGCTGCCCCTATGGGTACAGGTGGCGTAAAAGTGGGTGGTAACTATGCTGCAAGCTTACTTCCACATGAATTAGCGGCAGAGGCTAGCACATCAGAGCGTAAATTTGCAGATGCGATCTATCTCGATCCAAAAACACATACTAAAATTGAAGAAGTGGGTGCAGCAAACTTCTTTGGTATCACTAAAGATAATAAATTTATCACTCCTGCATCTGAATCCATTTTACCAAGTATCACCAAATACTCCTTACTTTACATTGCAAAAGAGCGTTTAGGTATGGAAGCTATCGAAGGTGATGTGTATATCGATCAACTTGATCAATTTGCAGAAGCGGGGGCTTGTGGTACTGCCGCAGTGATTACGCCAGTAGGCGGTATTCAACACAAAGGCAAATTCCACGTGTTCTATTCAGAAACTGAAGTAGGTCCTGTCACACGTAAACTTTACAACGAATTAACGGGTATCCAATTCGGTGATGTTGAAGCACCTGAAGGCTGGATTGTAAAAGTAGAATAATCTCTTCCTTTCCATCAAAAAGTGAGACTCACGTAATTCAAGGACTAAGTTCTGTCATCTACAGGCTTGGTCCTTTTAGTTTTACACGCTGAGATATCCCTTATTAATAATATTTTTCTCACACAAAATATCTTCAAAATTGACCGCACATTTCCCCCTTTTATTGTGTGCCTATATTTCAAATTATGATCTTCATCACAGTTTTATTTGAATAGATCGATTAGAATAAAATCGTCCATTTTTTCAAATAAATAAGGAAGAAAAATGATGACTCCCTCAGAGCTTATAGGCGAAGGAATTAACCTGATGTTTTCAGGGATGGGTTTTGTGTTGGTCTTTTTGCTCATTTTAATTTGGGCAATTGGAGTGATGTCTAAACTTATCAATCGATTCTTTCCTGAACCACAACCCGAACCCAAAACTTCCCCAAATTCAACCGCACTTTCTGCGACACCAACTGACGATTTTGAGCGTTTACGTCCTGTGATTGCAGCGGCTATCGCACACCATCGCCGTACCCAACAGTTCAAATAACATAAGGATTTTACTATGACTAAAAAAATTAAAATGACAGAACTGGTGCTTCGTGATGCCCACCAATCACTTTTCGCAACTCGCTTGCGTCTTGATGATATGTTACCAATTGCCCATGAATTAGACGATATTGGCTATTGGTCATTGGAAGCTTGGGGCGGTGCAACATTTGATAGCTGTATTCGCTTCTTGGGTGAAGATCCATGGGTACGTTTGCGTGAATTGAAAAAAGCCTGCCCAAAAACCCCATTACAAATGTTATTACGTGGTCAGAACCTATTAGGCTATCGTCACTATGCTGATGACGTGGTAGAACGTTTCGTAGAACGTTGTGTAGCGAATGGTATGGATGTTTTCCGCGTATTCGATGCGCTCAATGACCCGCGTAATATGAAAGCAGCGTTGCAAGCAGTACGTAAATTTGGTGGTCATGCTCAAGGGACATTAAGTTACACAACCAGCCCTGTTCATACCATGCAAACCTGGCTCGACACCACAGAACAATTACTTGAAATCGGTATCGACAGTTTGGTCATCAAAGACATGTCAGGTATTTTAAACCCAATGGCGGCTGCAGACTTAGTACGCGAAATCAAAAAACGTTTTGACGTTGAATTGCATTTACACTGCCACTCTACTACTGGTATGGCAGAAATGGCGCTATTAAAAGCGGTTGAAGCTGGTGTAGATGGTATTGATACGGCAATTTCTTCTATGTCAGGCACTTATGGTCACCCTGCAACTGAATCCCTAGTCGCCACCTTACAAGGTACTGAATATGACACCGGTTTGGATATTCCTCGCTTGGAAAAAATTGCTGCCTATTTCCGTAATGTGCGTAAAAAATATGCCAAATTTGAAGGCCAATTACGCGGTGTAGATAGCCGTATTTTAGTAGCACAAGTGCCAGGCGGCATGCTTACTAACTTGGAAAACCAACTAAAACAACAAAATGCGTCCGATAAATTAGATTTAGTGTTAGAAGAAATTCCACGCGTACGCAAAGACTTGGGCTACATTCCTCTTGTTACACCAACCTCTCAAATTGTTGGTACACAATCGGTCATTAACGTACTTACAGGCGAACGCTACAAAACTATCGCCAAAGAAACTGCTGGTATTTTAAAAGGTGAATACGGTAAAACGCCTGCACCAGTAGATAGTGCGTTGCAAGCTCGAGTATTAGAAGGCGCTGCGCCAGTAACTGACCGTCCAGCCGATCATATTGCGCCTGAAATGTCGAAAATTGAAGCTGAAGTTGCAGAACAAGCTAAAGCGAAAGGCGTGAAATTAGCAGACAATGCTGTGGATGATGCTTTAATCGTGGCGCTCTTCCCTCAAATTGCGTGGAAATTCTTAGAAAACCGCAACAACCCTGCCGCCTTTGAGCCAGCCCCTACCGGCAATGAAAGTGCGGTGGAAAATAAACCTGTTTCTAAAGCTGCACCAGCTGCTTCAGGCTCTGCTGTTTATACCGTGGAATTGGAAGGCAAAGCCTTTGTGGTGAAAGTAAGCGAAGGCGGTGACATCTCTCATGTCGCAACTACTGCTCCGCAAGCTGCGCCACAGGCAGCTCCTGCTCCCGCAACTAGTGGCACACCAGTAACGGCGCCGATGGCGGGCAATATTTGGAAAGTTGTTGCAACAGAAGGTCAAACCGTAGCAGCTGGCGATGTATTATTCATTCTCGAGGCCATGAAAATGGAAACTGAAGTGAAAGCCGCACAGGCTGGTACCGTACGTGGCATTTGCGTCAAAGCTGGTGATGCGGTAGCGGTGGGTGACACCGTGATGACCTTAGCATAAGGAATGGTCTATGGAGAGTATTATTGCGTTAATTAAAGGGATGGGCATATTCCACCTGCAATGGGGACAAGCAGTAATGATCGCTGTGAGCCTACTGTTGCTGTGGCTTGCCATCTCGCGCAAATTTGAACCTTTGCTGTTGCTACCAATTGGTTTCGGTGGATTATTGTCAAATATTCCTGAAGCGGGGCTAGCCATGACAGCATTGGAGAATTTGCTTCATCTCGGCTCACCGGAACAAATTGCGGTAATCGCTGCTCAGTTGGGTGTTTCACCCGATCTTGCTGCGATTAAAACAGCGCTAAATTCTGTGCCGATATCGATGATAAATCAATTAGAAACGTTATCTGTGGATATGGGTTATAGCGCCGGTATTTTGGCATTGTTCTATAAAGTGGCTATCGGTTATGGCATTGCGCCGTTAGTAATTTTCATGGGCGTAGGCGCAATGACAGACTTCGGTCCGTTATTGGCAAATCCGAAAACGTTGCTGCTTGGTGCGGCTGCTCAATTCGGTATTTTCGCGACCGTACTCGGTGCATTGGCATTGAACTATTTCGGCATTATCGAATTCACGCTCCCACAAGCAGCGTCCATCGGTATTATCGGTGGTGCAGACGGCCCGACTGCGATTTACCTCACCAGCAAACTCGCACCGGAATTGCTCGGAGCCATTGCTGTAGCGGCTTATTCCTACATGGCGTTAGTGCCATTAATTCAGCCACCGATTATGAAAGCATTAACCACCGAAGAAGAACGCAAGATCCGCATGACACAAATGCGTCATGTGAGCAATCGTGAAAAAGTCTTGTTCCCGGTTATTTTGCTGTTGCTCGTTGGTTTACTCCTACCGGATGCAGCCCCATTACTCGGGATGTTCTGTTTCGGTAATCTCATGCGCGTGAGTGGCGTCGTTGAACGTTTAAGCGACACCACACAAAACGCCTTGATTAATATCGTAACCATCGTGCTTGGCTTGTCAGTGGGATCTAAACTGATTGCGGATAAATTCTTGCAACCACAAACACTGGGTATTTTAATTCTTGGCGTGATTGCTTTCGGAATCGGTACGGGTAGCGGTGTATTAATGGCCAAATTGATGAACAAATTCAGCAAAAATAAAATCAACCCACTCATAGGTTCTGCCGGTGTATCTGCCGTGCCAATGGCGGCGCGCGTATCCAACAAAATCGGATTGGAAGCGGATAATCAAAACTTCCTACTCATGCACGCCATGGGACCGAATGTTGCCGGTGTAATTGGCTCGGCCATTGCCGCTGGGGTCATGTTAAAATATGTCGGCACGTTGATGTAATGTTAAACTGAAAAAACTAAATGAGGTTCATTAAATAACAAAAAGAGCGGTCAATTTGACCGCTCTTTTATTTATTACGATTTTCTTTACTTAACCAAACTCATCGCCAGATTCTTCGCACCTTTGAAATCCACTTTACCACTTCCGAGCATCGGAATTTCATCCACTAAGAAGACTTGGCTTGGTAGCATAATCGGCGGAACATTTAATCCTTTAATGCGTTCATTGATTTCATCTAAAGAAAATGCAGACTTAATTAAAAGTACAATGCTCTCGCCTTTTTTATCATCGCTCAAGGCAACGGCAACAAATTGAGTTTCTTCATCAAATACTTGTGAAAGTTTCTCTTCCACGCTGCCGAGGCTGATCATTTCGCCGCCGACTTTAGCAAATCGAGAATAACGATCCACAATGGTAATAAATCCGTTATGATCGATATGGCCTTTATCGCCGGTTTTGTAATAACGTACACCATCAATTTCAACAATCACTTCTGCTGTTTTTTCAGGGGCATCCAAATAACCTTTCATGACTTGTCCACCACCAATCAAGATCAAACCGTCTTCGCCGACTGGTAATTCCTGCAAGCTTTCCGGATCCACAATTTTGATAATGGTGCCCGGTAATGGCATACCTACCGTACCAGCTTGATTGAAGGTAAATTCTTGTAAGGTTTCCGGATCAAGTAAATTAGGCATATTGACACTAGCTACCGGTGCTGTTTCAGTCGCCCCATAACCTTCGTAAATTTCCAAGCCAAATTTAAGTTTGAAGGCTTCTTTCACATCTGCTTTCAATTTTTCGGCACCCGCAATAACCATACGCACGTTTTGTAGCATTAACGGATGGAATTTCTTATTGCGTACATACAATCTAAAGAAAGTTGAAGTACCAAATAAAATACTCACCCGATGTCGAGCACACATTTTTCCGACTGTCGCCCCATCTGTTGGGTCCGCCACACTCACCATTTTAATCCCTTCACACAATGGCAATAAGGTTGTCACGGTTAAGCCAAATGAGTGGAAAATTGGTAAGGAATTCAAAATCACATCATCTTTATGGAAATTTAATAATTCACCGATCTGTTTAATGTTCGTCAGTAAATTTTTATGGCTTAATTCAATGCCTTTCGGATCACCTTCACTACCACTACTGAATAAGATGGTTGCATTATCTTCCAAGCTTACGTCTGCAAAGTAACGTAATTTAATCCACCATTGTGGCGCTAAAAACGCCGTTAAAAATGACCGCACTTTATTCACTTTAGTAATCGATTTTCCTAAATTTTCCATAAAGAGGGCTTTATCAGCCACCACTTGGCTAAAGTCAAAACCTTTTGCGTTCAACTTATCCAAGAATTTTTCAGAGGTAATGACTTGCGAAATGTTGGCTTTTTTCAACGCTTTTTCCATCACTTCAGGGCTTAGCGTATAGTTTAAATTTACTGGTACTTTGCCCATCACCATTAAGGTCATATTGATAATTGCCCCGATTGATGAACTTGGTAATAACACACCGACATTTTTTTCATTCCCTAAAGCGACTTTCAAGGTTTTCACAAACATCAATACTGCAGCAATAAATTTCAAGTTATTCAGTTTAGTGCCTTGCGCATCCACCGCGGCTTCTTTGAATAAATTTGATTTTGCCGAATTCAACCAATGATGCATTAGCGGTTTACGTTTACTCATGACTTTTTCCCATACGGAGAAAGAAAGTTCGAGCACTTTTTGCTTCATCGCTGTCGCATCAATAAAGCCATGAATGGGTTTACCAAATGCTACTAAAATTTCACGTTTACCTTGGCGTTTAGTTAAATTCTTATAGAAAGAATCCGCACGAGAGAAGCTGCTTCCCCATAATCCACGTAAATAGAAAGGTACAGTCTTCACATTCTCTAAATCTTTTAATACGTGCTCAAAGCCTTTTTGGAACTCATTGATTTGACCGTTATAGCTGATATGGCCTTCAGGGAATAAAGCCACCACTTCACCACGTGCTAAATATTCACGAATGTTTTCAATAGATTCACGACTTGAGCCTCCACCAATTGGGATCACTTTGAAAATACGGAAGAACCAAGTGAGATACCATTTGTTGTAAATCGGACGATACATCACAAATTTAATCGCACGAGGGCTAGCCGCTTGTAATACTAACCAGTCAATCCAGCTAATATGGTTACCTAATAACAACACGCCACCACTTTGTGGAAGATTTTTTAACCCCTCCACATGAAAACGGTAATTTGCTTTTAACGCAAAGAGTAAGAATAAACGCGTAAATAAATGGGGTACTTTCGACATGGTATATAAACTTGCAGCAAAACATGCAGCAGAAGTCACTAAGAATAAACCTTGAGTCGAAACATTAAGTTGTACAAAAACAATGCTTAATAGCAAAAAGACCACCATGAACACGTTTTGCACAAAGTTGTTACCCGCCATAATTTTGCCGCTGATTTTCTCAGGTGCGAAATACTGAATAGTTGCATTCAATGGCACGATCAATAAACCGCCAGAGAAACCAAAAACAAAAGAACAAAGTGCTAATACTACTCCACTTTGAGCTAGGGTTAAGAAGAATAACGACACACAAATACCCAACGCACCAAGCGGAACAATACCTAACTCAATATGCAAACGAGAAGCACGTCCTGCAAGATATGAACCAAGCGCAAGCCCTATTCCACTCACCGCAAGAATCGCTTGAATGACAACAGCATTATCTTCATTGAACATCGCTTTATAATGTGCAGGGAACGCTGCCACAATAATTTGTGACACACCCCAAAAGAGACTTAATCCAATGACACTCAACCAAATATTTTGATCTGCTTTTAATGTGCGAACGTTATCTTTTAAATACCCTAAAGAAAGGTATTTTCTCATATCAAACTGACCATCTGTATTCTCAGCTTCTTGCTTAAAGAATGGGATTTTAAACGCAAAATAGGCTTCTAGTGCACTCAATAATACTAATGCTACACCTATCACCCAAACACTTTGTAATACTTCATTCGGATCATCTGATGCCACATAATGCGCTTCAAAGAAGAAAGAAAAGGCAAAAGAACTAAATAGAATGGCCACAATGGTGAGCGCTTGAATCACACCGTTTGCCATACCGATATTCTCAGTGCCCACAATTGATTTAATAATGCTATATTTGGCTGGAGAATAGACCGCACTTTGCGCTGCCAAAATCAATGTCAATACAAAGGAAATAGCAAACATTCCCGTCATATAACTCAATAAAATCCCAGCACTGATCACCACAGCCGCTAAACTGCTATAACGAATCACATTGGTGCGAGAAAATTTATCGTTAATAAATGCCGAAGGGGAAAATAAGAAAATAAACGGCAATAAAATCATGGCATTAATTAATGCCGTTAAAACCACCAAACTCTCACCTGAAAAGCTTTTCAGTAATACATTTTGAATGGTAATTTTATGTGCCAAATCCACACTGGCATTAATAAAGGCAATGGCTAAATAAGGCACAAAGCCAGCATATTTTAAGAGTTTCATTTCGCACTCTCCGCTTGATAAAGATTGAAGGTTTTCATATTCAAGAGATAAGGTTTTAACACCAATAATAAATCAAATAAATGTTTTAATTTTTCATCTTTTTGTTCACTATTGGCTAATGCCGCTAAAGTCACATTCACCTCTTTTTCTGCTAACATTTTTGCTGCAGCTAAATAAGCTTTCACTACATCCATTTCGGCTTCATCACAACGAGCTAAGATCGCCAAAATATCACGTTCTTTTGCTGTAAAAATGCCTTCACGAGGATTCAATAATCCTTCCGCTACCATCTCTTCGATTTGCTGAGTAGAAAGATGAAATTCTGCAGAGAGTTGCTCCACTGAAAATACTTCATTTTCAGCGCCCATGATGATGTCTAATAATCCAATAAGACTTTCATAAGGATTATTCCAATCAAAATGAGGATGTGCAAAAAGTGCTTTAATTTGTGAAATCGTCGCATTGAAATTGCTTTGTAGATATTTAATAAAGCTGAGTAACTTCACACAATGTTCATCATAGAGATGAAAATTCGGTTTATCTTTCACCGGCTCAGGCAACAAACCTTCTTTCACATAGTACAGCACCGTGGATTTTGGTGTCTGACTAAGCTTAACCAAATCATTCATTTTTAACATAAGGATTTCCCTCTAGGTTGATTTGTTGTGTATTGTATCGCATAAAAATAAAAAGTAAACAGTGTTACTCTACGCTTTTTATAAAATTTAATAAAAAAGTTGTTCACCAAATCATGAACAACTTTCTTAATCAGCTTTAGCTTTCAACTTTTCGCCATAGATCCTTACTGTAAATGACGCCCACTGGATTTTTCTTCGCCCCCATAATAGTTGGAGAAATATAAACCGGTGTAGTGTATTGGAAAAGCGGTAAAGCAAGGTTTTCCTGTTGGATCTTCTCACTTAATTTTAAGTAAATTTCTGACCGCTCTTTTTCATTTAAGCTTCTCAGTGCTTGCTCAAAAAGTTGATCGTATTCTGCATTAGCATAGCCATTTTTATTATCGGGACTTTTAGAATAGAACAAGCCTAAAAATGCCATAGGATGATTAAAGTCTGCACACCAGCCAGAACGAATGACTTGGAAATCACCCTTTTGGCGTTTCATTTGTAATGTTTGCCAATTGACGGGTTGGGCATCCACGCGCAACATATCGGACTGCGTTAATTGCCCTACTACACGTTGCGCGATATTCACATGCAAGGGTGCATCATCATAGAGCACATTTAAATGTAGCGGATGTCTTTCATCAATTTTATTTTGAGCCAATAACTGCTCGGCAACAACGGGCTCCCATCTTGAATCTTGTCCATTTAGCATAGCTTTCGGTAAAAAATAAGAACTTGGAATTGCCGCTGGAATCTCATTATTCACAATATTTGTAACCGAAACCAACGAAGCGATCGCCTTACGCACATCTGCCTTAGCAAGTTTAGGATCGTTTAAATTAAATTCATAAAAATACTCACAAAGCTTCGGAAAATGCTGAAGATCTGAATGAACTTCAGGCACATCAACCACCACATCAAATTCAGCCAATTTAGGCGCAACAAAAGGTAGATAAGCTACGCGTTCAAAAGCAACATTATTTTTCTGCCAATAATAGGGATTTTTCGCTAAGTGTATGCTTCTCACACTTTCACTTTCGATCATATAAGCCCCATTAGTCACAGGGGAATCAGGATCGCTATATTGTGGCACGAGGCTAATATGCGCCAACATTTCCGGCAAATACGGTGTTGGTTTATCAAGCTCAATGCGTAAAGTGCGGTCATTTTCCGCATAAATGCCTAAACTCTTAAAAGGTTTATTTTTTTCTAAAACGCCTTTCGCATTTTTTAGATTAAGATAAGCCAAATAAGATCTTAATGGACTATTGGATTGAGACAGTGCTTGCCAAGAAAGCATCACATCTTGAGCGACTAAAGGTTCACCGTTTGACCAACGAAGCCCTTCACGTAAGGTAAAGAGCCAAGTTTTGTTGTCTTTTGTTTGCCAACTTTCTGCGATACCTGGCACGATTCGTCCTTCCTGATCATAAGCGGTTAAGCCTTCATATAAATCGCGCAATAAGTTTTCTTGTTCAGGATAACGCACAAACCAAGGCTCAAAAGAAGGAGAATGAGTAAACGCCCGAGTCAGTAAAGTTCTACTCGGTTTTGAAGTATTTTCTTGTTCAATAGACTGGCTTTGTGTTGGTTGCTCTTCTGATACCGTATTTGTAGATTTCGGGCTATTTAATTTGTCACAACCGCTTAATCCCAAAACGACACCTAAAATGACCGCACTTTTAAGCCAAGTAAGGAAAGCATTATCCATTTTCAACGTCTTCTGTTTTAATCCAAAAGAAAAAGAACCAATATTTTACCGCAATTAAAATCGCAATGATCGTTCGTCCCACAACACTTGGAGTAAAATAAAAACCAATTAAAAGCATCGTGGTTGAAAAGGTTAAAATAGAGATTTTTGTTTTTTTCGTTAATGAACGTCGCTCATTAAAGGATTTTAGGTATTTTTGATAAAGTTTCGTCTCCAAGAACCAACGTTCTAAACGAGAAGAACCTTGCGCAAACGAATAAAGCGTGAGTAATAAAAAAGGTGTGGTCGGCAGAAATGGTAGAAAAACACCAATCACGCCTAAAACCAAAGAAATACAGCCTAGTATAATATAAATGGCTTTAATTAAAGGATTTTTTGGAAAAAATTTAAGTGCAACAAAACCGACTATAATCGAAAAAGTGATTAAGCCAGAAAACAATAACACGCCGTTCATTATTATTCCTAAATAAAAGTAATACGCAATTATTACTGATTTTTTAGATTTTTCAACCTTGATATTATAGAATTTGTCGCAACTTACTAAAGAAACTGTTAGCAAAAGGAATATTTATGTCTAATCCATTACTTCATATTGAAGGCTTACCGCCGTTTTCTCAAATCAAACCAGAACATATTCAACCGGCAATCCAAGAACTCATCGAAGAAAATCGTCAAGCCATTGAACAAGTTTTAAAACAACCGCACTTTACTTGGGAAAACTTTATTGAACCGCTTTCTGAAGCAGGCGAACGCCTAAGCCGCGCTTGGTCACCAATCTCTCATTTAAATTCCGTGAAAAATAGCCCTGAATTACGTGATGCGTATCAAGCCTGCTTACCACTACTCTCTGAATACAGTACCTGGGTAGGCCAACACAAAGGCTTATACAACGCTTATTTAGCCTTAAAAAATAGTCCTGAATTTGCCACTTATTCAGTAGCACAAAAGAAAGCCATTGAAAATGCACTGCGTGATTTTGAGCTTTCAGGTATTGGTTTGTCCGAAGAAAAACAAAAGCGTTATGGTGAGATTGTGGCACGTTTATCAGAATTAAGTGCACAATTTAGCAATAATGTACTCGATGCCACCATGGGTTGGGAAAAGGTTATTGAAGATGAAAGCCAATTAGCGGGTCTTCCTGAATCTGCATTACTTGCAGCAAGACAATCTGCTGAAAGCAAAGGCTTAAAAGGCTATCGCTTTACGTTGGAAATCCCAAGTTATTTGCCTATCATGACCTATTGTGAAAATGCAGCATTACGCGAAGAAATGTATCGTGCTTATGCGACTCGCGCTTCTGATCAAGGTCCAAACGCAGGCAAATGGGATAACACAGCGATCATTGAAGAAATCATGACGTTACGCGTAGAACTAGCCAAACTATTAGGTTTCAATACCTATACTGAACGCTCACTTGCGACCAAAATGGCAGAAAATCCACAACAAGTGTTAGATTTCTTAAATAATCTTGCGGATCGTTCAAAAGCACAAGGCGAGAAAGAATTAGCGGAACTCAAAGCTTATTGTGAAAAAGAATTTGGTATAACGGAACTTGCCCCTTGGGATATCAGTTTCTACTCTGAAAAACAAAAACAACATTTATATGCGATCAATGATGAAGAACTTCGTCCTTATTTCCCTGAAGATCGCGTTATTTCGGGCTTATTTGAATTAATTAAACGTATTTTTAATATTCGTGCAGTTGAACGTTTTGGCGTCGATACTTGGCATAAAGATGTGCGTTTCTTTGATTTAATTGATGAAACGGGAGAAGTACGTGGCAGTTTCTATCTCGATCTTTATGCGCGCGAAAATAAACGTGGCGGCGCATGGATGGATGATTGTATCGGCAGAAAACGTAATGCTGACGGTTCAATTCAAAAACCTGTTGCCTATTTAACCTGTAACTTCAATGCACCTATTGGTGATAAACCTGCACTATTCACCCATGATGAAGTCACGACTCTCTTCCACGAGTTTGGTCACGGCATTCACCATATGCTCACTAAAGTTGATGTGCCCGATGTTGCCGGTATCAATGGTGTACCTTGGGATGCGGTAGAGCTTCCAAGTCAATTTATGGAAAACTGGTGCTGGGAAAAAGAAGCCCTTGATTTTATTTCGGGTCACTTTGAAACGCACGAACCGTTACCAGAAGAGAAATTAAATCAACTTTTAAAAGCGAAAAACTACCAAGCGGCAATGTTTGTGTTACGTCAACTTGAATTTGGCTTGTTTGATTTTACCCTTCATCATACTTTTGAACCAGGCAAAGCTAATCAAGTACTTGATACCTTAAAAGCAGTGAAAGATAAAGTGGCCGTAATTAAAGGCGTTGAATGGGCAAGAACACCACATAGCTTTAGCCATATCTTTGCTGGCGGTTACGCAGCCGGTTATTACAGCTACTTATGGGCTGAAGTGTTATCTGCAGATGCCTTCTCTCGCTTTGAAGAAGAAGGAATTTTCAATCCAGTTACCGGTAAATCTTTCTTGGATGAAATTCTCACTCGCGGCGGCTCTGAAGAACCAATGGTCTTATTCAAACGCTTCCGTGGACGTGAACCTCAATTAGACGCATTGCTTCGTCATAAAGGCATTGCGAACTAATAACTAAAAAAAGAGCGGTCAAATTTTTGGCCGTTTTTTTATCTTCCAATATGCAGAAAATAAAAAAGCCCTCGGTAATCCGAAGGCTTTTATTTTACTATCGTAATAAAAATTAGCGACGTAAACCTAAACGAGCGATAGTGCTTTGGTATAAAGCAAGATCAGTACGTTTTAAGTAGTCTAAAAGTTTACGACGACGAGAAACCATACGTAATAAACCACGACGACCATGGTGGTCTTTTTTGTGCTCAGCGAAGTGAGCTTGTAAGTGGTTGATTTGTGCAGTTAATAATGCGATTTGAACTTCAGAAGAACCAGTATCTTTCGCATCGCGACCAAATTCAGCAACGATTGCTGCTTTTTTTTCAGTACTTAGAGACATTTTTTACTCCTAAAAGGTAGTGTTATTAATACATCATTCGCCGATCTCTAACTCAGCGATGACAAGGAGCCTGAATTTTAACGATTGAGCAGGATAAAGGCAAGCTTTATTCTACTCATTCCTTAATAAATTAATCTTTCAGCGCTTTGATTTTCTCAATTACGTTAGTGGTTGAGCAGCCATTTTCGAAATTCAATACTCGAACATCGCCACCATTCGCCCACACTTCTTTGCTGCCTGCAATCTCTTCAGGTTTGTAATCGCCACCTTTTACTAATAAATCCGGTAAAATCTCACCGATTAAACGTTGCGGCGTATCTTCATCAAAAGAAACCACCCAATCCACTGACGCTAAGCCTGCCAATACAGCCATACGTGCATTCAGATTGTTAATTGGACGACTTTCACCTTTTAAGCGTTTGACTGAATCATCCGTATTCACCGCAACAATTAAACGATCGCCAAGTTTGCGAGCATTTTCTAAGTAAGACACATGTCCTGGATGAAGAATATCGAAACAACCGTTTGTCATCACGATTTTCTCACCGCGAGCTTTAGCATGATCGACCGCCATTTTTAATTGGCTTTCTGACATAATACCGAAGCCGGTTTCAGAACGACCATGGATCGCATTCTCTAACTCCACAGTAGAAACCGTTGATGTACCCAATTTACCGACCACAATACCTGCCGCCACATTGGCTAAATAGCAAGATTCTTCAAAAGAACGACCATCTGCAAGTGCAGTAGCTAAGACACTGATTACTGTATCACCCGCACCTGTTACATCGAATACTTCTTTGGCAACGGTTGGCAAATGGAACGGCTCTTGATTTGGACGAAGTAATGTCATGCCTTTTTCTGAGCGCGTCACTAAAAGTGCGGTCAATTCGATGTCTGAAATTAATTTTAAACCTTTCTCAATGATTTCTTCTTCAGAACTGCATTTACCTACCACCGCTTCAAACTCTGACATATTTGGCGTCAGTAAAGTCGCACCACGATAACGCTCAAAATCTGTGCCTTTTGGATCGATCAAGACTGGTACGTTTGCTTTGCGTGCAATTTGAATCATTTTTTGCACATCTTTTAACGTGCCTTTACCATAATCAGAAAGCACTAACGCACCAAAGTTTTTCACTTCGGCTTCTAATTTCGCAAGCAACTCATGACATTCCACATTTTGGAAATCTTCTTCAAAATCCAAACGAAGTAATTGTTGGTGACGAGACAAAATGCGTAATTTCGTAATAGTTGGGTGAGTATCCAATGCCACAAAATTACAATCAATTTTTTGATGTTGTAATAAATTGGTTAAGGCTGTGCCTGTTTCATCTTGACCAATTAAACCTAAAATTTGCACAGGGACATTAAGAGAAGCAATATTCATCGCCACGTTTGCTGCACCACCTGCACGCTCTTCATTATCTTGTACTCTAACCACAGGAACCGGTGCTTCCGGTGAAATACGATTAGTTGCACCAAACCAGTAACGGTCAAGCATGACATCGCCTAACACTAATACTTTTGCTTGATTAAAATTGGCAGAATATTGAGCCATTTTGAAATCTCTCTGTTGGAATAATAAAAATTTGGCGCAATTTTACCACAACTCAAATTTGCGATAAACTACACGCCGAACTAACCAGAAAAGAATTATGAAAAACGAAAAACTCCCTCAATTTCAACCGTACTTTCTAGCCCCTAAATACTGGGGATTTTGGCTTGGTGTGGCGATTTGGCGAAGCCTTTTGTTACTTCCCTATCCAATTCTACGTCATATCGGCAATGGCTTAGGCTGGCTTTTCTCAAAATTAAAAGTGGGAAAACGTCGTGCGGCGATTGCCCGTCGAAATCTTGAGCTCTGCTTCCCTGAAATGCCCGTTCAAGAACGTGAAGCCATTTTGCAAGAAAACTTACGTGCTGTTGGAATGGCAATTATTGAAACCGGCATGGCATGGTTTTGGTCTGATGCGCGCATTAAAAAATGGTCAAAAATTGAAGGATTAAATTATTTAAAAGAAAATGCCCAAGACGGCATTATCTTTGTTGGTGTCCATTTTCTTACGCTTGAATTAGGCGCGCGTATTGTGGGATTACATCATCCTGGCGTAGGCGTTTATCGTCCCAATGACAATCCTGTACTGGATTGGTTGCAAATTAAAGGTCGTTTACGTTCAAACAAAGATATGCTGAACCGAAAAGATCTGCGTGGTATGCTCAAAGCCTTACGCAAAGGTGAAACTATTTGGTATGCGCCTGATCATGATTACGGACGAAAAAATGCCGTATTTGTGCCTTTTTTTGCTGTAAAAGAAGCGGCTACCACGACGGGCAGTTACTATCTACTTAAATCTGCGCCAAATTGCAAAGTCGTGCCTTTTGCCCCATTACGTAATAAAGATGGTTCAGGCTATACGGTCAGTATTTCTCCACCTGTGGATTTTTCTGATCTTTCAGATGAAACTGCAATTGCTGCAAGAATGAATAAAGTCGTGGAAAAAGAAATCTTAAAAGGTGTGGAACAATACATGTGGCTACACCGCCGATTTAAAACGCGTCCAACGGAAGATGAACCAAGTTTGTATTCGTAAGTGCGGTTGATTTTTCATTTGTTTTTAAAGACAAAACGACATATCGAAAAATAAGGAAAATTTTCCTTATTTTTTTCTTGATCTTTATATAATTAAATATATAATGAATCTCGTTTTAGATAGTAAACTTGTGTTATGACAGACACTCTACTGGCTAGTGCATTCCCCCCCACTCCTTTTGCACTAGCCATTTTTTTTGAAATCTCTTACCATATCTCACCTTTTTCTTTTTTCTTAGAAATCATGAACAATCTAGAACTTGAACGTTTACTCAACGAAAAACTTAGCACAGACAGAATTAACGATTATGCACCTAACGGTTTGCAAGTAGAAGGCAAAGCGGAGATCAAAAAGATCATCACGGGTGTCACCGCAAGCCAAGCACTAATTGATTATGCCGTTGCACAACAAGCTGATGCGGTACTTGTCCACCATGGCTATTTTTGGAAAAGTGAAAATCCATGTATTCGCGGCATGAAAGGCAAACGCATCAAAACCTTACTTGTAAATGATATTAATTTATACGGCTACCACTTACCTTTGGATGTTCACCCGGAATTAGGCAACAACGCAAAACTTGCTCAGTTATTAGGGATTAGCGATCTCCAACCTTTAGAAAATAGCTCAACCAGCATTCCTGTTTGGGGAACGTTAAAAGATCCTGTTTCCGCTGAAGAATTTGCTCAACGTATTGAACAAGTACTTCAACGTAAACCTCTAATTTGCATCGAAAATGGACCGCACTTAATCCGTAAAATTGGCATTTGTACCGGTGGCGGACAAGGCTATATTGATTTAGCTGCAACACAAGGCTGTGATGCTTTTATTACCGGTGAGGTTTCGGAGCAAACAATTCACTCTGCTCGTGAGCAAGGTATTCATTTCTTTGCGGCTGGTCACCATGCAACAGAACGCTACGGCATTAAGGCATTAGGTGAATGGCTAGCGGCTGAATATGACTTGGATGTAGAATTTAAAGATATTGATAATCCCGCCTAACTGGTACAAAGTGTGATTGATTGCCAAAAGCACACAAAACAAGTATAATCTCGTCGATTTTTTTAACTCAAACATAGGAAAAAATATGGGTTTCTTAACTGGTAAACGTATTTTAGTAACAGGTCTTGCAAGCAACCGTTCTATGGCTTACGGGATCGCAAAGGCAATGAAAGAACAAGGTGCTGAACTTGCTTTCACTTATTTAAACGATAAATTACAACCGCGCGTAGAAGAATTTGCAAAAGAATTCGGTTCTGACATCGTCCTTCCTTTAGACGTAGCGACCGATGAAAGCATCCAAAACTGCTTTGCAGAATTAAGCAAACGCTGGGAAAAATTTGATGGTTTCGTGCACGCTATCGCATTTGCACCAGGCGATCAATTAGATGGTGATTACGTAAACGCCGCAACTCGTGAAGGCTACCGTATCGCTCACGACATCAGTGCATTCAGCTTTGTTGCAATGGCACAAGCGGCACGTCCTTACTTAAATCCAAATGCAGCGTTATTAACCCTTTCTTACTTAGGTGCAGAGCGCGCAATTCCTAACTACAACGTCATGTGTTTAGCGAAAGCGTCTCTTGAAGCAGCAACTCGCGTAATGGCAGCTGACTTAGGTAAAGAAGGTATTCGTGTGAATGCGATCTCTGCAGGTCCAATCCGTACTTTAGCGGCATCAGGTATTAAAAACTTCAAGAAAATGCTTTCTGCATTTGAGAAAACCGCAGCATTACGCCGCACTGTTACTATCGAAGATGTGGGTAACTCAGCAGCATTCTTATGCTCTGATTTAGCATCGGGTATCACTGGTGAAATCGTTCACGTAGATGCAGGTTTCAGCATCACCGCAATGGGCGAATTAGGCGAAGAATAATTTTTCGTACAATCTATTTTTAGGCAGGCTTTTCAGTCTGCCTTTTCTCTTTTTTTAAATATAACTATGTTCCAAGATAATCCATTACTCGCACAACTTAAGCAACAAATCCACGATAGCAAAGAACACGTTGAAGGCGTGGTAAAAAGTACAGATAAAGCTTATGGTTTTTTAGAGTGCGATAAAAAAAGCTACTTTATTGCCCCACCTGCAATGAAAAAAGTGATGCACGGTGACAAAATCAAAGCCACCATTGAAAAGCAAGGCGATAAAGAGCAAGCTGAACCTGAAGAATTAATTGAGCCAATGCTCACGCGCTTTATTGCCAAAGTGCGGTTCAATAAAGACAAGAAATTGCAAGTTTTGGTTGATCATCCAAGTATCAACCAACCCATTGGTGCGCAACAAGCCAAATCCGTCAAAGAAGAATTACAAGAAGACGACTGGGTTGTCGCAAATTTGAAAACGCACCCATTACGTGATGATCGCTTTTTCTATGCCACCATCAATCAATTTATTTGCCGTGCTGATGATGAATTAGCCCCTTGGTGGGTGACATTGGCACGTCATGAGCAATCTCGTCATCCTGTGCAAGGTGCAGAAAGTTATGAAATGTTAGATCAACAAACACGTGAAGATCTGACCGCACTTCATTTTGTCACCATTGACTCTGAAAGTACTCAGGATATGGACGATGCCCTTTATATCGAACCTATCGAGCAAAATGGTACGCAAACCGGCTGGCGATTAATCGTTGCCATTGCGGATCCCACAGCTTACATTGCATTAGATTCACAAATTGAAAAAGATGCAAAACAGCGTTGTTTCACCAATTATTTGCCTGGCTTCAACATCCCAATGTTGCCACGTGAATTATCTGATGAATTATGCTCATTAATGGCAAATGAAACTCGCCCTGCATTAGTGTGTTACATTGAAACAGATCTTGCTGGTAATATTACGGCTAAACCGCGCTTTGTATCGGCTTATGTACAATCTAAAGCAAAATTAGCCTATAACAAGATTTCAGATTATTTAGAACAAGTACCGGATGCATGGCAACCGGAAACACCTGAAATTGCCCAGCAAATTGATTGGTTACATCAATTTACTCAAGCGCGTATTCAATGGCGTAAAACCCATTCATTGTTATTTAAAGAGAAACCGGACTACTCCTTTATTCTCGCTGAAAATGGCAAAGTGAAAGAAATTAAGGCGGAATATCGTCGTATTGCAAATCAAATCGTGGAAGAATCCATGATTATTGCCAATATCTGTGCGGCTCAATTCTTAGCGGAGCATGCTAAAACCGGTATTTTCAATACACACACTGGTTTTGATAAGAAATTCTTAGAAAATGCCCATAATTTCTTAATGGCAAATTTAGCTAATGAAGAAAATCAAGCCGAGCTTGCAGAGCGTTATTCAGTGGAAAATTTGGCAACCTTAAAAGGTTATTGCCAAATGCGTCATGATATTGAACCAATTGAAGGTGACTATTTAGAATTCCGTTTACGTCGTTATTTAACCTTTGCGGAGTTTAAATCCGAACTCGCTCCACATTTTGGGCTTGGATTAGAAGGTTATGCGACCTGGACATCGCCTATCCGTAAATATTCCGATATGGTGAACCATCGTTTAATTAAAGCCGTGCTCACACAGCAAGCTTGTGAAAAACCACAAGATGAAGTCCTTACTCGCTTACAAGAAGCCCGTCGCCAAAATCGTTTGGTTGAGCGTGATATAGCAGACTGGTTATATTGTCGCTATCTTGCTGACAAAGTCGCTGAAAATGCTGAATTTGATGCAGAAGTGCAAGATGTGATGCGTGGCGGTTTACGTGTTCAATTATTAGAAAATGGTGCATCCATGTTCGTACCAGCTTCCACGTTGCATCCAAATAAAGATGAAATGCAAGTGAATGCTGATGAATTAGCACTGTATATTCAAGGGGAACGCCGTTACAAAATCGGTGATTTGGTGAAAGTGAAACTCACCGAAGTTCGAGAAGAAACTCGCAGTATTATCGGCCAATTAATCATTTAATGATCACTTCCCTTCTAACACTAGAAATACCGCTCGTTACATAACGGACGGTATTTTTTTATAGAGCTAAAATTGTGGAAATTTTTTCTACGTTGATAGTATCAAATAAAAAGATTTTTAGGGTAGATTGAAGATGAACAATATAGAAATGAGTTATTGATATAATATCCCCGCCTTCAAGGCGGGGATAAAATAGATATTTAGGTAGAATTACATTTTAGGAATTTCTACGCCCGATGAAAGCACGTCTTGAATATCGGATTTTAAGACATCTGCTTTTGGTCCATAAATCGCTTGGATACCAGAGCCTTTCACGATAAAGCCCATTGCACCTGCTTGTTTCCAACTTGCTTCATCACCCACTAACTCTGGATTATGTACGGTGATACGTAAACGTGTCATACAAGCATCAACATCTGCAATATTATTACGTCCACCAAGTAAGTTGATGATTTGAATAACTTGCGCACTAGCATCCGCCACTTTTGGTTCATTGCTAGAAGCTTCATCTGAACCTTTAGCATCATAGTTACCATTACGGCCTGCTGTCGCAAGGTTAAATTTCTTAATCATAAAGTTCGCGATAAAGAACATAGCCACTGCAAAGAGGATTGATACCCAAATAAAGTTGATCACATCCATACCGATACCGGCTTTAATCGCCATTGGTGTACGTGTTAAGAACTCAATGTTACCGAATGAATGCACACGTAAGTCAACAATATCTGCCATGGCGAAAGCACAACCTTGTACTAACGCATAAACAATATAAAGCGGTAATGCAACAAACATAAACATGTATTCGATTGGTTCGGTCACACCTGTTAAGAACACCGCTAGTGCAGAAGAAAGGAAAATCCCTTTATAGAGTTTTTTCTTGTCTTCATCCACATTGATATACATTGCGAGGGTCAAGCCCATTAAAATACCGGTTGAACCAATCATTTGTCCTACTTTGAAGCGAGCAGGTGTCACAGTTGAAAGAAGTTCATTATATTGCGTTAAATTACCTGCATCTTTAAGGTTGATTAAGTCAGTCACCCAGGCAAGCCAAAGTGGATCTTGACCAAATACTTGTTTACCTTGTTGTGCACCGGTTAAGAACTCATAAGTACCGCCTAATGAAGTGTAGTTCATTGGGATGGTCAACATGTGGTGTAAACCAAATGGAAGCAATAGACGTTCTAAGGTACCATAAATAAATGGTGCTAAAATTGGCGCTGAGTTTTGTGAGTTAGCAATCCATTGACCGAAATGATTAATTCCTGTTTGAACTAAAGGCCAAAATAATGATAGGAAGATCGCCACTAATACAGAACGATAAATGACAACGAAAGGAACGAAACGTTTACCATTAAAGAACGTCAGTACTTCAGGTAATTTACGGAAATTGTAGTAACGGTTAAAAGTGGTCGCCCCCACAAAACCGGCGATAATACCAACGAACACGCCCATATTTAACGCAGGTTGCCCAAGCACATTCACAAAGTAATTCGCCACAGGAATTTCACCGGCCAATACTGTACTTACATGTGCATTTGGATCCGCTAGCATTTCAAGTTTCACACCGAAAAAGTTACCGGTAATTAAGTTAATTAAAATGAAAGCCAGGCCTGCTGCAAATGCCCCACCCGCACGCTCATTTGCCCAGCTACCACCAATCGCTAAAGCAAATAATAAATGAAGGTTACCAATAATCCCCCAACCAATTTGGGCTATAATGTTTCCGACAAGCGCTAGCCATTCCGCATCGCTAATCAAAGGCAGTGAGTTACCAATACTCACCATTAAACCCGCGGCTGGCATCACGGCAATCACAACCATTAGGCACTTACCGAATTTTTGCCAAAATTCAAAACTGAGCATTTTTTTCATATTGATTCTCCTACAAGATGAGAGCTACTTCTACGCCAAAATGGTCGGAAACAATCGGTTTATTTTTGCCATTAAAAATAACCTGACTGGATAAAACCCTTTTTGCTTGGTTTAAAAAAATATAATCTAATCGCTTTTCTTGACTATGGCCTTTCCAACCGTCAATCGCTTTCTCTACAGTGATACCGCTATCCTTCTGCTCTGCCATATCAAAAGTATCGAATAAGCCTAAGGATTTAATCTGCTGGTAAGCTTGCTGATCGCTTATTGCATCAGTATTGAAATCACCCATCAGGATTTTAAGATTCGCACTTTGACTTCGCTCTACAATATAACGAACATTATCAAGTTGGTTTTCTCCATCACAATTTGGCAAATTGATATGACAAGAATAACATTCAATTAACTGGCCTTGATATTCTACCGTCAAGCCAATGATTTTACGCGAGAGAATCGAGTCAAGACGTTGATGTTGGCTACAATAAAACGCATCAACATCATAAACAGGCAAACGCGTTAAAAATGCAATGCCTTCATCATATTTATCGTAACCAATATGCGAATTGCTCCAAACAAGTGAGTATTTCTGTGCAACGCGTTGATTGATTTTATTTAACAGAATGACACCATAGTTATCTTGCTTTAACGTTGGCGAAATAGCAGGAGACGACATCAATTGATTAACCTCTTGTAAGGCAATGATGTCATAGCCCTTTTCGATAATAGTCTCCGCAAGAATCTCTATTTTTTCCGCTTGGTTAGCTTCTAACCAAGCGTGTACATTCAGGGTAAGTAGTTTCATTGCTTCCCCCTTAGCCCTCACAATGCCAAATGTCTGCATTATATTGAGCGATCGTGCGGTCAGATGAGAAGAAGCCCGCTTTGGCGATATTCTGTACCACTTTCTCATTCCAACTATCCTGATCTTCATAATCGGCTAAAATTTGTTCTTTCGCGTCGACATAAGCATTAAAGTCGATTAACGTCATAAACCAGTCTTTATTCAATAATTCGTTATAAAGACGTTCTAAACGTGTTTTATTGCCTAATTTCACTACTGCAGGATTCAGAATAAAATCGACCGCTCTTTTAATATCTTTGTCGTTTTCATAATACGCTTTTGAAACATAACCTGCTGTTTCATAAAGTTTAATAATGCTTTCTGAATCTTTACCGAATGTATAGATATTTTTAGCACCGGCTAATTCTGCAATTTCAACATTAGCCCCATCCATTGTGCCTAAGGTTAATGCACCATTAAGCATAAATTTCATATTACCTGTACCAGAAGCTTCTTTAGAGGCAAGTGAAATTTGTTCTGAAATATCAGTTGCTGGAATGAGTTTTTCCGCCACGCTCACATTATAGTTTTCCACCAAATGTACGTTTAAATACTTATTCACTTCAGGATCATTATTGATTAACTCAGATAAGCAAAGAATTAAGTGAATAATATCCTGTGCAATCACATAAGCAGGTGCCGCTTTTCCGCCAAAAATCACCGTAATTTTACGTTTTGGTAATTTACCTGCTTTAATTTCTAAGTATTTATGAATCACATAAAGCGCATTCATTTGTTGGCGTTTATATTCATGGAAACGCTTAATTTGCGTATCAATGATTGAATTTTCATCTAACTCAATACCTTTATTTTCTTTAAGGTACGCTTTTAGTGCTAATTTATTTTCAAACTTAATTTTCGCTAATTGTTTATGAACCTTTTTATCATCTTTAAAGGCTAACAATTTCTCTAATTTCGTTGCATCATGCAAATACTCATCGCCAATCAATTCTTTAATGTAAGCGGCTAATGCTTGGTTAGAAAACTCTAACCAACGACGGAAGGTAATGCCGTTTGTCTTATTATTGAATTTTTCAGGATATAACGCATAGAATGCTTTAAGTTCTGATTTTTTCAAAATCTCCGTATGTAATGCTGCCACACCATTCACAGAATTTGAAAAGTGGATGTCCATGTGCGCCATATGCACACGTTTTTGTTTATCAATAATTTGTACGGCAGGATCTTTATATTCTGCGCGCACTAATTTATCTAATTTTTTAATGATCACTACTAAATGAGGCACGACTTCATCTAGATAATCGAGTGGCCATTTTTCTAGCGCTTCAGCCAAAATCGTATGGTTGGTATAGCCCACCATATTACGTACGATTTCAACCGCTTCTGCAAATTTAATCTGATGTTTTTCCGTTAATAAGCGAATTAATTCAGGAATCACCATTGAAGGGTGAGTATCGTTGATCTGAACATACGCATAATCCGCTAAATCATGTAAGTTACTGCCACGCGCAATTGCTTCATCAATTAATAATTGTGCAGCATTTGATACCATGAAGTATTGTTGATAAATACGTAATAATTCCCCATTTTTATCTGAATCATCTGGGTAAAGGAATAAAGTCAGATTTTCTTCAATCGCAGTTTTATCAAACTCGATACCTTTTTTAATCAGTTTAGGATTCACTGATTTAATATCAAACAAATTGAGATAGTTCTTCGTATCTTTCTTGTAACCTAAAATATCAATACGATCTAATTTAGAAGTTAGCGTAAATTTCTTAAATGGCACTTCATAGCTAATATCCGTTGGAATTAACCAAGAGTTATCCTCAATCCAATCATTAGGCTCTGCATGTTGTTCATTCTTTTTGAAGACTTGTTTGAACAACCCATAATGATAATTTAAACCCACCCCTTCTGCATTTAAGCCAAGGGTAGACATTGAATCAATAAAGCAAGAAGCCAAACGCCCTAAACCACCATTTCCTAAAGATGGTTCTGGCTCAATATCTTCAATATGGCTTAATGATTTACCCGCACTTTCTAATTCCGCTTTGATATCTTGATACACACCAAGGTTAATCAAGTTATTAGAAAGTAATTTACCAATTAAAAACTCTGCTGAGATATAGTAAACCTTACGTTTACCTGTATTTTTAGGTTTATCTGCTGAGAGTGTTTTTACGTAATTTAATAATTGAATATAAGTTTCTTTATCGCTTAATTGTTCAAGCGATTTATTGGTTTCGTTTTTTACAAAGGTACTAAATTTCATCATTATTTTTCCTGATTCGCACGTTGATATAACGTGGTCATTTTTGCTAAAAAGTCTTTTTTATCTTGCGTTAAATCTGATTGCTGCATTCTCCATTGCCAGTTTCCACCAATTGTTGAAGGCACGTTCATTCTTGAACTGGCTGGCAAATCTAAAACATCTTGCATTGTGGCTATCGCGGTATTGCTAACCGTTGCAAAGAGCTGACGAATCATCGCTTGGCAAATCGATTCATCCTCATGGCGATGCGTATAATCATTGATATATTGCTGCTGTTGTTCAGTCAGGCTGTTATACCAACCATTGGTCACATCGTTATCATGTGTACCGGTATAAACAATGGAATGCGGGATGCAATAATGCGGGCTATCTAAGCTTTCTCCGCTAACATCTTCAAAGCCAAATTGCAGAATCTTCATGCCAGGATAGTTACAGTCTGTAAGCAATTTTCTGGCTTTGTCATCAATATTACCTAAATCTTCGGCAATAATCGGTAAATCGCCCAATTGCTCTTTAACGGCTTTAAATAAGTCATAACCTGGGCCTGGCTGCCAGCTACCATCTTTAGCCACCTCTGCTTTTCCATCTACTTGCCAATAATCAGAGAAACCTTTGAAATGGTCGATACGTAGTACATCATAAATTTTGAAGCTTTCTTCAATGCGGTGAATCCACCAAGCGTAGCCTTGTTTTTTATGTTCTTCCCAAGCGTAAAGCGGATTGCCCCAAAGTTGTCCTGTTGCACTGAATTGATCCGCTGGAACCCCGGCAACAAAAAGCGGATTACGTTCTTCATCTAATTGGAAGAGTTCTGGTTTTGTCCAAACCTCTACGCTATCTGCAGCCACGTAAATCGGCATATCACCGATGATCTGAATGCCTTTTTGATTTGCGTAATTTTTTAATTCAGTCCATTGTTTGAAGAAGAAATATTGCGTCACTTTAAAGTACTGAATTTGCTCCGCTAACATGGTGCGATATTTTTCCAATGCACTTGGATCTCGAGCCACAGCTTTTTTATCATCCCATTTTTGCAATGCTTGATTGCCAAAATGCTCTTTAATTGCCATAAACTCAGCAAAATCATCCAACCATAAACGATTGCTTTTCTCGAAGTGTTTGAAATCAGCTTGGAATGATTGATTCTCTAAAAAATTTTTCACGGCTATTTCTAAAATCGGACGGCGCGCATAGAAGACGCGCTCATAATCCACGCTAGTTGGATCATCACCAAAATTGACTGATGCATAATCAGCTTCTTTCAACAAGCCCATTTGGGTTAATAGATCAAAATCAATAAGATGAGTATTACCTGCAATTGCAGAGAAAGATTGATAAGGTGAATCACCATAACTGGTGGTAGTAAGTGGAAGAATTTGCCAATAAGTTTGTTTAGTTTCAACTAAAAAATCGACAAAATCATAAGCCGATTGCCCAAAGCTACCAATTCCGAATGCATTTGGTAGTGAGGTAATGTGCATAAGAACACCACTTGAACGAGTAAGCATAATATTTCCTCTAGGAAGTTATCATTTTGGCTCATTCTAACCTAAACGTATTTTTATGCAACAACTTATACGTAAAAGCTAATAACATTTTCGTAAATGTGTGACTTTTGTCACATTTTATACGTATAACATTTATGATTTTATGATATGCTATGACGACACCTATGGAACGAACGGTCGATAAAAGGATTAAAAATGAGCAAGTACAAGCAGGTCTATAACGAGATAAAGACCCAAATAAACAATGGTAATTTCGCACCATTGCAAGAACTCCCGAGTGAAAATGAACTCATGCAAAGCTATGGTTTTTCCAAGGATACTATTCGAAAAGCGCTTTCTTTACTTGAAATTGATGGCTACATTCAAAAGCAACAAGGCCGAAATTCGATTGTTTTAGAACATGATTTATCTAAACCACAAATGCTTTCTGAAATTAAAACCGTTAGCGAATTAAATAGTGCATCAACACACCAAGTAAAAACCACATTAACCAGCTTGTATATTGTGCAAGGTGAAGAAGAACTGATGCATATTTTTAATGTCGATGATCAGATCGATTTCTACCGCATTGCTCGTCTGCGTGAAATTGATGGCGAAGCCGTTGAATATGAGGTTTCTTATTTTGATCGCCGCATCGTGCCGTTTATTAGCCGAGAAATTGCTGAACACTCTATTTATCACTATTTAGAAAACGAATTAAAATTAAAAATTAGCCACTCACAACGAAAAATTGTCTTTCGCTATGCGAACGAAGAAGAAAAAAATGCGATCGATCTTGGTGAGTATGACATGGTTGTGAATGTGACGAGTACCACTTATTTGGCTGATGGGCGACCATTTCAATATGGGAGTATTAGTTATCGACCAGATAAGATTGCGTTTACATCAACAGCAAAACGGCATGTCTAGTTTTTTGTAAATGATAAGTTGTGATTAAAAAATTCATAAAAAAAGTGCGGTCATTTTTAACCGCACTTTTTGTTTACACTACTTTAACCAAAATTGTCCTTTGAAAATTTTTCCTAATGTCATCAGCACCAAACCGCTCATCATCAAGTTAGCAAAGATAAATGCACCATTTGCCAATCCGCTCAGTACGTTATGATGAACAAAAGAAACAGCCCCATTCGCTAAAGAAGCTAATCCGAATGAAAAAGCCCAGAACCCAATATTCAGTCCTTTTTCACTAATCCAAGGGAACAGACGAATTAAAAAGAACATTTGTAAAAAACCGTATCCCCATAAGAGTTTAACGAAAAGATCGATCTCTCCTCCATTAAGCGATAAGTAAGCTGACGATCCTACAAATGCCGGTGCGAGAATGATCCCCATGGTTGGACGAAATTGTGGTTCAATCTGCAACACGCGTAAACGTTGGAATAACACAGGTTCATAAATAATCCAAGCAATCATCCCTGCACCTAAGAACAAATAGCCTAAATCTTGATAGCCTAACAAGGCTAATGATGAGGCACTTGTAAAGTTAGTCGCCACAGAGGGCAAATAAAAAGGTGGCAGTGTCGATTTTTCCTCAAATGTGCCATCTTTCCATAACGCACTAATACGCACTGAAGCAAACAATAATTGCCCAATTGTCCCGATCCAAATTAATCCCTCACCAATAAGAGGAAACCAACGATACAGAACATCCCCGCTTAACATGGTTGTAATCGGTATTAATGCGAGAAAAGAAAAACGTATCGGACAACAATATTCATCTCGTACTTCTTGAGAGAAATAAATCATTTTATAAATATAGAGCAAGACGAAAAGTGCCCATACTGAAACAGACGTTACGCCAATAATATCACTCACATTTCGAGAAAAAGAGAGCGTATCGCCCATATGCAACCAGGCTAAAGATAAAGCGCTTAAACCTAATGGAATCGCAAAATACCCTGTTGGTAATGGAAATGGTCGTTTATCAGTCATTATTATTCTCCTAAAAATTGATACCTTATAAGATTACCTCTAAATGCATGAATATTGATGTGGATTTATCTCAAAGACTAGAATAAAAATCTCATTTCTCTAGATGAAAGAAAGGGCTAATAAACATTAGCCCTAAATTGAATTTATATATTTTGGATTATTTGCAGATCACTTCTAATCCGCCCATGTAAGGACGTAATACTTCTGGCACCGTAATTGAGCCGTCTGCATTTTGGTAGTTTTCAAGCACGGCGACTAAAGTACGACCGACTGCTAAACCAGAACCATTTAATGTGTGTACTAAGCGAGTTTTCTTATCCCCTTTCGCTTTGCAACGTGCTTGCATACGACGGGCTTGGAAATCCCACATATTTGAGCAAGAAGAAATCTCACGATAAGTATTTTGTGCAGGCACCCACACTTCTAAGTCGTAAGTTTTGCAAGAACCAAAGCCCATATCTCCGGTACAAAGTAAGACTTTACGATATGGTAGATTTAAAAGTTGTAATACTTTTTCTGCATGTCCTGTTAATTCTTCAAGCGCTTCCATAGATTTATCTGGATCGACGATTTGTACCATTTCGACTTTATCAAATTGGTGCATACGAATTAAACCACGGGTATCACGACCATATGATCCCGCTTCAGAACGGAAACATGGTGTATGTGCGGTCATTTTGATTGGCAATTCTGCTTCATCAATAATCACATCACGTACAAGGTTAGTTACCGGCACTTCCGCTGTTGGAATTAATGCGTAAGGTTGCTCACCTTCTAAAGCTAAAGTATGGAATAAATCTTCACCGAATTTTGGTAATTGGCCTGTCCCATAAAGGGTCGCATGGTTAACTAAATAAGGCACATAGGTTTCTAAATAACCATGTTGTTCGGTATGAAGATCTAACATGAATTGCGCTAACGCACGGTGCATTTTAGCAATTTGACCTTTCATGACCGCAAAGCGCGCACCTGCTAATTTAGCCCCTGCTGCAAAATCTAAGCCATTGGCATCTTCACCTAATGACACGTGATCTTTGATCTCAAAATCAAAGGTACGCGGTGTACCCCAACGTAAAATTTCTTTATTTTCAGTATCATCTTTACCTAATGGCACTTCATCTGCTGGAAGGTTTGGAATGCTTAATGCGATTTGATTGATTTCTGCTAACACCGCATCTAGTAGGGACTTCGCTTCATTAAGCTGTTCGCCCATGTTATCTACTTCAGCCAATAATGGTGCAATGTCTTCACCACGTGCTTTTGCCGCACCAATAGCTTTAGAACGCGCATTACGCTCTGCTTGTAATGTTTCAGTTTTTACTTGTAAATCTTTGCGTTGTTCTTCTAATGCGGTAAGTTTTTCCGTATCAAGAATAAAGTTACGTTTTACTTTTAATTTTTCTGCTACTTCAGCCAGATTATTACGGAGTAAATTTGGATCGATCATTGGAATTCCCTATTTTTCATTATGAAACAGATACCTTTATTCTAGCGCGCTTTCGCCAAATAAACCAGTTAAAAGCCTGATTTTTCTTTTATTAACTCTTTCAAAAACATCAAATTTTATGACCGCACTTTGCCATGATTTAATTTTGTGATCTCTGTCAAATTCTGAGAATGAGACACTAGAAACAGCAAAAAAAAGTTCTATAATGAAAATGAACGTTAACCAAGAGGAGTAACCTATGTTTCCTGAATTCCGCGATTTAATCACTAAGCTTAAAAACAAAGATGCTTATTTTGATCGCTTGTTTGAAAAGCACAATGCATTAGACCAAGATATCAAAAATAAGATTGATAACATAGAACTCGCAACTCATACGGAAATTGAGAACTTGAAAAAAGAAAAATTACGGATTAAAGACGAGCTCTATCAATACTTGAAAAAGAAAGCAGCTGAGTAATTGGTTTAATGTAAAGACAAAGTGCGGTGAAATTTACCGCACTTTTTTATTTTAAGAGGTTTTGCTTTTTTGAGAGCCAAGATAAATTGCGACTAATGTCAGCACTGCCCCCGCCCATTGCCAATGATTGATTGGCTTATCCAATCCAAAATAATCAATCACAAGCGCCACCACGGGTTCAGAAAGCAGTAATAAACCCGTTAAGCCTAACGATAAATAAGGAATGGTATAAGCAATCATGCCCCAGGCGACACATTGCATCACCGCACCATAAATGAAGACTAATCCCCAATCGGTGAAAGTGGTGGGATAAAGATTATCAGGATTAAAAATTAGCGAAGGAATAATTAAGACGAAAGCACCACTCAAGCTCAGAATAAACATGAGTGAGAATAAAGCCGTTGGTTCTTCTTCGTGTACTTTTTTAATCATAACCATTGAGGCGGCAAGCAAGCCAGCAGAAATGAGCCCAATGATAATGCCGTACATGCCTTCAAAATTATGCTGTAGCTCTTCCCCTGAGATTAAGACAACACCCACAACGGCTAAAAAAAGGCTTAGCATTTGTAGTTTAGTTTGGCGTTCGCCAAAGAAAAAATAGCCAATTGCTGCCAAAAAGAAAATCTGCAGGCTATTCAACAAGGTTGAAATGCCTGGCCCTACCGCATAGACACTTTCATGCCAAAAGGATAAATCAAAGGCTAAAAAAATGCCGGCTAATACAGCATACATCATTGCTTTACGGCTTTTTGGAAAACGCTGTCTTTTTAATTTCATTAAAAACCAGAAAATAAAAGAAGCAATAAGTAAGCGCCAGAATGCAATGGCATAACCACCTACTGGCACAAACTTAACAATTAGGCTTCCTAAACCGAATAGTACGCAGCCCACGACTAACATCGGGGCGGCGTAAGATTTTATTTTATTCATTAAATAAACATCGCCCAGACAGCCAAACTCGCCGCCATAAAGAACAAAATGAGTAAGCTGTTATAGCTGAGTTTCCATTTATTCACACTATGTAAAAGCAGAATGCCCGCTATCACTAAGTGAAGCAGGAAATAAATACCATATGCAAAAACAACGGCAAAAGTGACCGCACTTACACCTTGATAAATGATAAAAATCAATACTGCCAATGCATTAAGGGCAAGCAGTAAAATCATCAATAACGGCAGTAATGCTATAAAACCTTGTAAACGATTACGAGAAACAGATAAGCATAAATTCGCTAACAATACCCCCATTAAAGCTTGTGCTAGCGGGTTATATTGCATGAAATTTGGTGTTGGATTGCCGAAGAAAATCATCAAATAGGCAATTACACCCAATCCACTCACCAACGATGACATTAAGAGAAAACCACGGCGAGCGACTTCATCTTTAGGTTGTTTCCATACTGCATATACGGCAGATAACCCGCATAAGCTGACAATATCAGTCATCACGTAATGATATGGTGAGGCCAGGCTCATTCCTAACCAAATGAACCAATAAAGCGCAAAACAGACATTTGCTTTGATTAAACGTCCACGCTGCCCAGGGCAAATTTCCCCTTTAATAAAAGCAACCAAACAAAGCAATTGGGCAATCAGCACACCAAAGGCTAAATGGGGAATCAGTTTTTCAGCAAGTTGCAAAGCTTCTACAAAAAACTCGATCATTAATAGCAACCCAATTGGTAATAGTGCAAGAAATGCTGCCAAGGGTTTGGATTGTTCTTCTGACATAAAATTCTCGATTAGAAAAAGAAGACGTCATTATGCCAAAATTTATGGCTTTTTTTAATGGCTTTCGTGCATTTTGCCTCATTCCCTTTTAAAATAAGCAAAATGATAACCGCACTTTAGGAACCACAAAAAAAATGCTATTAAGCGTACTTTATATTATTGGAATTACCGCCGAAGGAATTACCGGCGCATTAGCCGCTGGACGAGAAAAAATGGATATTTTCGGGGTAATTATTATCGCCTGCGTGACGGCGATTGGCGGAGGTACAGTACGCGATGTATTACTAGGTCACTACCCTGTTGGCTGGGTTAAACATCCTGAATATTTCATCATGGTAGCTGGTGCGGCAGTATTAACCGTTTTTATCGCACCTTTCATCAAACATTTTATGCGCTACTTCCGCACCATTTTCTTGGTATTAGATGCTTTAGGATTAATCGTATATTCCATTATCGGTGCGCAAATTGCCATTGATATGGGCTATGGTTTTACCGTTACATCCATTGCGGCAACAGTAACGGGTGCATTTGGTGGTGTGTTGCGTGATTTACTTTGTAACCGCATTCCCCTTGTATTCCAAAAAGAACTTTACGCCAGTGTATCATTCTTCTCTGCTGCTATGTATATGGCATTCCAATACATTCAATTAGAACACACGCTTTCAATTTTACTCACGTTATTCAGCGGTTTTGCACTGCGTTTACTTGCTGTTAGATTTGGTTGGGGACTACCCGTTTTCGATTTCCAAGAGCAAGAAGAAACAAATGATAAATTACCGAAGAAAACGAAATAATTAAAAGGAATAATTATGTTAGAACAAATGGGCAAACAGGCTAAAGATGCAGCCTTTATTTTAGCGCAGTTAAACACCACTGAAAAAAATCATGCGCTCAGCATTATTGCAGATCAATTAGAACAACAAGCGGAGCGTATTCTTGCCGCAAACCAAAAAGATATTGAAATTGCGAAACAAAATGGCTTATCTGAAGCCTTAATTGATCGCCTTTTATTAACCGAAGAGCGCCTAAAAGGCATTGCGAATGATGTACGCCATGTGATTTCGCTCGCTGATCCTGTGGGTAAAATCATTGATGGTGGTACCTTAGATAGCGGATTAAAGATCGAACGAGTCCGTACTCCACTTGGCGTGATTGGTACCATTTACGAAGCGCGTCCAAATGTAACCATTGATGTGGCAAGCCTTTGCTTAAAAACCGGTAATGCCGTGATTTTACGTGGTGGAAAAGAAACACAACATTCCAACCAAATTTTAGTAGAAGTGGTACAAAATGCCCTTGAACAAGCGGGATTACCACGCCATGCAGTCCAAGCCATTACGGATCCGAATCGTGAACTTGTGATGCAACTGCTTAAATTGGATCGCTACGTGGATATGATTATTCCTCGTGGCGGTGCTGGTTTACATGAGCTTTGTAAACAACATTCTACCATTCCAGTGATTGTCGGTGGTGTGGGTGTTTGCCATCTTTTTGTGGAAGAAAGTGCTGACCAGGAAAAAGCCCTTGCTGTGATTGCTAATGCAAAATGCCAACGTCCAAGCACATGTAATACGTTGGAAACACTTTTAGTTCAACGCTCGATTGCAGAAACCTTCCTGCCAAAACTCGCGAAATATTTAGCCGAGAAAAAAGTGAAATTCCATGCAAAATCGACCGCACTTTCGATTCTTCAAGCTGCAAATGTCGATGTGCAAGAAGTGACTGAACAAGCGCTACGCCAAGAATGGGGTTCACTCGATCTCAATGTTGTGGTGGTTGAAGATATGGATGCAGCAATTGCTCATATCCGTGAATATGGCACACAACATTCTGAAAGTATCTTGACGGAAAACCAACGATTAGCCACACAATTTATCAATCAAGTGGATGCAGCAGCCGTGTATGTTAATGCAAGTACTCGATTTACCGATGGCGGACAATTTGGTTTAGGTGCAGAAGTGGCGGTAAGTACTCAAAAACTTCATGCTCGTGGCCCAATGGGATTAGAAGCCTTAACCAGTTATAAATGGGTCTGTGTTGGCGATTACACTTCTCGCAAATAATCTGTTCCATCCATAAAAAAACCGCACCTTGAAACAATCAAAGTGCGGTTATTTTTTGTCTCGTTTTTAGTGTTTACCGAATAATTTCATCGCGGGCAATACAATCGCACAAGCAATCGCCCCAACAATCACACCAACGACTAACGTTGCCACATTACCGAGTAAGCCATCTGCTAATTGATAATCAGCGAGCAAATGATGAATGAAATCCACATTATGCACAAAAATACCGCCACCCACTAAGAACATCGCAAGCGTACCGATAAAACTAAGTGAACGCATAAATTTAGGCATAATCACTAAAATCGCCTTTCCGATTGACTTCGCCACACCGCCTTTTTTGATAAGGTATAAACCGAAATCATCTGCTCTAACAATCAATGCGACCAAGCCATAAACAAAAATAGTAATTCCGATACCCACTATTGAAAGAGAAATGATGCGAGTGAGCAAGCTCGCTTCGGTTAATTCGCCCAATGCAATAATAATAATTTCAGCAGAAAGAATAAAATCCGTACGAATTGCCCCTTTAATTTTAGCGGCTTCATTAAAGGTTGTTTTTTCTTCGTGCTCTTCATGAGCAATAAATTTATGTAGAATTTTCTCTACACCTTCAAAACATAAATATGCCCCACCAATCATCAGAAGTGGCACGATCAACCAAGGTAAAAATGCAGAAAGCAGTAAAGCAATTGGAATTAAAATGACTTTATTGACTAAGGATCCTTTGGTGACTGCCCAAACAATGGGTAATTCACGATCGGAAGATGCCCCTGTTACCTGATTAGCATTTAAGGCTAAGTCATCACCTACTACACCAACGGTTTTCTTGGCTGCTATTTTGGTCATCAAGGCGACATCATCAAGAATCGATGCAATGTCATCAATAAGAGTAAAAAGAGAGCTAAACGCCATATTCTTTCCTTTATAAAGTTAAAATTTAGAGAAATGAGTTTTAGACTGGTCGAATGCTTTCGACATCCAACTTCGCATCAAACTCTTTTTGTAATAAAAGTAGTTTTTTATCTTGCTGTAAATCCGTACGTGCCTGTTCACGCAACTCCTGATAAACTTTTTTGCGGTAATCCATCGGGGTTAAAACATCGGAATCTTCAACAAAAATCGACAATTTGACTGGCTTTTCATATAAACGTTCAAGATGCTCCAGTAAATTTTTAATATTTCGATCTTGTTTTAAATGCGCTTTTTCAGAATGAAGTCCGAGTTGAATTTCATCTTCTGTTTGCGACTTAATAAAGCAATTTAATGCCAACTCTTTTGAAAAGCCAATCACGCCAGAACGTTCGACAATATCAGTCCAAGGATCTTGTTTTTGCGTAATTTGAATAATTTTCTCACGCAATTCTGGTGTCACATCTTTCAACATTGCCTGTTTAATATCAGAAGGACGCACACCACTATCTACTTTGGCTAAATCCGGATTACTCCACTCCCAACGGTAGGTTTCCGCATCGAGAATTTCTTGCTCTTCCGCATCCATTTCAGCATTGTCATCAATGGTATTTTCAACCGTCTCAATACCTTGCTTTAACTCGTCAGCTTGTTGAGTCATTGGATTTAGTACCGCTACTTTCGTTTGCGTAGCTTTCGTTTGCGCAGCTTTCGGTGGTGTCATCTCTCGCACAGGAAGTGCGGTCATTTTTGGCGAATTTTTTTGCTCATCTAACTCTTGGAGGTGATGCAAGGTTTCTTTCACTGCGGCTTGCTGTTCATCATGATGATGCTGGCGCTCTGATTGCTCAATTATCGTTAATTGATTCAATGCCTCTAGCGCAGCAAGGCTGGCTAAATTCAATGAAGATGAGGTTTGAGTGGAAACAGGTTGAGAAGGTGAAGAATGCACAATCGCCGATTGAGCCATCGGCTTTTGCGCTTGTGCAGAATAATTTGCTTTGATGTTTTGCGACAGCACCGGCATATCCACATAACCAGAAACAGGCTGATTTTCAACCGCACTTTTCTGTGTATTTTGTTCAGGGGATAGCCCGCCTTGTTCAGGCGTTTGTACTGCCGTAAGGAACTTTGGGTGGAATGCCAATGCCCTCAATAATGTCATTTCTGCACCAATTCGACGATTTGGTGCGGTGGCCAATTCTTTTCGACCCGATACAATCACTTGATAGAAAAATTGTACGTCTTCGGGTGAAATATGTTTGGCTAGAAAACCTAAGTGATCGTTTTCATCAGTGGCATTTTTAGCAAGTAACTGCATTAACGCAATTTGATGTAATTTCTCGGCTGTTTCTGCCAATAATTCATCCCAATCGCCCGCTTTTTCTGCCACCGTTTGAATGGTTTTCATTAAACGCTCACCGTTACCTTGATGTAAAGCGTAAATGATTTCAATCGGCTGATCTTCATCTAACAGCCCAAGCATGGTATTCACCACATCGGTGGAAACTTTACCGTTGCCCATGGCAATGGCTTGATCCGTTAAACTTAAGCTATCACGAATACTACCTTGTGCCGCTTTGGCTAATTTATCTAATGCAGGCGCATCAAAAGGAATATTTTCTGCCGTAAGCACGCGATTAAGATGCGCTGAAATTTGCGGTTCATCTAATGCTTTGAGATGAAATTGCATACAACGGGATAAAATCGTAATCGGTAATTTTTGAGGATCCGTTGTAGCGAGTAGGAATTTCACATATTCAGGCGGCTCTTCCAAGGTTTTTAATAACGCATTGAAAGAATGGCGAGAAAGCATATGCACTTCATCGATGAGGTAGACTTTATAACGCCCTACTACCGGCTTATATTGCACGTTGTCTAATAGCTCACGGGTATCTTCTACTTTGGTACGAGAAGCCGCATCGATTTCAATTAAATCAATAAAATTGCCAGCTTCGATCGCTTTGCAGTTTTCACATTCACCACAAGGATCGGCAGTAATACCGTTTATACAATTCAAGCCTTTCGCAAATAAACGAGCAATGGAGGTTTTACCTACGCCACGGGTGCCGGAAAATAAATAAGCATGATGTAAACGGTTTTCTTTTAAACCGTTTTCCAAAGCAGTGAGCACATGGCTTTGCCCCACAACTTCAGAAAAGTTTTTTGGTCGCCATTTTCTGGCTAAAACTTGGTAGCTCATCGCATCCCTTTAAAAATTAATGGCCTTCAAAATTCACTAAGGTGTAGCAATCAATGCCTAAATCACGTAAGCGTTTTTCGCCCCCTAATTCTGGCAAATTAATCACAAAGGCAGCATGTTTCACTTCACCACCTAAACGTTGAACTAATTTCACGGTAGCTTCAACTGTTCCACCCGTTGCTAACAAGTCATCAATGATTAACACATTATCACCTTGCGAAATGGCATCAGTGTGCAATTCAAGGGTGTCTTGACCGTATTCTAATTGATAAGACTGTGCAATCACTTCACGAGGTAATTTGCCCGGTTTACGAACAGGGATAAATGGCAAGCCTAAGGCTAATGCAACTGGCGCACCAAAAATAAATCCACGAGACTCGGTACCTATTACTTTTGTGAGACCTTGATCTTTATACTTTTCAACGATCAAATCGATTGTGGCTTTGAAAGCCGCAGGCACTTCGAGTAAGCTCGTGATATCACGGAAAATGATGCCTTCTTTGGGATGATTTGGGATAGATTTGATAGAAGATTTGATTAATTCAAGTTGTTTGTTCATAAATAATTGCTCAAAAAAGAGTAAGAAAAAATCCTGTTTTTAGGCTCGCATTCTAGCATAGAAAAATACAAAAGTGCGGTGAATTTTGACCGCACTTTTGTAAATAAAATGAATTAATCTGGGTAAATATCTTCTCCGTCTTTTCGAGTACGAAGAAGCTGTAAAATCCAGACATATTGTTCTGGGGTTGGCGTAACGAAATACTCAATTTCCTCGTTCATCGCACGGGCTGATTGCTCAGGATCGTCGCTTAATTGCATCGGTGGGCGAATTTCCATTTCATACTTGCCATTCTTAGCGTTATAGCGTGGAAACATTGGAATAACCACCGCTTTTGCCAATTTCGCCATTTTGTTTAACCCAGGAAGGGTAGCTTTATAAGTGGCAAAGAAATCCACAAAGACACTTTGCTCGGCACCAAAATCCTCATCTGGAAGATAGTACCCCATTTGACCTTGCTTGATGTGCGCTAAAAACGGCTTAATCCCATTTTGGCGAGCATGCATTTTTCCGCCAAAACGTTGACGCGCTAAAGTCCATAACCAATCCACCAACGGATTTCGGTGTGGGTTATACATTGATGTCATAGGCATGCCGTGTGTATGTAAAATAATGCCAGAGGCATCAATCGCCCAACCATGCGGTACCATCAAAATGATGTTATGCCCTTCGGCTTTCGCTTGCTTGATATGCTCAAGGCCAATGAATTCGCTACGTTTTTGTAAATGTTTTTTAGAACGAATGGCAATTTCTCCAATACCAAGCATGACTTGTGCGACCGTCACAAACATGTCTTCAATTACTTTGTTACGTTTCTCATCTGTCCAATCTGGGAAACAGAGTTTCAAATTAATCTCGGCACGAATACGTGGTTTACCAATTTTTTTCGCGAGTGCACGAGCCAGTTTCTCGGCCATTTTATCGCGTAAACGAAACGGCACAAAAGCGAGTAACAAAAGCACAAAAATACCAAGCCAAATACCCCAATTTTTCGGGTGCAAATATGACCATGAAAAATGTGGCTCATAGCCCGTTCGTGCCGTAATACGTAATTTTTTCTGAGAATCTGTCATAATCAATTGTTAAAAATGAAACCAACCTTGATCATACGCCATTTTTATCGTCATGATAAATGACATAATCACCACCATCGGTCTGATCAGTTGTTTGCCTTTTGCCATCACCATTTTAGCCCCTAAATTGGCACCTATCAGGCTTCCTGCCATCATCACTAAACCGACAGTCCAAATCACATGACCACCAATTAGGAAGAAAATTAATGAGGCTAAATTTGAGGTTAAATTCATGACTTTAGCATGCGCCGTCGCTTTAGTGAGGTTAAATCCTAGTAAGGTCACACAAGCTAGATTCATTAATGAACCAGTTCCCGGCCCAAAAAAGCCGTCATAAAAACCTAAAAGTGAACCAAAACATAACGCAAAAACAGAGTAAGAAATTCGTTGTTTACGATCACTTTCACCCAATTTAGGCGTAAATAAAAAGTATAAACCGATCGCTAAAATGAGAAATGGAAGCCCTTGTTTAATTAATGACGCATCTAAATTTTGAATGAGTAACGTACCAATCACCGAGCCGATAAAAATCACCAGTAAGATGAAAGAAAACTCCGATAAATTGACCGCTCTTTTACGCAGAAAGTAAATACTTGCCGACAACGCGCCACCAAACGCTTGTAATTTATTTGTACCTAATGCCATTGCTGGTGGCATACCTGTCATTAATAAGGCAGGGATTGTAATTAAGCCTCCGCCACCCGCTATCGCATCAATAAATGCGGCAATAAAGGCAGCTGCAAAAAGCATGGCTAATATATCAATCCCCAACTCCATGATTTCACTCCTACTCTAACCATTCGCTACTATTTGGCGAACTCAACACTTGCTGACATAAAAACGGTTCTGGTGGTGTCGCTTTTGGTTTCGGCGATCCTGAACCTGGTTTTGCGGGTTCAAACCAAGAATAAAGTTCATCACCACATCCATCGCCTGCTGGTACAGGTGCTTGATCTTCACAATAAGCGGCATCTTTCGGACAAGCAATGCGCACGTGGAAGTGTGAATCATGTCCAAACCATGGGCGAATTTTGTGTAACCACGCACGATCATCACCCGCAGTTTGACAAAGTTTTAATTTAATCGCGGGGTTCACAAAAATACGGGTCACTTTTGGATCTTGCGCTGCCAATTTAATTAGCGTTGCATGATTGTTATTCCACACATTTTCATCAACACGTTGTGTTTGACGGTTCACCACGAGCAAACCTTTTCCATCAGAATTTAGCGCTTCGCTGTCTGTCATGGTGCCCATTCGCAACCAAATATCCGCATCTAATCCCATTTGATGGCTTGCATGCCCTGTTAAAAAGCGACCACCACCCGGCATAGCAATATCCCCAACTAACATCGTTGGTAAGCCTGCAGACTTCGCCTTTTGTCCAAGACGCTGTAAGTAAGCAATCATATCCGGATGACCATAATAGCGGTTTTTATTCATACGAATGACTTGGTATCCCTCACCTTTATAAGGCAATGGCTCCGCCCCGATAATACAACCATTCGAATAGCTACCAATTGGATTCGCTTTACCATCTGCTGCAGGAATTGGACGTTTAATACGTTGCCAGTCTTGTGGTGAGGCTGTTGTTTGTAACGAGAAAAAAACACTCCCTAAAACAACCGCACTTGAAAGTAATTTTGCTAAAGATTTATTCATAAGATTTCCTAAAACGAATGACCTTATCTTCAATAAAAGAGAAAATAAACTTAATTTAAAAGAGTTATCTGCATTGCGCCTTAAAACGCAATAAATGGTCGAGTAACACAATCGCGACCATTGCCTCTGCAATAGGGACTGCTCGGATACCGACACAAGGATCATGACGGCCTTTTGTCACCACTTCGACAGGATCACCTTCTAAATTAATCGAGCGTCCTGGAATGGTTATACTGGATGTTGGTTTTAGTGCAATGGTCGCAATAATTGGCTGACCAGAGCTAATGCCCCCTAAAATACCGCCAGCATGGTTGCTTTCAAAACCATTTGGTGTCATTTCATCACGATGTTCACTTCCACGCTGTTCAACTACGGCAAAACCATCGCCAATTTCTACACCTTTAACGGCATTAATCCCCATTAAAGCATGGGCTAAATCTGCATCAAGTCGATCAAAAACAGGCTCACCTAAGCCAACAGGGACATTTTCTGCAATCACCGTTAGTTTAGCGCCAATCGAATCCCCTTCTTTTTTCAATTCACGGATTAATTCATCAAATTTTTCGATCGCACTTTCATCTGGACAGAAAAATGGATTGCTATTCACTTTATCCCAATCAATTTTGCCGACAGTTTGTGGCGCAATCTTCACTTCGCCGATTTGGCTTAAAAAACCACGCACTTCAATGCCAAACTGCTCACGTAAATATTTCTTTGCAATCGCACCCGCCGCAACACGCATGGCGGTTTCTCGTGCAGAAGAACGTCCACCACCACGATAATCACGAATACCGTATTTTTGTTGATAGGTAAAATCTGCATGCCCTGGACGGAAACGATCCTTGATATCGCCATAATCTTGTGAACGTTGATCACCATTTTTAATGATCATTCCAATACTGGTACCGGTTGTTTTACCTTCAAATACCCCAGATAAAATCTGCACTTCATCGTCTTCACGACGCGGTGTGGTATAGCGTGATGTACCCGGTTTACGACGATCTAAATCAGGTTGAATATCGGCTTCCGATAATTCAAGATTCGGTGGCACACCATCAACGATGCAGCCTAATGCAATACCATGTGACTCCCCAAAGGTTGTCACACGAAAAAGTTGTCCGATAGTATTCCCTGCCATATTGTCTCTCTTTAATTAATGATTTTGGGCTAATTTTGCCACATCAATAAATGGAATTTCTTCGCCTGTATCCTTATTCTTGATAAAGATATCTAATTGGTTGAATGCAATATCAATATTATTTTCTGCAAATAACTCATTCACGCGGCGGTTGAGCGCATCAAGCGTATCATTTCGCTCAGACACTTGACCCACATAAACGCGTAATTCGTGATCTAACGTACTTGCCCCAAAGGTTAAGAATAATGCTCTTGGTTCTGGATCTTTTAAGACGCTTGGTTGCTCATGTGCGGCTTGCAATAATAAGCGTTTCACTAAGTCTAAATCAGAACCATATGCCACACCAACGGAAACCACTAAACGAGTAACGGTATTAGATAATGCCCAGTTGATCACTTGACCTGTTACAAAGGACTTATTTGGCACAATCACTTCTTTTCGATCAGGATCAATCATGGTAATCGCACGAATACGGATTTTCGCCACCGTACCTGTCACGCCATTAATTGTCACGGTATCGCCCACACGAATTGGACGTTCAAATAATAAAATGATACCCGAAACAAAGTTTGCAAAAATTTCTTGCATACCAAAACCGAGACCAACGGAAAGGGCTGCAAACAACCATTGTAATTTCGACCAAGACATCCCGAGTGTTGAGAATGCCCATGCTCCACCAACTGCAACAAAGATGTAGGTTAATAAGGTGGTAATGGTATAAGGTGTACCTTGTGAAAGTTTCACTCGAGAGAAGATTAATACTTCTAAAATACCCTGAATGTTACGCACCAAAATATAGGTAATCACGACAATGATTAATGCAACAATCAAGTTAAAGAGTGAAATCGTTTCTGTCACCACGCCCGCTTCAGTTGTTGAAGTTTGTTGCCACAAGGTAATATCACGCAAATAACTTACAACGGTCACTAAATCTGACCAGACATAATAGAAGATGGCAAAAAGTGCGGTCCAAATAAAGAGATCGGCAAAGCGTAGTAACTGGCTACGCACTTCATTTAAGGCTAATCCCTCTTCTTGTTCGGTAATCACGACCACATCATCAGAGGCTGAAGTATCACTTGAATCTTGTTGTTTTTGCTGACGTTTTTCTTGTAAACGTCGATAAGCTAAACGTCTTGATGCAACCGTAATACCACGATAAATAGTATGACGCACCAACGACCACACCACCCATGCAATGTAGGTATTAATAATATGCGTAATTAAATTTAAGGCGGTGTAATAATAGCCTAAAGCAACTAGTGCAATTAAAATAACAGGGACCAATTGCAATAAAACGCGCATAATTTTTAAAAGCGTTCTATCACGCTGATCCGTTACGCTTGAATTCAACGATTTTTCTGTGCGAACAAAACGTGGCGCAATAATCACAATACAGAAAAGCAAGGCAACAATCGTATTAATTTCGCCGAGGACGTCATTGGCTAAACCTGTATCCATGACATTACTGAAAATTGATGTATTCAGTAATAACACAACAGAAACAATAATACGTTTCGTAACATCTTGTAGGCTAGCTGCACTCTCTTTAGCAAAACCAAAATGGCGCACTAAAATACCATTCGGACGAAGAATAGCTAAAACAAAACTAAAGAACCACCAATAGCCCGCCATACTGAGCGACCATTCCCAAAACTCTTGTGGATTTTTTACAAAGAAAAAGCCTAAAAGTTGGCAAGCGGCTAAGAACCAGAGTGTGCCCGATAACGATAAAAATGCCGTATAAAATAACGCAAGCGGCGTATGCCATTGGCTATCAGAACGAAGCGTATTAATTTCGCCATTAATCACGCTCAAACGTTGTTTAATTGATTCTTTAAATTTGAAAATCAATCCACCAATCACAAACAAAATAAAGACATAAGTGAGTAAATACGGCAAATTATCAAAATTTGTCGGGAAGCCGATTTTCTTTCCAATGCCATCAAATTGTGCCTTGAGTGACATTGGCAGCTTTTTGATCCAATCTAAATTAATTGGATTGTTACTTTTTACCCAGAAACTTTGTTGATCAAGCTTAGACTGAATTTGATTACTGATTTGAGTAATCTGTTGTTGGGTTAGCTCTAAGGAAATTGCCAAATTCAACTGATTATTCAATGACTTAATTAAATCTGACCCTACTTTACGACGTTCAGTGAGTAAATTGGTTAATTGTGTTTTTTCTGCCGGTGTAAACGATTTATTTTCATCCTGCTCTATTTTACTGATGTAAGCATCAATATCATAAAGCTCATTACGTTTCTGCGTAATATCGAAGATCTGTACACGCAAATCCGCAATTTGCTTTGAAAGACCTTGAATATTTAAATTGGTCGGTAATTTTTGTTTTTGTTGCTGAATAATGCGAGAAAGCACCAACGTGCCTTGTAATGCGCTGATTTGCTCATCAATGGTACGTTGTGTCTGCGTTAAGTTATCCAACACATTTCGCATGCGTAATTCATCTTGCGTTAATGTATTGGTTTTCTCTGTTTGCTCAAGTAAATATTGGCTAAGCTGCGCATTCAAATTCAATTCTTTCTGAATCAACGGATTTTGCTCAACATTTTGGCTTTGTTGTTGTGCTTGCTCAACTTGGTTTTGTGTTTTAGCCAAATTCTTTTGATTAATCGCTTCTTGAATGGCTGCAATTTGTTGCTGCAATGCTTGAACACGAGTATTTAATAACTCATATCGACTTCGATAAAGCACAGTCAACTGATCGCTATTTTTTAATAGCACTTGATTATAGATATTTTTTAGCTCAATCAGTTGTAATTCAAGCTGAATTTGCTGTTTTAATAGTGAACTTGTCGTTGGATCAGCTAATTTCTGATTCAATTCTTGCGTACGTTTAACATTATCTGTTAAGGCTGTTTGAGCACGTTCCGACACAGAGCTCTGCCCTGCAAGTTGCGTATTCACCGCACTTAATGCAGATTGGGCATCTTGTTGTTGATTGGTCAGTTTCTCAACCTGAGCCTGTAGATTAGCTAAACTTTGTGAAGCATAATCGGTGTTATTTGGTGAGCTCAGCTGTTTTTTGAGATTTTGTAGATCGCTATTGTTCTTCTGAATTTCAGAATCTGCATCAATAAGCGTCTCTTGCAGCTCATTATTGCTTTTTTGCTGCGTTTGAATTTGTTGTAAGAAATCGAGTGACGCCTGAATTGTAGCCACTTTACTTGTTTTTTCATCACCATCCGGTAACTTTTCCGCCTCAGCTAATTCACTTTTAAGTGTTTTTTCAGTTGGTAAATCAGCATTATTCTCTGCCCAAACAGGCTGAGAAAGTGCCAGAGTAAAAACAAATGAAAGACCAAGTGCGGTCAAAACACGAGAGATTTTTTTCATTAAACTAACTTTCCTATTGTTGCGACAGCCAATCGGCCAGTGCTTTGCGAGAAATCTTTATTGCCCCTTGGATTAAATTCGTCGGGAGTTCATAGTAGGCAATAGGTTGCTTAAATCGTTCCAATCGCCCCTGTAAAAAAACGTTGAGAGATTCAACCACACTTTCATTAAATAAGGTATGAAATTCAACAATCGCGACAGGACGATGGCCAAATTCCTCATCATGTTTAGGTAAAACAAAAACTTGTTTCACCAAATCTGATTGTGCAATCACTTTTTCAATTTCTTCCGGCTGAATATTTTCACCTCCGGAAATAAACATATTATCTAATCGGCCTTGGATGACTAATTCATTATCGAGCCATTGACCTTTATCTTTGGTTTGGAACCAGCCTTCGTGATTCGTGAGTGGTTCTATACATCCATCGCGCCAATATCCCATGGCAAGCCCTGCACCTTTTAACCAAACTTCTTCATTCATTAACTTAAACTCTCGACCAAGCAAAGGTTGCCCTACACCAATTTTTCCATCCGATTGCTTAGCGAATGCAGTAGAAGCCATTTCAGTCATACCATAACCTGAATAACTTCGAATCCCTAATTCATTTAACGCTTGAGTTAATTTAACAGGGATTTGCGTTCCCCCCAATAATACTGCTTGCGTATGAATAGATTGAGGATGCTCTACCAAATAATCAAACCAACGTTGTAATTGCGTTGGCACGAGAGAAACATGGGAAACCTCACCAATAGATTGATAAAAATCTTCTTTCGGTAAAACTAAGGTTGCACCTGCGTAAAGCCAGCGCCACACAATACCTTGTCCGGAAACATGATAAAGCGGCAAAGAAAGTAGCCATGACTGCTCTTTGCCAAAATTCATTAAGGCACAAACGCCTTCCGCATTAGTTAAATGAGCAGAAACATTATGCACAACAGCCTTAGGCAAACCAGTCGAACCCGATGTGAGCGTCATCGTGGCTGCTTTTGTAAAATTCGCTTTATGTTCGGGTAATGCTTTAACAGCTAAATAATGAATATCTTCGGTTTGATAACAAAAATCTACCCCATACACTTGGCACAATTCTTCTCTTTTTTCTTGAGGAAATGCAGGGTTGATACCTAAAATTTTTGCGCCTAGCTGAATAACGGCTAAATAAAGAAATAAGATCTGTTCTGAATTTTTGCCGCAAAAAGCGACCACACTTTGCGTCGTCACGCCTTGTTGTAAAAGAAAGGCTTCCACTTGATTAATTTTCTCAGCAAGTTCGACCCAAGTAAAAGGATCGCCCTGCGAATTTCGCAACGCGACCTGATTTGCATACGCTGAATTTTGGGCAAATGCTTGCCAAGGGAATTTTTGCATCGAATTAGTTGCTAACGAAATAAGGGCGAACTTCGTCAATTAAATATTCCGGCAAATGCATAGATTGCATCGCCCCTTCTAGCATCAGCATCTTACGACCACTATTGGTATTGGTAATCACCCAATATGGCGTGTCAGGAATTTGTTTCGGTTTCGTGTGATTACCCGCCACAAGCAAAGTCCCTTCGTCACGAGCAAAATAAACACGAGTACGACCTTGTAGGCTTTCTGTTGCCTGTGCGAAACTTTCTGGATTGGTACGATAAAGCGTCCGTAATATACTTAAAAAACGCACCACTGCTTTTGGCTCTTCTTTGAACTCAGCAGAATTCAAGAGTGCACGCACTTTATCAACAATATGATTGATTGCTTCATCCGATTGTTTTTTCACTGCTTTTGGCGGTTCAATAGGTTCAACTTTTGGTTGAGATACTTCGGTTGTTTTTTCCGTTAAAACAGGCTCAGAATGCACCGCACTTTTTGGCGTTTCAGCTGATGTGACTGATTCAAAGAAATCAACCGAGCTTGCTGCATGAGTGGGTAAATTCAACAAACGGCGAAGAATATCAGACGCACTTTCTCCAATAGATTGAGTTTGTGCCGCAATGTATTGATATAATTCTTCATCGACTTCAATTATCTTCATTTTTTTCTCTCCGTTTGCTAAAATTTTCGTCCATTATAACGATTTCTAACCAAATTCTCACGCAAAATATATGTCATCTTCCCAATTATTAAACCATCAATTTCACCAAGTAAAACAATCAATTAATTCACCTACCTTAGTTTTCATTCATGGCTTGTTTGGAGATATGAATAATCTTGGTGTAATCGCCCGTGCATTTAGCGATAACTATAATATTTTACGCGTAGATTTACGCAATCATGGACATAGTTTTCATTCAGAAACAATGAATTACGATGCCATGGCTGATGATGTATGGCAACTTATCGATCACCTTCAATTAGATAAAGTGATCTTAATTGGTCATTCAATGGGCGGAAAAACAGCAATGAAAATGACCGCACTTCAGCCGCAGCGTGTGGAAAAATTAGTTGTCATTGATATTGCACCTGTGGCTAATAGCAGTGCGGGACATGATGATGTGTTTCGTGGTTTGTTTGCCGTGAAAAAAGCGCAGCCACAAACTCGTCAACAAGCTAAGCCTATTTTAGAAAGTGAAATTGCCGAGCCTAGCGTGGTGCAGTTTATGTTGAAATCTTTTGAGCCGACTTCAAGCGAATATTTTCGTTTCAATTTGACCGCACTTTTTGAGCATTATGCGGAACTGATGGATTGGCAGGAAGTTTACGCTAATACGCCTACTCTCTTTATTAAAGGTGGGCTTTCATCTTATATTAAACCTGAATATACAGAAATTATTCTAAAACAATTCCCGAATGCAACCTCGTTCACTATCAATGGTTGTGGGCACTGGGTTCATGCAGAAAAACCTGATTTTGTGATACGTGCAATTGATAGGTTTCTAAATAAGAATTAATCGCTTTAAATGAGAATTATTCTATTCAAATGAGAATTCATTTGTGGTATAGTTCGCACAAATTGTAGGGCTTTGCCCCTAATTTTTTCTATTCACCTAATTTTATTTCAAAAGGAAAGAACAATGGCAGTTGTCGGTTTATTTTACGGTAGTGACACGGGTAATACAGAAAACATTGCAAAAATGATTCAAAAACAATTAGGCAATGAATTAGTCGATATTCGTGACATTGCAAAAAGCACGAAAGAAGATATCGAAAGTTATGATTTTTTACTTTTTGGTATTCCGACTTGGTATTACGGTGAAGCACAAGCTGACTGGGATGATTTTTTTCCTACCTTAGAAGAAATTGATTTTACTGACAAGTTAGTCGGTATTTTTGGCTGTGGCGATCAGGAAGACTACGCAGATTACTTCTGTGATGCGATCGGTACAGTACGTGATATCGTTGAACCACGTGGTGCGATTATCGTGGGCAATTGGTCAACTGATGGTTACACCTTTGAAGCATCAAAAGCATTATTAGACGACGGAAACTTTATCGGTTTGTGTATCGATGAAGATCGTCAACCAGAACTCACAGCAGAACGTGTAGAGAAATGGACGAAACAAATCTACGATGAAATGTGTTTAGCAGAATTGGCTTAACCATCTCTATTTAGCAAATTAATTAAGGGAACATTATGTCTGAAGAAAACATCAAATTACTCAAAAAAGCAGGGTTGAAAATCACCGAACCCCGGCTGACTATCCTTGCGTTAATGCAAGAACATAAAAACGAGCATTTCTCAGCTGAAGAAGTGTATAAAATCTTGTTAGAACAAGGTAGTGACATTGGTCTTGCAACTGTATATCGCGTACTTAATCAATTTGATGAAGCACGTATTTTAATTCGTCATAATTTTGAAGGTAACAAGTCTGTTTTTGAACTTGCACCAACAGAACACCACGATCACATTATCTGTGAAGATTGCGGTAAGGTATTTGAGTTTACTGATAACATTATCGAACAGCGTCAAAAAGAAATCAGTGAGCAACATGGTATCAAATTAAAAGCACACAGTTTATACCTCTACGGTAAATGTAGCGATATCAACAAATGTGATGAGAAAAAGTAATTCTTGCTAAAAAACGAAAACCTTAGGCTAAAACCTAAGGTTTTTTATTATCTCAATCAAAAGTGCGGTCAAAATCGACTGCACTTTTTCCAATTTAAAAGAGAAAATTATTTTTTACCTAATTGTGGTAAAACGGAATCTTTCCCTGCAGTTAATAGACCTACTTGAGAGTAGATACTTAATTTTCCGCGTGTATCTGCTACGTCTAAGTTACGCATAGTTAATTGACCAATACGATCGATTGGATCAAATGGTGCATTTTCCACTTTTTCCATACTTAAACGTTCTGCCGCATAAGTTAAGTTTGGTGATTCAGTATTTAAGATTGAATAATCATTACCACGACGAAGTTCTAATGTCACTTCACCAGTCACCGCACGAGCGACCCAACGTTGTGCTGTTTCACGTAACATTAACGCTTGTGGATCAAACCAACGACCTTGGTATAACAAACGGCCTAAACGTAAACCGTTGATACGATATTGTTCAATAGTATCTTCATTATGAATACCCGTTACTAAACGTTCATAAGCGATATGGAATAATGCCATTCCCGGTGCTTCATAAATACCACGTGATTTTGCTTCAATAATACGGTTTTCAATTTGGTCTGACATGCCTAAACCATGGCGACCACCAATGCGATTTGCTTCTAAGAAAAGATCCACCACGTTATCAAATGTTTTACCGTTTAATGCAACTGGCACACCTTCTTCAAAACGAACAGTCACCACTTCTGGTTTTACTTGAACATTTTCATCCCAAAATGCCACGCCCATAATTGGTTTCACAATTTTAATACCGGTGCTTAATTCTTCTAAGTCTTTCGCTTCATGAGTTGCACCTAACATATTAGAGTCAGTTGAATAGGCTTTTTCTACCGACATTTTGTAGTCAAAACCATTTGCGATTAAGAATTGTGACATTTCAAAACGACCACCCAACTCATCGATGAATTGTTGATCTAACCACGGTTTGTAAATTTTTAAATTTGGATTGGTTAATAAGCCATAACGGTAAAAACGCTCAATATCGTTACCTTTGAAAGTTGAACCATCACCCCAGATATTCACATCATCTTCTTTCATTGCTGCAACAAGCATCGTACCTGTTACCGCACGACCAAGTGGTGTGGTATTGAAATAGGTTGCTCCACCAGTAGAAATATGGAATGCACCACATTGAATAGCCGCAATCCCTTCATGGGCTAACTGCGCACGACAATCCACTAAACGAGCATTTTCCGCACCATATTCCATTGCTTTTCTGGGAATTGCATTGTAATCATCTTCATCTGGTTGACCTAAGTTTGCTGTATAAGCATAAGGTACTGCACCTTTTTGACGCATCCAAAGTAATGCCGCACTGGTATCTAGCCCGCCTGAAAAAGCGATACCAACTTTTTGACCTTTAGGTAAATGTTGCAGAATCGTATTTGACATATTTTATTTCCTTCATTGTGGTTATGGTGAGTGAGTCTTTAAAAAGTGCGGTCAAAAATCACTGCGCTTTTCTAACATATCATCGGGATTTGGATAACGATAAGCGAAGCCTAAATCTCGACAAATTTTATCTGCCATAATGATTCGTTTCGGATCCGAATCACTACATTCAAATTGTGGTATGGATAAATCATAAAATACCGCTGCTTTTGTGTAATATTCTGCTCGAGTAGGATGAATTGGAGCACAAAGATGGTAAGTTCGTAATCCATTTGAATTCATGAGTAAGGCAGTAATAGCTTGAATGCAATCCTCTAGATACACCAAATTAACAGGCGAATAGCCCTGTTTTAAATTGTGTTTTCCTGCTAAGAATTTAACCGGATGGCGTTGTTTACCAATTAATCCTGCAAGTCGAAGAATATCGCAATGCAATATTCCTGATTGGAACAAGCACTGTTCTGCTTGTATCAGTGTTTTACCCATTTCTGTTTCAGCTGAACGTTGAGAACTTTCATCAAATTGCCCCGAAATATCAGGAAAAACAGAAGTTGAACTGGTAAAAAGTACATGTTGTACACCTTGTTTCTTGGCTTGATTGGCTAAAAAAGCAAGATATTCACAATACTGTTGAGAAGAAAAACGGCTAGGTGGTAGGGTGATAATGAGAGCATCTACATTAAAAAGAGGGCGAATATGGTCTGGTAAACGTTTCATTTCGTCAGAAAGCGAAAAAGGATAAGTTTCAATGCCTAGCTGATGCAATTTCTGAGCATCATCAGGGGATTGTTTTGAGCCTTTTACACACCAACCAAGCTCTTTTAAGTGCAGCGCCAGCGGTAAGCCTAGCCAACCTAAACCAACTATCGCAACAGATTTCATACTCTTTTATTCACAATATTTTATCCATAAAAATCCCTGCTATTCTAAAGCATAGCAGGGAGTTTGTTAATGTTATTTTGTTAATAAATCCAACGCCTCTTGATATTTAGCCACTGTTTTTTCAATCACTTCTTTTGGTACTTTCGGTGCTGGCGGTTGTTTATTCCAACCACTTTGTTCTAACCAATCTCGTACAAATTGCTTATCAAATGACGGTGGATTTGTTCCTTCTTTATAAGTATCAACTGACCAAAAACGGCTAGAATCCGGTGTTAATACCTCATCCATTAAAGTGAGCGTGCCATTTTCATCTAAACCAAATTCAAATTTGGTATCACAAATAATAATACCTTTAGTCAGCGCATATTTTGCTGCCTCAGTATAAAGTGCAATCGCTTTTTCTCTCACTTGTGCCGCTAACTCTGCGCCAATAGCTTTTTCACATTGTTCATAGCTGATATTGATATCGTGATTACCCAATTCTTCTTTACTTGATGGCGTAAAAATCGGTTCAGGTAATTTACTTGCCTCAACTAATCCTTCCGGTAATTTCAAGCCACAAATGGTCCCTGTTTGCTTATAATCTTTTAGCCCGCTACCTGTTAAATAACCACGCACGATAGACTCAATTTTAATTGGATTCAAACGTTTGCAAACCACTGCGCGATCTTTTACTAAATCAGCTTCTTCTTTTGGTAACACATCATAAACTGAATCACCCGTAAAATGATTCGGCATAATATGGGCTAACTTATTGAACCAGAAATTGGAAATTTGAGTCAGGATTTCACCTTTACGTGGGATAGGATCATCTAAAATCACATCAAATGCGGACAAACGATCACTGGCTACCATTAGCATTCGTTTATCATCGATCTCATAAAGATCACGCACTTTTCCCGAATAGATTTTTTTTAGACTAAGTTGTGTCATTGCTTGCACCTTTAATTATAAGAATAAAAAATCGGTAGATATTGTACCGCACTTTTTGCGCAAACGTTTGCTTTTTTTTATTAAAATTTTAAAGAAAAGAAATTACAGAGTTATACCCAAAAATAATCAATAGATAATAAAAGAAAAACAATTTAATTTGAGCTCAATCTGAAAATCAGCGACAATACAGCATTATTTAAAACAGAAGAAACAAGACAATGAGTTATCCATTAGAAGAAGTGAATAAACGTCGCACATTTGCGATTATTTCCCACCCTGACGCGGGTAAAACCACCATCACCGAAAAAGTATTGTTATACGGCAATGCCATTCAAAAAGCAGGCTCAGTAAAAGGTAAAGGCTCTGCACAGCATGCAAAATCTGACTGGATGGAAATGGAAAAACAACGTGGTATTTCCATTACGACTTCCGTGATGCAATTCCCTTACAATGAATGCTTAGTGAATTTATTGGATACCCCAGGGCACGAAGATTTCTCCGAAGATACCTACCGCACTTTAACAGCCGTGGATAGCTGCTTAATGGTTATTGACTCGGCAAAAGGGGTTGAGGAACGTACCATTAAATTAATGGAAGTGACCCGTTTACGCGATACGCCAATTATCACTTTCATGAATAAACTTGACCGTGATATTCGCGACCCAATGGAATTGTTAGATGAAGTGGAAAGCGTATTAAAAATCCATTGTGCACCGATTACTTGGCCAATTGGTTGCGGTAAATTGTTTAAAGGGGTTTATCATTTATATAAAGATGAAACCTATCTTTACCAAAGTGGGCAAGGCTCTACAATCCAAGAAGTACGTATTGTGAAAGGCTTAAATAGCCCTGAATTAGACGCTGCTGTTGGTGATGACTTAGCCCAACAACTGCGTGATGAATTAGAGCTTGTAAAAGGTGCAAGTAATGAATTTGATTTGGATTTATTCCTAAGTGGTGAATTAACACCTGTCTTTTTCGGTACTGCATTAGGTAACTTCGGTGTTGATCATTTCTTAGATGGTTTAACCGAATGGGCGCCTGCACCACAAGCTCGTCAAGCAGATACCCGCAAGGTTTCAGCAGAAGAAGAAAAATTCACTGGTTTCGTATTTAAAATCCAAGCCAATATGGATCCAAAACACCGAGACCGCGTAGCTTTCCTACGCGTAGTTTCTGGTAAATATGAAAAAGGCATGAAACTTAAACACGTGCGTATCGGTAAAGATGTAGTCATTTCTGACGCACTCACCTTTATGGCGGGGGATCGCACTCATGCCGATGAAGCTTATGCTGGTGATATTATCGGTTTGCACAATCATGGCACTATTCAAATTGGTGATACCTTTACGCAAGGTGAAGAGCTTAAATTTACCGGTATTCCAAACTTTGCCCCTGAATTATTCCGTCGTATCCGTTTGAAAGATCCTCTCAAACAAAAGCAATTGTTAAAAGGCTTAGTACAACTTTCTGAAGAAGGTGCTGTGCAAGTATTCCGTCCATTAAGCAATAATGATTTGATTGTTGGCGCGGTCGGTGTGCTACAGTTTGATGTGGTCGTTTCTCGTTTGAAATCAGAATATAACGTTGAAGCCATTTACGAAACGGTCAATGTCGCGACGGCTCGTTGGGTGGAATGTGCGGATAACAAAAAATTTGAAGAGTTCAAACGCAAAAATGAGCAAAATCTCGCATTAGATGGTGGCGATAATCTTACTTACATTGCACCAACGATGGTTAATTTAAATCTTGCACAAGAACGTTATCCTGATGTGACCTTCTTTAAGACAAGGGAACATTAATTACCATTTTCTACCCTTAACAAAAGGAAAAATTATGAAAAAATTGATGCTTATCAGTACAGCAGCGTTACTACTCTCGGGTTGTGTAAACACTGAGCTGTCAAATGCAGGAAAAGCTTATAACCCACAAACTGACGCACGTATCCGTCTATATGGACAAAATGGTCGATATACCGAGATGGAAGTAAAACAGAATGGAAAAACAGAAAAAGTAAATGTTGGAGGTGGATGGGGGCAATCCTTCGGCTCAATGCTTTACCTTAAAGGTAATGAATCGCTAGGAATGCCAGATACCGAAGCGAGTAAAAAACCAAGCCAATTCAATAACTTTGGTTCAAGTACTTTCTTTAAAGAGTTTGTTATCCCTGCGGGCGCTGAAATCACCCTAAAAAGTGAAATAGTAACCCCAGATAATACTTATACGGATTATGCAAAAGGTATTAAATATACACAACTAGGTTACAGCTGTTCTGGTAAAAAACTCACATTCACGCCTCAGGCAGGAAAAGATTATGAAGCATTACCTGCAGCATCAACAGCCCAATGTAATTTAACTTTAGTAGAACTAAAATAAATCAATGTGAAAGGTCACCGCAAGGTGGCTTTTCTTTTATATAAAGACATTAAAATTGTAGCTAATAACAACAGACAGATAAAACAAAGTGCGGTTAAATTAATCGCATTTTTTATATAAAAGAAATATAGAGAAAATAAGATGGCTGGGGTACTAGGATTCGAACCTAGGGATGCCGAGATCAAAACCCGGTGCCTTACCGCTTGGCGATACCCCAACAGAAATTCTTTGATTGGAAATAAAGAAGATTTTATTTAGATAGTATGGCTGGGGTACTAGGATTCGAACCTAGGGATGCCGAGATCAAAACCCGGTGCCTTACCGCTTGGCGATACCCCAACTACTATTTGACTGCAAGCTGATAAATGGTGCGGGACGAGGGACTTGAACCCACACACCTCTCGGCGCCAGAACCTAAATCTGGTGCGTCTACCAATTTCGCCAGTCCCGCAAATTTGGTGGCTACAGCGAGATTCGAACTTGCGACCCCAACATTATGAGTGTTGTGCTCTAACCAACTGAGCTATGTAGCCATCATTTGCTTTACCTTATCGGCTTTGCGGGGCGTATTATCCTGATTTGACCTATTCTCGTCAATCATTTTTTTGCAAAAAACGGATTTTTTGATTTAGTTGATTATAAATAAAACGCTTTTGCTATTTTTTGTTCACATCAAGAACAGAGATCATTCCAACAAAACGCTTCCAATGCAAGGTGTTAAATTGCCCTGGAATGTACCAATTAGATATTGTTCCATCAAGATATAAGGCGTCATGACAACCTATTTTCAGCAAACCTTGGCTTAAGGTATAAAGGTTAGGTTCACCTTTTATCGTCATCAAGAAAAGTAATTCATTTTGTTTTGTCAAACACACTGCATTACGCTTATGATAGCTTTCTAAGCTTGCTCGAAATTGTGGATTCATTTTTCCATGAATAATTAACATCGGGCCTGATTGCAATGCAAAGTCTGGCTTGAGTTTGCTTTTCTGATACGCGGCGGTTGTTAAAATGTAGGGTTTATTTCCAGCAATAGCGAATACCCCATTGGGCTGCACATGGAAATTACCTTTGCCTGCTTTTGTATTTAACGCATTGAGCTCTTTTCCTTGCTCAATCCATAACCCTGCAGGCACATTATTCATGCTATAAATGCCCGCATTCATGACCATTTTGACGTTATAGCTATCTTCTAAGGCATTTTTGAGACGCGTTAAACTTTGATAATCGTTACCTTCAGCATCTTTCCAATGTAGCTGCACTTCTTCAGGTTTAGCTTGGAAAATCCCGTAAGTAATATTGCCATCATTAAAGGTTCGATATTCAGCTAGGGCTGACACACTCATCAATAGCGATGAGCTACCTAAAAGTGCGGTCAAAAATCTAATCGTTTTTTTCATTTAAAGGATGGGTTAAATGCAAAGCATTGGAAAAGGCATGCAAACCTTCCGCATTACCAGATTTCATCATGGCTTGCATGGTTTGGGTTGGTGCATGAATGAGTTTATTCATTAATTTATAACTCAATTCTTGCAGAATTTTTTCAGCATTCTCACCTTGTTGAATTTGGTGTAAGGCTTTTTCGAGTAATTCTTGGCGAGTATTCTCCGCTTCATCACGATAATGACGAATCAAATTGGAGAATTGATGAACCTTCAACCACTCAAAGAAATCCGTGCATTCTTGTGTAATGATGTCTTGCGCTTGCTCTGATGCTTGCTCACGTTGAGAAAGATTGCGTTGAATAATATCTTGCAAATCATCTACGGTGTAATGATACACACTTTCTAATTCTGAGACGTTTTCATCAATATCACGTGGCACCGCAATATCCACCATCAAAGTCGGTTTAAATTGGCGTGCTTTTTCCGCAATTTCAGCCATCGCTTTGGTGATTAAAACATTCGGGCTGCCTGTTGAGCTGATGACAATATCGGCTTGATTTAGTGGAGTTTGCAACTCATCGAGAGAATACACTTCAATCGGCGTATTGGAGGCTAAAGTCTCGACCAACTGTTGAGCGCGAGATAAAGTGCGGTTAGCAATCATCAATTTTTTTACACCATGGCGTAATAAATGACGGCTCACCAATTCAATGGTTTCCCCTGCCCCAACAAGCAAAATTTGTAATTCACGTAAAGATTCAAAAATTTGACGCGCTAAACTACAAGCCGCATAAGCTACCGATACAGCACTTTCACCAATATTGGTTTCAGTGCGTACACGTTTTGCCGTAGCAAAGGTTTTTTGGAACAAACGAGAAAGCGTGCTTGAAAGCGGAATATTCGCCGCTTGATAATAATCTTCAGTGATTTGGAAAGCTTGTTTCACCTGTCCCAAAATTTGCGGCTCACCCAAAATTAATGAATCCAAACCACAGGCCACGCGCATTAAATGATTCGCTGCTTGTTGATTTTGATGTGTGTAAATACTTTTATTTAATTCATCTACAGAAAGCTGATGAATGTTAGCAAACCAATTTGTACAGTTCGTTTGCCATTGCTTACTCTCTTGGGGTGAAATTTGACGATGGTGAAGATAAATCTCGGTACGGTTACAAGTAGAAAGAATAACCGCACTTTCTGCCAAATCTTGCTGGTGAATTTGTTGTAAGGCAAGCTGCCGCTTTTCTTCAGAAAAAGCGACTTTCTCACGAACAGCAACAGAAGCCGTTTTATGATTGATGCCTAGAACAAGAAGGGTCATAAAAACCTAATAAAAACAACCGCACTTTTATGAACATGCGGCTTAAGTAGAAAGTAAAAGTTTCCCTATTTTAATGAATTGTTGAGAATTGAGCAAATTTCAAGAGAAAAAACTCAAACAAATAACTAAAACGAGTTAAAACTTATCTTTAGCTAAACGCCATTGCGTAAATTCGTCTAAATTTTTTGCTTGTAAAAACGGGTTAATTTGTTTCTCTAATCCAATTGTTGTTGGCAAACTCGGTTTACCCTCTGCTCGATAACGTTCCACCAAAACACGTTGATTTTTGACCGCACTTTTATCCACCAATATGGTTTCCGCAAAAGCTAAATTACCCCGCGTATATTCATGAGCCGGACAAACCACGGTTTCATTCGGTAATTGCTTAAAACGCTGCATGGTTTCAAACATTTGAGCAAAATTTCCCGTGAACACGCGACCACAGCCCGCAGAAAATAACGCATCGCCACAAAATAGATGCCCATCCACCAAATAGCTGACATGCCCTGACGTATGACCACCGCTTGGCAAAACTTCAATATGATAATGTGCCGTATTAATCACACCACTATCCACGATATTGGTTGCCCCTTTATTTGCACATTCTGTTGGACCGAAAACAGGCACATTAGGATAATATTGCTTAAACTCCGCGACACCTTGCACATGATCATCGTGATTATGGGTTAATAACACCGCTTCTACGTCTAGCTTATTCGATTCTAAATACGGAATTAAACGGGTTATTTCTGGGATATCGATCACAATTACGGGGAAATTTTCTCGTCTATAAAGCCAAATATAGTTATCATTGAGTGCAGGAATAGGAACTAGCATAAATTACCTTATGAAAATAGGATTAACATTGAATTGGAAAGCCAAATGGTACAAACCACTTCTTTCACCTGAAAGTTGGCAAGCGTTACCACAAGGTGAAGCCTATTGTAACGTATTAACACATTATTTTGTCCAATGGACACCAAAAATTTTAGGCTATCAAATTCTGAAAGTCGGTGCCTTAAGTGGCGAAATTGCCTTTGAATTGCCTTTACGTCATCAAATTGTGTTAGCTGAAAAAACAGCACATTTTCCTACCGCACTTTTAAATGAAAGTGATAGCTTACTCCAAGCATCGCCATTAGCCTTGCCTTTTATTGAAAAAGAAATGGATGCCTGCTTGTTGGCAAACACCTTAAATTTTGCGCAAGATCCTCATCAAATATTGCGTGAAGCACATCGCGTTTTAAAGGATGACGGCTGGATTTTCATCACATTATTTAGTCCAATGAGTCCATTACTTTTCAAATCCAAATTGGGTGACTTTAAATTCCGACAATATGCCACTTGGCGAGTCATTGACTGGCTATCGTTATTAAACTTTGATGTGATTGCAGAAGAAAGACTATCCATAAAACAAGAGAAGAGCTCGCTCTGCTCTCCGCTCACTGTGATCGTTGCCCAAAAACGAACTTATCCCTTAACACTGAATCCGGAGAAAGCGCGATCAAAAATGCCGGCGTTTTTAGAGCCGGCAAGTGCATTTAAAGAAATCAGAACAGAATAATTATTCTGTCACTTCTTTGATTACTGCAGAAGATGCATTATTCATTACAGACTCAACGCCTTTTTCTGCTGCAGCTTGAGAAGAATAATATTGGCTACGGCCAATTTCTTGATGATTAGCCGCTTTTAAAATGAAGTAAGGTTTGTCATTTTTCGCTACGCGATATTCAAAGTTTTTCGCATCCACACCATTTTTTTGCACTGATGCAATGCCGTTTTCAGCTGATGCTTTTGTTTTATAAAGTTCGCTAGTTAAAATAACTTGTCCGTTTGCTGCTTTTAAGTTGAACATAAATTGTCCGTCTTTAGCCACTTTTAATTCATAAAATCCTTGAGCCATGATGTCTCCCAATTGATTGATTTGTTTATAATTTTACCTACACAGAAAATGCCTTTCTGCGCCGAGTTAATTTACCCTTAAAAATCAAGGAAAACAAGAGCTAAAGTGCATAAATTTTATGCTTGCCTAGCATCTCAAACTCCCCTATGATCCGAAAGTTTTTTATAACAGGAACAATTATGAACGGACAAACATTTATTCCCGGCAAAGATGCCGCACTTGAAGACAGTATTTCAAAATTTCAACAAAAATTGACCGCACTTGGTTTCAATATCGAAGAAGCCTCTTGGCTTAATCCTGTGCCAAATGTATGGTCTGTACACATTCGTGATAAAGATTGCCCACAATGTTTTTCTAACGGTAAAGGCGCGAGCAAAAAAGCCGCATTAGCGTCTGCATTAGGTGAATATTTCGAACGTCTTTCCACCAACTATTTCTTTGCTGATTTCTATTTAGGGCAAGAGATTGCCAATGGCGATTTCGTCCATTATCCCACTGAAAAATGGTTTCCTATTGAAGATGAAGCCCTTTTACCACTAGGGATTTTAGATGATTACTTATGGGATTATTTCGATCCAAATCAAGAACTAACCCCAGAATTGCTTGTGGATCTGCAATCTGGTAATTACGATCGCGGTATTGTCGCGATGCCTTATGTGCGTCAATCCGATCAAGAAACCGTCTATATTCCACAAAGTATCATTGCGAATTTATACGTATCTAACGGAATGTCTGCCGGTAACACAAAAAATGAAGCTCGAGTGCAAGGGCTTTCAGAAGTTTTTGAACGTTACGTAAAAAATCGCATTATTGCAGAAGCAATCAGTCTTCCTGAAATTCCAAAATCTGTGATGGAGCGCTATCCATCTATTCAAGCTTCCATTGCAAAATTAGAGGAAGAAGGCTTCCCTATTTATGCCTTTGATGCGTCACTAGGCGGCAAATATCCTGTCATTTGCGTGATATTACTCAACCCAAATAACGGCACTTGCTTTGCTTCTTTTGGTGCACATCCAAACTTCCAAGTGGCATTAGAGCGTACCGTAACGGAGCTTTTACAAGGTCGCAGCTTAAAAGATCTCGATGTATTCTCTCCTCCATCATTCAATAATGATGATGTGGCGGAGCATGCTAACCTTGAAACACACTTTATTGATTCTAGCGGTTTAATTTCTTGGGATTTATTTAAAAATACGCCAGATTATGAATTTGTAGATTGGGATTTCTCAGGTTCAACGCAAGAAGAATATGAAAACTTGATGGCAATCTTTAATGCCGAGGAAAAAGAAGTCTATATCATGGATTATAACCATTTAGACATTTACGCTTGCCGTATTATTGTTCCAGGCATGTCTGATATCTATCCTGCTGATGACCTCATTTATGCCAATAACAACATGGGTATGGACTGGCGCGAGATTTTATTAGATTTACCACACCATCATCATGATGCTGAAACTTACGAAGAGTTGTTAGCAGAATTAGATGAGCAAGATATTGATGATGCTACACGCGTTCGCGAATTTATCGGTATCGTTGCACCAAAAGCAAGCGGTTGGACAACATTACGTGTTGGTGAACTTAAATCCATGCTTTACTTAGCATTAGGTGAATTAGAATTAGCCTTAGATTGGGCAAACTGGACGATAAATATGAACAGCTCTGTGTTTACGCCTGAGCGTGTGAATTACTATCGTGCCTTAATCAGCATCATTGAATTGCATTTAGACAATACTCGCGATCCACAACAATATCGTACTGTATTTGAAAGAATGTATGGCAAAGAAGCCGTTCAACAAGCTTGGGCTGCGGTAGTAGAAAAAGGCAACCCATTCTATAACTTGCCAGCCAGTGATGAAACGCTTAGAAACTTTAAAGAACACCAAGCTTTACTTGGTGCTTATGCTAAATTACAAAAAGCCAAACGAGAAAATTGAAAATAGACGATTTTCTCTCAACCATAAGGCGGACTTAATGTCTGCCTTATTTATTTCCGCATTAAAAAACTGCTTTAAAATCAACCACACTTTTCACACAAAAACGCTTAAATTTATGCTATAATCCGTCACAATTTTTTGATCAAAAAAGGAATAAAAATGACGGATTCAATCCATTCCTCTATTACCCCAGTCAATATTGAAGAAGAACTCAAATCTTCTTACCTTGACTACGCCATGTCGGTGATTGTTGGGCGTGCTTTGCCCGACGTACGTGACGGTTTAAAACCGGTGCATCGACGTGTGCTTTTCTCCATGGATCAATCTGGCATCACTGCCGGCAAAAAATACGTAAAATCTGCCCGTGTGGTAGGTGATGTAATCGGTAAATATCACCCGCACGGTGATTCTGCGGTGTATGACACCATTGTGCGTATGGCACAGCCGTTCTCATTGCGCTACATGTTGGTAGATGGGCAAGGTAACTTCGGTTCAATCGACGGTGATGCGCCAGCGGCAATGCGTTATACCGAAGTACGTATGCAAAAAATCACCCAAGCGTTATTAACTGACTTGGATAAAGAAACCGTGAATTTCTCGCCAAACTATGATGGCGAATTAATGATTCCGGATGTATTACCAACCCGTATTCCTGCACTTTTAGCAAACGGTTCTTCCGGTATTGCGGTGGGGATGGCAACGAATATTCCTCCACACAACTTAAATGAAGTTTTAGATGGCTGCTTGGCTTATATTGATAACGAAAACATCACCATTGATGAGTTAATGCAATATATTCCAGGTCCAGACTTTCCAACAGCGGCATTAATTAATGGCCGTAAAGGGATTGAAGAAGCTTATCGCACTGGCCGCGGCAAAGTGTATGTTCGCGCTCGTGCAAGCGTAGAAACCACAGATAAAGGCAAAGAGCAAATCATTGTGACCGAATTGCCTTATCAGGTGAACAAAGCCAAATTGGTAGAAAAAATTGCTGAGCTTATCAAAGATAAAAAAATCGAAGGCATCAGCAATATTATCGATCTTTCTAACAAAGAAGGGATCCGCATTGAAATCGACATCAAACGCGATGCCGTAGGCGAAGTGGTATTAAATCATCTCTATGCGCTTACCCAAATGCAGGTGACCTTCGGGATCAACATGGTGGCCTTAGATCACGGTCAACCACGTTTATTCAACTTAAAACAAATCATTGAAGCCTTTGTGATGCACCGTCGAGAAGTGGTGATTCGCCGTTCTTTATTTGAATTGCGTAAAGCCCGCGAGCGTACTCATATTTTAGAAGGTTTAGCGGTTGCGACATCAAATATCGATGAAATCATCGATATCATCCGTCAATCGAAAGAGCGTAAAGAAGCGGCAGAAAAATTAATTTCTCGTCCTTGGAAACTGAATAACGAAATTTTAGGTTTGCTTGATGCAGCGGCACGTCCAGCTGAGTTAGCGGCTGAATTTGGTATTAAAGGTTCGGATTACTACCTTTCTCCAGAACAAGTTGATGCAATCTTAGAACTTCGCTTACATCGCTTAACCGGTCTTGCTACCGAAGAAGTGATCAATGAATACAAAGAGTTATTGGTTAAAATTGCAGAACTTCTCCACATCATCAACAGCCCTGAGCGCTTGATGGAAGTGATTCGTGAAGAACTTGAACAAGTACGAGCACAATTTGCCGATGAACGTCGTACTGAAATTACTGCGGCTTCCGGTGATATTGATTTAGAAGATTTAATCGCTCAAGAAGATGTAGTAGTGACCCTTTCTCACGAAGGTTATGTGAAATATCAACCGCTTACCGACTACGAAGCACAACGTCGTGGTGGTAAAGGTAAATCCGCAACGAAGATGAAAGATGAAGACTTCATCGAAAAACTCTTAGTGGCGAATACTCACGATACGATTCTCTGTTTCTCGAGCCGTGGTCGCTTATATTGGTTGAAAGTCTATCAATTACCACAAGCTAGCCGTGGTGCGCGTGGTCGTCCGATTGTGAATATTCTACCGTTGCAAGAAAACGAGCGTATCACCGCAATCCTACCAATCTCTGCTTATGAAGAAGATAAATTCGTCATCATGGCAACGGCTGGTGGTATTGTGAAGAAAATTGCGCTAACCGAATTCAGCCGTCCACGTTCAAGCGGTATCATCGCCTTGAACTTACGTGATGAAGATGAATTAATTGGTGTGGATATTACCGATGGTTCTAACGAAATCATGTTGTTCTCTTCACAAGGTCGCGTGGTGCGTTTTGCTGAAAGCGCAGTACGTGCAATGGGTCGTTTAGCAACAGGTGTACGCGGTATTAAACTTGCTCTAACCAACGACATCGCTGACGATGAAAGTGCGGTCGAAATTGAAGAGGTTTCTGATGATAATGCAGAAGAAACACTCGATCTCAACATCGATAAAGTGGTTTCCTTAGTTGTGCCGAAAAATGACGGCGCAATCCTTACGGCGACGCAAAACGGTTACGGTAAACGCACACAATTAAGCGAATACCCAACCAAATCCCGTAATACCAAAGGGGTGATTTCGATTAAAGTGAGCGAACGTAACGGTAAAGTCGTTGCGGCGACACAAGTGGAAGAAACCGACCAAATTATGCTTATCACTGATGCGGGTACCTTAGTGCGTACTCGTGTAAGTGAAGTGAGCATCGTTGGCCGTAACACCCAAGGGGTTCGTTTAATTCGTACCGCAGAAGATGAGCACGTAGTCAGTCTTGAACGTGTTTGTGATGTGGATGATGAAGACGAAGGCACTGAAGATGTGACTTCTGAAGAATAATTGATCTTCCATTAAATAAAAGCCCCGCGTTTTGATTCGCGGGGCTTTTTTATTGCTCTCTAAAAATCTCTTTTAGGGATCTATTCTATTAATGAAAACTACTCGCCTTCTTCTAATTCATCAGCCATTGCAGCTAAGATTTCACGGGTTAAATACGCTAATGAACGATAGAAAGGAAGCGTTGCATAAGTTTCCACTTGGGTTAAGAATTTCGCTGCACAAGGCAATAAGAAATCACCGAATAAATCTTGTTGAGCGGATAGTGATTCCGTGTTGTCTTCTAACCAAGAAGCAGTAAGCAATAACAAAGCGAAATGATCCACATGCTCTGCCTCAGGCACATTACGAGTATTGCGGAAATCCACAAAACGTTGTACATCTATATCATAACTTGAAATAGCCGTTGGTACGTTACCGTTTGGACCAAACAATTTTTGATATTCTTGATCAAGCAACGTTAAATCAATTTTCATCTGTAAATTATCAATGGCCGCTTCGCTTTCTTTATCCGTAGAAAGTGCCCACACTTGACTTAAACCTTGTTGTTGCAGCCAATCAAATACCCCACTCAAAATGGGATCCGTAGGGCTGCGATAAAATAAATTGCCGAATAAACGGCTAATTAAAGAGAAATTATTAACTTGAGTTTCTGACATCTGTTGCTTTCCTATGATTGTGCTCAAGATTGAGCTAAAAGTGCGGTCAATTTTGCTGTTGTTTTTTCGGCAGCTTCATCAAGCATCGCTTGGCGAGCAGCATTATCGATAATATGAATATCACCGAACAAAGTGTAATCCACATTCTCGATACCGCAATAATTAAACAAACCATTGATCAAACAATGATTGAGGGACTTATCCACGCCGTATTCTTGATATTTTGCTACGCTACTCCCTATGGTGATAAATTGTTGCATCGCTTTATCTTGAAGCAGACCTTTGGATTCACCATTTTCTGTTTTATAAGCAAAACCATGGCTTAATACACGATCCAAATAGCCTTTCAATATTGCGGGAAAACCCATCCACCATAAAGGATAAACCATCGTAATCAAATCTGCTTGGCGAATAAAATCATGTTCCAGCTGAATTTCCGCCGGGATAATCCCCTTATTGGCCGATTGTAATTCTTCAAAGGAAATAATCGGATTAAATCCCATGGTATAAAGATCGCGCAAATGAGTTTCAACACCAAGCTGTTGGCTTGCTTTTACAACGCGATCTACGATGGCACGACCAAAACTTTTTTGGCTATTGGGATGTGCAAAAATAATTAAATGATTCATTCTGTTACCTTTTTAACTAACAGTGTAATGCCATCAACGCGTTCTACCACCACTAGATCATTCACCGCTAAATGCTCACCTTGAATACGCCATGTGGTATCGCCAAAAGCACCACGACCAATCCCATTAGAACCAATTTCTAATACCGTGCCTTTTTTACCTAACAAAGTATGATCTCGTTGGTTTAAAGTTGTACGTGATTGGTCCTGATTATCTTTACTATGCTGGTATTTCCACCAAAGCAACGAGAGAATAATCGCTAAAATTGCATAAAAAACGGCTAACGCGGTTAAGGATAAACTCGGCACCAATGCCATTACACCTGCTGCCACAATCGCAGCCAAGCCCCACCACAATAAAAATACGCCGGGTACAAGGGTTTCAGCAATTAACAATACAAAACCTAATACCAACCAATGCCAAACCGACCAAGTTGTTAACCAATCTGCCATATCAACTCCTTGAGAGAAAAAGTGCGGTCATTTTTAACCGCACTTTAAGAAATTACGCTTTTTTGTCGCCTTTTAATAGTTCGGCAATGCCCGCTACTGAGCCAATTAAATTACCTGCCTCAAGTGGCATCATAACCACTTTGCTGTTCGGTGAACCACCAATTTGTTTTAAGGCTTCTGTATATTTTTGTGCGATGAAATAATTGATCGCTTTGGTATCACCGCTAGCAATCGCTTCTGACACCATTTGGGTTGCTTTCGCTTCCGCTTCTGCTGCACGTTCACGCGCTTCTGCTTGTAAGAAGGCTTCTTGACGCTCCCCTTCCGCTTTCAGAATACGGGCTTGTTTTTCCCCTTCTGCACGTAGAATTTCCGCCTGACGAATCCCTTCCGCTTCCAAGACTTCCGCACGTTTATTACGTTCTGCCTTCATTTGCGCATTCATGGAATCAATCAATTCACGTGGTGGACGCACATCACGAATTTCAATACGGGTAACTTTAATCCCCCAAGGATTGGTCGCTTCATCCACAATTGCCAACAAACGACCGTTAATGGAGTCACGTTGGGAAAGCATTTCATCCAATTCCATCGAACCTAATACGGTACGAATGTTAGTCATGGTTAAATTAATAATCGCCTGTTCTAAATGATTCACCTCATAAGCAGCACTACGGGCATCAATCACCTGAACAAAACAGACCGCATCAATAGATACGTTGGCGTTATCCTTAGAAATGACTTCTTGTGATGGAATATCTAATACCTGTTCCATCATATTGATCTTACGGCCAACACGATCCACAAATGGTACGACAAAGTTTAAGCCAGGCATTAAGGTGTGGGTATAACGCCCAAAACGCTCAATCGTCCAGTTATAACCTTGCGGTACAGTTTTGAGTGCTGAAAATAGCACCACAACAACTAATACAATAAAGACGATTGCGGCAATAGATAAACCTTCCATAGATTGCTCCTTAATGATGAAGAAATATAGGAAAAGTCTATCAAATTAGACCGCACTTTGTACATAAATATATTTACCGTTTTCTCTTATAAATTCAAAAAGATGCGTAATGCAATTCGGGGCATCTAAATCTTGATGAGAAACAAATAAAAGCTGTGTTTCACTATTATTAACGAGTTGCTCAATAAAATGTTTTACTAACTTGCGATTTAACCCATCAAGCCCTTGAAAAGGCTCATCTAAAATTAAAACAGGTGGATGCTTCACCATCGCTCGTGTAATTAAAAGCAAACGTTGCTGTCCCCAAGAAAGTGAACGAAATGGCTTTTTTGCTAAATGAGTCAGATTTAAACGAGCTAACCATTGCATGGCTTTCAAACGAATTGCCTCTGGCACTTGTTGATAAATCCCAATACTGTCAAAAAAACCTGAAATGATCACATCTAGCACGGAACAATTCACACGATAATCTAAATGCAGTTGGCTGCTTACGTAACCCATTTTTTGTTTGATATCCCAAATGGTTTCGCCTGAACCACGTTGTTTACCAAAAATCACCACATGATTCGCAAAGGCTTGAGGATGATCACCTGTAATTAACGAAAGTAAGGTTGACTTCCCTGCTCCATTTGGTCCTTTAATCCACCAATTTTGATTTGGTTGAACAACCCAATTTAAATGATCCAAAATCACTTTATCGCCATACTGAACTGTAACATTTTTAAGTTCAAAGTACGGTTGGTTTTCAGACAGTTTTAGTAATGGTGAGGCCGGCTCAGGCAACGCAACATCAACAGACTGTTCCGCATACACTAATTGTTGATAAATACTTTGTTGCTCAATGGATTGGCGTACACCTTCTAATACTAACTCTAAATTTTCCAACATAGCTAAATGAGTCGCTTCAGCCGGAATATCTGCCAAACGATTAACGATTAGAACGATAGCACATTCTTTTTTTAGTTCGCTCAACATCACCATCCAATCTTTTACTGATTGCTGATCTAGCCCTTCAAAAGGTTCATCTAAAATTAATAAATCGGGCTTTTGCAATAATGTTTGTGCCAATAAGACTTTTCGTGTTTCCCCAGTAGAAAGTTTGATAAAGAAACGATCTAAGAGATAAGTAATCCCTAATTTTTCTGAAATTTGTTCACAAAAAGTGAGTTCCGTACTGCCATTTAAAATGGTTTCTCTTGCCGTTTTACCAAAGAAATCTGGATCGGTATCATCGTTGTTTAAATTCTTTAATGTGGCTTCAAGAATTTCTCGTTGTTTTTCAAAAGAAAAGGAGTGAACACGTTTGAAGGAATTATGGTACTCCCCTTCCTGTAAAGGTAACTCATTTTGCAAAGCTAAAGCAAACGCCGATTTCCCACTCCCATTACTGCCTACCACAACCCAATATTGTTGTGGCTCAATCGCAAAGTGCGGTAAGTTTAAGGTCTGTTTTTGATAAAGCTTAAATTTTGCTTGCTGAATTAAAAGTGCCATTCTCTTTCCTTTAAAAACAAAAGGCGAGCAATTGCCCGCCTTATTAGATTAATTTAATTAACCGTTTTTACGCTCTTCTTCCATACATACTGCCGCAGTAAATAATACGTCAGTTGAAGAGTTTAGCGCGGTTTCTGTTGAATCTTGTAAGATACCAATCACGAAACCTACACCGATCATTTGTGCCGCGATGTCATCAGAAATACCGAATAAGCTACAAGCTAATGGAATTAATAACAATGAACCACCAGCCACACCAGAAGCACCGCACGCACAAAGCGCTGCAACAATACTTAATAACACTGCACTGATGAAAGATACTTCGATGCCTAATGTATGAACAGCTGCTAACGTTAATACAGTAATTGTAATTGCCGCACCCGCCATATTGATATTTGCACCCAATGGAATTGCCACAGAATAGGTTTCTTCATCAAGATTTAAGCGTTTTGCTAATTCAATGTTTACAGGAATGTTTGCTGCAGAGCTACGTGTAAAGAATGCCGTTACACCACTTTCGCGCACACAAGTCCACACTAATGGATATGGATTACGACGAATTTTCCAATAAACGAGAATAGGATTAAGTACAAAGGCAGTAAATAGCATTGTACCGATTAACACGAATAATAAGTGAACATATCCACCTAACGCAGATAAGCCTTTGTCAGATAATGTTTCAGCCACTAAACCGAATACACCGAAAGGTGCAAATGAAATAATCACGTGAACAATTTTAGAAATGCCTTCTGCAAAATCAGCCACAACCTGTTTAGTTGCATCTGATGCATGACGAAGGGCTAAACCTAAACCGATAGACCACGCTAAAACACCGATAAAGTTTGCTTTGAAAATTGCATTTAATGGGTTATCCACCACATTCAATACTAACGTTAACATGACTTGACCAACAGATTGAGGTGCTGAACTCGCATCCTCTTTTACTGCAAGAGCCACATCTGATGGGAATGCCATACTTGCAATTACTGCAGCCACAGCCGCTAAGAACGTACCCAAAAGATAAAGCACGACAATTTCTTTCATGTTACTTTTAGAGCCCACTTTCTTATTAGCGAGCGCAGCCATAACAAGGAAGAAAATCAAAATTGGTGCAACAGCACGCAATGCTTTAACAAAGATTTGACCGAGCACTCCAAAGCTAGATGCAAGATCAATACCTGCTGAATTTTTTACACTCTCATTCACCAAGGCAACAAGGATCCCGAGTACCAAACCAACGGCAATTCGTTTTACCAAATTACCTTGGAATAAAAAATGAAATAAACGTGTTGTATTCATAATAGTTTTAAATGAAGATTAAGTTGAATTTCAGATCGTTACGATCCACCGAAACAAGATAAAGATAGCTCAAATTTTATTTAAAAGAAAATTTTTTCTTTATTATTTTGTTAAAAAATTGAACTTTTTCAGTAAGGAATGAATTTTTTCTAAAATTTTCGCCTATAAAAAAATTTTTTCTATGCCCTATTGACATACTGTATCTAATACCAGTATATTACAACTGTATAAACAACCACTAATTAAAAACACACAAACTAAAAGGAACACAAGATGATGAACTACGCAAATACAGTTGCACAAAATGATATGACGTTTTCTTATCATCCTATGCCATTTTTCAATGATGTTGAAAGCAAATCGACATTTAATAAAAAATTAGATCTCAACCTTTATTGCATCAAACGTCCACAACAAACTTGTTTTATTCGTGTTACCAATCCGAATATGCTTGCTTGGGGAATTGAAATGGGCGATATGTTAGTGGTTGAAAAAAATGATAGCCTTTTCATTGGTGATCTTGTCGTATTAGAAAAACAAGACGAATTCCATATTTATGAATTTGCTGGTGTAAGCGGTAATGAATTTGTATTCATGGCATTAGATTCTAAAGTGGAAAATATTAAAACAACACAATGGACAAACCTTCCATTAGTTGGCACGGTGACGAATACTATCCATCAAATGAAACCAAGAAGAGACTTAATGAAATTTGCGGCTTAAGCCAATAATCAGATAATCTAAATAAAGAAAAAGTGCGGTTAAAATTAACCGCACTTCTTGTTGAAATAAAATTGTCATTACATCACACGACGAGATTGTGTATAAGTTCTTGACCAGTAATCTTCATCTAATGAACTAATTGTTACACCTTGGCTTGTACTTGCATGCATAAACTGGTTATTACCAATATAAACGCCAACATGATTGTTGCGACGGAAGAACACCAAATCACCTTTACGTAATTCATGTTTTTGGATTTGGCGACCTAAATAGCGTTGTTCTGAAGTTGAACGTGGAAGCTCCATGCCATAAGCATCAAGAAAAGCAGTTTGCATAAATGCAGAGCAATCAATACCATGTTTTGAAGTCCCCCCCATTCTGTAACGAGTTCCCACCCATTCGTTATAAACTTGAGCAAGCGCTTTATCACCAATTAAACCTGATTTAGGACGGTTAGTTCTTAATTTAGGGTAAACGCCCCCTTTTTTCCCATCTAAACCAGCAATCAAACCCGTTAACTCAGCATCATCACTTTCACTAATCATGCCGTTTTGTGCCTGCCCCGAGTTGTTAGAGCAGGCTGTTGTCAAAACAGCCAAACCTACAATAATCAAAATCTTCTTTAACATAGCTTTTAAATAATAAAAAAATATAAAAATAAAACTGGTCGGATTTTATCAAAAAGTCATTATGCTCGCCAGTTTTTATTGAATTTTTATGCAATTTTGTGAGTGAGATCTCAAAAAAAATAAGGACTACTCAATGAGTAGCCCTTAAAAGGATTAGAATTGATTATTTTTTCTTCGCTTTTGCATTTGGAAGATCGGTAATTGAACCTTCAAATACTTCAGCTGCAAGACCCACAGACTCATGAAGTGTTGGGTGAGCATGAATCGTTAATGCGATATCTTCCGCATCACAACCCATTTCAATCGCAAGACCGATTTCACCTAATAATTCACCACCGTTAGATCCAACGATTGCCCCACCAAGTACACGGTGAGTATCTTTATCGAAGATTAATTTGGTCATACCTTCAGCACATTCTGAAGCAATCGCACGACCTGAAGCAGCCCATGGGAATTTAGCCACTTCGTAGTTTAAACCTTCTTGTTTACATTCTTTCTCAGTTTTACCGACCCAAGCCACTTCTGGTTCAGTATAAGCAATAGAAGGAATAACTTTTGGATCGAAGTAATGTTTTTTCCCTGCAATCACTTCTGCCGCGACGTGACCTTCATGAACACCTTTATGTGCTAGCATTGGTTGGCCAACGATATCACCAATTGCAAAGATATGAGGCACATTAGTACGCATTTGTTTATCAACATGAATGAAACCTCGCTCATCTACTTCAACACCTGCTTTACCTGCATCAATCAATTTACCGTTTGGTGTACGACCGATTGCGACTAATACTGCATCATAACGTTTAGTATCGTTGCATGCTTTACCTTCCATTGAAACATAGATACCATCATCTTTTGCTTCAACGGCAGTCACTTTAGTTTCAAGCATTAACTTGAATTTTTTCTCAACTTGTTTGGTATAAATACCTACCACATCTTTATCTGCCGCTGGAATCACTTGGTCAAACATTTCAACCACTTCGACTTCAGAACCTAATGCATTATACACGGTACCCATCTCTAAACCGATGATACCACCACCCATGATTAAAAGTTTTTTCGGTACTTCTTTTAATTTAAGTGCATCTGTTGAATCCCAAACACGTGGATCTTCATGTGGAATAAATGGTAATTGAATTGGGCGAGAACCCGCTGCGATAATCGCATTATCAAATTTAATTGTGGTTGGTTTACCATCACGATCACGTGCCACTAATGTGTGTGGATCGGTAAACGCCGCTAAACCTTCAACAACGGTGACTTTACGTTGTTTAGCCATGCCTGCAAGACCGCCTGTTAATTTCGCCACAACCGCTTCTTTACCTGCGCGCACTTCATCTAAATCAATGCGAGGCTCAGCGAAATACACACCGTTTTTGCTTGCGTGTTTTGCTTCTTCAATTACTTTAGCAACGTGAAGTAATGCTTTAGAAGGGATACAACCTACGTTTAAACATACCCCACCTAATGTTGAATAACGTTCAACAAGTACTGTTTCTAAACCTAAGTCCGCACAACGGAATGCCGCTGAATAACCTGCAGGACCAGCACCAAGTACCACAACTTGGGTTTTAATTTCTTTACTCATTTTTACCTCGTAAAAACGTTCAAATTTTTGACCGCACTTGCGATCCTTTCTGTAAGATGTGAGCCTAATCACTCACATCTTACCGTGTTAATTACATCACTAAGCGACGTAAGTCAGCTAATACGCCATTGATATAGCTTAAGAAACGAGCACCATCAGCACCATCGATCACACGGTGGTCGAAAGATAATGATAATGGAAGCATTAAGCGTGGCTCAAATTCTTTACCATTCCATACCGGTTGCATTTCTGATTTAGACACACCTAAAATTGCCACTTCTGGTGCATTTACGATTGGTGTAAAGTGAGTTGTACCAATACCGCCTAAGCTTGAAATAGTGAAACAACCACCTTGCATATCAGAACCTGAAAGTTTACCGTCACGTGCTTTTTTGGAGACTTCCATTAATTCACGAGAGAGTTCGATAATACCTTTTTTGTTCACATTTTTAAATACAGGTACAACAAGACCGTTTGGTGTATCTACCGCTACGCCAATGTTGATGTATTTTTTAAGTGTTAATTTTTGACCGTCTTCAGAGATAGAGCTATTGAAACGTGGGAACGCTTCTAATGCTTTCGCTACCGCTTTCATAATAAACACAACTGGTGTAATTTTCACATCCAATTTTTGTTTTTCAACAATCTTGTTCTGTTCTTTACGGAATGCTTCTAAATCGGTGATATCTGTGCGATCGAAGTGAGTAACATGTGGAATCATTACCCAGTTACGATGTAAGTTTGCACCAGAGATTTTGTTGATACGGCTTAATTCAACTTCTTCTACTTCACCAAATTTGCTGAAGTCAACTTTCGGCCATGGTAATAAGCCTAAGCCTGCGCCATTTGCCACACCATTACCTGCGGCTGCAGAAGAAACCGTGCCGGTTTCAAATGCTTTAACAGCGGTTTTTACATAAGCTTGGATATCTTCTTTTACCACTCGACCTTTACGACCGGTACCTTTTATACGATCAAGGTTGATACCGTATTCACGTGCTAAACGACGAATCACTGGAGTTGCATGTGCATAGCCTGCACTTGCTACAACTTGTTCTTGGCTTAAGCCAGATACATTACCTGGTTGTGCTACCGGCGCCGCTGCAGGTGCTGCTTGAGGCGCTGGAGCTGACGCTACTGGAGCCGCTGCAGGAGCAGGTGCTGCACCCGCCACTTCAAATTTCATAATTAATGAACCAGTTGAAACTTTATCACCTGATTTCACTAAAATTTCTTTTACCACACCCGCGAATGGAGCTGGCACTTCCATTGAGGCCTTATCGCCTTCAACGGTGATTAAAGATTGCTCTTCAGAAATGCTGTCGCCAACTGCAACCATGATTTCAGTTACGTTGACTTCATCACCACCAATATCAGGTACATTCACTTCTTTAATGGCTGAAGCTGTTGGTGCAGCTGCAGGTGCTGCCGCCTGTTGAACTGGCGCTGCGGCTGGTGCTGCACCGGCCACTTCAAATTTCATGATTAATTTGCCAGTAACAACTTTATCGCCCACGTTGATTAAAATTTCTTTTACGACGCCAGCAACTGGAGCAGGCACTTCCATTGACGCTTTATCACCTTCAACATTGATGATTGATTGGTCAACTTCAACAGTATCACCGACTTTCACCATAATATCTGTCACGTTTACTTCGTCTGAACCGATATCTGGTACATTAACTTCAACTACACTTGCAGCTGCTGGTGCGGCTGCCGGTGCAGGTGCTGCTGCCGCTGGAGCAGGCGCTGCCGAATCCGCTGACTCTAAAACAAGCATTGGTGTGCCAGTTGTGACTTTATCACCCACTTTTACTAATACTTCTTTTACTACACCAGCTTCTGGTGCAGGGACTTCCATTGAAGCTTTATCACCTTCAACATTAATAATGCTTTGATCTGCAGTAATGGTATCACCTACTTTCACCATCACTTCTGTGACGGTAACTTCATCACTACCGATATCAGGAATTTGAATTTGTTTTGACATGTTATCTTACCTTTAAAAAACGCAGTTAAAATCAACCGCACTTTATTTGTAGATGCTCCTGTGTGCTCTCACACACAGGATGTTTTTATTAAGCGTAAAGCGGATTTAAAATTTCAGTTTTTAAACCAAATTTCGCGATTGCATCAGCCACCACTTTCGCATCAAATTTGCCTTGTTTTGCAAGCTCATGTAATGCTGCAACCACAACATAACGCGCATCCACTTCGAAGTGTTCACGTAAGTTTTCACGGCTATCTGAACGACCGAAACCATCTGTACCTAATACGTGATAGCTTTGTGCAGGAATGAATGCACGAACTTGTTCTGCGAACAATTTCATGTAGTCAGTAGCCGCTACAGCTGGTGCATCGTTCATTACTTGTGCGATATAAGGTACGCGTGGCGTTTCTGTTGGGTGTAACATATTCCAACGTACGGCATCTGCACCTTCACGAGCGACTTCAGTGAATGAAGGCACGCTATATACATCTGAGCTTACACCATATTCATTTGCAAGGATTTGTGCTGCTTCACGAACGTGACGGAAGATCGCACCTGAACCTAATAATTGAACATGACCTTTGTTGCCTTTCGCTTCAACGGTTTCAAATTTATAAAGACCTTTACGAATACCCTCTTCTGCGCCTTTTGGCATTGCTGGTTGTTCGTAAGTTTCGTTTAATGTAGTGATGTAGTAGAACACATCTTCTTGTTTTTCACCATACATACGGTTGATACCATCTTGTAGGATAACTGCCACTTCATAAACGTAAGCTGGGTCATAAGATACACAGTTAGGAATAACAAGAGATTGAATATGGCTGTGACCATCTTCGTGTTGTAAACCTTCACCATTTAATGTTGTACGGCCAGAAGTACCACCGATCATGAAACCACGTGCTAATTGGTCACCTGCTGCCCACATTAAGTCACCCACACGTTGGAAACCAAACATTGAGTAGTAGATGAAGAATGGAATCATCGGAAGGTTATTTACAGAGTATGAGTTCGCTGCCGCTAACCAAGATGATGCTGCACCTAATTCATTGATACCTTCTTGTAATACTTGACCATCTTTCGCTTCACGGTAGTACGCCACTAAATCGCGGTCAGAAGGCACATAGTTTTGACCATGTGGGTTGTAAATACCGATTTGACGGAATAAACCTTCCATACCGAAAGTACGTGCTTCGTCAGCAATAATTGGCACAATTTGTTGACCAATGTTCTTATCTTTCAATAAGGTATTTAAGAAACGTACAAATGCCATTGTAGTTGAAATTGGACGAGCTTGTTCTTCCAATAATGGTGCAAATTCTTCCAATGATGGCACTTTAAATTCAGTGGTGAATTTTGGTAAACGTTTTGGTAAATAACCATTTAACGCTTTACGTCTGCCGTGAAGATAATTGTACTCTTCCGAACCTTCTGGGAAGGTGATGTATGGATAGTTAGGAATATCTTCATCTTTAATATCTAATTGGAAATGATCGCGGAAAGATTTTAAGCTTTCGAGAGACATTTTTTTCGATTGATGCGCAGTATTTTTACTTTCTGCTTCAGGAATTTTATAACCTTTAACCATGTGCGCTAAGATCACAACAGGTTTACCTGCAGTTTGCGCTTTATGGAATGCGGCATAAAGTTTTTCTGAATCGTGACCACCACGTCTTAATGCCCAGATTTCATCGTCTGTCATATCCGCCACTAATGCAGCGGTTTCTGGATAACGACCGAAGAAGTGTTCACGAACGTATGCACCATTCTTAGATTTGAAGGTTAAATAGTCACCATCAAGCACTTCCATCATTAATTGGGTTAATTTGCCGGTAGTATCTTTTGCAAATAATTTATCCCAGCCACTACCCCACATGACTTTGATCACTTCCCAACCAGCACCAGCAAATAAACCTTCTAATTCTTGAACGATTTTGCCGTTACCCGTTACAGGACCATCTAAACGTTGCAAGTTACAGCTTACAACGAAGATTAAGTTATCTAAGCCCTCACGTGCTGCGAATGTTAAATCACCTTTTGCTTCGATTTCGTCCATCTCTCCGTCACCAAGGAAAGCATACACTTTTTGATCTTTGGTGTCTTTTAAACCACGGTTATCTAAGTATTTTAAGAAACGAGCAGTACGGATCGCATTTACAGGACCTAAACCCATAGATACGGTCGAGAATTGCCAGAATTCAGGCATTAATTTCGGGTGTGGGTAAGAAGAAAGACCTTTGCCTGGTTCACATTCTTGACGGAAATTATTCATTTGATCTTCAGTAATACGACCTTCAACAAATGCACGAGCATACATACCTGGTGCTGCGTGGCCTTGGAAGAAGACTAAGTCACCGCCGTTTTTATCAGTCGCCGCTTTGAAGAAGTGGTTAAAACAAACTTCATACATGCTTGCTGCAGATTGATAAGTTGAAATGTGACCACCTAATTCAAGATCTTTTTTCTGGCCACGTAATACCGCCATGATCGCATTCCAACGTACAGCACTACGAATACGACGCTCAATAGCTTTATCACCTGGGTATGCTGGCTGTTCAGAAAGTGGGATGGTATTAACATAAGGGGTTGTTACGCCACCTTTTGCAATGTTCACACCACCATTACGTGCCTGATCAATCACTTGATTGATAATGTAATGCGCTCGCTCTACGCCTTCTGCACGAATTAATGAATCAACAGCTGACAACCAATCCTGTGTTTCAATTGGGTCAATATCGTTTACTAAGGTATCTGACATAGTCTTTCCTTATTTTACTGAGTGAAAATGAAGTTTGGTCATGACCAAACACGAAAATCAAGCTTGTTAATCAATGTTACAAACATTTAACAAAATCCTGTAAATTTTAGAAGATTTTTTGCAAGAAAGATAGTAGATTTTCACTGTTCTCATGCATTTCTTCCTGTTATTGCAATACTCTTCACTAAAAGTGCGGTCATTTTTAAAGGATTTTTGGCTTTAAGTTAAAGCATACTTTACATATTGCATTCCCTACCCGCTTTGATCTAAAGTGTTTGTATGCTTTTGAGTTTTTTAGAGGACAAAATATGAACACGACAACTCGCTCAATCTTTTCTCATAAACGAATAGCGCTCGTTGCACATGATAGCTGCAAACAAAACCTGCTCAATTGGGTAAAGAAACATAAAGAAGCTCTCGCTCCCCATCAACTTTATGCAACAGGTACAACAGGCCATCTATTGTCTAGAGAAACGGGACTTGAAATAGCCTCATTATTAAGTGGCCCGATGGGAGGCGATCAACAACTCGGTGGACTAATTGCTGAGAAAAAAATTGATATGATGATTTTCTTTTGGGATCCGATGAACGCAGCACCACATGATCCCGATGTAAAAGCCTTAATACGTATTGCAACTGTTTGGAATATTCCAGTGGCGATTAATCAAAGCACGGCCGATTTTCTTTTAACATCAAGCTTATTTGAGCAAGAAATCAATATTGATATCCCCGATTATGACGGGTATTTAAAAGCTCGATTGGATTAAAAGTTAAATAAGCTCAACCTAATAAAAAAGGAGATAAATTACTTTATCTCCTTTTGATTGTTTAGCCGTTATTACTTAGCCTGCATTGCTGCGCCCATTATTAACATAAATAATACGCCTTGAACCTGTTCTTCTGGAATCACTTGACCATTAAGTTTCAGTTCGCCCTTTTCAAGCACTAAGTTAAGTGTCACATTTTTATCATTATTCACCACAATATTTTGTGCTGCCGCTTGTTTAGCTTGCTCTTCAATTTTCTCTTTAACCAGCGCTTTATCTTCTTCTGGGGCAAATTGTGTCATGATTTTTTCTGCAGTTGCTTTATCTACATGAATATTTACTGAGAAATCAGTAAATTGTTTATATAAACTACCTGCCATTAAATCAAATTTTGGATCTTTCGCTAACGCCACGTTTAAATCCAATGACACTTTACCTTGATTATCTGAAATTGACACTGGGTTCAGTTTAATTTGAGGCTGATTATTAAAAATAGCCATACCATGATTTTCAACCCATGAACTTAAAATTTCAGATACAACTTCATCATTCACATTTTTATCATCTCTGACTGACTTAAAGACAGTGAAAAGTGCTTCAACCAAAGCATTTGCTGCGTTTGCTTCAATATGATTTAACTCGCTATTGTTAGTTAATTTTCCTAACTCTTTTCCATCTAACACGAATGAATCTACTGTACTTTCACTTTTTAAGTTTACAAAATCACCATTAAGTGAAATATCAGATGTTGCTTTTAAGCCTTTTTCAATAAGAGAGGTCGTTTTTCCAGCATAATCAGTGCTCGTCATTTCGAAGCTTTCAGTAGTATAAGAACCTTTCCCCGTATAAATATAAGCCCAATTTGTAGGATTGAATGAAGCGTCTAATTTCATGCCCTTCATCTTTGTTTTTACTGATTTAACCGCAGTAGCATCCTGGCTATCTTCCCCATCTGCACTATTAGGTCCTAAATCAGCAGTCACTTCATCTAAGGTCATGTCATATTTACCTGCACGATCTTTATCTACATCAAAACCGATGTTGACATTTGACCACGCTATTTTATTTTGTGGAGAATTTGGATCTGTCACTTCCCCTGCGGCTAATTCAACTTTACCTTTTGTTGCTAAGCTATAGCTAGTAGATGCTTGATATTGAATAGGCTTATCTGATTTAAGTAAATCAAATAAAGGTTGTGTGGTTTCATTTTTACCAATCACACCTTGTGCGGAAAACATCGTTGGTACAAAGTTAAATTTTTCCAACTGATTAAGTGGAAATGGACCATGATAAAGTTTAGTTGAAAACGGAATAGTAAATACTTGTCCTTCTTTTGGTAAAGAAATAACTACTTCATCTTCCACTTGAGAAGTAAAGAAACTGCGATCAAATTGCTTATTTTTATAAACAAGATTCACTGAATCTGACAAACCTAAACTTTGGAATTTTTGGTTTGCTAATTCAATTTGACGTAAATATTCAGTTTGTGCCTTTTCGCCAGTAAACCATGCACCACCGACACCTACAACACTAAGAGCAACAATGATACCTAATGCTACGGTTGATTTTTTCATTTTGATTCCTTTGCTAACTAATAGATGATTAAAATTGATGGCAATTTATCACAAATCACAATTTTTTTCTTATTTTTCAAAAATAATTTTATATCTTTTTCAAAAATAATTTTATATCCCCTTGAACTTCTCATCTCTGGACTTATTTTGTAAAACAAGAACGGAAATAACCGCACTTTAAAAGGAAGAAAAAATTTTAAATCTTGCCTCTTGAAATGCGAAAAAGCATCCACATCTTATTCATCGTAACAATTTACAACGAATTTAAAATTTACTTAGGAGTAACAAAATGGGAAAAATTATTGGTATTGACTTAGGTACAACAAACTCTTGTGTGGCAGTAATGGATGGTGATAAACCACGCGTAATCGAAAACGCAGAAGGTGATCGCACTACTCCGTCAATTATTGCTTATACAAATGATAACGAAATTTTAGTGGGTCAACCGGCAAAACGCCAAGCAGTGACCAACCCGAAAAATACACTATTTGCAATCAAACGTTTAATCGGTCGTCGGTTTGAAGATGCTGAAGTCAAACGTGATATCGACATTATGCCATTTAAAATCACCAAAGCAGACAACGGTGATGCATGGGTAAATGTAAAAGGTGACAAACTTGCACCTCCACAAATCTCTGCAGAAGTATTGAAAAAAATGAAGAAAACTGCGGAAGATTTCTTAGGTGAGCCAGTGACTGAAGCGGTAATCACTGTTCCTGCATACTTTAACGATGCTCAACGTCAAGCGACAAAAGATGCAGGTCGTATCGCAGGCTTAGAAGTTAAACGTATTATCAACGAACCAACAGCAGCAGCATTAGCTTACGGTTTAGATAAAGGCCAAGGCAACAAAACTATCGCTGTTTATGACTTAGGTGGTGGTACATTCGACTTATCTATCATCGAAATTGATGAAGTAGGTGGCGAAAAAACCTTCGAAGTATTAGCAACCAATGGTGATACTCACTTAGGTGGTGAAGACTTCGATAACCGTGTAATCAACTACTTAGTGGATGAGTTCAAAAAAGAACAAGGCGTTGATTTACGTAATGACCCACTTGCAATGCAACGTTTAAAAGAAGCAGGTGAAAAAGCGAAAATTGAACTTTCTTCTGCACAACAAACTGATGTGAACTTACCTTACATCACTGCAGATGCTACAGGTCCTAAACACTTAAACATTAAATTAACTCGTGCTAAATTAGAATCTTTAGTAGAAGATTTAGTGGCTAAATCACTTGAACCTGTAAAAGTTGCATTAAACGATGCGGGCTTAATTGCATCACAAATTGATGATGTTATCCTAGTGGGCGGTCAAACCCGTATGCCATTAGTACAACAAAAAGTAGAAGAATTCTTCGGTAAAGCACCTCGTAAAGATGTGAACCCAGATGAAGCCGTTGCTATCGGTGCAGCAGTTCAAGGTGGTGTATTAGCAGGTGATGTAACTGATGTATTATTGTTAGACGTAACACCGTTATCTTTAGGTATTGAAACTATGGGTGGTGTGATGACTACCTTAATTGAGAAAAACACGACGATTCCAACTAAAAAATCGCAAGTATTCTCAACAGCAGAAGATAACCAAAGTGCAGTAACCATTCACGTGTTACAAGGTGAACGTAAACAAGCATCAGCGAATAAATCTTTAGGTCAATTCAACCTTGAAGGCATCAACCCTGCTCCACGCGGTATGCCACAAATTGAAGTAACCTTCGATATCGACGCTGACGGTATTATCCACGTTTCTGCGAAAGATAAAGGTACGGGTAAAGAACAACAAATCACCATCAAAGCCTCTTCAGGTTTAAGTGATGAAGAAATTCAACAAATGGTTCGTGATGCAGAAGCAAACGCTGAAGCAGACCGTAAATTTGAAGAATTAGTACAAGCTCGCAACCAAGCAGATCACCTTGTACACAGCACACGTAAACAATTAGAAGAAGCCGGTGACAAAGTTCCAGCTGAAGATCGTGCAGCAATTGAAAGTGCATTAAGCGATTTAGAAACAGCTGCGAAAGGTGAAGATAAAGCGGCTATCGAAGCTAAACTTCAAGCGCTTGCAGAAGTTGCTCAAAAACTTGTTCAAGTGGCTCAACAGCAAGCTGATGCACAACAAGCTCAAAGCAACAGCAAACCAAATGATGATGTTGTTGATGCTGAGTTTGAAGAAGTGAAAGACAACAAATAATTTCACTTTAACCTAAATCAAAGGGCGTAGCGATACGCCCTTTTGGTGTATTCATTCATCAGTATTTTTCCTGACTTTATTTAAAAAAGTGAAGTCAGGAAAAATATGTTTGTAGGGTAAATCGCATGACTATTCTACTAAACCATGAGGTGGAAATTCACATCACTCATTTCTACACTATAAATCTAAAGTGTAAAAACATGATGAAAAATGACCGCACTTTATCCCGAAACGAACCCAATTCAAGGGGAAAATAATGAAATTCGAAACAAAATGTCTCCATGCCGGTTATAGCCCAAAAAATGGAGAGCCACGTGTTCAACCAATCGTACAAAGCACCACTTATACTTACGATTCTGCAGAAGAAATTGGCAAGTTATTTGATTTACAAGCAGCCGGTTATTTCTATACTCGCCTAGCAAACCCAACAACAAATGCTGCAGAAGAAAAAATCACGGCACTTGAAGGTGGTGTAGCAACAATGTGTACTGCTTCTGGTCAATCTGCGGTTTTCTATGCGATGTTGAATATTTTAGAAGCAGGCGATCATTTTATTTCCTCTTCTTATGTGTATGGCGGTACTTACAATTTGTTTGCCCATACATTCAAAAAAATGGGTATCGAAGTGACTTTTGTGGATCAAGATTTACCACTTGAAGAACTCAAAAAAGCGATTCGTCCAAATACAAAAGCCGTCTTTGCTGAAACCATTGCAAACCCCGCTTTACGCGTGTTGGATATTGAAAAATTTGCTGCCTTAGCGAAAGCTGCAGAGGCGCCATTATTAGTTGATAACACCTTTGCCACCCCCTATTTTTGTCGTCCAATCGAATTTGGCGCAAACGTGGTCATTCACAGCACATCTAAATATTTAGATGGTCATGCGATTGCCTTAGGTGGCTCAATTACTGATGGCGGTAACTTTAATTGGAATAACGGCAAATATCCGCAATTAAGCACGCCAGACCAAACTTATCATGGTTTGGTTTACACAGAAACCTTTGGCCCTGCGGCTTATATTGTCAAAGCACGCGTGCAATTAATGCGTGATTTAGGTGCTACACCAGCACCACAAAATAGTTTCTTATTAAATGTAGGTATGGAAACCCTCGCGCTTCGCATGCAACGTCATTATGAGAATGCACAGGCTGTAGCCGAGTTTTTAGAAAAACATCCGCAAGTCGTTAAAGTGAATTATCCTGGCTTACCAAGCTCGCCAGATTACGCACTCAAACAAAAATACTTACCGAACGGTTTGTGTGGCGTTATTTCCTTTGAGATTAAAGGTGATAAAGAAACCGCGGCAAAATGGTTAAACGCATTGCAAATGACCTCACGTGAAGTACACGTAGCCGACATTCGTACTTGTGCATTACATCCAGCGACTTCAACACACCGCCAATTAAGTGAAGCTGAATTAGAAAAAGCGGGGATTTCTGCAGGACTTATTCGCCTTTCTTGCGGTATTGAAAATATTCAAGATATTTTAGCTGACTTAGAGCAAGCATTTGCAGCAGCAAAATAAGTCATAAATTAACGAATTTACCCTTGATATTTCTGACTTCGACATTATTTTTATTCTTAGGTATGTTGTTAACGCAATACCATACAATAACAAAATAAAATTTTTTAAATTTATATTTTTAAACGGAAAACGAAAACATTATGGCAAAGAAAGATTATTACGACGTTCTTGGTGTTGAACGTGGCGCAGATGAAAAAGCAATTAAACGTGCTTACAAAAAACTCGCCATGCAATATCACCCTGATAGAACCAAAGGTGATAAAGCCAAAGAAGAAAAATTTAAAGAAATCCAAGAAGCCTATGAAATCCTAGGTGATAAAGAAAAGCGAGCGGCTTACGATCAACACGGTCATGCAGCCTTTGAACAAGGTGGCATGGGAGGCGGTGGCTTCGGTGGCGGATTCAGCGGTGCTGATTTCGGTGATATTTTTGGAGATATGTTCGGTGATATCTTCGGCGGTGGCGGACGAGGTCGTCAGCGTGTAGTACGCGGTGAAGATTTACGTTATGACATCCAAATTACGTTAGAAGAAGCCGTAAAAGGTACAACCAAAGATATCCAAATTAATACTCTTGCTCACTGTGATAGCTGCGATGGTACTGGCGCAGAAAAAGGATCAAAAGTTGAGACATGCCCAAGCTGTCATGGTTCAGGTCGTATTCGTCGCCAACAAGGTTTCTTCGTAACTGAAGCGGTTTGTCCTACTTGTCATGGTTCTGGTAAGAAAATTGAAAAACCATGTAAAAGCTGCCATGGCGAAGGTCGTGTTCACAAGAAGAAAAATCTTTCCGTTAAAATCCCAGCAGGTGTGGATACCGGCAACCAATTACGTTTAAGCGGCGAAGGTGCAGCGGGCGAAAATGGTGCACCAGCAGGTGATTTATATGTGGTTATTCATGTTAAAGAACATCATATCTTTGAACGTGATGGCAATAACCTCTACTGCGAAGTGCCAATCAGTTTCTCAATGGCTGCGTTAGGTGGTGAAATTGAAGTTCCAACCTTAGACGGTAAAGTGAAACTCAAAATCCCTGCTGAAACCCAAACAGGCAAACTCTTCCGTATGCGTGGTAAAGGGGTGAACTCTACACGTAGCGGCTACGCAGGCGATCTCATTTGTCGCGTAGTGATTGAAACACCAGTGAACTTAAATAAAGAACAAAAAGAATTATTAGAAAAACTGGAAGAAAGTTTGAAAGGACAAAAATCGCATAATCCGAAATCTTCAAGCTTTTTAGACGGTGTGAAGAAATTCTTTGATAACCTAGGTAAGTAAGCCTAAACAAAAAGTGCGGTCAATTTTAAAACTGTTTTGAAATTGACCGCACTTTTACTTTATACGACTGAAATGGCTTTTATTTGTACATAAACATCCATGCCTTGAGCAAAATGTAATTCATTAAATGCCCATTTACTGATACTTGCCCAAACTTTATGACCTTCCACCAACACCGCAATATCAATGCGATTCTCTTGTGGAACGATTTGTACAATTTGCCCACGTAAGATATTACGAATACTCGTTTGTTCTGGCTTGCTGAGAGTGAGTGATACATCGGAACTATAAATACAGACGCGCACTTTTTCATTCGCTTGATGATGCACTTCGTTAATCCAAAGCTGTTGTTCGCCTAAAGAAAGTGCGGTCATTTTATAGGTTGGATTATGCAAATAGACAGGCAACGCCAACACACTGCTCTGCTCCGATTCGCCTTTCCAAGGGGCAAATGACGGACTGTTCCACACATTTTCTAAGGTATCATAGGCTTTCACTTTGCCGTTTTCCATCAGCACTACACGATCGGCCAAGCGTAATAATTCATCTAAACTGTGCGTTACATATAAAATCGGCACATTAATTTCTTTAGATAAACTTTCTAAATATTGCATAAGCTCACGTTTACGAGGCACATCTAAAGCAGAAAGCGGTTCATCCATCAGCAAAATATCGGGATCCGTTAATAAGGCTCGCCCAATCGCCACACGTTGTTTTTCTCCGCCTGATAAAGTAAGCGGATAGCGTTTGAGTAACGGTTCAATACCAAGTAGCTGAACAATATAGTCAAAATCTTCATGGCTGACATGCTTCATGCCATAACGCAAATTACCTTTGACATTGTAATGCGGAAATAAACGTGCATCTTGGAATACATAGCCGATTTTGCGCTGATGCACAGGGAGATTCTCACCGTTCTCTACATCCACCAAAGTGCGATCATTTAAACGAATAAATCCTTGATCAGGATGAGTTAAGCCACTCACTAAATTAATCAATGAGGTTTTCCCCGACCCCGACAAACCAAAAATCGCCGTCACGCCTTGAGTTGGCAATTGCAGATCCGCACGTAAGGTCAGGCGGCCTAATTGTTGTTGTACATTAATGTGTAGCATCGCCTTGCCCCAATTTTTTCTGCATCCGTTTGCTTAAAGCTTCGGAAAGCAATAAGGAAATCAATGAAAGGATCACCGCAAACAAACAAAGGCGCGCAGTTTGTGATTCCGCACCTGGTGTTTGAATAAATGAATACATCGCTAAAGGAATGGTTTGAGTTTCCCCTGCAATATTGGAAACGAAAGTAATGGTTGCGCCAAATTCCCCTAAAGAGCGAGCAAAACCTAATACTAAACCCGCCAACACACCTGGGAGAGAAAGAGGCAACGTGATTGTAAAAAAGACTCGCCAAGGCGAAGCACCAAGCGTTTGTGCGGCTTGCTCTAACTTAAAATCAATGCTTTCTAAGGAAAGACGAATTGCCCGCACGACCAATGGAAATGCTACCACCGCGGAAGCTAATACTGCTCCCTTCCAACTAAAGCCAAAGGATACACCAAACCATTGATATAAATACTTACCGATAAAACCGTTACGCCCCATGGCGACTAATAATAAATAGCCGATTACCACTGGCGGTAACACCAAAGGTAGATGAATAATCCCTGTAATCAGTGACTTACCGTAGAATTCCTTACGAGCCAGCAGCCAAGCGATAAAAATCGCAAAAGGCAAACTCCAAAGCATAGAACTCAATGCGACACTCATGCTTAAGTGAATCGCATCCCATTCCATCGGGCTTAATTGAAACCAAGAGAGCAAAATATTTCCTTGTGTATATATCGATATGACGAAATTTCTTTAGAGGATAATAAAAAGGACAGTTTCCTGTCCTTTCTTTATAAAGTCTGAGCTCATTATTTCACAGAGAAACCATATTCAACAAATATTTTTTTTGCTGCGCTCGATTCTAAGTAATTAAGGAAATCACGGGTATCCGCATTGTCATGATCTTTTAAAATCGCAACCGGATATTCAACTGGTTTATAGCTGTCTTTCGGGAATACGCCGACTGTTTTCACGTCTTTACTCACTTTCGCATCGGTGCTATACACAATACCGTAAGGCGCTTCAGCGCGTTCAACTAAGGCTAACGCACCACGTACGTCTTTCGCTCGCGCTAATTTATCTTTAACTTGATCCCATAAATTCAATTTCGTTAATGATTCTTCTGCATATTGTCCTGCAGGAACATGCGCAGGATCACCCACAGACAAATAACTGTCTTTTAAGCCTTTAATCCATTCACCTTTAGCAATATCCACTGAATTAGCTGCACTTTTGGCTGGTGCAATTAACACTAATTCATTACCCGCTAATACTTTTTCAGTTTCTTTTACAGTGAGATTTTTATCTGATAAATATTTCATCCATTTGTTGCTAGCTGAAATAAATAAGTCTGCAGGTGCACCTTCTTCAACTTGTTTTGCAAGGGTAGAAGAAGAAGCAAAAGAGAAAACGACGGTATTATTTGGCTTTTCAGTTTGGTATTGATCCGCAATTTGTTGTAGCGCATCAGTCATTGAAGCTGCTGCAAACACAGTCACTTTTGCTGATGCCGCAAAAGATACGCCCATGCCTGCAATTAAAAGTGCGGTTGCAAATTTAGTTAATTTCATTATTTATCTCCTATATAAATGAAACTATATATAAAAAAATATACTACGAGTGAATTATAACTTGAATTTTTAAATAAGCATACAGAAAAACTTAAAGATCAAGTAAAATAGACAGAATTGTGTATTAGGAGGAGATGATGAAACAAACTGAAATTTTACTGACGGTCAAACTTCATCAAGAATTATTTATTGATCCAAAACGTGTTCGCCTCTTAAAAGAAATTAAAGAATGTGGCTCAATCAACCAAGCGGCCAAAAATGCCAAAGTGAGCTATAAAAGTGCTTGGGATCACCTTGAAGCGATGAATAAAATCAGCCCAAAACCGCTTTTAGAACGTAATATCGGTGGGAAAAATGGGGGCGGTACATCATTAACGACTTACGCAGAACGTTTGCTACAGCTTTACGATTTGCTCGAACAAACACAAGAGCACGCGTTCCATATTCTGCAAGATGAGACGATCCCGTTAAACAGCCTGCTTTCAGCAACAGCAAAATTCTCCTTACAAAGTAGTGCGCGCAATCAATTTTTCGGTAAGGTAGCAAGCCAACATATTGTGGACTCCCGCTGCATTGTTGCAGTAAACATTCAGGATTTAGCTCATCCATTACATGTTTCAATCACAATGCGCAGTGCTGAGCGCCTCAGACTCATTACTGAAAAAGAAGTGATGGTCATGTTTAAAGCCCCTTGGGTGAAAATTAGCGCCACCCCATTAGAAGAAAAAAATAACCTTTTCCAAGCGACGATTCTTTCTATGCAGAATGAAGAAGCGATTTTACAAATAAAGGACAGCTCAATTGAATTTTGTGCGAGTATTCATAGCAAAGATGGTTGGAAAGTGGGACAAGAAGTCTGGTTACACGTGGATCCTGAACAGATCATTTTAGCGACATTGAAGTAATATCAGAAACAAAAAGTGCGGTTAAAATTAACCGCACTTTTTTATTTTCGCTTACAACGCAATCTCATCAATCGATCGCCCAAAACTTGGCAAAAAGACCTGTAAAAAATAATCCATTTCTTGACTGTGCCATTGTTCCATTAAATTTTCTAAGCGTTTTTTCGCTGTTTTAAATTCATGGTTACCATGCTCTAATTCAAATTGAGCTTTAATATAGGCACAAATCAAATCTGCTTGTTTTACTAAATGCTTTTCTTCTGGGCTAAATTGCTCACTATCTAAGTATGGCGCAAAACTATCTTGCAACTCAGTCGGAAGCAAGCTAATTAAATGTAATTCGGCTGCCGCTTCAATGTCTTTATAAGCATGAGTTATTTCAGAATTGAAATACTTAATTGGGGTCGGCAGATCACCCGTAAAAATTTCAGAGGTATCATGATACATCGCCATCACCGCAATACGCTCAGGATTCACTTCCCCACCAAAAAATTGATTTTTAATAATGGCTAAGGCTTGTGCCACAAAGGCAACTTGCAGACTATGCTCTGCCAAGTTTTCCTTTTCAATATTGCGCATCAATGACCAACGCTGAATTAAGCGAAGACGATCTAAACAGGCAAAAAAGTGACTGGTTTTAACTTCCACGATATATCCTTAGTTAGATGGTAACTCTTCAATAACTACAGGGAGATCAATCACTTTACCTAAGCGAGAAACAGTAACAATAACTTCTGTATTCGGTTTAGTATCACTAATAATTTGCATCATTTCACGAATAGATAAGTTATCTTGTTTATTTAAACGTAAAATCACATCGCCCACTTGAATCCCCGCTTTCGCTGCCGGGCTATTGGCGGTCACACCTGTAATCACAATGCCACCGTTTGAGTTAGCGGTGATTTCACTTTGTACCCCAAAATAACCACGAATCACACGACCATCGCGAATAATTTTATACAACACATCATTAGCAATACTGATTGGAATCGCAAAATTCAGACCTTCCGCAATTTCATTGGCTGTTTTACCAATACTTAACGTGCTGATCCCCACTAATTCGCCAGCTGAGTTAATTAAAGCGCCACCAGAGTTACCGCGGTTAATTGATGCATCTGTTTGAATAAAGTTTTGACGACCTAAAGAATCGCCAACTGCACTACGTCCTACCGCACTGATAATCCCTTGTGACACACTTTGCCCAAGGTTATATGGGTTACCAATAGCTAGAGCAATATCACCTACTCGTACTTGGCGTTCTTTATTTTGTGGAATCGTCGAAAGATTGGTTGCTTTAATTTTTAATACCGCAAGATCCGTCAAATTATCCGAACCGATTAAATTCGCTTCATAAATATTACCGTTTTGCAGTGCCACCACAATTTGATCAGCATTTTGGATAACGTGTTTATTGGTAAGAATATAACCGTCTTTGGTCATAATCACGCCAGAACCTAAGTTATTTACCTGTAATTGATCGCTATCATTAATACTGGCAGAAGAAAAAGATCGGTTGTACACATTCACCACGGCAGGAGAAGCAATTCTCACGGCGCTATTGAACGAAACGATATCATCAGCAGAGAAAAGGCTGCTGTTATTGAGCTTAGGAACGGCAAATAAAATAACACCTGCCGCAGCAAGCCCCCAAAGGGCGGAGTGGAAAAGTTTTTTAAGCATTTTTTTATTCTTTTATTAATAAGTTAGGTAAATAACTGAGCTTTAAATCATCCCCAATTCTTTCACATTCTTGCAGTTGCCACAATGGGGCATCCGCAAGTTTTTCCAAATGCGAAAGTTGGCATAATCCTCGAGCGTTATCTCCCAAGAGTTTCGGGGCAACATAAATGATTAATTCATCTACAGCATGTTGTTCAATCAAGCTACCCGCTAAATTGGCGCCCGCTTCTACCCAAACGGAATTCACTTGTCTCTTGCCGAATTCTGTCATCAATAGATCAAAATCATAGTTTTCTGGCAGTAAAATTTGCTCACAAAAATCAGGGAATACAGACATATCTCGTGGAATTGAACCCACAAGCCAAACTGGCGAATGGGTATGGAATAATTGATGGCTTGGTTGAACTCGATTTTTAGAATCTAAGATTATGCGAATAGGCTGACGCACAGTATCTTCCGCATATTCCGCTTTTAAATCATCAGGGAATTGATTCCAACGCACGTTCAAGCTTGGATCATCGGCTAACACGGTAGCACTTGTTGATAAAAGTGCGGTCGCTTTAGCTCGCATTTTTTGCACATCTGCACGGGCTGCGTCACCCGTGATCCACTTACTTTCACCGCTCGCCATAGCTGTTCGTCCATCTAAACTCATGGCTAATTTCAGCTGTACATAAGGCTTGCCAGTTCGCATACGTTTGAGAAAACCTTTATTTAAGACTTCCGCTTGTTCATTCAATAAATTGACCGCACTTGGTATGCCTGCATCGGCTAACATTTTTAAGCCCTTGCCAGCCACTTGAGGATTAGGATCCGCCATAGCAGCCACTACTCGACTGACCCCCGCCTCAATTAAACCTAATGCACAAGGCGGTGTGCGACCATAATGAGAACAAGGCTCAAGCGTCACATAAGCAGTTGCGCCTTTCGCTTTCTCACCGGCATCGGCCAACGCCATTCTCTCTGCATGAGGCTGACCCGCTTTAAAATGAAACCCTTTCCCGACAATTTCACCGTTCTTAACTAACACACATCCTACGGATGGATTCGGCGTAGTGGTGTACTGCCCTTTTGCCGCAAGCTCAAGAGCCAGTTGCATAAATTTCACGTCATCAGGGGAAAAGGTGTCACTCATATTAATCCTTTAAGCTTTCAATTTCTTTGGTGAATTCATTGATATTATCAAAGCTCAGGTAAACGGATGCAAAACGGATATACGCCACTTTATCTAATTCTTTCAGCTCATTCATGGCTAATTTACCCACGAGATGACTTGGCACTTCGCGCTCCCCCGTAGCACGTAATTGGATAATAATATGGCTAATGGCTTTTTCCACATCATCCGAACTTACAGGGCGTTTTTCTAACGCATGTTGAATACCGCTACGCAATTTATCTTCATTAAACGGCTCGCGTGACCCATCATTTTTAATAATTTTTGGCACCACTAATTCGGCCGTTTCAAAGGTGGTAAAGCGTTCATGACAATTCCCGCATTCCCGACGACGACGCACTTGATACCCATCAGAAACCAAACGGCTGTCAATCACCTTAGTTTCTTCAGTTGAACAAAACGGACAACGCATTTTAGCTCCTTTTCAAAATGATTCTTAAGTCAGTATCTTATCAAAAATCCAAGATCTTTTCGATCTGAAGATCCTCTTTAAGATAACATTTCTCCAAACCAAGATGTGGTTTGTTTCACCAATTGTAAAAGACCATCCTGCGATTTAAATTGTTCCGTTTGCCCCCACACCCTCGCCCAATAAGGATCGGCTTTTCTATAACCATAGTTATCATCTTTCGCTAGAGATTCGATATTCGTTAAAACATTGTCAAAATTGACCGCACTTTCATCTTTTTCAATAAACTTCACTATATTTTCCGTTGGAATGAGCTGAATTTGTTGCTGGCTTTGTAAATAGGCCTCAACGTACATTTTCAATTTCTCAAGTGCGGTTGATTTTTCTATTGTTTTTAATGTTAAATCCTTATCTTTAGCGATAATGCGTGGTGGCTGAGCGTTCTCTTTTGTCGCCAGTTGAATGAGATAATAAAGCCATGGGCGAATACGATAACGATCTTTATATTTTGCAAATCGCCATTCGATTATCTGATTTTCATCGCCAAATAACGGCTCCATATAGCCAAACAAGCGAATATTGCCTTGTGCCGTTTCCACCACAAAATCGACACTCTCACTATGTGGTGAAGAATAATCCTTAATTTTCTCTTTAAAAGCCAATACATCAGCACGAATGGATTGTGCACAGACTTCTGCAAACTCGCCGCGAGGCATGATGCCTTTCACTCGCTGTTTGGCAAAATAATCGTTAAATTGCGCTTCCTCTAAATGCAATAACTCATTACTAATGCGATAATGATCCAAACCATTTAACGTGAAGTTTTCACTTTCTTCAATGCGATCGTCCTCATCTCGGAAATACACGCCAAGCTGCTTTTCAAAAAAGAATTTCACTGGATTTTCAACAAAACTCACAAAACGATCGAGCTCAATTTCCGCTATTGACTCTTGATTTTCCCCCATCGGCACAACAAATTCATGACATTTTCTTTCTTGAAATTGCGCAATCGGCAACCATTTTTTCGCAAAAGAGCGGTTAATTTTCCCTTCATTTTGGAAATTGCTTGGACTAAATGCCGTCATTGGATGTTGTTCAATTCTCAAACCATTGTCTGAATAATGATTAATATAATCAACCAATTGGCTCACCAATACTGAAGGCTCTTTGGGTTGATTATCAATAATTGAAGAGCCCACATAACTCACATAAAAATGGGATCTTGCGGCGAGCAGAGCCTCAAGGAATAAATAACGATCATCATCTCGACGAACACGATCGCCTTTTTGATGATGATATTGCATTAAGTCAAAACTATTTGGGGTATGACTGCGTGGGTAATCCGCTTCATTCATTCCGAGCAAACACACCACTTTAAAAGGAATAGAGCGCATTGGTAAAAGCGTACAGAAATTCACTTTTCCCGCTAAGAAACGAAGGCTATTTGGTGTTTCTTCTAAACGCGCAGACATCACTTCCGCAATGACATCCGCCTGCAAGGTTTCTTCAAAATTGACGGCCTGCAAATCATCGGCAAAGGCATTAATACAATCTTGAATATAAAACAAGGTATCCGCCGTTTCTTCATTTTGCACAAAGAAATCCTTCAAAAGTGCAGTCAATTTTTCACGCCATTTTTCAATGTTGTGTGCTTTTTGCAGATCTTGATGCCATTTATTTAAGACCGTAAAAAATTGATTCACTGCACCAACTAACTGCCCTTTCAATCCATAGCTACTATCAAGTCCAAGGCTGTCTTGCCAAACGCCTTGCTCTTCACGCATCGCATAACCTAAGGTCATACGCTCAAGCCCCGCCTGCCACGCGTTAAAATTCAGTGTATTCTGCCGTTTTTCTAAACCAAAGCGAATACCTGACTCTTTCACCCATTCACGGATTTGCTCGAGATCGGCAAGGGCAATATTAAAACGTTCACGGATAGCCGGAATATCCAATAAAGCCAGTACTTCTTCCGCGCCAAACTGACTTTCTTTTAAATTTAACAGGGAAAGATAGCTCGACACGATCACATCACTTTCAGACAATTTACTGTCAGAAATTGAGAACGGAATAACAGGTGCGTCCGCACTATTCGCCCCAAAGACAGCCTGAATATAAGGCGTGTATTGATTAACATCGGCCACCATGACCACCACATCTTTTGGTGTAATCTGTTCTTCTTTTGGTTTATACTGATTCTGATCGAATAAATCCAACAAATAATCATGTAGCACTTCAACTTCTCGCATCGCGCTATGACAAGATTTCATCACCAAAGAGCGGTCATTTTTCTCTATATTTAATGCGCCATGGCTCAACGTCAAAATTTGATTTTGGATCTGCCCTAACAACGTTTTTTCGGGAAGTTCGGCATAATAATCACGGGAAATGGCTTGAATATTTTCTTCATCACGCACTAATTGATAGAGAAAATCCCGTCCCATTTTTCCCCAAGAGGCTAAAAGCGGATTTCCGCTGAACAATTCTTCTTGTTGATTGGTGTAATCAAGATCAGCAGGTTCCCATAACACTTGCTCGGCTGAAATTAAAGGCTTCACATCGTTGGTTTCTTGCACGAAACGCTGTCTTTCTAATAAATAGGATTTACTCAGATCTCGCAAATCACCCCAATATTCTTGACATGGATTATTGAAGAATAAATGTACATCTGTTTTAGCTGAAATACCTTGGAAAATATTGAGATAAACCGTTGGCAATGCAGGGATACCAAAAATAAAAATACGTTCCGGCAAGTTGAGTGTCGCATTGGGATCAAGACATAATTCTAAAAATTGTTGATTGAGTGCAGCACGATGCTTTGCGTTTCCACCAAAATCACGTTGAACATCATCCACCAAGGCTCGCCATAAAATTCCCTGCCAGTGAATATTGCCTTTAATTTGAGAAAGAAAGGTAGGATTTAACGCCGAAAGGCCCTGCTTTTGCTGATTAATTTGAGCCAAGATTTTTTCATCATTATTTTCTTCCCATGCTGCAATCCATTCAGGGCGATAGACGAGATATTGGTCAAATAAATCGGCAACTTTTAGGCTTAATTGATAAAGTTTTTGCTGTTCTGATGCAGGCGAGGACGCTAAATATTTTTTTAATGGTTCAAATTCTTTTTGCTGTAAAAAGGTAGGGATTAACCTCATTAATCGCCATAACGTTGAATCTTTTTCAAAAGGATTTTGCGTGGAAACATTCGGCAAATTATCGGCGTAAAGTTTCCAAATAAAACTGGAAGGCATGGGGAATTGGAAATTCGCTGCAACACCGCGTTTTTTAGCAATTTCCATTTGTAACCATTGTGCCATACCCGGACTTTGCACTAACACAATGTCAGACTGAAACGGATCATGTTGAGGTAAATTTTCCAACAGCGAAACTAAAATATCCTTTTGAATTTCCAGTTGGTTTGAATAATAAGTAACGAACAAAGTAACGCCCTTTTGAAAGCAAAAACAATGCGTTATTTTACTCGGTTTTCAATAAAAATTCACCTTGAGGATAGCGTATATTCACTTGATGATGACTGCATTGAATTGTAAATTGAATACCATTTTGTTGTACGCTATTTTCACAAGACAAGCCTAAAAACTGACGTTGAGCCTGATTTTCAGCAATTTGAATCGCCTGAAATTCTTGAAAAATTCTGACCGCACTTTTCCGTTGCTCGGTCGTCCATCGGTTAAATATCAAAAATAACCCGCTGAAAATCGATAAGGCTAATAAAAGTGACATTAACGACATACCATTATTCACTTTGATCTTGCGCACTTAAATCACTCCAACTTTTATCTACCAAACGCCATTGGCTATATTCTTGTACGAGTTTTGTCACCACGGCTTTACCGTAAGCCACCGTCACGCCCTCCTCTAACTTAAGCGAACCACCTGTAATCACTGCTCCACTTATTCTTCCTTTGCCTGTTAAGGTTAAATCTCCTTCTGCTAGCAGAATACCATTCACATTCCCTTTAATTTCTAATTGGCTTTGCGTTATCCAATACACTTGTGGTGTTTTTTGAGCTGTTAAAACTGACACCACTTTCACAAAGTGCGGTTGAAAATCAGCTTGTTTTTCGCTGGAAATAAAATCTCGCAGCATATTTTCATTCATGCCTTTTGTGGGCGATTTCTTAAATAACTCTGCACGTTTACACCAAACAGAATAGGCCACTTTATCCTCTGCCCCATTAGACTCAAAAAAGACTTGTTTCACTTTTTCAGCACCATTTACAGGCAAGTTTTGGCAAATATGTTTTTGTTGCAGCTGACTGATTTTCTGTAGCGCAAGGCTTTGTTCTACATAATATTTTCGCTGACTCATTTGAGATCGAAAAAACGCAAAGATCTGTTCATCAAATAATAAGATCAGTGCCAATAAGCCTGAAAGTAAAATCAGTGCCGTCAGTGTCACAATCCCTTTTTTCATGATCATTCTTCTTGATTTAATAAAGGCACCACAAGCGAAGTTTCATATTGAATATGCTTATGTGTTGCAAGATTTCCCGCGAGTTTGATTTCAATCCCTTTCCCTGCCTTTAACCAGTCAAAACGTAATTGAGAAATCTCAAACTCTTTTTCATCCAATAAATCTGTCCATCCACCACCGGCGTTACAAGTAGATTGCGTTAAAGCACGCTGACACTCTTCTGAACGACAATCCGCATTTACCGCATTTTTATAAGTTTGTTTGGTTTCGATCATTTTCTCGTTAAGTTTGTAACCAAATAGCTCCTTTTCGATATTTTTTGCCACATTTTTAACGCCATTTACACAGGTATTTTTTGTGTATTTTTCACCAATACAACCATTACTATTTAAATCATAAAAAAATAAAACACAGCTATTTGACGGAGCATTGTCTGCTTGAGCAATGGTTATTGCAGTGCCCTTTTCATCCAATTCAAATAAAGCCAGATTATCTTCAATGAGTTTTTGGTTTGCGGCTCGAAAGCCTACACGACGCAGATCTTTCCCGATGAGTTGAATTGTACGTTGTAATTCCGTTTGTAGTTTGAGTTGTAACATTAAACGCTGATTCTGCTGTTGAGTTTGGGCATAAAATTGTGCAACCAATAGCAATAATAAAGCGGATAAGCCAAGTGAAATCAACAAACTCACCAATGTTTCGCCTTTTAATGGTTTCATCTTGTACATGCACTCGCCGCTTGATCAGACTTTAATTTGATACTGCCAACATTGAAAAAAGAGAACAATGTACGATGCTCTTCAGCCTGTAGCATAAAACAATTTGTTTCCATGGTATTTCTTACCCCATTAAATTTCACCGCCACTTCAGACGGATATAATTTAGGGCCTATAAGCATCGTTTTTCCTTCAAAATAAGGATAGTAAAAATGCGCATAAAGGTTTTTAGGACAATTCTGGGGATGAAAACAATCACAAAAATGATCGTTTTTTACTTGAGCAGTAATACACCAACGTTGATTCGCTCTATCTTGATTAGCCAAAATAAACCAAATCGCTGATGAATTTTCTGCCCTCGCTTGAATATTGCGTAAGAAAAAATAAAGCCGTTGTTGCTCTTTTTCGAGAAAATATTGGGGATCGTTTTTCTGCCATTTAGGCAATGTAAACGCCAACGTTAAGCTTAAAATAAATAATACAATCAAGGTTTCTAATAAAGTTATCCCTTTATACATAAAATGCCTTCTTTTTGACCGCACTTTAAAAGTCCTTTAGAAGAAAGCCAAATTGGCTACTTTATTTTTGCGATACTGATCGCAAATTTCCTTTAAAAAACGGGAAAAACCGTGAATTAAACATTTTCAACTGGCTATTTACTAAAACTCCCTTATAATAGGCGACCTATTTATCTGTTCTTTAAAATCTGGTGGAAATATGAATCCAATGTTAAATATCGCTATTCGTGCGGCACGAAGAGCGGGCAACGTGATTGCTAAAAACTATGAGCGCCGTGATGACATCCAAACAAGTAAAAAAGGTATTAATGATTATGTGACCAGCGTCGATAAAGCCGCTGAAGCTGAGATCATTGAAATCATTCAAAAATCTTATCCTGATCATACAATTATCAGTGAAGAACGTGGTGCATTAGAAGGCAAAGACAGTGATATTCAATGGGTGATTGATCCACTAGATGGCACAACCAACTTCGTGAAAGGTTTGCCACATTTCTCTGTTTCTATTGCTATCCGTGTAAAAAACCGTACCGAAGTGGGTGTGGTTTACGATCCTATTCGTAATGAATTATTCACTGCAGTGCGTGGTGAAGGCGCAAAATTAAATGAAGTGCGTTTACGTGTAGATAGCCAAAATGAACTTAACGGGGCGATTTTAGCCACCGGTTTCCCATTCAAACAACCAAGCTTAATGCCAACTCAATTTGCTATCATGAATAACTTAATTGATGAAGCTGCAGATTTCCGTCGTACAGGTTCTGCCGCATTAGACCTTTGCTATGTAGCATCCGGTCGCGTTGACGGTTATTTCGAAATGGGCTTAAAACCTTGGGATTGCGCAGCGGGTGATTTAATCGTGCGTGAAGCAGGCGGTTTAGTGTGTGATTTCAATGCGGGTCATGGCTATTTACGCTCAGGCAACATCGTGGCTGCACCAGCGCGTATTTTAAAAGAAATGCTAAATAAAATTCAGCCTTGCTTAACGGAACAAGTTAAGTAAGTCCCAATAAAAAGTGCGGTGAATTTCACCGCACTTTTTTATGACTAATTTCTGTCGAGTGGCTTTCTATTTTCTTCTGTTTCCGGCTCCAGATCCAATTTTGCCATGAGAAGTTGATCGCCATCTTCTTCTGGGTTACCTGTTACTAACAATTTATCCCCATAGAAAATGGAATTCGCGCCAGCCATAAAGCACATCGCTTGCATTTCTTCACTCATACCTTGACGACCTGCAGAAAGGCGAACATAACTTTTCGGCATAGTAATACGCGCAACCGCAATAGTGCGAACAAACTCTGTCCAATCTAAATCAGCTGCATCAGCCATTGGTGTGCCTTCCACTTTCACTAATTGGTTAATTGGCACGGACTCCGGCTGCGGATCAAGATTTGCTAAACTTGCAATAAGGCCTGCTCGCTCTTTACGGGTTTCATTCATGCCTACAATACCACCACAGCAAACTTTTAAACCGGCATGACGTACTTTTCCTAATGTGCTTAAACGATCATCAAAGCGACGCGTGCCAATGACATTGTGATAATTCTCTGGCGCGGTATCTAGATTGTGATTGTAATAATCCAATCCTGCATCTTTTAACTCTTCCGCCATACCATCTTGCAACAATCCAAAGGTGCCGCACGTTTCTAAGCCAATATCTTTTACCGCGCGAATAATCGCCGTGACTTTTTCCATATCTTTAGGCTTAGGACCACGCCATGCCGCGCCCATACAAAAACGCCCTGCACCACGTGCTTTAGCAATTTTGGCTTTTTCGACAATTTCATCAATATCCAAGATCTGCTGATTTTGCACGCCAGTTTGATAACGTGCAGATTGAGGACAATAACCACAATCTTCCGGACAGCCACCCGTTTTAATTGACATCAACGTCGATAACTGTATTGCTCCTGGGTTGAAATGCTCTCGATGCACTTGAGCCGCACGATAGACTAATTCTAAAAAAGGTGTCTCAAATAGCGCTTCTACTTTGCAAACAGACCAATACTCCACTGAAGGATGGGGCGTAATAGATGAAAGCTGTACTACATTTGTGGTTGTCATTATATTTTCCTCGTTTAAGCTACTTAGCTTTTATTAAGTTGAGCATATTACTCTGCAATATGATAAAAAGAGATCAGATCACTTTTCCTTGATGAATTTCAATCACTCGATCAATATGCCGTTCAATTTCTTTGGGTTGATGTGTCACCAATAACATGGTGAGCTTTTTTTCTTCGCATAATTGATCCATTAAATCCTGCATTTCAATGCGTAATTTAGGATCGAGGGCTGAAAAAGGCTCATCCAATAATAAAATAGGTTTATCTCGTAGCAAACAGCGTGCCAATGCCACTCTCTGTTTTTGCCCGCCTGAAAGTGCGGTCGGTTTTCTCGTTAAAAAATCCTGTAAATTGACCGCACTTGCGGCTTGTTCTACAAGCGCTTTTTCTTCTGCATTTAAGGCTAAATTCGGTTTTAAACCTAAAGCGATATTCTCTTCCACAGAAAGATGAGTAAAGAGATTGTTTTCCTGAAATAGCATGGAAACCGGGCGTTCAAAAGGTGCCGTTTTGGTATGATTTTCGCCATTTAGCCAAATCTCGCCACTATCAGCATATTCAAAGCCGGCAATTAAATTCAGCAAGGTACTTTTTCCTGCGCCACTTTCACCAATAATGGCAATTTTTTCCTGGGCTTGAATATGTAAATCAAACACCATCGGCATGGATTGATAATTGAATACTACATTATCTAATTTAATCATGTTGTTCTTTCTGCCCTTCAATAAACATAAATAAACCTAAACATAAGCCCAATAAAATCAATGCCGTCACTGCCGCTTCTTGGCTTCGATATTGCCCGATTTGTTGATAAAGCAAATGAGGCAACGAAGTAAAATCAGGGCTACCAAATAAGGCTATTGCCGTAAAATCGCCGAGTGATAAGGTCGTCGCGAGTGCCAAGGCATATTTCAACGGGGCTTTTAGTATCGGATATTCAATTAAACGAAAACGCTGCCAGCCTGTAATATTCAGCGATAAACAGAGTTTTTCATAATATTGCATCGATTGATTCATTGGTGTATTAAGAATTTTGATCACAAATGGCAAGGCAGCCAAGGCGTTACAAACAGATACTACCACAAACAAATGCCCTGCCGAGAAATCAATATCTTGCAACCAAAGGAATAAGCCGACTGCTAAAACGATCGTCGGAATGGCTAAAATCATCATTCCACCTGTTAAAATCAAGTGAGCTAATTTAGGGTGATATAACCATTGCAGTTGACGGGAGAGTAACAATAAGAAGAATCCAAATAATACTGATAAAATCCCGGCTGTCGGTGCCATGGTTAATGAATAAGCAAGCGCCTTCCATAATTGTGGATTTTGCCAATAGCCAAATAATTGGGTCGCAGACAAACCTTGGAAAACAATATTGAATAAGGGACTTAAAATAAATAAGCACACCGAGAATAAGACAAAAACATGTCCAAATTTAACCGCACTTGAAACAGGTAAAACCCAGCGATAACGCTGTGAAATCTGGGTTTCTGGTGCTTTTGCCCAATATTGTGAAAGCGAAAATAACGCAAAACAAAACGCAAATTGTACAAGCGCAAAAAGTGCAGCTTTGGGTAAATCAAATTCAAAGAAAATGGCTTGGTAAATGGCGACTTCTAGCGTGCTATTTTGTGGCCCGCCACCCAGTGCCAACACTATCGTAAAACTGGTGAAACACAGCATAAAAATCAATACAAAGGCTGACACGGTTTGGCTTTTCAAATAAGGCCATTCAATTAAACGAAAAAATATGGAACCTTTGATATTCAATTGTGCCGCAAGTTGGTGCTGTTCAGTCGGTACACTTTGCAAAGCCTGCAAACTCATTCGTGCCGCTAAAGGAATATTAAAAAATAAATGGGCAATGAGAATGCCACTTAAACCATAAATGGAGGGTTTCCACGAAATACCTAAGGTTTGCAGCAGTTGTACTAGCCAACCGGCTGTGCCATAAATACCAATTAGACCGAAAATAGCCAGTAATGCTGGCAAAACAAAGGTGAGAGAAAAAATGCGTAAAATGAGCGATTTGCCTTTGAAATCTAAATAGAAAAAAGCACGCGCAAATAAAGTTCCAATTACGCTAGAAAGCAAGGCTGACAAGAATGCCTGCCCGATACTAAAGGCGATAACTTGATGCAAATAATCGTCTTTTAAGAAATCAGATAAGGCATAATCACTTCCCACTGAAAAAACCGCAGAAAGTGAAAATCCATAGAGTAAAACAATGAAAAAAATGACTGCACTTCCGCCCAAATAATGGCGAGGACGAAAATGCGGATGTTGCAATAAGCGCATTAACACTACTTAGATAAGGCTTTTTGCCATTGATTGATCCAGCCTTTAAGCTGCTCACTTGTTACCGTTGTGGTATCTAAAATAGGCATTGATTTTGCGCGAGAATTAAGCGCATCAATATGACTTTCGATATTGGTCTCTACCACGGGTAACATGACATTATTTTTGGCAATATCCGCTTGAGCTTGCGGTGAAAGTAAGAATCCTAGAAACTCATCAGCACAGGCATTATTACGGTTAGCGACTTTTGCCGCGACTTCAACTTGTAATACGCTACCCTCTGCAAATTCCGTTGCCACATAATTGTCTTTTTGTTCAGACAGAATATGGTAAATCGGTGAAGTATTGACGCTTAAAACCACATCACCTTCACCTTTTAAGAAGGCACCATAAGACTCAGTCCAGCCTTTGGTGACAGTGACAGTATGTTTAGAAAGAGTTTTCCAGGCATTTGCTACGTCAGCTTCTGGATAAACCACATTCATCCAAAGCAATAAGCCCCGTCCAATACTGCTTGTACGCGGATCTTGATATAACACTTTAAGATCTTGACGCTCAACTAATTCTTTTAAGCTCTTTGGTGGATTAGCCAGTTTATTTTTATCATAAATAAACGCATATTGCGCATAATCGAATGGTAAGAATGTGTGATTTTCCCATTTAATTGGTAAACGTAACTGGCTTAAATCCACTTTATTTGGCTCAAAAATATTGAGTTTTTGTGCATCCTCAATTTGATAACTATCTAAACCGAGCACGACATCCGCCTTAATTTTTTTGCCTTCTAGACGAACACGGTTAAACAAGGTGCCATTATTGTCAAAAGCCACATAATTCAGCTTACATTGTGGAAATTGTTGTTCAAAAGCTGCTTTTACTTTTGGTCCAGCACTCCAATCAGCACTAAATGAATCATAAGTATAAACATCTAATGTTTGAGGTGCAGCTTGTGCGAAAGCGGAAGCGGTAAAAAGTGCGGTTAAAATGGGAAGTGTTTTGTTCATTATGCGTTCTCCTTATTTTTGCATAACGAAACAGCATAATGAGATGATTAGTTTCCTACGCCAGCATTATCTGTTTCAGGTTCACGGGTATTTCTCAGCCATTAATATAGGCACCCCGACTAACGCGATGTAGTCTATCTTAAGGAAATTTAATCAACAAGTTATTTCATTTAAAAATGTTAATCCGATCACACTTTTATATCTGGTTTATCATTTTTTGAGCAAAAGAAAACCTGCTAAAAAGCAGGTTTATCTTGGTAATCTATCGTCAATTAAGCTTGATGTTTAGCCGCTACTTCACTTAATAAAGTTTGAAGTTCGCCAGCTTGATACATTTCTAAAATAATATCACAACCACCAATTAACTCACCTTCTACCCATAATTGTGGGAAAGTTGGCCAGTTTGCATAAGCTGGCAATTCAGCACGAATATCTGGGTGTTGAAGAATATCAACATAGCCGAAAGGCACTTTGCAATTCATTAATGCTTCAGATGCACGCGCAGAGAAACCACAAGAAGGTAATTTTGGTGAACCTTTCATGTAAATTAAGATTGGGTTTTCAGCGATTTGTTTTTTGATTTTGTCTAACGTTTCCATAATGTTCCTTGTTCAAATAAGTCTGAATAGGGTGCTATTCTAACATAAGATAGAACCTGAGTGAAAGACTTGGTCTTACCAACTTCCACCAGCTCCGCCGCCGCCGAAGCCACCACCGCCAAAGCCACCACCGGAAGAACCACCGCCACCGAAGCCTCCACCAAATCCGCCTCCGAAACCGGAACCGCCACCATGGCGACGAGAAATCGTACTTTGACGAATGATTTTATTCAGTTGATCACGTTGATTCGGGCTAATATAGACTTCATCTTTGTGATATTGGAATTCACCAAATAATACAATAGCAATAAACGCCAATACCATTAAGAATGGGATGTACTTATCGAACGCATCTTCTTCAACTTGTGCCGCATCAAACTCGCCTTTACTTGCCGCAATAATTTGGTTTAAGCCGTCATTAATACCTTGCGCATATTGGCCTTGTTTAAATTGTGGCAAAATTGCTGAACGGATGACTTGCGATAAAAAAGCATCCGGCAATACACCTTCTAAACCTTGTCCAGTTGCGATAAAGACTTTGCGATCATTTTTCGCAATCAACATCAACACGCCATTGTTCAGATTTTTACGTCCTATACCCCATTTATCACCTAAAGCAAAGGTATAATCAGCGATTTCATATTCACCGGTTGTAGGAACCAAAACAACAGCGATTTGTGAACTCGTTTCTTTACTATAAGCAATCAGTTTATTTTCTAAAATTTGCTTATGTTCTGATGAAAGTGTGTTGGTGTAATCGTTTATGTAATGGAAAGGATTTGGTGCAGGCGGAAATTCTGCCGCAACAACCATTTGAGCAAAAAAAACAAGGCTAAAAACAACCGCACTTTTCATAAAAGATAAAAGCTTAGCCATTAATAATTACCTCATTAGATAATTCATTCACATCATCAGGCTGAATAGGGAAATGGCGAGATAAAATATCACTGATACGATCAATCGCATCGACAATGCCTTGTGTATAAGCTTTTTGTTTAAACTGCTCAATCATTAAATCGCATTGTAACTGCCAATAAGCCACATCAACAAATTGATGAATGCCTTTATCACCTACGATTGCACAGAGATGATTTTTATATCCCACATAAATCAACACAGCATTTTGTGCCGCTGTTTTATGCATTTCCAGTTCATCAAAGACTTCTAAAGCTCGTTCCATTGCAGATAGTTGTGCTGAAGCCTTTGGTACTTTGCGTTCAATATAAACACGTAACTCAGCCGAACTTAAGCTTTCGAGGCGACTAATTGCCGCCTCGATTTGCTTTTTATCTATCGGAATTCTGGAAAAGAATGGCATAGATAAACCTTAGTTAAAGTTTACAATCGGTGCGTTTTCAGCGCCTGCAGCTGATTTAAAGTAAGGTTTAGCTTTAAAACCAAAAATCATTGCCGCTAATTTAGTTGGGAATTGACGTACTTTTTCATTATAAATACGCGCTGCTTCATTAAATTTATTACGAGCGACATTGATACGGTTTTCAGTACCTTCAAGTTGCGCTTGTAAGTTCATAAAGCCTTCGTTCGCTTTTAATTGTGGATATTGTTCTACAGTAACAAGTAAACGAGATAATGCTGAACCTACTTGATTTTGGTTTTGTTGGAATTCGTTTAATTGTTCTTCCGTTAAATTAGACGGATCAATTTTAGTTTGTGTCGCTTTTGCGCGAGCTTCGATGACATTGGTTAATGTTTGTTGTTCAAAGTTAGCTTGACCTTTCACAGTATTCACTAAGTTTGGAATTAAATCTGCACGACGTTGATAAGATGATTCAACATTTGCCCAAACAGAATCAATTTCAGTTTCTGCTTTTACTAAGCCATTGTAGCTAGACATTAAGCCAAAACCTGCTGCAACGGCGATAATAATCAAGATAATCCACTTTTTCATTCAAAAATTCCTTCAATTATAGGTTTAATTTATATAAGAAAAGACCTAAACCGAAGTTTAGGTCTTCTAATGTTAATCCGTTAATGGATAACTAAATAAAATTATTTAGTACCGTTAACTGCGATTTCAACACGACGGTCTGGTGCTAAACAAGCGATAAGCGCTTTACGACCTTTAACCGCGTCACAAGTAGAACCTGTAACTGGGTTAGCTTTACCGTGACCAACTGCAGAGATGCTTTGAGCTGGAACACCTTTAGCTACTAAGTAGTTAGCTACAGAGTCTGCACGACGTTGTGATAATTTCACGTTTGGTGCATCTTTACCAATACGGTCTGTATAACCAGCAACTGCTACGTTAGCGTTGTTGATTTGAGCGATTTCACCATAGATACCGTCTAAAGTTGCTTTAGCTTGTGGTTTTAAGTTAGCTTTACCGAAAGCGAAAGTTACATCAGAGCTTAAGTTGAAAGTTTTGCTTACAACTTCAGGTGCAACAACTGGAGCAGCACCTTGACCGAAACGGTAAGATAAACCAGCGTTGATAGAACCGATCCATGGGTTATAGTCTTGAGAACTATTGTGAGTATCTTGAGTACGTAATTTACCTACGCGAGCTAACCATTGGTATTCTAAACGTAATGCTAACTCTGGTAATGAAGGTAATGCATATTCGAAACCAGCAGCGAACACTGGAGAAACGCGTAAGCTGTGACGACCTTCTTCGTGATCACGTGCACCAGTTGCTGTGTCATAGAATTTGTAGTCTGAACGTACTAAAGCTGCACCAGCACGACCGTAGAAGTCTAAACCTTCTAAAGCAGAAGTTAAACCACCAAGACCATAGCTACCTTTTAAGCTTAAGTGAGCACCGTGGTTAGTGTGTTTGAATGCTACTTTACCAGCATCTTTGAATTTAACACGACCGAAGTCATCATAACCTAATTCTACCGCTAAACCTAAGTTATCACGGTTTAATACTTGGTAACCACCAAATACACCGTAAGTAACAGAGTTACGGTTGTAACCAGCACCAAATTCAGAGTATTCGTTTGTTGGGTTAACTACAGTATTAGCTTTGATACCATCGTGGAAAGATGCTTGACCAGCTTTAACACCTGCATAGAAAGTGTTTTCTTGTGGAGCTGCTTGAGCTACAGAAGCTGCTGCTAAACCAGCAACGACTAATGCGATTGCAGTTTTTTTCATTTTGATGTCCTCTATTTAGTCATCGTTATTAATAAGAAAAGTTTCCTTGTTTATTGTGAACTTTATAAAAAAGAAACACTCTAAACGTTGCTTAACTAGGGTTTTGAATTTGCCCTAACTTATCCTTTTGACAAATTCAATTCCTTTGCCATAGCCAAAGGAACGTTCAAAAGTATGGTTATTATCCTATAAAAACACCAAAGATCAAACTTTTTTTGCCCTTTTTGGTTATTTTATAGACAAACAACCCCTAAAATGAACATTCATTCACAAAAATCGGGTTAATTTTTAACCCGATTTCTATTCTAACAAAAAATATCTTTTGTTCAAATCGACTTTTTTTTGAGCTTCATATATCATCAAATTCACTTTCTTCTCTATTTATATGTGAGTGATTTTATGTTGCCCCGTCTTTCTAATGTGCCACAACTTAATAACGTGGTAAGTGATTATCTTAGCGAACTCCAAAAACAGCATTTTGAAGGTGATATTGCCTCAAATTATGCCGACCGTTTAAGTCTTGCGACGGATAACAGCGTCTATCAGCAGCTTCCTCAGGCTATTTTATTCCCTAAATCTGTTGCCGATGTAGTACGTATCACCAAATTAGCCAATAAAGAGAAATACCTTCATCTAACCTTTACACCTCGCGGTGGTGGTACGGGCACCAATGGGCAATCTATTAATAACAATGTTATTGTGGATCTCTCTCGCCACATGACAGGCATTTTAGAGCTTAATATAGAAGAACGTTGGGTTCGCGCTCAAGCAGGTGTAGTAAAAGACCAACTAAACCAATTTTTAAAACCTCACGGTTTATTCTTTGCACCGGAACTCTCCACCAGTAATCGAGCAACCCTTGGCGGTATGATTAATACTGATGCCTCTGGTCAAGGTTCATTACAATACGGTAAAACCTCTGATCACGTTTTAGCATTACGTTCTGTTTTGATGAATGGTGAAATATTAGACACAAGTGCGGTCAAATCCGACGATGTTTTAGAAAACTACCCGCTTGCAGAAAATGGAAAAACACTATATCAAACGATTTTCCAACGTTGTAAAGAAAAGCGCGCCTCAATCATTCAAGATTTACCACAACTCAATCGCTTTCTCACTGGTTACGATCTTAAGAATGTCTTTAATAACGATGAAAGTGAATTTAATCTGACCCGAATTTTAACGGGGTCAGAAGGTTCACTTGCGTTTATCTGCGAAGCCAAACTCAATTTATTGCCGATTCCGAAATATCGCACCTTAATTAATGTGAAGTACAGTTCATTTGATGCCGCACTTCGCAATGCGCCTTTTATGGTGAAAGCCAATGCCCTTTCGGTTGAAACCGTCGATTCCAAAGTGCTGAACCTTGCTAAGCAAGATATTATTTGGCATTCAGTGAAAGAACTTTTAACAGAAGAAGAACAAAATCCAATTCTTGGTTTAAACATTGTTGAATATGCGGGCAACAATCAAGCTAAAATCGACAGCCAAGTGACCGCACTGTGTCAGCAATTAGATGAAAAAATTGCACAAGGCCAAGATCATATTATCGGCTATCAACTTTGTTCTGACTTGCCTTCTATTGAACGTATTTACGCCATGCGTAAAAAAGCGGTAGGACTATTGGGGAATGCGAAAGGTGCGGCCAAACCGATTCCTTTTGTGGAAGATACCTGTGTACCACCAGAACATCTTGCAGATTACATTACGGAATTTAGAGCCTTATTAGATAGTCATAATCTGCAATATGGGATGTTTGGCCATGTGGATGCTGGTGTATTACACGTTCGCCCCGCTTTAGACTTATGCGATAAAGAACAAGTAAAACTCTTTAAACTAATTTCAGATGAAGTGGCAGAACTCACCGTAAAATACGGCGGTTTGTTATGGGGGGAACACGGTAAAGGCGTCCGTTCTCATTATGGCGAGAAATTTTTTACACCTGAACTTTGGCAAGAATTACGTTATGTGAAATTTTTATTTGATCCAAATAATCGTCTGAATCCAGGTAAAATCTGTACGCCACTTAATAGCGATGCGGAACTCTATTCGATTCTCTCGCCAATGCGTGCTGACAATGATCGCCAAATCCCGATTCAGATGCGAAACGAATTCAAAGGCGCGATGAATTGTAACGGTAACGGGCTTTGCTTTAACTTTGATGAGCACAGCATTATGTGTCCTTCCATGAAAGTGAGTAAAAACCGCGTATTCTCGCCAAAAGGACGAGCTGCTATGGTGCGTGAATGGTTGCGATTAATGGCGAATGAAAACGTATCACCTGATCAATTAGATTTTCATAAAACACAAGTGAAACTGACCGCACTTGTGGAACGTTTCCGCAATAGCGTGCAGAAATGGCGTGGTGAATATGACTTCTCACATGAAGTAAAAGTAGCAATGGATACTTGTCTGGCGTGTAAAGCCTGTGCAAGTCAATGCCCGATTAAAATTGATGTACCAAGTTTCCGTGCGAAATTTTTCCATTTCTACCACAGTCGTTATTTGCGCCCTGCCAAAGATCATCTTGTGGCGAATTTAGAAGTTGCTGCACCTTATATGGCGAAACAACCGGCATTATTCAATTATTTCACCAAACTGAAAGTTACTCAAAGCTTGGTTGAAAAAACGCTTGGCATGACTGATTTGCCTCTCCTTTCAGAGCCAAACCTTCAACAACAATTAGTGGAAATTGGTTATCAAGGCAAAAAATTAGAAGAATTGGAAGGTCTCAGTGCAACAGAAAAAGCCAATATGCTCTTTATCGTACAAGATCCCTATACCTCTTATTATGATGCTAAAGTGGTCCGTGATTTTGTCGCTCTCACACAAAAACTAGGTTTTGAGCCAATCATTCTGCCTTTTAAACCGAATGGAAAAGCCATGCATATTAAAGGTTTTTTAACTCGCTTTAGTAAAACAGCAAAAACACAAGCGGAGTTTTTAAATCGCGTTGCTAAATTAAATGTGCCTTTGGTCGGTGTAGATCCAGCGATTGTGCTTTCTTATCGAGATGAATATAAAGAGGCCTTAGGGAATTCTCGCGGTGACTTCCATGTGCTCACAGCGCACGAATGGCTGACCAATCAATTAGAAAGTAACGCATTACAAAGTGCGGTGAAAAATATTGCCAAATCTGACCGCACTTCTGAGTGGCATTTATTCCCTCATTGTACTGAATCCACCTTTATGCCAAACAGCCCAAAAGAATGGCAGAATATTTTCGCGCAATTTGGACAAACCTTGAAGGTAGAAAAAGTCGGCTGCTGTGGTATGGCGGGTGTATTTGGTCATGAAGTACAAAATCAAACCATGTCGAAAGATATTTACGACGTATCATGGGGCAAAAAATTACAAGGTAAAGATCCAAATCATTGTCTCGCAACTGGCTATTCCTGCCGTAGCCAAGTGAAGCGATATGAAAAAGCCATCTTGAAACACCCTGTTCAAGCATTGCTTGAAGTATTGAATAACTAGAATAGATTTTCTACTTACCACAATATCGCAGAAAATAAAAAGCGGTCAGACTTTAAATCTGACCGCTTTCTTTATTTAAAAACTACAACGCTTCAATCGCTTTATACTGCTCTTGGATTTTTTCTAATCCAGATTGGTATTCTGCTTGTTTTTCACGTTCTTTCGCAATCACCGCTTCAGGCGCTTTAGCCACGAAAGCTTCGTTGCTAAGTTTGTTTTCGATACGTTTAACTTCATTTTGATATTTTTCAATCTCTTTGGTTAAACGGGCAAGCTCTGCTTCTTTATTGATAAAGCCGGCCATTGGCACAAGTAATTCAGCATTGCCAACGAGTTTCGCTACCGCAAGCGGTGCGGTTTCGTTTGTCGCTAACACTTGAACGTTATCTAATTTCGCCATGGCTTTTAAAAGAGCGGTCTGTTTTTCGAGAATTTTTGCATTTTCTGCACTTAAATTACGGAATAACAGATCTAAGCCTTTGCTTGGTGCGATGTTGCTTTCTGCACGGATATTACGCACCGCAACGATCACTTCTTTTAACCACTCAATTTCAGCTTCTGCTTCTGGATCAAAACCGTTCTCTTCCACTTTCGGGAATGGTTGTAACATAATGCTGTCAGCTGTAATACCCACAAATCCTTTCACTTTTTGCCAAATTTCTTCGGTAATAAATGGAATAAGCGGATGTGCTAAACGTAATAATTTTTCTAACACATGAACCAAAGTTTGGCTTGCCGCACGGATTTGTGCTGCATTGCCGTTGGCAAATACCGGTTTAGTCAATTCTAAATACCAGTCACAGAATTGGTTCCAAGTAAACTCATAAATCGCATTGGCACAAAGGTCAAAACGATATTGGCTTAATGAGTTACGGAAAGTTTCCACTGTGCGGTTGAATTCTGATTGAATCCAACGATCCGCTAATGAGAATTCGATCTCGCCTTCGCTTAAATCTAATTTTTCATTCGTAAGAACGAAACGGCTTGCATTCCATAATTTGTTACAGAAATTACGGTAGCCCTCTAAACGTTTCATATCCCAGTTGATATCACGGCCGTTTGAAGCCAATGCTGCTAATGTGAAACGCAATGCGTCTGTACCGTGAGCCGCAATACCTTCAGCAAATTCTTTGCGCGTTGCTTTAGCAATTTTCTCTGCTAATTGCGGCTGCATCATGTTGCCAGTGCGTTTTTCAAGTAAATCTTCAAGGCTAATACCGTCAATCATATCGATTGGGTCAAGTACGTTACCTTTCGATTTCGACATTTTTTGACCTTGTTCATCACGGATTAAGCCCGTTACGTATACCGTTTTGAATGGCACTTGTGGTTTGCCGTTTTCATCTTTTACGAAGTGCATCGTAAACATAATCATACGCGCAACCCAGAAGAAGATGATGTCGAAGCCGGTAATCAACACATCCGTTGGGTGGAACATTTTGAGCTCTTTGGTTTGCTCTGGCCAACCTAAAGTTGAGAATGTCCATAAGCCTGATGAGAACCACGTGTCTAACACGTCTTCATCTTGCTTGAGTTCAACCGCAGAATCTAAGTTATATTTTGACCGCACTTCTTCTTCGTTGCGTGCAACATACACGTTGCCTTCCGCGTCATACCACGCAGGAATGCGGTGTCCCCACCAAAGTTGGCGAGAGATACACCAATCTTGAATATCACGCATCCAAGAGAAGTAAAGGTTTTCGTATTGTTTCGGTACGAATTGGATTTCACCATCTTCCACCGCTTTAATCGCCACATCGGCAAGCGGTTTCACGCTCACATACCATTGGTCGGTTAACATCGGCTCGATTGGCACACCACCACGGTCGCCATAAGGCACTTTGAGATCGTGTGGTTTGATTTCGTCTAATAAACCAAGCGCTTCAAAATCTGCCACGATTTTCTTACGTGCAGCGAAACGCTCTAAGCCACGGTAATCAGCTGGAATAGTTGCTTCATAGCCAGCAAGTGGTTTGCCGTCTGTGCCGATAATTTCCGCTTCATCACGAATATCCGCATTTAAGGTTAATACGTTAACCATTGGCAAACTGTGGCGTTTACCCACTTCGTAGTCGTTGAAGTCGTGCGCAGGGGTAATTTTCACCACACCAGTACCGAACTCACGATCGACATATTCATCGGCAATAATTGGAATTTCACGGTTTGCCAATGGCAGAACCACAGTTTTACCGATTAAAGATTGATAACGTTCATCTTCAGGATGCACTGCAACAGCCGTATCGCCCAACATGGTTTCTGGACGCGTGGTTGCCACCACTAAATAATCTTTACCATCTGCCGTTTTCGCACCGTTAGCTAACGGATAGCGGAAATGCCAAAGGGAACCTTTGCTCTCTTTATTTTCCACTTCTAAATCAGAAATCGCGGTGTGAAGTTTCGGATCCCAGTTTACTAAGCGTTTGCCACGGTAAATCAAGCCTTCTTCATGCAAGCGAACAAATACTTCTTTTACCGCGTTAGATAAACCATCGTCCATAGTGAAACGCTCACGTTCCCAGTCGATAGAGTTCCCTAAACGGCGCATTTGTTGGCTGATTGTGCCACCAGAATAGGCTTTCCAATCCCAGATTTTGTTGATGAACGCTTCACGACCATAATCATGGCGTGTTTTGCCTTCTTCAGCGGCAATTTTACGTTCAACCACCATTTGGGTTGCGATACCCGCGTGGTCTGTCCCCGCTTGCCATAAGGTGTTATGCCCTTCCATACGGTTAAAACGGATTAAGGTATCCATTAAGGTTTGTTGGAAAGCGTGCCCCATGTGTAGGGAACCCGTTACATTCGGTGGCGGAATCGCAATGCAATAGCTCGGTGCGTTTTCATTTTCAGACGGTTTAAAATAACCGCTCTCTTCCCAATGTTGATAAAGGGCTTGTTCTACCGCAGACGGATTAAAACGGTCTGCCATTTCGAATTTTTGTGTCATTTATTTTCTCTTTAACTAACTTACAATCTAACTACTCACATTCAGGAAGATCCCATTTTTTTGCGGGAATTTCATTCTTATAACGAATAATAGTATCATTTTCGCTGAGTAATCCATCTAATGTATAATGTCTCTTTGTTGTTTCACTATAGGTATCCTTTTTATAAGTCCCATTTTTATCCGGTAAAAGATAGAAAATCTCATTAATATCCTCATCCATCTTTAAAATTGGTATAGGTTTATTAGCTATTCGTTGAAAATAATAATACCCTTTATTCTCAACAATAAATTTAAAAGTTTGAGAGCTTATATTGGAATTATTAGATCTTTTTGTTAATTGCACATAGGATCCAGCCTTTACTCTACTTTCAGATAAATATTTTTCGGAGTCTTTAAATGGTGAATTATTAAATACTCCATTTTGAAAATCAGGTAGAAAAAGCTCACGTAAAACTAAAACTCTTCGAGGGCCATCTTGTACTAAACATTGCTTAACATCATCTTTCTTATAAATAGTTATAAGATGAGTTGCGTAATTTTTTACACTTAATGTGCCATAGTCACTACCTGCATAATCTTTATACTTCGGATATATCCCATCGAAACTAAGACATGCAGACAACGACTGAAAAATAGGAAGTAATAAAATCAGTCTAATATATTTTATATGCATGATTCCCTCTGATTATTTTATCTTAAAATTGATTAATACGAACTTATCTTCACTAGGATAAATCGCCTTAATCACCTCTTTCAATTCCGCCAAACTCATATTCTCCTGCTTCGCATGTTGTTCTGTCAGTTCATCAAGAGTAATAGGCGATACACTTAACACTTCAATCGTGCAGAAATATTGATTATCCTCAAATCGACCAACACGTAAGATATCACCTGCTTTAAAATGGCTTTCGGATTTATCTCGAATCGTGATGGTTTTACGCCCTGCGAGAATATCGGCTTCGAAGCGTTGATAAAAGGTAATATCGTTCATAAAGTGCGGTCAATTTTTAAGTGTTTTTTGTAACCATCCCCCTCTTTGGCAAAGAGGGGTGTTTTTTATATCGTTATACCTGCTCCGTGCTCAACGTCCAGCCTAACTGTCTCAGTTGTTTATAACGTTCACGCGCTTGGGCTTTTTGCGTTTCTTCTACCGGTACAAAATCAATTAATTGTGTAAAGCTGTGGCTAAAATCCGGCACTTCCATTTGTAAATTGATCAGCAAATCTCGACGTTGGGCATTGCGTTTGCCTTTCCAACTAATCTCAATTGGCGGTGCATATTGTGTTGCTTCGCCCGAAAGATTATGAGGAACAAACTCATTTGGATCCCGTTGCCATAATGCTTCATCAATTAAAAATGCTTGCTCTTCTGTTTCGCAAGCGATTAACACTCGCTTGCCTAAACGCCATGCTTGAGCGGCAAGATCACAGGCAAGTTGCTCAACTGTTATCTTCTTTTCTGGATTTAAGAGATAAAATTGTGCGTTTTTTGCCATGATTGCGACTTCCTCATTTATCGTTTTGTAAACTGGCGGATTTTATCAAAAAAGCCCTAAAAAATAAATCATCAACAAAGTGATTAACGAAAATAGAAAAAACACGAAAATTTTTTACCGCACTTTTATGATCTACATCACAAAAATAACTTTTAACCTTTATGTTACATTCCATTCATAACTCGTAGGTGTTAGAATTTTCGAGATTTGTTTTTATTTTTGATGATAGGAGTATCACATGGCATTTCGTATTGAAAAAGACACTATGGGCGAAGTTCAAGTTCCTGCAGATAAATACTGGGCAGCACAAACCGAACGTTCCCGTAACAACTTCAAAATTGGTCCGGCAGCCTCTATGCCGCACGAAATTATTGAAGCGTTCGGTTATTTGAAAAAAGCCGCTGCTTTCGCAAACTGCGATTTAGGTGTATTACCTGCAGAAAAACGTGATTTAATCGCAACTGCCTGTGATGAAATCCTTGCAGGAAAATTAGACGACCAATTCCCATTAGTCATTTGGCAAACCGGTTCAGGTACACAATCAAACATGAACGTGAACGAAGTAGTGGCAAACCGTGCTCACGTTTTACATGGTGGTAAATTAGGTGAAAAATCATTTATCCACCCAAATGATGATGTGAACAAATCCCAATCTTCAAATGATACTTTCCCAACTGCAATGCACATTGCGGCATACAAAAAAGTAGTTGAACACACCATTCCTTGTGTAGAACGTTTACAAAAAACTTTCGCTAAAAAATCAGCGGAATTTAAAGATGTGGTAAAAATTGGCCGTACTCACTTAATGGATGCAACCCCATTAACATTAGGTCAAGAATTCTCTGCTTATGCAGCACAATTGGATTTCGGTTTACGTGCACTGAGAAATACTCTTCCACACTTAAGCCAATTAGCACTTGGTGGTACTGCAGTAGGTACTGGTTTAAATACACCAAAAGGCTATGATGTGAAAGTGGCAGATTACATTGCAAAATTCACTGGCTTACCATTCGTGACAGCAGAAAACAAATTTGAAGCATTAGCTGCACACGATGCGATTGTGGAAACTCACGGTGCAATTAAACAATTAGCGATGAGCTTATTCAAAATTGCAAACGACATTCGTTTATTAGCATCAGGACCTCGTTCTGGTATCGGTGAAATCTTAATTCCTGAAAATGAACCAGGTTCTTCAATCATGCCGGGTAAAGTGAACCCAACTCAATGTGAAGCATTAACCATGGTATGTGCACAAGTATTCGGTAACGATACCACTATCTCTTTCGTTGGCTCACAAGGTCACTTCCAATTAAACGTATTTAACCCTGTCATGGTGGCAAATTTCTTACAATCTGCACAATTATTGGGTGATGCTTGCGTATCATTTGATGAACACTGCGCAACCGGTATTCAACCAAACTACCCTCGCATTAAACAACAATTGGAAAATTCATTGATGTTAGTAACCGCACTTAATACACACATTGGTTACGAAAATGCAGCAAAAATTGCGAAAACTGCACACAAAAACGGTACAACCTTACGTGAAGAAGCGATTAACTTAGGCTTAGTTTCAGCCGAAGATTTCGACAAATGGGTTCGTCCAGAAGATATGGTCGGTAGCTTAAAATAAACTCCCCCAATAATTTGATGTCAAAGGCAGGTATTCCTGCCTTTTTATTTGTGTTTTTTTAGAGGGCTTTTTTGTTATAATCACGGCAATATTTTTGATATGAAAAAAAACTATGAAACTGAAATTTATTATTGCTGCTATTTCAGCCTTATTTTCCACCGCACTTTTTGCCCAATGGCAACCAGTTGGCAATGCTGAATACACATGGGGGCCATTCCATGTTTACACTGTCGGCTTGTATTCTGAAACGGGGTCATATGAAAAGAATGAACGTCCGTTAATGTTTTCGATTAAATATGAGAAACCAGTTGAAGGGAAAAATTTCGCCATTGCTTTAACTAAAGAAATGGAAGCCCAAAACTTAAGTAAAGATGACACCACCGCATGGCTGAAAAAAATGCAGGAAATCTTCCCTGATTTTTCACCAAGCGACATTTTAAATTTTGTTGCCTTAGCGGATAAAGGCTATTTTGTGTTAAATGACACCGTGTTAGATCACGAATTCGATCAAAAATTTACACAAGCGTTTATTGATGTGTGGCTTTCAGATAAAAGTAGTTTTATCAAATTGCAACCGCAATTATTAGGTAAAGAAAAACCGGCTCACGATAGCAAAGAATTTCAACATCAACCGGCAAGCGAGCCTTTTGATGAAGAAAATACGATGCCGGAATTACCACCAAATTACGATTTTAAACAAGACGCAAAAGGATAAACAACAAGGGCGAACATGAATAGTTCGCCCTTTTCTTTTATTGTTTCACTTGCTGTTCTAAAAACAAGATCATCTGTAAGGCAATATCAATGCCACTGGTTTTCTCAATCATTTCTAACCCCGGGCTAGCATTTACTTCAAGCACCAATAACCCTTCTTTTGAACGAATCAAATCAACACCGGCTACAACAAGCCCTAAGGCTTTAGTTGCTCGAATAGCGATGGATTTTTCCTCTTCAGTGAGTTTAACATTTTCTGCAGTGCCACCACGATGAAAATTTGCACGAAACTCGCCATCTTGTCCAATACGCTGCATTGTGGCGACGACTTTATCACCGATCACAAAACAGCGAATATCTGTCCCTTTTGCCTCTTCTATAAAATCTTGCAATAAAACAGGCACATTCGCATCTTTTAACGTTTCTAAAATACTAACCGCACTTTGTGGACGTTCGGCTAAGATCACACCAATACCTTGTGATCCTTTTAAGATTTTAATAATCATTGGGGAGGTTGTTTGCTTAATGGCTTGTTTCGGCTCAACTTCACAACCCGATAAAACTGAACTCGGTACTGCAATACCTTGCTCTAATAACATCTGCAAACTTCGCCATTTATCGCGAGCAGCTAAAAACGCTTGTTCTTTGTTAAGGCAATAGACACCTTTTCCTTGGAAATGACGCAATACCGCACAGCCCATTTGGGTACTTGTCGTCCCAAAGCGAGGCAACACTGCATCATAATCAGACAATAAATAAGGTTCACTTTCTACATTTTGTTGATAATACAAAGAAAAGTGCGGTTGATTTTTGTAGAGTTTTAAAATGCAACGATTAGGATCCAAAATATCCATTTGATGCCCGCAACTTTCCGCTGCTTCTTTTAAACGCTGGCAGCTATAAAGGCGAGGCTCACGGCAAAGCATCAATAATTTCATTCAGTTATATCCTTAGGAAAAGAGGAGTTGATATATTACACCAATCACAATAATCCTGAAAAATGATTTCTGCTTTTGTGGAAATAGAGTAAAATCATTAGGAGTTTTGTTTAAATAAAAGGAAAATTTTATGTTCGTAGTTATTTTTGGTCGTCCTGGCTGCCCTTATTGTGTACGTGCAAAAAACCTTGCTGAAAAATTAAAAGGTGAAGTAGCGGATTTCGATTATCGCTATGTAGATATTATCGCTGAAGGCATTTCTAAAGCAGATTTATCAAAATCTGTCGGTAAAGAAGTGGAAACTGTACCACAAATCTTTATTGATGAAAAACCAATCGGCGGTTGCACTGACTTCGAAGCATTAATGAAAGAACAATTTAACGTTGTTGCTTAATTTTTGCTAAGAACATAAAAGTGCGGTTAATTTTAACCGCACTTTTTTATTTCATCTTAGTTAATTTGTAACGAGATCGACCAATCCCACTCCGTCTCATTCAAACGATATTGTTCCTTTAACACGGGTCCACAAGAATTGGAGCCAACCCCACTCATTTTGTAATCTACACACAAGATCGTACTGCCACTTTTTTCCAAATCATATTGGTGCTTTTTACTGCCCAATTCTTCTTGAGAATAAGGGGAAACATTCATACTAAAAGGCATATCACTTTGCACGGTAAAGTAATCAGCCGAATTCGCCACCTTCACTTCACGACAACCATAATGACTGCCATTTTCTTGTGGTTTTAAATAAGGTACATGATTGCTTTCTGGCGTTGTCTTATAATGTCCCAAAGCCGTGGCGTAATGTTTATCCAGATAACTTTCCGTTGGGCCATAGCCCACATACTCCACTTGGTTAAATCCTTGATTGAGGAAAAAACGCAAACCAAAGCGAGGTAAGAATGGCAAGTGCGGTTGTTTTTCAGCATGAATATTAATCTGAAGCAACCCATTTTGTTCAATACGATACACCACATTCAATGTCAAAATTCGCGCTTTTGATACGGCAACCAGCCCCAATTTAAAGCTAATTTCAACCGCACTTTCCTGCTCGATTAAACGGTAATCATAGACTCGACTCGTCGCACGATCGTAACCTGCAGCAAGCCAATGTGCTTTCATTAAACTATCATTATCTAAAGGCGCTCGCCAAATATTGAAATCAGTAGGTTGATTCAACCAAGGCTTGCCATCTTTAGTAATTTGTTGAATAGTGCCTTTATATTGATCAAACTGGTATTCAATATCTGCCGCTTTAACTGAAATTAAATTGGCATGTTCTGAAACAGAAATCGGTTGGTGATTGGATTTAAGCTCATCAGCGAATAAATGTGGTTGCTCCGACAAAATAATCTGATCAAATCCCAAACTATACCCTTGAGGAATTAAACCAGCTTCTATTTTTTGATAATAGGTCAATGTTAAAATTTGTAATGAACCGTTATTTGCTGGTAATGGTAAAGGCAAAAGTGCGGTTGATTTTGGCGAAATGTTTAAATTATCTATTTGGCCTTCTTGTATAACAGCAAAATCTTCGGTGATTTGATAATGAATCGAAATAGCCTCTGCCGCATCCGTAAAATCCAAATAATTTTTGAGTTCAATATGACCATTTTTTAAGGTAGCGCGAAGTGGACGATACACATTTTTGTATTCCAACACATTGCTTTGAATTTGGCGGTCTGCCGTCACTAATCCATCAGCACAAAAATTACCGTCATTCGGTGTGTCATTAAAATCACCGCCATAGCCCATCTTACTTGAGTTTGGTAAATAAGGGGAATGATTACACCACTCCCACACAAAGCCACCACAAGCGCCTGCATGTCGTTCCATGGCTTGAAAATAATCTTCCGTGTCTCCGCAAGAATTCCCCATCGCATGCAAATATTCGCAGAAAAGATACGGCTTTTGATTTTTGGTACCAGAAAAATAAGCATCTAATTCTTCCGTACTGGTGTACATTTCGCTATGAAAATCTAAATTGGATGTGTCATTTTGATGTGCTGAATGTTGAAAGATCGCATTTTCATAATGCACTAAGCGACTTGGATTGCGCTGTTTCATCCATGCAGCTGCTTGCTCAAAATTCTCACCATAACCACTTTCATTTCCTAATGACCAAATCACAACTGAAGGACGATTTTTATCTCGCTCAACATTGGCATAAGTGCGGTCTAAAATGGCTTGATTAAATTCAGGGCTTCGAGCCATATAGCAATAATTGTCGATTGTTTTTTGACGAATTGCGTCATGATCAATCTCTGTTTTTACCCCTAACAAAATGCTTGTTTCTGGCGACTCTACATAAACTGCATTCGTGCCGTGTGATTCAATATCACTTTCCGCAATCACATAAAAACCATATTCATCGCATAATTCAGTAAACCAAGGTGCATTAGGATAATGCGCTGTGCGAATAGCATTAAAATTATGCTGTTTCATTAAGCGTAAATCTTGCAACGCTTGTTCTCGACTAATGACATAACCGGTTTTCGGATCGCTATCGTGACGATTAACGCCTTTAAACTTAATCGCTTGCCCATTAAATAACATGACACCATTCTTCACTTCGATATGACGCAAGCCGACTTTTTGGCAAATCACTTCTGATCCATATTGCAAAATCAACGTGTATAAGCGAGGGTTCTCTGCATGCCATAATTGTGCATTTTCAATTTCAGCATGAAATGCATGCCCTTTTTGTTCAATTATCAATTTGCCTTGAGGATCAAATAATTGCCAAGAAATGGGTTGTTCGCGTTCTGCAAACTGACAAGCTACATGCAATTGAGCCTTGGTAAAGGATTGATTAAATTGTGTTTGAATGAAGAAATCTTGTAAGTAATTTCTTTCTCGCTCTAACAGATAAACATCTCGAAAAATACCGGACATTCGGAATTTATCTTGATCTTCCAAATAACTGCCATCACACCATTTCAACACAAGAACATGTAAGTGATTTTTCCCTTGTTGCAAAAAGTCAGTAATATCAAATTCACTCGTGCAATGACTAATTTGGCTGTAGCCTACAAATTGTTGATTCACATAGACAAATAAGCAGCTGTCTACCCCTTCAAAATTTAAGAGATACTGTTTTTCGGCATTGATTTCGACATTAAAAACTCGATGATACAAACCACAAGGATTTTCAATGGGCACATAAGGCGGATCAAAAGGGAATGGATAATTTACATTAGTATATTGATGATTATCGTAACCATAATTTTGCCAGTTGGATGGAACGGGGATTTTATCTGTAAAGGAAAAACGAAGAAAATCTTGAGGTAAGTGAGTATAGCTTTCAAAATAAGCAAAATCCCATTCACCATTTAGTAAGGTAAAGTAAGGGGAAAATTCTCGTGTCTTTTTGACCGCACTTTCTATTGAAGAAAAAGGAATAAAATAAGCATGATGTGGTGTGGTATTCACGTGCAAGGTTTGCGGATCTTCAAAATAGCGAGGCAACAACATAAAAACTCCCAATGCAATTTAGACACATAAAAAAAGGGCGCCTGAATGGCGCCACTATACCTAAAATCTTCGGCTAATCTAGCGATAAGTTTACAAATTGTGATACTTATCACATTAATTTTTATGGCAATTTTGCCAAGAAAGCATAACCGCCTTTTTCACTCATTATTTCAACATTAGAATCCGCTGTAATGAATGCTGACTCACCTTGTTTCAAGGTAAGTGCGGTTAATTTTTCTTGTATTTTTAGCTCGCCTTGCATCACCAATAAAATACCTGCACTTTGAAGATTTAATTCAGTATGTTGTTGTGGTTCAACACGAATTTGAGCTAAAGCAAAATCTTTTACTGGCGTTTTATAAGTAAATTCTGACTGATTTTGATGTGCCGCTGAAATAATTTGAGGTGTTACTTCGCGACAATCCACAATTTTTAATAATTCGACAATATCGACATATTTTGGTGTTAAGCCACCACGAATCACATTGTCAGAACATGCCATTAACTCCACGTTTTGTCCGCGAAGGTAAGCATGAGGAATACCCGCATCTTGGAAAATGCCCTCTCCTTCTTTCAAATACACGATATTAAAGAGATAAAAACACACAAGGCCGGCATCTAATTTTTCAGGCGAAATCGCCATGGCTTCCATGGTATAAAGCACCCAATAATCCGGGTTATCTAGCGCCAACTCGCCATTTCTATAAGGCTGTTGGTTAGCTTCAATAATAGGTAATAGCCAATTTGCGAGCGTTGATTGATCCGCCAACATAACATCTGCATAAAATTCAGCAAGGCTTTGTGTGCCAAGTTTTTCAGTCAAAGGTTGCAAAGAGGGGCGTGCACTTAATGTGGCAAGGATTTGAGCTTTTGTTTTAAAACCATGTAAAAGCCAGAAATCAGATAAGGCAATCATCATTTCTGGTTTATGATTTCTATCTTTATAAGTCCGCGTGCTGTCTGTTAATGCCACGCCTTTTGCATTTTCAGCCTCAAAGCCCTTTTCAGCTTGAGACTTAGTCGGGTGCAATTGAATCGACAATGGCTTTTCAACATCTAAAATCTTTAATAAATAAGGCAGTTCATCACCAAATTGCTGACGGCTCGCCTGTCCAAGTGCGGTCGGATTTTGCAATAAAAATTCAATAAGGGATTGCTTACCTGTTACATCCTCAATTTCAGAAGGTGCTGATGGATGAGCTCCTAACCACCACTCTGCACAAGGTTGATCTTTCGCTGAATGTAATCCAATCAATGATGCAATATAGTTTTTTCCGCCCCATGCATAATGCTGTACTTGGCCAGTTAATCGATAAATCATCTTTACCTTCTTTAAAAAAGAATAAGGATAAAAAAATCCGCTTATTTAAAGCGGATCTTTTAGTCTATAAATCTTATTTTGTTAAACTTAAAACAACCGATTCTCCAGCAATCACTTCACCTGATTTTTTCTCGATAGATGAAATTTCATCCATGTTAGAGATAACCACTGGTGTTAAAACTGATTTTGCTTTTGATTCTAATGTTGCTAAATCAAATTCGATTACTGTATCGCCGCGTTTTACGCTTTGACCTTCGTGTGCGATGCGAGTGAATCCTTCACCTTTCAATTCAACGGTATCAATACCGAAGTGAACGAATAATTCAACACCCTCTTTTGATTCCATTGAAAATGCATGGTTGGTTTCAAAGATTTTACCAATTACACCATCAACAGGCGCCACAATTTTGTTACCTGTTGGGCGAATCGCGATACCATCACCTACGATTTTTTCAGAGAAAACAACATCTGGTACATCTTCGATATTCATAATCTCACCAGAAAGTGGCGCATAAATTTCGACTTCCACTGTTTTGTTTTCTTTTGAACCAAATAATTTGTCAAATAAGCCCATTTTAATCTCCTATCTATTAAAGATGGCTAGTATTTTAACGTAAAACTCTGTTTTTGTATCTAGTTTAACGATTTTTCTGCTAAAAAAGCTTGAATTAATTGCTCAATTTCAGCAGAGGTTGGTTTTTGTAATGCTTCATCAGCTAAGGCTTTCACCTCTTGATAATTCACATGACGAATTAATTTTTTAATACGTGGCACAGAAATTGCACTCATACTAAATTCATCTAAGCCCATACCGAGTAACAATAAGGTTGCTCGTTCATCACCGGCTAACTCACCACACATACCTGTCCATTTGCCTTCTGCATGAGAAGCATCAATCACTTGTTTGATCAAGCCTAATACTGAAGGAGACATTGGATTGTATAAGTGAGAAATTAATTCATTACCACGGTCAACAGCTAGAGTATATTGCGTTAAATCGTTTGTACCAATACTAAAGAAATCTACTTCTTTCGCTAAGAATTTCGCATTCACCGCTGCAGATGGTGTTTCAACCATGACACCCACTTGAATATTTTCATCAAAAGCTTTACCTTCTGCGCGCAATTCTGCTTTTAAGGTTTCAAGCACTGATTTTAATTCACGAATTTCTTCTACCGAAATAATCATCGGGAACATCACGGCAAGTTTACCAAATGCAGACGCACGTAATACCGCTCTTAATTGTGCGTGTAAAATCTCACGACGATCAAGGGCGATACGCACCGCACGCCATCCTAAGAATGGGTTCATTTCTTTTGGTAAATTTAAATATGGAAGCTCTTTGTCACCACCGATATCCATGGTACGTAATACCACTAGACGCCCTTCCATTGCTTCAACCACTTCTTTATAAGCAATGAATTGCTCTTCTTCGCTTGGTAATTGATCACGATCCATAAAGAGAAATTCAGTACGGTATAACCCCACCCCTTCTGCACCATTACGGTGTGCGCCTTCGCAATCACGAATCGTACCAATATTGGCTACCACATCGACTTTGTGACCATCAAGGGTCACCGCTGGTAAATCTTTTAATTTTGCTAACTCTGCTTTTTCTTCAGCGAGTTTTGCTTCTAATGTTTTTAATTCATCAATTTCAGCTTGGGTCGGATTCACGTAAACACGGTTGTTTACCGCATCCAAAATAAGATAATCACCTGTATTCACTCGTGCAGTGACATCATTTGTCCCTACAATGGCTGGCAATTCAAGTGAACGAGCCATAATAGAGGTGTGTGATGTTCTACCACCAATATCCGTGATAAAACCTAATACTTTTTCTAAGTTTAATTGAGCAGTTTCTGATGGGGTTAAATCGTAAGCCACAAGGATAGACTCTTCGGTAATATCACCAAGATCTACGATGTGCATACCTAAAATATTTTTGATTAAACGATTACCGATATCGCGAATATCACCTGCACGTTCTTTTAAGTATTCATCATCAATTTCAAACAACATTTCAACTTGTTGATCGATGATTTTACTTGCTGCCACACTCGCATTCACTTTGTTTGAACGAAGATAATCAATAATTTCCTCTTCTAACTCTTCATCTTCAAGGATCATTAAATGGCCTTCAAAGATAGCCGCTTTTTCTTCACCTAAGGATTTTAATGCACGTTGATGAATAGAATTAAGTTGCTCAACGGCCGCTTCACGGCCTGCATAAAAACGGGCAACTTCTGCCTCAACTTGATCTTCTGAAATTTTTTGCGTATCAAGAACAATTTTTTCTTCTTTTAATACTAAGGCTTTACCAAAAACAATACCTGGTGACGCTGGAATACCTGTAATCATACTTTTACCTTCCGAGATAATTTATTAAAGGTTAGATAAACAATAGCCATAGAATAGAAATCCTATGGCTAATCGTAAATTATTCTAAAGTAGGAATTAATGCGACTAAATGTTCAACGGCTTGTTGTTCGTCTTCACCTTCCGCCGAGATGGTGATTACAGTTCCTTGCGTTAAGCCTAAGGTTTGTAGCTTAAATAGGCTTTTCGCACTTGCACTTTTACCACCAGAAGTCACTGTTACATCAGAAGCAAATGCTTTCGCTTCTTTCACAAATTGCGCCGCTGGACGGGTGTGTAAACCATTAGGAGCTGTAATTTCTACATCTTTTGAGAACATAATGTTACCTCTATAGTAATTGTAAAATTTAGTCTATAAATCCGCTGTAGTATCTCTATTAAATGCCCAATAATCAAGGTTAAACACAAAAAAACTTGAGCTACATCACGAAATTCGGCGTAATTTATACCTAATTTACAGTAAATTGTCTACTACACAGAAAAATGACGTTGTGATTTTGTCTCACTTAAACTTTCAATTAAGCGATGATAATTCTCATAACGTATCGGTGAAATCCGACCTGCTTCTACCGCTTCACGTAAGGCACAGCCTGGATCATTCAAATGTTTACAATCACGGAACTTACACGTGCCTAAGACATATTGAAATTCACGATAGCCTTTGGTGATCTGCTCTGGCTCCAAATGCCATAAACCAAACTCACGAATACCTGGTGAATCAATCAAATTGCCGCCTTGTGGCAAATGATATAAACGAGAAGAAGTTGTGGTATGTTGTCCCAAGCCTGAGGTTTCACTGATGCCACCGACTTGCGCATTGACCGTTGGTAAAATATGGTTAATTAAACTGGATTTCCCTACCCCTGACTGCCCGACAAAAATGGATGTGCCATCACTTAAAAGTGCGGTCAATTTTTCCATATTTTTTCCGGTTTCAGCAGAAATGATGATGGTCTGATAACCAATATCACGGTAAATCTGTAACTGGCTTTCCACTTCCTGCTCTTGCTCAGCATCCAGTAAATCGCCTTTATTCACCACAATGACAGGTTCAATCCCCGCATTTTCACACACCACTAGATAACGATCAATAATATTGAGTGAAAGTACAGGTACCACCGCAGAAACAATAATAATACGATCGATATTCGCCGCGATGGGTTTCAACCCATCATAATAATCTGGGCGAGCAATTTCATTTTGTCTTGGATGAATAGCTTCAATCACGCCACTCACCCCTTGGAGCTGCTCATTGCCTTGTCGCCAAATTACTTTGTCTCCAACCACGAGACTAGAAAGTGTACGACGTAAATTACAACGGAAAATCTCGCCTTGTGCATTTTCCACATCAGCATGAACTGAATAACGCGTAACGACTACCCCATCTTGGCTTTCACCTAGCATATCATCTTGCCATTCCACTTCTTTCTTCTTGTGGCGATGCAAGGCTTTCGCGTTATTTGATTGAATTCGACGAGTTTGATTTTGCGTTAGTTTACGTTTGCTCATAAAGTGCGGTCGTTTTTTCCGATGTTTTTCGTTAAAATAAACGGGATTAAAAAATGTTCATAGGATACCTTATATTATGCAATTAGATAAACAAAATCTGATTTGGATCGATTTAGAAATGACAGGATTAGATCCTGAAAAAGAACGAATTATTGAAATCGCAACCATCGTGACAGATAAAGATCTCAATATTTTAGCGGAAGGACCTGTGATTGCGGTGCATCAAAGTGATGAATTATTAAACAAAATGTCGGAATGGTGTGTAAAAACCCATACAGCAAATGGCTTAGTTGACCGTGTCAAAGCGAGCAAACTCACCGAACGTGCAGCTGAATTACAAACATTAGATTTTTTAAAACGATGGGTACCGAAAGGTACTTCACCGATTTGTGGCAACAGCATCGCACAAGATAAACGCTTTCTTTATAAATATATGCCTGATTTAGCGGATTATTTCCATTATCGTCATGTGGATGTCAGCACATTAAAAGAATTGGCTTCTCGCTGGAAACCAGAGATTTTAGAAGGATTTAAAAAAGGCAATACTCATTTAGCCCTTGATGATATTCGTGAATCAATTAAAGAGTTAGCTTACTACCGTGAGCACTTTATCAATCTGGGTTGATGAAAACTTAGGCAAACTCAATCATTTGCAAAATCTACGCTTGCGTTGAATAAATTTTTTCGTATAATGTTGCCTCATTCACCAATGTGAAATGCGGGAATAGCTCAGTTGGTAGAGCACGACCTTGCCAAGGTCGGGGTCGCGAGTTCGAGCCTCGTTTCCCGCTCCAAATTTTCACATGAATACCCTGCGGGAATAGCTCAGTTGGTAGAGCACGACCTTGCCAAGGTCGGGGTCGCGAGTTCGAGCCTCGTTTCCCGCTCCAAATTCTCAATCCGTTGCTGAAAAGCAGCGGATTTTTTTATTGTATTTTCCCTACATATTCCCTTCAAAATACGATAAAATCCCCCAGAAACTTTAACCTAAAAAATCACTCTAAGAATGACCGAATTAACCCAATACATTCCTGATGAAGGCACAATGCTCCGTTTTGGTAAAAAACTCGCAGAAGTGCTTGTAAAACAACCGAAAGATAACGCTATTGTGCTTTATTTTAATGGCGATCTTGGTGCGGGAAAAACCACCCTGACTCGTGGAATGGTGCAAGGTTTAGGCTACCAAGGCAATGTCAAAAGTCCTACTTATACCTTAGTGGAAGAGTATAACATTGCAGGAAAAATGATTTATCACTTTGATTTATATCGTCTTGCCGATCCTGAAGAATTGGAATTTATGGGCATTCGTGATTATTTCAGCCAAAATTGTATCTGCTTAATCGAATGGGCAGAAAAAGGTGAGGGCATCTTGCCTGAAGCTGATTTATTGGTGAATATTGATTATTACGACGATGCTCGCAACATTACGCTAATTGCTCAAAACTCAGTGGGCGAGCATATTTTGACACAACTATAAAATTGATTTACATGAAAGCAAAATTTTCGTTTCTTTTTGGAATATTTTCTCTAATTTCTACTACCGTATTTGCCGCGCCACAATGGACAATTGCCATTGATCCTGGTCATGGCGGTAAAGATCCCGGTGCTATCGGAAAAAATTTAGGCATTTATGAAAAAAATGTCACCCTTTCTATCGCGCGAGAATTAAAAGCCTTATTAGATAAAGATCCTAATTTCAAAGGTGTTTTAACACGCAGTAGCGATTACTACATTTCCGTGCCAGAACGTTCTGAAATCGCACGTAAATATAAAGCAAATTTCCTTGTGTCTATCCATGCTGACTCCTCTCTCAATGCAGACCAACGTGGCGCATCTGTTTGGGTGCTATCCAATCGCCGTGCCAACGATGAAATGGGTCAATGGTTAGAAGATGATGAAAAACGCTCTGAGCTTTTAGGTGGCGCAGGAAAAGTACTTTCCAATAACAATGACAAATATTTAGATCAAACTGTACTCGACCTACAATTTGGTCACAGCCAACGTACAGGCTACGAACTTGGTAACAGCATTTTACGTCGCTTTGCTCGCGTAACCTCCTTAAGTCGCAGCACGCCACAACATGCGAGCCTTGGCGTATTGCGTTCACCCGATATTCCTTCTGTTCTGGTGGAAACAGGTTTCCTTTCCAATATGGAAGAAGAACAAAAACTGAATACCATTGCTTATCGTCGTCGTATTGCTTATATGATTTATGAAGGTTTGGTTGCTTATCGTAATGGTAATTTAAAAGCGATTGCCGTTCCACCTAGTGATGAGCAAGACAGCAAATCTACAAAATCAAACGATAAAAACAATGAAAAATCTGACCGCACTTCAGATGTCAAAGACAGCGGTATTCGCCATAAAGTGAAATCCGGTGAAAGCATTGGTAGCCTGGCTAATAAATATGATGTCAAAGTCAGCGAAATCATTGAGTTAAATAAACTGAAACGCAAAGAACTTTGGTTAAATGAAACCATTAAGATTCCTGATAATGGCAAAGGCAAAAAAGCGGAAGAGCCAACTAAACAAGAAGAGAAAAACACTGAAAAATCAGACCGCACTTCCGATGTCAAAGACAGCGGCGTACGTCATAAAGTGAAACCAGGTGAAAGCATAGGTAGCCTGGCGAACAAATATGATGTAAAAGTCAGTGAAATTATTGAATTAAATAAACTAAAACGTAAAGAACTTTGGCTGAATGAAACCATTAAAATTCCTGATAACGGCAAAGGTAAAAAGGTAGAAGAAAAACCTAAAGCAGATGATAAAGCCAAAGCCGATAATAAAGGAAAAAACAGCAAAATTGTTGAAGCTGAAAAAGCGGTTTCTAAAAAAGATCAAAAACAAGAAAAAGCTGAGAATAAAAAAGAGCCGGAGAAAAAAGGTAACGATAAAAAAGATACTTCTTCAAAAGGAAATGAGAAGAAAGATGATGGCAAGAAAGAAACCCCGCTTTACCATACTGTGAAAGCCGATCAAACTATCTATGCTATCTCTCGTGAATACAATGTACCGGTTAATCATCTTTTAAAACTGAACCCAACATTGAAAAACGGCAAAGTCGTGACTGGGCAAAAAATCAAACTTAAAGAAAAATAAGGAATCCTATGGCAATCAAAATTCTTTCTCCACAGCTGGCTAATCAGATTGCCGCCGGTGAAGTGGTCGAACGCCCTGCTTCTGTGGTGAAAGAATTGGTGGAAAACAGCCTTGATGCCGGTGCCAATAAAATTCATATTGATATTGAAAACGGCGGTGCCAGTCTGATTCGTATTCGAGATAATGGCAGCGGTATCCCTAAAGAAGAATTAAGCCTTGCGCTGGCTCGACACGCAACCAGTAAAATTGCCGATCTTGATGATCTAGAAGCCATTTTAAGTTTAGGTTTCCGCGGTGAAGCCCTTGCCAGTATCAGCTCGGTTTCTCGTCTCACACTTACCTCTCGCACAGTGGAGCAAAATGAAGCGTGGCAAGTCTATGCACAAGGGCGAGAGATGGAAACCACAATCAAACCCGCCTCCCATCCAGTCGGCACCACAGTTGAAGTGGCGAATCTCTTTTTTAACACGCCTGCTCGTCGTAAATTCTTACGTACCGATAAAACAGAATTTGCTCATATTGATGAAGTCATTCGCCGAATTGCTTTAGCAAAATTTAATATCGCTTTTACGCTCACACATAATGGCAAAATTGTTCGACAATACCGCCCTGCGACGAATGAAGAACAACAACTAAAACGTGTTGCCGCTATTTGTGGCGATGATTTTGTTCAACATGCCTTACGCATTGACTGGAAACATGATGATTTACATCTTTCTGGCTGGGTGGCGACACCTGAATTTACCCGTTCTCAAAATGATTTGAGCTATTGCTATATCAATGGACGAATGGTGCGCGATAAAGTGATCACCCATGCAATTCGTCAAGCTTATACGGAGTATTTACATACTGAGCAATACCCTGCATTTGTACTATTTATCGATCTCAATCCACATGATGTCGATGTCAACGTGCATCCAACAAAACACGAGGTGCGTTTCCATCAAGCTCGATTAATTCATGACTTTATCTGCCAAGGCGTAACAAATGCGCTCAATGCCATTCCTCAAGCTGCATTGGATTTAGCGCCAGCGATAAATGAGGCAAGAGAGCCTTCGGCTTCGTATCAAACGCACTATGAAACAAAACCGAATCGTGCAGCGGCAGGACACAATATTTTCGCTTCGAATTATCATCAGCCTCGCGAAAAACAATCAGAAAATCGACCGCACTTTTCAAACCGTAATGAGTACCTTCCGTCATATAGTTATCGCGAACAACCTACAAAGACGGAACAACGCTTATATGGTGAATTAGTACGTTCAACAGAAGATTCTCAAGTTTTAACAACACCTGTCGTTGAACAACACCCACAGACAAGTGAAACGGGTTATTTACGTGCATTAGCATTAATTGAAAATAAAGCGTTGCTTTTACAACAAAATCAGCAGTTTTATTTGATGTCATTAGCTAAATTGCAGACCTTAAATTATGAATTAACCTTACAACAAGGTGAAATTTCACAACAGCCGTTGCTCATTCCGATTATTTTCCGCTTAGATGAAAAACAATTTGAACAATGGCAAAAACAAAAAGCCTTTTTTCAGCAAAGTGGTTTTGAATTTATTGAAAATAAAGCCCAGCTACGTCTCACTCTAAACAAAGTGCCTACGGTTTTACGTACACAAAATTTACAAAAATGTGTGGTGAGCCTACTTGCTGAACATGTAGAAAATATGCCTGATTTTCTGACTGCACTTTGTCGGACGCTAGAGATGAAACCGATTGAGGTGTTAGCGGATGCAGTCAGCTTATTAAGCGAAACGGAACGCTTACTGAATAAAACTCATCAAGAAAAATTTAATACATTACTGAAACCGATTAACTGGCAGCCTTTTTTAAGCGATTTGTAATATGACACAAAAAACTGACTCCAAACCAACCGCACTTTTTCTAATGGGACCGACGGCCTCAGGAAAAACAGATCTTGCTATTCAATTACGTCAAAGCCTGCCAGTTGAAGTGATCAGTGTCGATTCTGCATTAATTTATAAAGGCATGGATATTGGTACGGCAAAGCCTTCTAAAGAAGAACTTGCTCTTGCTCCTCACCGCTTAATCGATATTTTAGATCCCGCTGAAAGTTATTCTGCGATGAATTTTCGTGACGATGCGCTCAGAGAAATGGCTGATATTACCGCGCAAGGCAAAATTCCACTTTTGGTTGGCGGCACGATGTTGTATTACAAAGCATTGATTGAAGGACTTTCTCCTCTTCCATCAGCTGATGAAAATTTACGCTTAGAAATTGAAGAAAAAGCGCAAAAATTTGGCTGGCCAGTACTTCATCAAGAATTACAAAAAATTGATCCTATTTCTGCTGAGCGTATCAATCCAAATGATTCACAACGCATTAATCGTGCATTAGAAGTATTCTATTTAACGGGCAAATCATTAACGGAATTAACCGAACAAAAAGGCGAAGAATTGCCTTATCAATTTTTGCAATTCGCTATTGCACCAGAAGATCGTGCGGTATTACATCAACGTATCGAACAACGTTTCCATAAAATGATCGAATTAGGTTTCCAAGAAGAAGTGGAAAAACTCTACCAACGAGAAGATCTCCATCCTGATTTGCCTTCTATCCGCTGTGTGGGCTATCGCCAAATGTGGGAATATTTACGTGGTGACTATGATCATGAAGAAATGATCTTCCGTGGCATTTGTGCAACTCGACAATTAGCCAAACGACAAATAACCTGGCTACGCGGCTGGAAAACACCATTAAATTGGCTAGATAGTCTGCAACCGCAACAAGCCAAAGAAATCGTACTACGCAAGATTGACGAACATTTTAAGGGGTAAATTATGGCGCTTTCACTTCCGCTTTCGACTGAAAAACTCATTCAACTTGGCGAAGTGCTTTGCCAACATTTCCCTGAAATGAATCTTGATGAAATAACCCAACAAATCGAGCGGGACGCGACAGATCTCACGACACCAATCGGACAAATAAACTATGCCATCAGTCTGTCTGATTTCTTGGAAAAAGTCTTAAAAAAACACCCGCATTTTTTAGCCCAATGTTGGCAAACACCTCCTCAATTTTCAGATTGTCAACATTATGCTAGCCGTTTAGCTGACCAACTCTCCACTATCCAAAACGAAGAACCGCTTTACAAAACGCTACGAGATTTTCGTAATCAAGAAATGGCAAAACTTAGTTTCTGTCAAAGCTTGAATCTTGCCACCGTAGAAGAAATTTTTATTCGTCTTTCTCAACTTGCTGAAAGTCTTATCATTGGTGCGAGAGATTGGCTGTACAAACAAGCTTGTGAAGAAATGGGCACACCTTGCGATGAAAATGGCAACCCACAGCAACTCTATATTCTTGGCATGGGAAAATTAGGTGGTTTTGAGCTAAATTTCTCCTCTGATATTGATTTAATTTTTACCTATCCTTCACAAGGCGAAACTGTTGGGGCAAGACGAGCCGTTGATAACGCCAAATTTTTTACGCGTTTAGGACAACGTCTGATTAATGCATTAGATCAATTTACGCCAGATGGTTTTGTCTATCGTACAGATATGCGCCTTCGCCCTTTTGGCGACAGCGGTGCACTTGCCTTAAGTTTTTCTGCGATGGAGCAATATTACCAAGATCAAGGGCGAGACTGGGAACGCTATGCCATGATAAAAGGGCGTATTTTAGGCGCCGACGAGCAAGATCCCAATGTAAAAACCTTACAACAATTACTTCGCCCCTTTGTGTATCGACGCTATATTGATTTTAGTGTGATTCAAGCTTTACGTGAAATGAAAGGTAAAATTGAGCGTGAAGTGCGTCGTCGTGGCTTAAAAGACAATATTAAGTTAGGTGCTGGCGGGATTAGAGAAATCGAATTTATTGTGCAAGTTTTTCAACTGATTCGTGGTGGACGTGAGATCAAACTTCAACAACATGAATTGCTTAAACTTCTTCCTGAAATACAAGATCTTGGTTTAATTACGCCTCAACAATATTATGAATTAAGAGAGGCTTATATCTTCCTTCGTCGCACTGAAAATGTGCTACAAGCCATTGATGATCAACAAACTCAACTACTGCCAACAGATGAAGAAAATCGTCTTAGATTAATAGTTGCTTGTCAAGAATACACTTATTTAGATGAGAACAATCAGCCTACGATAAAATCTTATCTAATTGAAAACTGGGATGATTTCTATCAAACATTACAGGCACACCAACAAAAAGTGCGGTCGGTTTTTGATGTATTAATTGGTGAAGAAAAAGATGAACGTAGCGATGGCAATAATCAGTGGATTGATTTTTTAGAAAGTGACCTCAATGATATTGAACAAATGTTGGTTGATAACAACATTGATGAGGATGCGATTTCCGATATCTTAGATAAACTTATTCAATTCAAAGAGGGGCTTGCTCGCCGGGTTATTGGCTCTCGAGGTCGAGAAGTTTTAGCTCACTTATTGCCAAATATCTTCACCCAAATATTTGAACAAAAAGATTACCGCACTTTATTGCCACGCATCCTCAATATTGTCGATAAAATTGCGAGTAGAACGACTTATTTGGAATTGCTCTTAGAAAATCCTCAAGCCATTGAGCAGCTTATTGAACTATGTGCGCAATCACAAATGATTGCCGAACAAGTCGCTCGTCACCCTATTCTACTCGATGAATTATTAAATACTGAAGCGCTACGTAATCCATTGCCATTCACACAGTATTCTGACGAATTAAAGCAATATATGCTGCGATTACCGCAAGACGATGAAGAGCAATTCATTGACGGTTTACGCCAATTCAAGCAGTCTATTTTATTACGTGTTGCAGCCGCTGATATTCTCGGCGTATTGCCTGTTATGAAAGTAAGCGATCATCTCACTTATCTGGCTGAAGCAATTATTGATGCCGTTGTCAATTTTGCCTGGCAACAAGTCAGTCAACGCTTTGGGGTTCCCGAACATCTTGTAGATAAAACTGAAAAAGGCTTTTTAGTTATTGGCTACGGCAAATTAGGCGGAATTGAACTCGGTTATAAATCTGACTTGGATTTAGTCTTTTTATATCAAGCGGTTGAAGGCCAAACTATTGGAGGGAGAAAATCCATTGATAGCAATCAATTCTATTTAAGATTGGCTCAAAAAATTGTCAGTATTTTTAGCATGAATACGAGTGCAGGCGTACTTTACGATGTTGATATGCGCTTACGACCTTCAGGCGATGCAGGTTTATTAGGCTGTTCACTTCAAGCATTTGAAAACTATCAACTCAATGAAGCATGGACTTGGGAAAAGCAAGCACTTGTCCGCAGTCGTGCCATTTTTGGTGAAACAGAATTAAAAGCAGAATTTGAAAAAATTCGCTGTAATGTACTTTCCGCTCAAAGAGATATTAATCAGCTAAAAATCGAAGTAAGAGAAATGCGTGAAAAAATGTACGACCATTTATCTCATACAAAAGACGGCTTTTTTAATATCAAAACCGATCGTGGCGGCATTACCGATATTGAATTTATCGCCCAGTATCTGATGCTTGCGAATGCTCCAGCTAATCCAATATTAACAAAATGGTCTGATAACGTCCGCATCTTTGATTCAATGGCAGAATATCACATTATTTCTCTAGCTGAGTGTGAAAAACTCAAATCCTGCTACGTGACACTACGTAATAAAATCCATCACCTAAACTTATTAGGAAAGCCTGTCATTGTTGATGATTCGGAATTTATAGAAGAAAGAGAATTTGTTTGTTCTTTCTGGCATAAGCTCTTTTCTTAAAAGATTAAAGGAGTCTATCCCCAGATAATGGGGATAAACTCCTTTTTATATATTATCTACGTAAAAACAGTCTAACTTTCTACCGCACTTTTTATTTATTAAAATAAAAATCTAAAAACAAAAACCCCAAGCCATTCAGCTCGGGGTTCACATTCACTACCTGGCGGTGTCCTACTCTCACATGGGGAAGCCCCACACTACCATCGGCGCATCGGCGTTTCACTTCTGAGTTCGGTATGGGGTCAGGTGGGACCACCGCTCTATCGCCGCCAGGATTATTCCTTTAATAACTTCTTCTATCTCTTTCTGCTCTCACTATCTCTAGTGTCTCACAACCAAACAAGCTGATTAAACTTCAAAACTTTCTCTTTCGTCTCTGAGTTTCGTCTTACAACACCCAAAACCCTTGAGCGTTGTATAGTTAAGCCTCTCGGGCAATTAGTATCTGTTAGCTCAACGGCTCGCACCGCTTACACACCAGACCTATCTACGTCTTAGTCTTAAACAACCCTTACTGTCTTAAAAACAGGGAGAACTCATCTCTTGGCAAGTTTCGTGCTTAGATGCTTTCAGCACTTATCTCTTCCGCACTTAGCTACCCGGCAATGCGTCTGGCGACACAACCGGAACACCAGTGGTGCGTCCACTCCGGTCCTCTCGTACTAGGAGCAGCCCCAATCAATTCTCCAACGCCCACGGCAGATAGGGACCGAACTGTCTCACGACGTTCTAAACCCAGCTCGCGTACCACTTTAAATGGCGAACAGCCATACCCTTGGGACCTACTTCAGCCCCAGGATGTGATGAGCCGACATCGAGGTGCCAAACACCGCCGTCGATATGAACTCTTGGGCGGTATCAGCCTGTTATCCCCGGAGTACCTTTTATCCGTTGAGCGATGGCCCTTCCATTCAGAACCACCGGATCACTATGACCTACTTTCGTACCTGCTCGACTTGTCTGTCTCGCAGTTAAGCTTGCTTATACCATTGCACTAACCTGACGATGTCCGACCGTCATTAGCAAACCTTCGTGCTCCTCCGTTACTCTTTGGGAGGAGACCGCCCCAGTCAAACTACCCACCAGACACTGTCCGAGACCACGTTTCGTAATCTTCGTTAGAACATCAAACGTTAAAGGGTGGTATTTCAAGGTCGACTCCATAATCACTGGCGTGACTACTTCTAAGTCTCCCACCTATCCTACACATCAAAATTCAATGTTCAGTGTCAAGCTATAGTAAAGGTTCACGGGGTCTTTCCGTCTAGCCGCGGGTACACCGCATCTTCACGGCGATTTCAATTTCACTGAGTCTCGGGTGGAGACAGCCTGGCCATCATTATGCCATTCGTGCAGGTCGGAACTTACCCGACAAGGAATTTCGCTACCTTAGGACCGTTATAGTTACGGCCGCCGTTTACTGGGGCTTCGATCAGGAGCTTCTCTTTCGATTACACCATCAATTAACCTTCCAGCACCGGGCAGGCATCACACCCTATACGTCCACTTTCGTGTTTGCAGAGTGCTGTGTTTTTAATAAACAGTTGCAGCCAGCTGGTATCTTCGACCGGTTCAACCTTCGCCCGCTAGGGACTACAATCTACGCCGGCGCACCTTCTCCCGAAGTTACGGTGCTATTTTGCCTAGTTCCTTCACCCGAGTTCTCTCAAGCGCCTGAGTATTCTCTACCTGACCACCTGTGTCGGTTTTCAGTACGGTTTAGATAAACCTGAAGCTTAGTGGCTTTTCCTGGAAGTGTGGTATCGGTTACTTCAGCTCCGTAGAGCCTCGTCATCATCTCTCGGTGTGATAGAAGTCCGGATTTGCCTAAACTTCTCACCTACCAACTTAAACGCACATATCCAACAGTGCGATAACCTAACCTGCTCCGTCCCCACATCGCAGTTTATCCAAGTACGGGAATATTAACCCGTTTCCCATCGACTACGCTTTTCAGCCTCGCCTTAGGGGCCGACTCACCCTGCCCCGATTAACGTTGGACAGGAACCCTTGGTCTTCCGGCGAACGGGTTTTTCACCCGTTTTATCGTTACTTATGTCAGCATTCGCACTTCTGATACGTCCAACAGCCCTCTCGAACCATCTTCATCCGCTTACAGAACGCTCCCCTACCCAACAGACTTTCGTCTGATGCCGCAGCTTCGGTGCTATATTTGAGCCCCGTTACATCTTCCGCGCAGGCCGACTCGACTAGTGAGCTATTACGCTTTCTTTAAATGATGGCTGCTTCTAAGCCAACATCCTAGCTGTCTAAGCCTTCCCACTTCGTTTCCCACTTAATATAGACTTTGGGACCTTAGCTGGCGGTCTGGGTTGTTTCCCTCTCCACGACGGACGTTAGCACCCGCCGTGTGTCTCCTGAGTATCACTCTTCGGTATTCGTAGTTTGCATCGGGTTGGTAATCCGGGATGGACCCCTAGCCGAAACAGTGCTCTACCCCCGAAGGTGTCCGCTCAAGGCTCTACCTAAATAGATTTCGGGGAGAACCAGCTATCTCCCGGTTTGATTGGCCTTTCACCCCCAGCCACAAGTCATCCGCTAATTTTTCAACATTAGTCGGTTCGGTCCTCCAGTTAGTGTTACCCAACCTTCAACCTGCCCATGGCTAGATCACCGGGTTTCGGGTCTATACCTTGCAACTATTCGCCCAGTTAAGACTCGGTTTCCCTTCGGCTCCCCTATTCGGTTAACCTCGCTACAAAATATAAGTCGCTGACCCATTATACAAAAGGTACGCAGTCACCCTTAAAGGGCTCCCACTGCTTGTACGTACAAGGTTTCAGGTTCTATTTCACTCCCCTCACCGGGGTTCTTTTCGCCTTTCCTTCACAGTACTGGTTCACTATCGGTCAATCAGGAGTATTTAGCCTTGGAGGATGGTCCCCCCATCTTCAAACAGGATATCACGTGTCCCGCCCTACTTGTCGTTAGCTTAGTACCATGACCTGGACTTCGAGTACGGGGCTATCACCCTGTATCGCCAAGCTTCCCAGCTTGTTCCTCTGTCTCTGTCATTATCACTAACAGGCTCCTTCGCGTTCGCTCGCCGCTACTAACGAAATCTCGGTTGATTTCTTTTCCTCGGGGTACTTAGATGTTTCAGTTCTCCCGGTTTGCCTCACTTACCTATGGATTCAGTAAGTGATAGTAGATTCTTCATCTACTGGGTTTCCCCATTCGGACATCTTGGATTAAACGCCTCTTATCGACTCATCCAAGCTTTTCGCAGATTAGCACGTCCTTCGTCGCCTCTGATTGCCAAGGCATCCACCTTGTACGCTTAGTCACTTAACTATACAACCTCAAAAATTCTTGATGTTGTGTTTTCAACTAAACACTTGATTGCTTTTGTTCAATCAAGATTTTTTTCTTACTCAGACTTTTTCTTATCCTTTAAAAGGACTTGAAAGTCTCTTCAGTTTTTCAGCTTGTTTCCTGGTTGTTAAAGAACAGAAGATAATAAAGTTATCTTTATTTGGCGTCCCCACGGGGATTCGAACCCCGGTTACCGCCGTGAAAGGGCGATGTCCTAGGCCTCTAGACGATGGGGACAACAAATAAAGATACTCTATCTTACATTTTGCTTACGCACTTTTCTCTCTTCATTCATTTTCTACAATATATCAATCAATCTGTGTGGACACTTATTGTCTCTCGTTTTTGGTAAGGAGGTGATCCAACCGCAGGTTCCCCTACGGTTACCTTGTTACGACTTCACCCCAGTCATGAATCATACCGTGGTAAACGCCCCCCCGAAGGTTAAGCTATCTACTTCTGGTACAACCCACTCCCATGGTGTGACGGGCGGTGTGTACAAGGCCCGGGAACGTATTCACCGCAACATTCTGATTTGCGATTACTAGCGATTCCGACTTCATGGAGTCGAGTTGCAGACTCCAATCCGGACTTAGACGTACTTTGTGAGATTCGCTCCAGCTCGCACTCTCGCTTCCCTCTGTATACGCCATTGTAGCACGTGTGTAGCCCTACTCGTAAGGGCCATGATGACTTGACGTCATCCCCACCTTCCTCCGGTTTATCACCGGCAGTCTCCTTTGAGTTCCCGACCGAATCGCTGGCAACAAAGGATAAGGGTTGCGCTCGTTGCGGGACTTAACCCAACATTTCACAACACGAGCTGACGACAGCCATGCAGCACCTGTCTCAGAGTTCCCGAAGGCACCAATCCATCTCTGGAAAGTTCTCTGGATGTCAAGAGTAGGTAAGGTTCTTCGCGTTGCATCGAATTAAACCACATGCTCCACCGCTTGTGCGGGCCCCCGTCAATTCATTTGAGTTTTAACCTTGCGGCCGTACTCCCCAGGCGGTCGATTTATCACGTTAGCTACGGGCGCCAAGCTCAAAGCTCAACCCCCAAATCGACATCGTTTACAGCGTGGACTACCAGGGTATCTAATCCTGTTTGCTCCCCACGCTTTCGCACATGAGCGTCAGTACATTCCCAAGGGGCTGCCTTCGCCTTCGGTATTCCTCCACATCTCTACGCATTTCACCGCTACACGTGGAATTCTACCCCTCCCTAAAGTACTCTAGCGACCCAGTATGAAATGCAATTCCCAGGTTAAGCCCGGGGCTTTCACACCTCACTTAAGTCACCGCCTGCGTGCCCTTTACGCCCAGTTATTCCGATTAACGCTCGCACCCTCCGTATTACCGCGGCTGCTGGCACGGAGTTAGCCGGTGCTTCTTCTGTAGTTAACGTCAATCACCTAGTTTATTAAACTAAATGCCTTCCTCGCTACCGAAAGAACTTTACAACCCGAAGGCCTTCTTCATTCACGCGGCATGGCTGCGTCAGGGTTGCCCCCATTGCGCAATATTCCCCACTGCTGCCTCCCGTAGGAGTCTGGGCCGTGTCTCAGTCCCAGTGTGGCTGGTCATCCTCTCAGACCAGCTAGAGATCGTCGGCTTGGTGAGCCTTTACCTCACCAACTACCTAATCCCACTTGGGCTCATCCTATGGCATGTGGCCCGAAGGTCCCACACTTTCATCTCTCGATACTACGCGGTATTAGCTACAGTTTCCCGTAGTTATCCCCCTCCATAAGCTAGATTCCCAAGCATTACTCACCCGTCCGCCACTCGTCATCAAAGAAGCAAGCTTCTTTATGTTACCGTTCGACTTGCATGTGTTAAGCCTGCCGCCAGCGTTCAATCTGAGCCATGATCAAACTCTTCAATTCAAGTTCAATCGCTCAATACTGCTGACATAAAATGTCACTACTTAAAAAAGTATTATGAATTTCTAGTTAGCACCTATTAAGACTTCAAAATTAAAAAATATTTTTAAAACAAGTCAATCAACAAGTGCCCACACAGATTGTCTGATATATTGTTAAAGAGCAAAAAACAACGACGCACTGGTTTTACTAAAGCTTCACAACAGCGCGTCGTTGTGTGGGGCGTATTATAGGCATTTCAGATGCCTTTGCAAGATCTTTTTGTAAAAAATGTAAATTTTTTTGCTATTTGCTTACAAACTCACCAACATGATGAGAAAAAATCATTTTAAAACGGTAATTCCATCAAATCCCCAGAGAGCCAACGCTTGTTCTAATTGGTGTTTATTCTCTACATCCTGCGTACAAAAAACCTGATTTTTCATCTCTAATTTTGACCGCACTTCTAATTTATCAAGTAAGAACTGCAACCGCTTGGCAATAGCAAATCCTGGATCCATAAAATTCTTCACTTGAGGTAAGCAAATTTGAATTTCATCTTTAATTAAAGGGAAATGGGTACAGCCTAAACAAATCGTATCTAAATTCTCTATTAATGCCCAGGGACTTAATTCATTTTTCAATGCAATCAAATCAACCGATTTCCCTTGGATTTTATGCTCCGCGATTTCAACCAATTTAGTGGAGCCTAATCGTTCAACTATACAATGGGTGGCAAACTGATGGATAAGATCATTAACATAAGGGCGTTTAACCGTGCCCTTTGTCGCCAATAGACCAATATGTTTCGTTTGTGAGATTTCTGCTGCTGGCTTAATGGCTGGCACGGTGCCTACAATCGGAATAGAAAATTGTTCACGTAAAGGCGGTAACACCACCGTACTCGCGGTATTACAAGCAATCACAATGGCATCAAGTGGATAATCCTGATTAATTTTTTTACAAATATCCAATGTTCGCTGAATGATTGTTTCTTCTGATTTTTCTGAATAAGGAAAACCTGCATTGTCAAAGCAATACAAATAATGGTTATCTGGCATCAGCTTTTTCGCTTCTCGATAAACGCTTAAGCCCCCCATTCCAGAATCAAAGAAAAGTACCGTTGATTTATTCATTTATAAAACTCTTTCAAAAATAACCGCACTTTAGGCATTCGAATAAATTTCTCGATTATTTAGCCAACGGCGGATTAAACTTTCTGCCACATCCGGATATTTTACAATTAATGCCTTAGCATAATGTTGAACGGTTGGAATCATTTTACGATCGCGCATCAAATTCGCCACTTTAAATTCGGCGATCCCTGTTTGTTTAGTACCTAACACCTCACCTGGACCGCGAATTTCTAAATCTTTCTCTGAAATTACAAAGCCATCTTGGCTATCACGCAATACCTGTAAACGTTTTTGCGACACTTTACCCAACGGCGGTTTATACATTAGGACACAAAAAGACGCCGTACTGCCACGCCCTACTCGTCCACGTAACTGATGGAGTTGTGATAAGCCCAAACGCTCTGCATTCTCAATGATCATTAGACTGGCATTCGGCACATCTACGCCCACTTCGATCACAGTTGTAGCCACAAGCAAATCGAGCTCTGCATTTTTAAAGGCAGCCATAATATCTTGTTTTTCTTGCGGTTTCATTCGCCCATGTACAAGGCCAATTTTAAGCATCGGCAAGGCTTTCGTTAAATCTTCCCAAATGGCCTCGGCTGCTTGCGCTTCTAGCACTTCAGACTCATCAATTAACGTACAAACCCAATAAGCCTGACGTTTTTCATTAATACAGGCATTTTTGACTCGAGCAACGATTTCATCACGACGCTCTTCTGAAATAACCACTGTCGTAATCGGTGTTCTACCTGGAGGTAATTCATCAATAATCGACGTATCAAGATCAGCATAAACCGTCATCGCTAATGTTCTTGGGATTGGTGTTGCTGTCATAATCAGTTGATGTGGATAAAATCCTGCTTTTTCACCTTTTTTTCGCAACATCAAACGTTGATGCACACCAAAACGATGCTGTTCATCAATAATCACCAAGGCTAAATCAGCAAATTCTACTTCTTCTTGGAATAAAGCATGTGTGCCCACTACCATTTGTACCGCACCGGACTTAATTTTTTCCAATTCCGCTTGGCGAGCTTTTCCTTTTACCTTACCCGCTAACCAGCCTACTTCAATACTAAAAGGTTCTAACCAACGGCGGAAATTATTTGCATGCTGTTCCGCTAAAATCTCTGTTGGCGCCATTAAAGCCACTTGTTTGCCATTATCAATCGCTAATAAGGCGGCTAAGGCTGCCACTAACGTTTTCCCCGAACCTACATCCCCTTGAACAAGTCGCATCATCGGATAATTTTTTGCTAAATCCTGATCAATATCTGCTACTACTCTATTTTGAGCATTCGTTGGTTGAAAAGGTAAAGAAGCTAGAAAACGTTGCTTCAAATCAGTTTGATAATGCAATGGCAACGCTAAAAACTGCTGCGTACCCAACCGCACTTTTTGCATCGCAAGATTATGAGCAAGAAGCTCTTCAAAGATAAGTCGTTGCTGTGCGGGATGTTGTCCTTTCTCCAAAATATCTAATGAGATATCTGGCGGCGGACGATGCAGAAATCGAATAGCCTCCTTTAAGCTAAAAGGATGTGGATTAAATTCATTAGGTAAAATTTCCGTTAATTGGATTTTATCGAGTAAAGCCAATGCTTGATCGGTTAGCTTACGTAATGAATTTTGTTTTAAACCTTCCGTTGTGGAATAAATAGGCGTGAGCGTTTCCTCTAAAACCAATGGCGCATTATCCCGTATGATTTGATATTCAGGATGATGAATTTCTGCCATAAAACGCCCGCGTTTAATTTCACCAAACGCTTTGACGCGCGTACCAATCTGAAAACTGTTTTTCATCCCCGCATTAAAATTGAAAAAACGGAGCATAATCTTGCTCGTTCCATCAGAAAGACTTACGGTTAAAATAGGACGGCGCCCAAAGGCAACTTCACAGGTTTGGACAACCCCTTCAATGGTGGCATATTGTTCAGGACGAAGATCAGCAATGGGTGTTATTCTCGTGCGATCTTCATAACGGATAGGTAAATGAAAAAGCAAGTCTTGGAGATTATGAATTCCAAGACGGCTTAATTTATCGGAGATTGCCGCGCCTACACCAGATAAAGTGGTTAGGGGAACGGCATCGAGAAGTTGCGTGCTCATTATGCTTCATTAATATTGCGCTTCAAACGAATCACACTGGTAATTTGTTTGATTTTTCGCATAATGTTTTCTAAATGATAGATATCTCTCGCGCCAACTTGGATAATGACTAATAGCAGATTATTCTCTAATTCTTCCGTCCAAATACTTTGAATATTACTTTCACAAGTCGCGACCGCTGTCATGAGGCTACCTAATACATTTTGTTCATTAAGCATTTCAATGTGTAATTCAGCATCAAAATTGACCGCACTTTCAGCCTCTTCCCATTTTGCCGCGGTGAAATCTTTGGCATTACCTGACGTTAAATTAGAACAAGCTTGATGATGTACAACCACACCTTTCTTCGCCGTACTTAATGCCACGATCGGATCACCCGGAATTGGATGACAACATTGAGCGAAAGACGCTTTCATTTCGCCATCTCGGCTCAATGTTAGTGTACTTTGTGTATTTTCAGACACACCATCCACATCAATTTCAATAGCTTCATCCATTAATTGATGAGCAATGACACTCGACATTTGGTTACCTACGCCGATTTCCTCAAAAAGCTCATTGAGGCTTGAGAGATTCAATTCATTTAGTAACGCTTGGATTTTCTCTTCAGAAACCTCAGAGAGATAATGTGGTTTTAGGGCCATTTCTAGCTGTTTTTTACCAGTTTGAACGGCATCATCTGCACGCAATAATTTTAAGAAATGACGAATACGAGTTCTTGCACGAGCAGTTACTACAAAGTTTAACCAGCTAACGTTTGGATGAGTATTTTCACTGGTCACAATCTCAACGGTTTGACCAGACTCTAAAGCTTGTGATAACGGATAAGGTTTATGCTCTACTACTGCCGCAACACAATGATTTCCCACATCAGAATGCACTGCATAAGCAAAATCGACAGCTGTTGCGCCCATTGGTAATTCAACGATACGACCTTTCGGCGTAAAGACATAGATTTCTTTCGGGAAAAACTCAGATTTTACGTTCTCAATAAACTCAAAGGAGTTACCCACGTTTTGTTGAATATCCACTAAGCTTTGCAACCAACGTTGCGCACGTACTTGAGCGGTGGTGCTATCGTTTTTACCACCTTCTTTATACACCCAATGGGCGGTAACTCCCATTTCAGCAACCTGTTCCATTTCTTCAGTCTGAAGATGAACTTCTACGGGCACCCCATGAGGGCCAATCATTGACGTTTGCAGTGCTTGGTAGCCATTTGCACGAGGCACAGCAATATAATCTTTCACTTTACCAGGGCGAGGTTTATACAAACTATGCATTTGCCCCAACCCGCGATAGCAATCATCAACCGAATTCACAATAACGCGGAAAGCATAAATATCCATAATAGAATGGAATTTCTGATCTTTCGTGCGCATTTTTTGGTAAATTTTATAGAGATGTTTTTCACGTCCCCAAATACGATTTGTAATGCCTACATTATCAAGACGTTGTGAAATATCATTAGATATGCGTTGAATCAATTCTTGACGAGAACCACGCGCTTGTTCGACGAACTTTTTAAGTACTTCATAACGGCGGGGGTGCATAGCTTCAAAAGATAAATCTTCTAATTCATTCTTGATATGTTCGATGCCTAAACGGTGGGCTAAGGGACAGTAAATCTCTAGAGTTTCTTTTGCGATACGACGGCGTTTATCCGGACGCAATGAACCCAACGTTCGCATATTATGGGTACGGTCAGCCAGTTTGATTAAGACGACGCGAATATCTCGAGTCATCGCTAAAATCATTTTGCGGAAGTTTTCAACCTGTGCTTCTTGGCGGGTACGGAATTTCAATTTATCTAGTTTCGATACGCCGTCAACAATTTCGGCTACGCTAGCACCAAATTCATCTTTTAATTGGGATTCGGTATAAGGGGTATCTTCGATAACATCATGCAATAATGCAGCCATGATTGCTTCATGGTCTAAATGCATTTCCGCAATAATTGAAGCTACTGCAACAGGGTGAGTAATGTAAGGTTCGCCGCTTGAGCGAAATTGTCCTTCGTGAGCATCTCGCGCAATGACGAATGCACGTTTGATTAATTCAATTTTATCGGCGGGCAAATACCCCTGAATAATTCGATCTAAATCTGCAAACAATTCCAAAGGACACCTGACTTTTTGTAGAGAGAAAGACTAGGCGATCAAAATAGCTTTAATTTTGACCGCACTTTAATGAGATTATTCTGCGATTAACGCTACAGCCACTTCTTCGCTACGTTGAGAAGCTGCCGCATCTAAATACTCTTTTGCATCCATGATTTCTTGGTTGATTAACCCTTTTTCGATTTCACGTAATGCGATTACAGTTGGTTTATCGTTATCTTCCGGCACTAACGGCTCACTTTGATGTAACTCTAATTGTCTCGCACGACGAGCGGCGGTTAAAATTAAATCAAAACGGTTACCAATTTTTTCTACTGCATCTTGCACAGTCACTCGAGCCATGTTTTACTCCGATGTTAAAAATAATGTCTATAAGGGGAAATATTGTACTCAATTCAAGGTTATTTTGCTAGTAGCTGGTGAATTAAGTCTGCATTTTCTGTTTGTTGATAAGCTTTGGTCAAGCGTTCTGCCTGCAAAATGCTTTGTAAATCTGCCAATGCCTGTTCAAAATTATCATTCACAATAACGTAATCATATTCATCATAATGCGAAATTTCGCTGATTGCTTTTGACATTCGCTCAGCAATCACCTCTTTGCTATCCTGTCCGCGTCCAATCAAACGACGTTCTAATTCTGGCAATGACGGTGGCAAAATGAAAATACTTTTTACAGAAGGTACTTTTTGACGAATTTGCTGTGCACCTTGCCAGTCAATATCTAAAAACACATCAATGCCTTTTGCTAAGTTTTCTTCAATTGCTGGCAATGAAGTGCCGTAATAATTACCGCCAAACACTTTTGCATATTCTAAGAAGTGGCCTTTTTCAATTAAGGTTTCAAATTCTTCTACTGAAACAAAATAATAATGCACACCATGACTTTCACCTGGTCGAGGTGAACGTGTTGTGTGTGAAATAGATACCATTTTTTTCGTGCCTTGATTCTTCTCTAATAACGCCGAAATTAATGATGACTTGCCCGCCCCACTTGGTGCAGAAAGAATATATAAATTACCTTGAGACATAATTGAAACCTCTTCTTGTTGTTTGTTTTTATTATACAAAAAGAAAACGAAAAGTGCGGTCAAATTTTCATTTGTTTTACCAAATTGTTAAAAAGTGATCGAGATCACAAAAAAGTGGTATATACCCTTTTTTTTATCAAAATGCCCATGCTATAATCGACGGGAACTCGTTAGAGCAACGATTTTGTTTAACTTAAAAAAATAGAAGGTGAAAATCTTATGGCTATTAAAATTGGTATCAACGGTTTCGGCCGTATCGGTCGTATCGTATTCCGTGCAGCACAACATCGCGATGACATCGAAGTTGTAGGTATCAACGACTTAATCGACGTTGAATACATGGCTTACATGTTGAAATACGATTCAACTCACGGTCGTTTTGACGGTACTGTTGAAGTTAAAGACGGTAACTTAGTCGTAAACGGTAAAACTATCCGTGTTACTTCTGAACGTGATCCTGCAAACCTTAACTGGGGTGCGATCGGCGTTGATGTTGCAGTTGAAGCAACAGGTTTATTCTTAACTGATGAAACAGCACGCAAACACATCACTGCTGGTGCGAAAAAAGTCGTATTGACTGGTCCTTCTAAAGATAGCACACCAATGTTCGTACGTGGTGTAAACTTCGGTGCATACGCAGGCCAAGACATCGTGTCTAACGCTTCTTGTACTACAAACTGTTTAGCACCTTTAGCACGTGTTGTTCACGAAACTTTCGGTATCAAAGATGGTTTAATGACTACAGTTCACGCAACCACAGCGACTCAAAAAACTGTTGATGGTCCATCAGCTAAAGACTGGCGTGGTGGTCGTGGTGCGGCACAAAACATCATCCCTTCATCTACCGGTGCAGCGAAAGCTGTGGGTAAAGTATTACCAGCATTAAACGGTAAATTAACTGGTATGGCGTTCCGTGTTCCTACTCCAAACGTTTCTGTAGTTGACTTAACTGTAAACTTAGAAAAACCAGCAACTTACGAACAAATCAAGCAAGCAATCAAAGATGCAGCTGAAGGTAAAACTTTCAACGGCGAATTAAAAGGCGTTTTAGGTTACACTGAAGATGCTGTAGTTTCTACAGACTTCAACGGTTGTGCTTTAACTTCTGTATTTGATGCTGATGCGGGTATCGCATTAACTGATTCTTTCGTTAAATTAGTATCTTGGTACGATAACGAAACTGGCTACTCAAACAAAGTATTAGACTTAGTTGCACACATTTACAACTACAAAGGCTAATCAAAAATAGCTAAAAAATTAACCGCTCTTTTTAGAGCGGTTTTTTTATTTCCAATCCATTTCACTTAATCAATATTTTTAAATTCTTTATTTCTCATCCAGAGATAAAAATAGAAAAATAAATATGTCTATTATTTATTCTATATTCACAAAATAACAACATTTCACTAGATTTTAAATTTATTTCGTTTATATTAGCGTACAGTTGTTCGCTCAAATAAGGCTTATATGAATTTAGAACGTCATTTCGTCAATCGAATTCGTCAACAGGCAAAAATTCGTCAAAATGCAACCGCACTTCGCCATAAAATTAATGGCTTATGGAAAGATATTTCATGGAACGCATTCCAACAACAGCTTGATCAGCTTTCATTAGCTTTTCTTGCTTGCAATATTCAAGTACAAGATAAAATTGCAATTTTTGCACACAATATGTCACGTTGGACTATTGCCGATATTGCGGCACTTCAAGTCCGCGCCATCACCGTTCCCATTTATGCAACCAATACGGCACAACAAGCTGAATTTATTTTAAATCATGCCGATGTCAAAATTCTGTTTGTTGGTGACCAAGAACAATATGATCAAGCGTTAGAAATTGCGCATCAGTGTCCTCAATTACAAAAAATTGTGGCCATGAAAGAACAAATTAAACTGACTGAAAGCACCCTTTCCTGCCATTGGGACGATTTAATTCAATTAGGTACAGCCGAATTTCAGGCTGAATTTGAAACTCGCTTAGCAAATAAGGCAATGGATGATTTATTCACGATCATCTATACCTCTGGCACAACAGGTGAACCCAAAGGCGTCATGCTCGATTACAGTAACTTGGCGCATCAACTTGAAGCCCATGATATTGCATTAGATGTTAATCAAGATGAGGTTTCACTTTCTTTTTTACCATTTAGCCACATTTTTGAGCGTGCTTGGGTTGCCTATGTGTTACATCGCGGAGCAATCCTTTGTTATCTCGAAGACACCAATCAAGTACGTGAAGCATTAACAGAAGTGCGCCCGACCTTTATGTGTGCGGTACCACGTTTCTATGAAAAAATTTATTCTGCTGTACTGGATAAAGTACAAAAAGCCCCTTTCATTCGTCAGATGATTTTCCACTGGGCGATTGCAGTGGGGCAAAAACGTTTTGATCTTCTCTCTCAAAATAGAAAAGTCTCCTTCTTCTTGCAAAAACGCTATGCACTTGCCGATAAATTGGTACTGTCTAAACTGCGTTCATTGTTAGGTGGACGCATTAAAATGATGCCTTGTGGTGGCGCAAAATTAGAACCAACCATTGGCCTTTTCTTCCATAGCATTGGGATTAATATCAAACTCGGTTATGGCATGACTGAAACCACGGCAACTATTTCTTGTTGGGATGATCATCATTTTAATCCAAATTCTATCGGTAAACTGATGCCAAACGCCGAAGTTAAAATTGGTGAAAATAACGAGATTCTGGTGCGTGGCGGTATGGTGATGAAGGGTTACTATAAAAAGCCTGAAGAAACTGTCCAAGCCTTCACCGAAGATGGTTTCTTGAAAACGGGAGATGCCGGTGAGTTTGATGCTGAAGGTAATTTATTTATTACCGATCGTATTAAAGAATTGATGAAAACCTCTAACGGCAAATACATTGCGCCACAATATATCGAAGGTAAAATCGGTAAAGATAAATTTATCGAACAAATTGCGATTATTGCTGATGCAAAAAAATATGTTTCAGCGTTGATCGTGCCTTGTTTTGATAGCGTAGAAGAATATGCGAAAAAACTGAATATTAAGTATCAAGATCGCATGGAATTACTCAAACACTCTGAAATTATCAAGATGTTTGAACAACGTATCGAAAGTCTTCAAAAAGAATTGGCGCACTTCGAGCAAGTGAAGAAATTTACGCTACTCTCTCAAGCATTTAGCGTAAAACTTGGTGAAATAACACCTACACTCAAATTACGCCGAAAAGTGATTATGAAACGCTATCGTCATATTATTGACTCGATGTATTCCAACAACAAAGAAAACAAGGAAAATAAAGAATAAAAAAGTGCGGTGAATTTCACCGCACTTTTATTTTGACGAAATGATTTATTCGACTTCAACCAATACACCTTCTTGATGAGGTTTTAATACACCGACCTCGCTAAGCTCAATACCGGCTTTTTTCGCAATCTCTAAGATTTCCGCCTCACTTTCTGGTTTAACCGCAATCAACAAGCCACCAGAGGTTTGAGGATCGCAAAGTACCGCCTTTTGATAATCCGTTAAGGGACCAATTTTATGACCATAGCTTTCAAAATTACGGTTGGTTCCACCTGGTACACAACCTTCTGCAATGTAATCTGCTACGCCATCTAATAATTTGATTTTATCAAAATGCACAACCGCATTAAGATTTGAGCCTTCACAGATTTCAGCTAAGTGCCCTAATAAACCAAAACCAGTTACATCTGTCATGGCGGTTACACCTGCAACTTCTGCAAATTGGCTGCCAATCAGGTTCATTTGACACATGGCTGCCGTTGCCAAGCCTTGATGTTCTGGTTTTAATTTGCCTTTTTTCTCTGCAGTAGTCAGCACACCGATACCTAATGGTTTGGTTAAATAAAGCTTACAACCTGCTTCTGCTGAGGCATTACGTTTTACACGATCCGTTGCAATAACGCCTGTTACCGCTAAACCAAAAATGGGTTCTGGCGCATCAATCGAGTGTCCACCAGCCAGTGAAATCCCCGCTTGATGACAAGCAAAACGGCCACCATCAACAATCTTCTGTGCCACTTCTGCCGGCAATTTATTAATAGGGAATCCTAAAATGGCAATCGCCATAATCGGCTTACCGCCCATTGCAAAAATATCACTAATGGCATTGGTGGCAGCAATACGACCAAAATCAAAAGGATCATCCACAATCGGCATGAAAAAATCCGTGGTACTAATAATTGCAGTACCATTACCAAGATCATAAACCGCAGCATCATCCGCTGTTTCGTTACCGACCAATAAATTGGGATCAGCAAATTTTTCGAGTTTAGTCTGTAAAATTGTCCCTAACACCTTAGGCGAAATTTTACAACCTCAACCTGCGCCGTGGCTGTATTGTGTTAAACGAATCTCATCTGTCATATTCAATCCTTTGTAAAAATAACGTACTTCTTAAACAAAAGAGCGGTTAGAAAAAGCCACATTTAAGAGGCCAATTTCTCTACTTTTGCTTGTTTAATCATATTATCGCTGACTTCTAAAATGGTAATTCGTAAGCCATTGATTTCACAAACCGTTCCTTCATCAGGAATATCCTCAAGATGTTCGAGAATCAAACCATTAAAGGTGCGTGCATCCTCTGTATCTAATTCCCAACCAAACATTTTATTCAAATCACGAAGATTTGCCGAGCCTTCAATAATCATCGAACCATCAGATTGCTGAACGACTTCTTGTTCAATAGTCGGTGCAGTAGTGGTTGTAAAATCACCCACAATTTCTTCTAAAATATCTTCAAGCGTGACTAATCCTTTAATGTCACCATATTCGTCCACCACTAAACCAATACGTTCTTTTTTCGTACGGAAATTCGCTAATTGTGTTTTCAGTGGCGTCCCTTCTGGAATAAAGTACACTTCATCGACGGCACGTAATAAGGTTTCTTTAGTAAATTCATTTTTTTCTAATAACAAACGAAACGCTTCACGCACACGCAAAATCCCTAATACTTGCTCATCAAGGCTGCCTTTATACAACACAATTCGGTTATGTGGTGCATGATTAAGCTGGCGCATAATGGCTTTCCAATCGTCATCAATATCAATCCCTGCTATTTCATTACGTGGCACCATGATATCGTCGACAGTCACGGTTTCCATATCTAAAATAGAGAGCAACATTTGTGGATGCTGTTCATCGGGTGTGGCTTCTCCCGCTTCTGATACAATACTACGGAGTTCTTCACGACTAATCACTTGCTTTTGCATATCAGGTTTTAACCCCACCATTCGCATTAATGTCTTCGTGAAAAGATTCATTAACCAAACTAATGGATAGAATACTTTTAACAATAACGACAAAATGTGACTTGAAAATAAACCTACTTTCTCTGGATGCATCGCTGCAACGGTTTTAGGGAAAATCTCAGAAAAAACGAGCATCGTAAAGGTTAATAAACCCGTTGCAATTGCTACCCCCGCATCACCATATAAACGCATACCAATCATGGTTGCAATAGCTGACGCACTAATATTCACAAGGTTATTAAAGATCAGAATAAAACTTAACAAGGTATCAGGCTTTTCAAGCAGTTTTTCTGCTTTTTGCGCGCCTTTATTGCCTTGTTCCGCCAGAAAGCGAAGACGATATTTATTGAGAGAGAGTAATCCGGTTTCTGAGCCGGAAAAATAGGCTGATAAAACTAAACAAATAATGAGTGTAATAAATAAAGTACTAAGGGGGATACTGTCCAAGGGTCAATCCTTTTGTTTGTTAATCAACAAAAAGTGCGGTCATTTTTACCGCACTTTTTACCTGTTCTTTGATTTTGATTAAATCAAACGGCTACCAAAATAGCCAATCGTGAGCAGAATGATACCCGAAATTGCGTAAATAATCATCCTTTTTCCACGCCAGCCTAATCGCCAATGACCAAAACAAGCAATACCAAAACTAATCCAAGCAAGGAAAGAGAAAATTGCTTTGTGCAGATTTTCTAGAGTCACCGCTTGTAATACATGATAAGTACCCGAAATTAAAGTCAGTGTCAGTAATACTTCTCCCATCGCAAATAAACAGAAGAAATGACGTTCTACCGCCATTAATGGTGGAATCGCTGGCGAAAATTGAATTTTACGTTTTTTCAAATTACGGTCTAACCAGACCAACTGAATCACATAAAGCGTTGCAATAAAACAAACTGCATAGGTAAACAGCGACAAGCCGATATGGAACAGCATCAATATATTTTGATTAAGCATTTGAATAATATGGCTTGATAAGAATGTCGCAAAGATCAAGCTAATGATCGAAAACGCATACACGATCGGTAAAACAAACCACATCGTGGAAACCAGAAACATTGAAAGCGTCGCCAATGCGGCAATAATTACACTCATTAAGGAAGCGATTTCCATTAGAGTAAAACTTTGTCCTGAGGCCAAATCCTCTAACAAAGGGAAAGTGCTAACAGCATGCAGAATAATTGCTGCAAGTGCGGTCAGAAAAAATGGAGTTTTGCTTTGACTCAACTTCCCTTCTGATGAGTTCATCAAAAATGGAGCGATCAGCAATAGACTAAGAATATAAAAAATAATCGAAAAAAGGGCAAACCACATAATGCGTTCTCTTTACTAGGAATTATTCTTATTTTAACGGATCTTTTCTCTAGATCGCCATAATTTTATTTGAAATGATGAAAAACGCCCAAATTTCGGTATAATCACGGCAATTTTTTAAGAAAAAACAGGATTTAAAATGTTTGAGAATTTATCGGATCGCCTTTCCAAAACGCTACGCAACATTAGCGGTAAAGGTCGCTTAACTGAAGATAATATTAAAGAAACCCTACGCGAAGTGCGTATGGCGTTATTAGAAGCTGACGTTGCGTTGCCTGTCGTACGTGAATTTATCGCCAAAGTAAAAGAAAGTGCATTAGGCGAAGAAGTCAATAAAAGCTTAACACCAGGCCAAGAGTTCTTAAAAATCGTTCAACGTGAACTCAAAAAAGCCATGGGGGAAGCCAATGAGAGCTTAAACTTAGCAACACAGCCACCCGCAGTTATTTTAATGGCGGGTTTGCAAGGTGCGGGTAAAACCACCAGCGTGGGTAAATTAGCGAAATTCTTACGCGAACGTCATAAAAAGAAAGTGCTTGTAGTCTCTGCCGACGTATATCGTCCTGCTGCGATCAAACAGCTTGAAACCTTAGCGCAGTCTGTTGGCGTGGATTTCTTCCCATCTGATGTTAAACAAAAACCGGTAGAGATTGCAAAAGCAGCACTTGCTGATGCGAAACTTAAATTCTACGATGTATTAATTGTGGATACGGCAGGTCGCTTACACGTTGATAGTGAGATGATGGATGAAATCAAGCAAGTTCACGCAACATTAAATCCAATTGAAACGCTTTTCACGGTTGATGCAATGACCGGTCAAGATGCGGCAAATACTGCAAAAGCCTTCAATGAAGCTTTGCCTCTTACCGGGGTTATCTTAACCAAAGTGGATGGTGATGCACGTGGCGGTGCGGCTTTATCTATCCGTCAAATCACAGGCAAACCGATTAAATTCCTTGGTGTGGGTGAAAAAACAGAAGCCCTCGAACCATTCCATCCTGATCGCGTAGCGTCGCGTATTTTAGGCATGGGCGATGTGCTTTCCCTTATCGAAGATCTGGAACGTTCTGTGGATCGCGAAAAAGCGGAAAAAATGGCACAGAAATTCAAGAAAGGTGATGATTTCACCCTAGACGATTTCAGTGAACAGCTTCGTGAGATGAAAAAAATGGGTGGCATGATGTCGATGCTTGAAAAATTACCGGGTGCGAAAAACTTACCGGATCATGTCAAAAATCAAGTAGATGACAAAATGTTTATCAAAATGGAAGCTATCATTAATTCCATGACCTTAAAAGAACGCGCCAATCCAGATATTATCAAAGGATCTCGCCGTCGTCGTATTGCATTAGGTTCTGGTACACAAGTGCAAGATGTGAATAAGTTGCTGAAACAATTTGACGAAATGCAACGCATGATGAAGAAAATGCGCAAAGGTGGAATGGCGAAAATGATGCGTGGCATGCAAGGCTTAATGGGCGGAGGCGGCTTAGGTGGCCTTGGTGGTTTAGGCGGCATGTTTAAACGTTAATCCCTTCTTCAAATAAAGTGCGGTCAAAAATAAATAGGTTTTTGACCGTTTTCTTTACCTTTACAAAATAAATCCTTACAAAATCCCTTTCAAACAGGGCAATGTCTTTCGACCTATTAAATACCAACCAGATCGCAATCCAACAGGCGTGTCTCAATCCCTTTCGAGCAGGGCGATGTCTTTCGACTGATGACGAGTGCCGAAGCAATGAACATTTTGATGTCTCAATCCCTTTCGAGCAGGGCGATGTCTTTCGACAGGAACAGTACCAACTGGTATTGCTACTATTGCTGAGTCTCAATCCCTTTCGAGCAGGGCGATGTCTTTCGACAAAAATCATACGACGAATTAAAACCACTTTGGGTCTCAATCCCTTTCGAGCAGGGCGATGTCTTTCGACGTGAATGGAAGAAAGAACGTCAATTACAGATGTTAGGTCTCAATCCCTTTCGAGCAGGGCGATGTCTTTCGACGTAATATGCCGATGCCAAGTCTTACGCAGTTGAGTCTCAATCCCTTTCGAGCAGGGCGATGTCTTTCGACGTCACCACTGATGGCTTTGTTTGGCCTTTGGCGTCTCAATCCCTTTCGAGCAGGGCGATGTCTTTCGACAAAAGGACAGAGAAGTCCAAGTATTCGAGAATCAAGTCTCAATCCCTTTCGAGCAGGGCGATGTCTTTCGACATAACGTTCAAGGCGTGTTAATTGATCCTCTTCGTCTCAATCCCTTTCGAGCAGGGCGATGTCTTTCGACTGCAGCGGTATGCTGGAGGCAGGAATCATGCGGCCTTTCAGACCCACTTCCCAATTTTTTTGGAAGGTTAAGGAGTTGGCTCTTGATTTGAGCAAATAATGAGCAGATTGCATGTTTTTTTCCTTTCTAAACCAATCGAAAGTGCGGTCTATTTTACCGCTATTTTTTTATTTTTTCTAGCTTTAGAATATCAGCCTTATTGGTAAAATTGAAAATAACTTATTGAAATACTTTATTAAAATATAAACCAGATAAAGAAAATGCCTTAAGGCAAGAAATTGAAAATGATGCGTGATATATAGAAATCAATTGATGGGGACTTTGTAAGGCTTGTAGATTTTGGTTGAAGATTTAGATGTTACCCTCACACTTTCAAATAAAGTGCGGTCAAAAATAATAGGGGTTTCAGCATTTATTTACCACTCGGCTAATAAATGCTTGCAACATCCCTTACAAGGTTGAAACCCTGCTAATTCTAAAATATGCAAAGGAATATCCGCGCCTTCTTTAAAAAGCTTTTGGAAATAAAAATTAAGAATGCGCGCATAAATCTGCTTACGCTCTTGCTGGATAGTCGTAATCATGGCACGCTCTTCCTCTGATAAAACCTCTGAATTCTGGCGATAATAAGCCGAACGAACCTCTCTTGGTTTGCACTTGGATACTCTAGTACTAAAACGATCAATCATTTCTTGAATGTTGATTGCTTCTTTTTCAAAATCAAGGGTGTGATTAAACTCTACCACTTCTGAATTGTCGTAGTTTGTTCTACTGAAATGATGCATCTCCAAATCAACAAGTTCTTCGGATAAATTAAATTTTTCTTGTAATAGGCGACAAAAAACAATTGGTGCAACCTTATTTTCAGTACGGCCGTAACGATCCTTATGTGCTAAAAAATAAGTACGATATTCTTCACGACGTGACTCTGGGCAGGATTCTGGAATTAAAAAATTCTCAAAATCGCTCGATAACAAATTACACTTTTTATGTGAATGAAATGCGGGTAGCACAATTTTTTCAACCCATTTTTTTTGCTCAGCATTACAACGTGCAATCTGGACTTCAGTTGCAACAAATTTAATATCTTTAACAAGTTTATCCGCAATAACTAATGCTCGCGCTTCATCCTTTGTAAAGAAATGAAGATCGAGATCAAAACTCGCTAAGCGGTATTCTGAATAATAGTTATCATAAGCCTCTGCATAATTCATTGGCAGATCCAAATATAATGCACCTAATAATTTACCAAAATTGTGATTTGTTAAATAATACATATTAACTCCTAATAATTAACTTATGCTTATAATAAAAGAATTAAAAATAAATCGAGTGAATTACAAATTTGTATTAATGAGAAAGACTCACTTGTCTCATTAATTCTTTAAAATCATTTGTTTTCGACACAGCTTTTACTGGCACAACGCAATGCTCAAAATAAGCTGTAACATCATAGCCAAAGCCTTCCGGCTCAGATGCTTCTAGCTCTTCATCGGTAATATAACGACCATATTCACGATTTAATTTATGACGTAATGCATCTAAGTTATGGATCCACTTTTTCCCATTGAGAATAAAGTAGCGTTGATTATAAGAACGTGAGTGAAATACTTCTTTGTAACCTAAAGAAATAGCAAGTAATTCACTTGAAGTGTAAGGAAGAGAATAACCACCTTTTAAATAATGATTAGTATTTTGTTGAATATTTAACATGATTCTCTCCTTGTTTTGATAAAGGCATCATAACAAGCAGAGCATTTAAAAGAGGAAATTACAAAATTGTAAAAATAAAAGTGGGTTTCCCCACTTTTTATTAGATGAAATGAACTTGATTTTTCGCTCGAGTAATCGCAACGTATAACAGTTGATAATACAGCTCTAAATCAATATTTTTCGCAGCGGCAAAATCTGAAGTATAAACAAATGAAGAATCTAGCGTGGTACCTTGTGTTTTATGCACGGTTGAGGCGAAAATAGATTTTGTCGAAATAAAAAAGACGCGATCTTTCCACCAATAATGCCACATAAAACCGGCTTCTTGCCCTTTCAATAAACCTTGCCGTTTTGCAATTTTTAGTTGCAATGCTTCAAATGAAAGCGCTTTTTTAAACTCTTCATATTGTTTTTCATCAGGGATGATATTTAATTTCACCAATCTATCTTTCTGCTCATCATCATATAAAATGCGAACCTCAATCTCAGCATAATTCACAGAAAGATTTTGTTTACTAAAATTAAAACAAAAATTTTTATTTTTTTCTTGAATAGTCACAACTTCTAAAATCTCACCATTACTAATCATCACCTTTTTAATATCATCCGGATCTCTTACTGGCTCCTGTAAGATTAAATATTCTCCTACAATTAAAGGTTCATTCGTTTTATGAATTTGCTGACGAATATAGCGATTAATCTCATTCACCTTATTATTCGTAAATGCCAAAATACGGCAATCCAGTGCATCTTTAGCCGAATGAACTCGTTCTAAATAAGCATCTGCAAATGCTTTTATCGAATGATATTGAATAATACCAACACCTTTTGAAGACATTTCTGGGGTTAATGTATCACGCTGCATTAAACGAATTTCTTCACTTTGTTTAATAATCGGTGAGCCAATAGATTGTCGCATCACCCCACTTAAATGCACTTGGCAAAATGCGCTATCCGTGAAGAAACGTGATTTCTCTACTATTTTGTGATCTTCTTGATATACTGGTGGAAGCTGATAAGGATCGCCAATACCGATAATTTTTACATGCTCGGGGATAACTTCTTTCATATGAGTAAAGACTTGAGAATCTACCATTGAAACTTCATCAATAATTAAAAATAAAGTCTCCCTCTCTTCATGATTACTTTCTAAAGTCGTCACATCGTCATTTAACTCAAATACAGCAATAGATTTACTCCGTGGAATAAAATGTAATTTATCCTCCTCTTCTTCAGGTTTTAAGTCTAAAAGGCTATGCAGTGTCACACAGCCAAAACCACCCAAGCTTTTACTCAGTACACGTTTAGCTTGATGGGTTGAGGCCGCGGCATAGACTGAATCCGGGTAAAGTGACACTAGAATATCTTTCAAGATCCCCGCTAAATAACTTTTCCCACTACCCGCAGCACCTTGTAAACAAACATGCTTTGGTGTTTCTTCTAAAATATAGAGCATTTGCCATAAAGCCTCCTCTTGGGACGGAGAACAACTTTGAATTTTGTTTAAAAGGTTACTATATTGTTGTGGTTTCAATTTCTCTTTTAATCTTTGTTCAATCGTTAATTTTTTTTCTTGATACTGCATATCATTAAACCTTCTTAAAATGGCCAATCTTTTTCATCTGAACCATCAAGGAATGGATCATCGCTATGATGTTTATTTAAATAATTTGATGTCGGCTTCTCTTGATTTACCGATGGAATAGATGGGTCAATCTGATTATTTTCCGCCTTACTTCCTAGCATTTCCAAATAACTACCAATAATTTCTGTCACATAATGAGTTTGCCCTTTCTCATCTTGCCATTGACGTGTTTTCAGTTTCCCCTCAACATAAACTTTTGATCCTTTACGTAAATATTGACCTGCAATATCGGCTAATCGACGATAAAGCACAATGCGGTGCCATTCGGTATTTTCACGTTTTTCCTGCGTATTTTTATCCACCCAGCTTTCAGATGTCGCCACACTTAAATTAGCAACCGTATCACCATTTTGCATCGCCCGAATTTCTGGTGCATTCCCCAAGTTACCAATAATAATTACTTTATTAATTCCAGCCATTTTCATTCCCTCATATTTTTTAATTAGAACAATTTTTATGTGCCAATAATTGCTTAATTCTCTATTTTTTCTGTATAAATTCTTAACAAATTAAATTAGTGCTCAACCCTCTGAGCTAAAAATCAATTACTGACGCTGTGAATTATAAAAAAGTAATAGATAGAAAGGTGAAAATGCAAATTTGTAAAAATGAAAGGAAATAAAAAGTGCGGTCAATTTCCAATTTATATTGAAAACTAACCGCACTTTAGCGATATACATCCCTTTAAAACAGGGCAATGTCTTTCGACTTATGAAAATGAGTGCAAGTCAAATTACAGACGAGGTCTCAATCCCTTTCGAACAGGGCGATGTCTTTCGACAACGTGCAAGGTATTAGTATGACAATCTCCAAGGAGTCTCAATCCCTTTCGATCAGGGCAATGTCTTTCGACAACGTGCAAGGTATTAGTATGACAATCTCCAAGGAGTCTCAATCCCTTTCGATCAGGGCAATGTCTTTCGACCAAAGAAGCAGGCAAAGGCTTCTTCAAACGTCTACAGTCTCAATCCCTTTCGAGCAGGGCGATGTCTTTCGACAACAACAGCTGGGCAAGGTGGATTTGTCACACTGTCTCAATCCCTTTCGAACAGGGCAATGTCTTTCGACTAAACCACCATGAAAACTTTGTTAAAGCAATCGAGTCTCAATCCCTTTCGAACAGGGCTATGTCTTTCGACGACTTAGCAACTTCAACTGTAACCGCACTTGCAACGTCTCAATCCCTTTCGAGCAGGGCGATGTCTTTCGACATGGTGAGGGTGAAGACGCAGTTGAGCGTTTTGTGTCTCAATCCCTTTCGAGCAGGGCAATGTCTTTCGACCAATGGATCGCGAGTGGTTAGCCAACTATCAAAAGCGTCTCAATCCCTTTCGAACAGGGCTATGTCTTTCGACAATAAAATGAGATACGCAATTATAAATAAAAAGTACGGAGTCTCAATCCCTTTCGAACAGGGCTATGTCTTTCGACTAAATCTACATACCAGAAGGCAATAAAACAGCATTGTCTCAATCCCTTTCGAACAGGGCTATGTCTTTCGACGAAGGCTTAGAAAGCTATGCAACAGAATGGCGTAAAGTCTCAATCCCTTTCGAACAGGGCTATGTCTTTCGACACTAATAAGGCTAAAGAGAGTGGATTAACTGAAGGTCTCAATCCCTTTCGAACAGGGCTATGTCTTTCGACATTTCAAGGTAATTAAAATCAATGCCTGTTTTATCTGTCTCAATCCCTTTCGAACAGGGCGATGTCTTTCGACGGCAGGTTTGGGACTATTACGGAGCTTATTGTCTCAATCCCTTTCGAACAGGGCGATGTCTTTCGACCTACGTGGCTAAGATTAGATTCGGTGTTTACACCGTGTCTCAATCCCTTTCGAACAGGGCGATGTCTTTCGACTGCAGCGGTATGCTGGAGGCAGGAATCATGCGGCCTTTCAGACCCACTTCCCAATTTTTTTGGAAGGTTAAGGAGTTGGCTCTTGATTTGAGCAAATAATAAACAATTTGCATACTTTTCCTTTCTAAATCAATCAAAAGTGCGGTCTATTTTACCGCTATTTTTGATTTTTTCTAGCATTATAATGTCAAGCTTGTTGGCAAGGCTGTCCAAATAATACCTTCTGGCAAACTTGATTTTCCTAGTCGCCATTGTGTTGTATTGGTAGGCAAAGGATAAACTCTTAAATCATCCTCTTTCTTATTAAAGATTAACATAATTTCAGCCAAACATTGTTTGAGCAATTTCTCTGAGCCATCTAATAAAAAAATGCTGTATTGAATTGGCGTCGCATAATGTGTCATTTTACGATAAATTCGTTGCAATCTTTTGGGATCTGAAATGTCATAACCAATTAAATATTGAGCCATGCTTTACTCCTAAAATTGGAAAATAATGTCTTGCATCATAGTTTGTTGATTAAATGATTAAAGTAATAGCGTTCTAACAAAGTTTGCCATTGTTTTTCATGAAAACCTGAAAAATGCTGCAAATCACTCTCACGGCGTTGAGGTGAACTGACAAAATCAGCTTGTTTGATAAGGCTCACAAAATCAAGGCTGTTTTCAGTTAACATTTTGCGCCAATTTCCGACCGCACTTTCATAAGCTTTATAAAACTGCACTCGTCCTGTTTTACCTAAAAAGCAACCTTCTTGTGTTGTTGAGAAATATTCTTCTCTTAAGATTTCTTTTCGAAATAAACCTAAACACCAGTTATCAATTAAAGGGCGAAGAGGTTCAATGAGATCGCAGGCAAGTGATTCACGAGAAAAATCAAGTGCGTGATAAAAACCAATATAAGGATCTAACCCTGCACCATAGATAGCTAACACGGCTTCACTATGGATAAGTGTATATGTTAAAGAAAGAAGAGCATTAAAAGGATCTCTTGGTGGGCGACGATTTCGTCCTTGAAATCGCAAAGCTGGCGGCAAGTAAAGACTTAAAGCGGTAAAATAGACAGAAGCGGCTCGACCTTCAATTCCTCGCAACGAGGCAAGGTTGGTTTGTTCATTAATTTTTCGAATGAGAGAATCCATTTCTGTCGCTTTTTCAGCTAACATACTTCTCTTCTCTGCTCGCGCATTGCTCGCTTGCCATAGCCAATTTTTCTGTGTCACCAATTTTAGTAACATCAGTTTTTTCGAGAAGGCTAAACAAAATGGTTCATTTTTGGCGAGCTCATATTGGCTGAGTCGTCGAAATGCATCGTTATGAGGTTGAGCCAGAAAAAGCGTCGGTGTATTTTTTCTGCCTGAAAGAAAGATAATTCCAATGCCTTTCTCGCCTAATTTAGCGAGTAAAGAAGCTTGCACAGTAACATCACTTTTTAAATAAATTCGCTCAATCGGTGCGAGTGGAATGGTTCCTATGCGTTCACCATTTTCATAACACACAAGAGCTTCACCACTTAATTTAAGTTCAGTACCTTTTCTATCAATATACAAACTAGACATATTTCCACCTTTCAGATCAGTAAAAATGGGGATATTGATTGCAATGTCGCCTTGCCAAATAGCTGCGGCTCTACATTATCTGGAATACGAAAAATAAAAACTCTATCCTCTAATGGCTCTATTAGTTCATTCACCTCTTGCTTGAATCGTTCCATTTCATGTTCAGTAAGCCAACATTCATAGAAAGATTTTTGCCCTCCAATAGCATAGGTTTCGACTTTTTTGTGAGCTTGATAAAGTCGTTTATGATCAGAAATATCGTAAGCAATAAGATATTTATGGCGGGTGGTTTGCATCTTTTCTCCGTATCAATATGGAAAATATTGATGGGATTATTCATCCCAATACCATTGTTGGTTTTCTAAATATTGCATAACTTCTTCTAAAACCATTATTAATACCTCTTATCCAATGAATTGTTGGAATGAGGTTATTATAGATACAGAATAAAAATGAGGGATGAAATACAAATTTGTATAAAAAGAAAACCGCTCCAAAGAGCGGTTGGAATTTAAAGTAGATTAAAGTGAATGAGTTCAGATTCAATTTCCGATATATCAATATTATCTAAGTTTATATTGAGCTCATAATTGCCTGTTTTGCGGTTAGAAGAAGGAATATAATCGCTTCTTGCTCCCTTTCCTAAAGAAAAATTCGCCATCACTTTTTTATTAATATCGGTACGAGATTCCGATAAAACATTTTTTAAATCGTTGTTTGCACCTTTTAAGCGATTCTCCATTTCAACATCATTTTTCATTTGGCTATAGATGTTTAAATAAGTCGCAATGGTTCGAGCTTCTTCACGATTGCCCGTTCCAACATTCCAGCCTTGTTTTTTCGCAAGAACAAGACTTAATAGTAAGGCGTAGCCTCTCGGTGCAAGCTTTAACAATTTTGTCCCAAACATCACACCACGCTCTTCCATTGGAGACAAGAATGTTAATGATGGCATATCCAATAATGCTTGTGCATTTTTTACAGAATCACTATAAGAAATAGTCTGCTGTTTCAAATCTTCAGGTACACCTAAGCCTAATCGCACCCAAGGAATTTCAGCTAGCATTACTTTTCCATCTTTAGCATCAATTTGCGTACCATCGTTCTTATTGATTAAATGTGGATAAGGCTTTGGATAGTAAAAACTCGCCAGACTTTCATATTGAGAATCCACTAGAACATGTGAAAGAGAATCTTGTTCTCGCCCATAAAGTGAGAGTGCATATCCCATAAAAAAGCCCATTGTTTTGCGCCCGCCGGCAATGGAAACATGCAATTGCATCTCTTCATCTTGGCACAAATTACCCACTAATTGCACTATACTATTAGCCGCATGTTCATTTTCTTCCGGTGTGCGAATATCTGGTAGATTTTGACCGCGCTCGTTTGTAATAATATTAATACAACTTTCATCAAAATGGATTGAAGAAAAGCTATATTTCTCACCGTAATCTTCAATAAACTCTTGCAATGCCCCTTTACGCTCTTTACGTCCACCTTCAATCCCTAACAAGGCTTCTAGCAACTTGTTTTTGCCTTGCTCAGTAGTTATCACTTGAATTTCAGTAGGAATAAAACCTTTTTCTGTGACTAATGCATACAATGTTTCTGTTACAACGGCAGGAGACATGCCGGTCACAGAAAGTAAAATGCGTTTATTGTAAGTATTCATTATTTTAGGATCCAGTTTTGAATTCTTTCTTTTAAATTTTTAATACGGTAATCATCAATAATTTCAATATTATCTTTTTCTGCTCTACGTTTTGCAGCTTGTGGTATTGGATAGAAACTCACTAAACAAACTTTTGTTAATGAACCGCCATAATCTTTTAAAGACTTTAATTTATCTAAATAACCCTGTAATTTATCCTTATTTTCTGGAATATCAAAATTTATCGTTTTACATTCAATAATATGACATTTATTTTTTGCCATAAAGATAACATCTAATTCATTATTTACACCAATTTTATTTTTCTCATATTTTGAATTAACTACTTCTACATTCCAATCAGCATCAATAACATCTGCAATACTATTAACTTGTTTATAAGTGAAATACTCCAACCAGTTTCCATTTAAAAAGCTTCTTGTTGATTCATTCTTAAAATCTACGACATCACCATTCAATCTTACTAGCTCTTCATCTGCAAGATCCTCCAAGATTAGTTTAAGATCATGACTATAACCTGCAAAATTTGCCTCTAATTTGCTATTATCAGCATTAAGTGCTAATGAATTCAATTTTGAAATAATATCTTTATAACTTCCTTGTCTTATAGCAAAACGCTCAGTAAATAAACCTAGCTTATGGAAATTAAAATTATCTTTATTTTTTAATATACTGACGCCATAACTTGAAAGATAAGTATTTATTAGAGTTTTAGTGTTTAACTTTTGTACAGGTATATATTTACCATTTTCTTTAGAGATAAAAATAATTTCTTCTTTATCTGTGTTTATATAAAAAATAGGCTTAACACCTGAAAAAACATTTTGGGCAGCTATTGCCATTAATTTTGTTCCACCAGTTACATTCAATGCAATGTTTTCATTTTCATACTTTGATAATAAATCAAATAGTTCGGTTTCCATACTTTGGAAATCAAATTCATTTGAAAGCTCTAAAATCTCTACAGAAACGCAATTTTGATTAAATGCTAGTTTAAGAGAATTTGCTTTTTCTTTAATTTCATTTTTGGTAGAAACAACAAAAATCGCTCTTTGGGGTTTAAATTCACTATCTAAAATAGGTAATAAGTTAGGTGCTGCTTGAGCTGAAACTAAACACACATGAATATCGTATTTTTGCATAAAAAAAGACCTCTATAATTTTTCGATCCAAAATGGTTGAATTGAGCATTGCTGCTCAATTAATTGCTCACAAGTAAGCTCTGTCCCACGTTGTTCATACGTGACATTGGCAGATAAAAAATAAAATTTTGCCCCTTTTTGGCAGATTTCTGCTGCCAAGTGAATAGGGAGTGTACCAATAACTACATCACCAGCTTGCACAAGTGAAGTGTCTAAATGACTTTCAAAACGATCAATCAGGATATTTTGTTTTTTTACCCATTCAATCGCACCTTGATGTCTTGAAATAAACCACGTTGTCATATCTACTCCCTAAAACGTTAAAATTAGATTGTAACAAGCGGTTTATTTTTTAATATAGATTACAAATTTGTAATTCGATATTTACCTAATCCAAAGGTTGCATTTTTTCCACAATGTAGCCATTGACCTATATAAAGCAATTGAGCTAATTCAAATGAAAGATGATTAAACTGCCACGTTCCAATTACTCCCCCCAATTTCATTCTCTGGTCTTGTCGTGAAGAATAGCGAGTCCAATCTTGCCATTTCAATGCTTTACTATCTTGAATCAATAAAATTTGCTTCTTTAAGGATTCAAAGTCTAAATTTGATGGAATAAAGTGAAAATCACTTAGTAGAGAAAAACGTTTTGCTAAAGAAATAAAAAAGCGTTCAACATTTATCTGATGCTCTCTTAATGGCTTACCATTATCTTGTAAACGTAGTGGCGTAACAATGCGAATTATTGCGGTATCAGGCAGTTTAGTGGGTAAAGTTAGCGTTTTACTATGTTCAATAATATTTCCATTCACTAATATCGGTTGATATTGTCCTGTATTTTCATCAAACACAGTTATATTCAATAGGTTTGCCTTTCCATGCCCAACGTTATATTCAAAGGCACGCTTAAAGGCAAAAGCAATAAGAGGTAGTTGTTCAATTAATTTTCCAAATAAAACAAGAGAAAATTGAAACACCTCATTTGGTAAATAAGTCTTCTCACCCCATTCTGGTGGCTCAATAATATAACCGTTAGGCACTTGACTAAATTTTTGTATCTGATGTTCTGCTGGGGCAGGCGTTTCAAAGATGTTAGTATATGGACAGGTACGATAAAGCGGACAGCTTTTGCAATCCGTTTGTTTTGTCATACAAGCAATTTTACGCAACGCACGCCCAAAGGCTCCACGCAAGGTAGAGCCTGCATATTCAGGTAACTGAATCGCATCAGTTACCTGAAAGGTAAATTGGTAGCGAGCAATAGGAAGTGAATTCAGATTCATTCCGTCACCAATTTATTGAGCCACTTTTTAACATTTTTTTCTGTATCTTTTTTCTTGAAATCCACTTTTGATTTAAGTAATTCAACTGTAATTTGAGATTTTATAAATTGGCGTTCAGAAATATCCCAATTTTCAACCGCTCTTTCAATTAAAGCTTGAGCTTCTTTCAATAAAATAGAACCAGTATTATCTGCTTGACGTTCTCGTGTATTTTGTACTTTTTCCACAAAATCTATCACAAGACGTTGATTATCTGATAACGAATTTAGAAGAGCCTGTTTTTCTTCTGCTGCTTTCTGTTCAGCTAAGCGTTTTGCTTCGACTTCTGCTTGCAAGCGAGCTTGTTCTATTTTTTGAGCCTCACGTTTCGCTAAAATTTCAGAACGATCAAATTTTGATTTTGGTTGTGCTTCACACCAAGTTTTAAGCATTTCATTATCTGAGCTCGGATTAAACTCTAATAATGCCCATCCAAATGGAAGTAAGTCACTTTGTTGAGCTTGATTGGTCCCTGCAAGCCATACTGTGGTGCTGCTATCTTTAAATACTGGAGGTGAACCTTTTGCTCCCATAATTTTAATTTGAGCAATATTTTCTCCTTGATAAGTTTTGCTATCAGCACCATTTTTCCCAAGGCGGATTAATACAACATTAGGAAGTGAACACAGTTTTTCAATAGATTTTAAATATTGCGTAGAAACAAGATTTCTGCTCTGCAATAGCTCCATCTCCTTCCTAAAAACTGGAAGATAAAATGCATTGAGGGATTTTTGTAAATCACTAATTGAATAAAAAGAATCTTCCATTAAGGTTAAATCACTTTTAAAAGTACGGTATTGCCCAGCAGTAATACATTCTCTGCGAAGAGCCATCTCTCGTTTAGAGCCCCCTGTTTTACCGACTCTCTTTTTAAAGTTTAAGGCATAGTAGATTTTACTTTCAGCATGATGAAGTGGTATAAAATCACTAAATTTTACATGTCGTAATTTACTTTTTTCAAATTCCCCTATGTATTCTTTAAGCAATTTTCCGTGATCTTTCATTCCCACTTTAGGATTATTTTTATTTTGATGAGCTTGATCTAATAATGCTGTGGCTACTGCACCTTTAAACCCACTTCCTGGTATATAAGGTAAATGCTGAACAGGTAAAAATGCGGTTCTTTCAATCGAAAGATTGTTAATGACTTTATTTCCGTCACTTTCTCGTTGAGCAACTTTTCCTACACTATTTTTGTAATCTTGCGCAAGACCTTCAGAAACGTCTGCAAAATGATAAGAACAGGCTATTGCTTTATCTTTTTGATTTAGGAAAAAACGCTGAATAGCTAACAAATCCAATCGATTAATTGCATTCACTAATTCCGTTTTTTCTCTCTCATTTAATACTAGCTGGCTCGGCTCAAAATTAAATAAGGTAGTACCATCAATAACATAATTAGTTGGCTCAAAATCTTCTCCGCAACCAATATGGATAGGACTTAATGGCGTTAAATAAACTTTATGAGTTTGCATAAATTGTTTCATTTGTGATCCTTATTTTCCAAAATCGACAAATAAATTTAAAACAGGCGCATAACCTTGATGTACTGCATTTGGCTGAGCATAGGAAATATTTCCTAATCCATTCCCTAAAAATAAACGAGGTTCATAGTTTTCAGGGGTAAAAATGGCGGCAGATTTTGCAAGAATAATCGGCTTTTTAAATGGGCTAGAACTTAATGCCTGAATATCTCCGTGGCGTCCAAATCTTGTGGAGACTTGATAATAGCTGCACTCTTTATCCAATCCTAAATTTTGCGGTGCAGAATTTGCCAGTGTTAAATAGCAATTTGCATTCTGTTGGCAAAAATTAACCTCTTGTGGATTATTACAACGGAATTTACCTAGCCCGATTGAAGCATCTCGCCCAAAGCCAAAAGTGCCCACATCATCTAAAATTTGCTGTAATTCTTCCAATGAAAAACGTACTTCATCAAGTACGATATAAAGATCAAATTCTTGCTTACTACCAAACCAAGCAATCTCCGTTGAATACGGTGCAAATTGCCCTTCTCCAGTAGTATTTGTTTGACGGTCAATGGTATTGTGAAATTGATCCTGCGTTGTTTTTCCCCATTTCTTTTTTTCTTCTTCCGTCTTATCATTTTTTATCTTCTCTTGTAATTGAAGATATTCAGATAAGGCATACCCTTGCCAATTTTTTACATCATTTTGTTGAGCATCATCAACCTTTATAAATTGGGCTTTCTTCAATTGTTTTCTGTCATGTTCTAACTTTTCCCAAAATGTAGAAGGCAAAGTTGGCAAAGGTAAAAAACCTTGTGGAAATGCATCGGACACTACTATAAAGGGACGTTGCTCAGTATAACCTTCAAGCAGTTCTATTAAACGAGCCTCTCCAAAACGGTTTCTCACAGCCCAACAGAACTGTCCAAACAAGGTGTCGCCTACTAACGGTGTACCCATTGCACTTTGGGGCGTTAGCGTAAAACGATATAACTTCATAGTACCACCCTTATTCGAAAGGTTTAATGTCATCTAAATTGCATGCTTTACCATCAACGGTCAAATCAGTAAATTTCACTTTACCATACCCACGGGAACCTGAACCTCCAAGACTATCAAGCTCTAACAGTTTTAAACCTTTTAGCACTAAATCTAAAAGTTCAGGTTTATCTCCTTCAAATTGACGTAAAGTAAGTTTGAAATCAAATTCTGCACCTGCTGGTACACGTTCAGTTTGGCGAGGATTTCCGGCTGTCGAAGTAATACGATCAATGGTATTTTCACTTTTTGCTTCGGTTAAGAGTTGGTTGTCATCACGAATCGCATTTTCCCAGGCTTCATTTAGTGCGCAATCCCAAAATGCTAAGCGAGAAACACCAATTTCTGCGACTTCTTGCTCGCTATTTTTAGTATCACCACTTATACCAAATAGGCGTAAAATGTTTTTTACTTCTTCAGGATTTTTTGAAATATCTTTTAATGATAATGGTGCGCTTTGAACTGCTCCTGAGCGCCATTCTAATAAGGTTCTAATTTTTCCCTTTAAACTTGAACCAGGAATATATGGTGATTGAGTCATCGGATGTTTAATCACTGAATTATCAATCCCACCAATATGCATTTCACTATCACCCGCGCCAATATGTAAGCCAGTTTGTAATACTAATTTTGCTTTAATTTCTACAATATTCGTTAATTTCATGCTCATATTTCCTATATTAAATTTCTTCTAACTTACAAAATCCCATTACTGCTTCCATAAATAATTTAGCATCTCTGAGAGTTTCTACATTATTTGCCTGATCAATACAGCGATTAAAAACCTCTAAAAAATGATTATCTACATGGTTACGACCACGCGCATAAGCCACTTTCGCTTTTAACATTTTGATAAAAGGTACTAATTCCTTAAATTTATTCTCTTTATTTTCACGTGCTAATTGCACGCGATCATTCCACATCGCTAATTCATCATAAAACTTGCGTAATTGTGTCGTTTTATTTACGTTCTTTGATTGCTTAATATGTTGTGCTGCTCGTTGAGCAATATCAGAGAAAATTTCAGTTGGTTTTTCTCCACCAAATTTAATTTCATTAATATTTAACATAAGTGTTCCTTATCGTTTTTGATAGAAATAATTGGTTAATGGAATTGCAAAATTAATCTTATAACTTGCAATTCCTCTGTCTCCTAATGAAGTTGTAATTTCACTCAAAGCTGTAGTTCTAGCTCCTTTTTCTAATTTATCAATCACGTAACGCGCTGTACGGTAATAAAAACGACTCCGCCACATAGTACTTTCAATATTCTTAGTATTCTCAGCCTGCTCGCATAGCTGAATCAAAGAATACAAATAAGAAGTAGAAATCTTATATCTATCTGCTAAACGATGAATTTCCTCTTCTAATTCGCAAAGTTTCTGCCAATCATGCCATTTCACTGTTTTATTAAAAATTGTTACTGCATTTTTATCTATATCAATGCCTTTTGACTTCTCAAGAGACTCTTCAGCTAAATCACCTAAACGAGGTACTGGAATACCCGATTTACTCATCACCATTCCTACAGAAAAATGAATTTCTGTATTTTCTGCTACATAGCGTTTAAAAGCTTGTTGCATTGCGTGTGCCACTTTTTGTGTAGAATACCAAGGTCCAATTAAGAAGAAATCATCACCACCTGCAAAGACGGTATACATATTTGGGCTTTGCTCTGCACAATAGGCTGGTAACCATAAACTGAAGAATTGGTTGAATTGACGAGAAAGTGCCGTCATTTTTGCTATATTGGCAGTTTTAATTCCCTTTTGGAAAATAGAACCTAAATTATCTACATCACCCTTCAAGGTCATTAGCGCCTTTTGTCCTATATCTGTACATTGAATATCTTCAAAAGTAATAATTTGGCCTTGCTTATCTCTTGGTACATAAGCATTAATGTAACGACGAGCATAACCATTCCAAATTGACGCATTGGTATCTTTGGGTAATGAGAAATCCCAAAAACGATGAATTTGTAATAGTTTCACTGGGTAACTAAATTCTTTCGTATCTTCTCGACCATCAGTAAAAATCACTTTAAAGCCAAAAATTGGAAGTCTAAGTATCTGTGTTTCATATCCATGGCTTATATCCGCATTAATGTCTGCAATAATAATGCGTTGTTTTTTTGCAAGCATTTCACCGATTTTTATTTGATCTTCAGAAATCTTTGAAAGTGTTTTTCCTGCCTGAGCTGGGAAAAAGCGATTCATTTCACAAATCCCATTTGAATAATCCACTTCTTGTACACTTTGCGTAGAATGAGTTAAATCTAAGCGTTTGAGCTTTTGAGATTCCAAACTTTCAAATAACTTTTTCACTAATTGAGTGTAATTCTCTTGCTCAAACTCTTTTATATCTGCTGGTTGAATAGCAATTCCTACGCCAATCAAGCCATAAGTTTCTTTAATAAACCATTGATTTAATTGTGATTGAACCTGTTTTATTGCATTTTTAACAACTGTGGTATTTGGTGCAACAATTAAAAACTTTCCTGCTGCATTCATCACTTGAGACGTAGCCGGTAACCCACAAGCATGTAATACTTTTAATGCAGCCAGTTCAGTAAACAATGAAACTTGGAAAGAACGTCCTCGCAAGATTTTTGCCGCCCCCTTATTTGATTCACGACCACCTGAAAAAATAAAGTCTTGAATGCCAAAAAAATCACCTTGAACCAATAAAAGAGGCTCTTCCTTAGAAGCCAAATTATCTGCTAAAGCCACTACAAAAGCGCTAACCGCTTTAGTAAAATCATAGAAAGAAATATCGCGGCTATAAGGACTTGGTATCTGTGACATAAAACATTGCATAGCAGTATCAAAATGATCTAGCCACAAATTCAAGTTTTCTTGGTGGGATGTAGGGATTTCCTCAATTCCTTTTGTAAATTTATTCCATAATTCAAATAATGAAGAGGAGGCCGTATTTGGGGTGGGAAAAATAGAGTTCGCAGATAATTCTCTATACTCATAGGAAAAAATATTAGAATCAGGCTTATGCTCATCTTTTAAACTTATATTTTCAAATAAACTAAATAAGCTTTCATTCCCAAGATATTTTTTTGATGATTGTGTGCCCAATACTATTATTTCTGCTTGAGAAACAAAAGGAAGCACATCAACCAATTGTAAATTTTTAGGAAAAGATGGTAGAGAGAATTGATGTTTTTCAGCAAATCCATTCAAATAATAATGAAACACTGAAAAAGCAAGAGAAATTCTGTAATTTGACATAATCACTCCATATAATAGAATTTAAGTGAGTATAATCAAAATATAAGCAATTGTCATCAAATACAAATTTGTAAAAATAAGATAAAATGCCACAAAAGAAAGAATAAATAATTTTCATAAAGTGCGGTCAAAAATCAATAGGTTTTTGGCCGCATTTTTTATCTTTTTAGTTAGCATTTCCTATTACCCGATTAAATTACTCAGTTTTAGGTAATATTTTCATCACTTGATAGTCGATATAATTGCTCAGGTATTTTACTTAGCGTAAAATCTAGCCCTTGATGGCTATTCTCGGAATAGTTAACCATCATGGCATCATATTTTCTAATAATCTAGGAGTGATAAAATGGGACAGTATAAAAAGTTCTGGTACCTATTAGTCGCCGTATTGATTGGGGCATTCTCTATTCTCGGCTACTACGGGTTCGAAGTTTATCGTGAAGCACCACCAATTCCGCAACAATATGTTTCTGAATCAGGTGAAAAAGTGATTACTCACGATGATATTTTACATGGTCAAACCGCTTGGCAAACCACTGGTGGTATGCAAGTGGGTTCTGTTTGGGGGCACGGTGCATACCAAGCACCAGACTGGACGGCAGATTGGCTACATCGTGAATTAACCAACTGGTTAGATATCACCGCAAATAAAGAATTTGGTAAAAATTTCTCTGATTTAAATGATGAGCAACAAACTTTATTAAAAGCGCGTTTAACCAAAGAATATCGTGGTAGCAAAGTTGAAAACGGTACTGTTGTGCTTTCAAACACCCGTTTAGCGGCAATGGAAAAAACTGCACAATACTACATTTCTTTATATGGTGATGATCCTGCAACTAAAGTCACTCGTGAACACTTCGCCATGAAGGATAATACTCTTCCTGATTTACAAGCTCGTAAAGACTTAGCTAAATTCTTCTTCTGGACAGCATGGACTGCATCAGCTGAACGTCCAAACACTCACGCAAGTTACACCAACAACTGGCCACATGAACCGTTAATTAATAACGTACCAACACCAGAAAACGTGATTTGGTCTATTGCGAGTGTGGTATTCCTCATTGCAGGTATTGGTTTTGTTGTATGGATTTGGTCATTCAAAAAACGTGAAGATGAAAAAGAACCGCCAATGCCTGAGTTCGATCCACTCACGAAATTACAACTTACTCCTTCTCAACGTGCGTTAGGTAAATACCTCTTTACTGTGCTTGCTCTTTTCGTATTGCAAGTCACATTAGGTGCGGTTGTAGCACACTATACGGTTGAAGGTCAGGAATTCTATGGTATTGATATTTCTCAATACTTCCCATATTCATTAGTGCGTACATGGCATATTCAAGCTGCCTTATTCTGGATTGCAATGGCATTCTTAGCCGGTGGTTTATTCCTTGCACCAATCATTAATGGCGGTAAAGATCCGAAATTCCAAAAATTGGGTGTGGATGTTCTCTACTGGGCATTAGTGGTATTAGTCGTTGGTTCATTCACTGGTAGCTACTTAGCAATTGCTCATATTCTCCCTGAAGAATGGAGCTTCATGTTCGGCCACCAAGGCTATGAATTCATTGACTTAGGTCGTTTCTGGCAAGCAGTGAAATTCGCAGGCATCTTATTCTGGTTAGTCTTAATGCTTCGCGGTACAGTGAATGCATTCAAACAACCTGGTGATAAAAACTTATTGGCATTATTCTTCGCCTCAGTAATTGCGATCGGTTTATTCTATGGCCCAGCATTATTCTATGGCGAGCACACTCACATTTCTGTGATGGAATACTGGCGTTGGTGGGTAGTTCACCTATGGGTAGAAGGTTTCTTTGAAGTATTCTCTGTAGCGGCACTCTCATTCATCTTTGTAAGTTTAGGTTTAGTTTCACGTCGTACTGCAACTGTGGCAACTATTACTGAAGCAGCGTTATTCTTAATCGGTGGTATCCCTGGTACTTTCCACCACTTATACTTCGCAGGTGCAACCACTCCAATTATTGCGGTAGGTGCATCATTCTCTGCGCTTGAAGTGGTACCTTTAGTGTTACTAGGTCATGAAGCTTGGGAACACTGGGCGATGCAACAAAAAACACCTTGGATGGAACGCTTAAAATGGCCTCTTTACTGCTTCGTTGCCGTAGCGTTCTGGAATATGTTAGGTGCTGGCGTATTTGGTTTCTTAATCAATCCACCAATTTCGCTTTACTATATCCAAGGCTTGAACACGACTGCCGTTCATGCTCACGCCGCATTATTCGGTGTGTATGGCTTCTTAGCACTAGGCTTCGTCTTCTTAATCGCTCGTTATTTACGTCCGGATACACCATTTAACGATAAGTTAATGAAATGGGGCTTCTGGTTATTAAATGGCGGTTTAGTATTAATGATCGCATCAAGCTTATTACCTATCGGTATTATCCAAGGATATGCAAGTATCTCTGAAGGCTTATGGTATGCACGTAGTGAAGAATTTATGCAACAACCTCTATTCGATACCCTACGTTGGGTTCGTTTCGGTGGCGACGTTGTCTTCATCTTCGGTGCTCTCGCTTTCTTCTGGCAAATCTTTACGATGGTATTCTTTAAACCTAAAAAAGCAGCATAATTAAATTTATTATCGTGCAAAAGCGGCTAAGTAACTGGCCGCTTTTTATTTGTGAAAAATCCGTTAAATTTTCTGACCGCACTTTGATCTCCATCAAACCATTTACCTTCTTTTAAGTATGATTAAATTTGTCTTTAGATCTATACTCTTCATACTTTCAACTTTTTTTATAACATTTCAACATGAGTGACAATCCATTCAACGCGAGTTGGTCATCAAAGGGCAATACGCTATGTCTAGGTCATTGGGACATTACTTATCTCGGTTTACCTGTAGTACTGCCACTTGAACGCCGTGATAAAGATATGGGAACAAATAATATTTATAATTTTATAGATCCCGAAGATGAGCTTTACCGAGAAGGCTTAATGGAAGATGATTGGATTGTGGAAAACATCGATTGGCTTTCTGATGTTTTTATCGAGCACAATATCCCTTTAGAAGAAGAAACCATACGAGCATTCTATAAAGCGGTGAATAAGGAAGATTGGCGCTGTGGGAGCTGTGGTGGATGTATTTAATAGCAAAGTGCGGTCAATTTTATCATTGTTTTTATACCGAACTGTCATAATAAAAACACTAGGAAATTCAATATTTCTGATATAGAATTCTCCGATTTGTTTTTTAAAAGGGAGAAAAAAGATGAAACTCGTTGAAGTTAAACATCCGCTTGTTAAACATAAATTAGGCGTGATGCGCGAAGCTGATATTGATACCAAAAAATTCCGTGAGCTTGCAACTGAAGTGGGTAGCTTACTTACCTATGAAGCCACTGCCGATCTTGAAACAGAAAAAGTGATTATTGAAGGTTGGAATGGCCCAGTTGAAATCGAACGTATCAAAGGTAAAAAAGTTACTGTTGTACCAATTTTACGTGCTGGCCTAGGCATGATGGATGGTGTATTAGAACATGTTCCAAGTGCTCGTATCAGTGTGGTTGGGATTTATCGTAATGAAGAAACCCTTGAACCCGTTCCTTATTTCCAAAAACTCGCGAGCGATTTAGAAGAACGTTTAGCTATCGTTGTGGATCCAATGCTCGCAACCGGTGGTTCAATGATCTCCACAATTGATTTATTAAAAGCAAAAGGTTGCCAACACATCAAAGTATTAGTATTAGTCGCGGCGCCTGAAGGGATCAAAGCATTAGAAAAAGCACATCCAGATATCGAACTTTATTGCGCATCGATTGATGATCACTTAAATGAACAAGGCTACATCATCCCTGGCTTGGGTGATGCTGGCGATAAGATTTTTGGGACGAAATAATTCCCTTTTAATAAGACGGCATTTATAGCCGTCTTTTTTCCGTGCGTGAAAACACAAAAGCTAAAAAAGCATTAAAACCGACCGCACTTTCAGTTAATTCAAACCGAGAGTTGAAACTAAATGAGTAATCAAACTACAACCGCACCTGTTGAGGTGCAAAGCATGGGCAAACAAGCGTTTGTCGGTTTACAAATGTTATTTGTGGCCTTTGGCGCCTTAGTATTAGTTCCTTTAATCACTGGATTAAATTCTAATACAGCCCTTCTTACCGCCGGTATCGGTACACTACTTTTCCAACTTTGTACTGGTAAACAAGTCCCTATTTTCTTGGCCTCCTCTTTTGCCTTTATTGCGCCTATTCAATATGGCGTACAAACTTGGGGCATCCCAACCACAATGGGTGGACTTGCTTGTGCAGGCTTAGTCTATTTCGCACTATCAACCTTAGTAAAATTACGCGGTAGTGCTGCACTTGAGCGCATCTTCCCGCCTGTTGTTGTTGGTCCCGTAATTATCATTATTGGTATGGGGCTTGCCCCCGTTGCTGTGGATATGGCATTAGGTAAAAACAGTGCATATAGCTATGAGCACTCTGTATTGGTTTCTATGATTACTTTAGTCACTACCCTTTCTGTTGCGGTATTTGCTAAAGGTATGATGAAACTGATTCCAATTATGTTTGGTATCGTTGCTGGCTATGTGGTTTGTCTATTCCTAGGCTTAATTAACTTCCAACCTGTTTTAGACGCAAAATGGTTTGAATTACCCCAATTAACTAAACCAGAATTTAATTTAGAAGCCATTCTTTATATGCTACCCATTGCTATCGCACCAGCCGTTGAACACGTTGGCGGTATTATGGCAATCAGTTCTGTAACAGGTAAAGATTTTCTTAAAAAACCAGGTTTACACCGCACCTTATTAGGCGATGGTATCGCAACGGCTGCAGCGTCATTAGTAGGTGGTCCACCAAATACCACTTATGCTGAAGTAACGGGTGCTGTAATGCTAACTCGCAACTTTAATCCAAATATTATGACTTGGGCTGCGGTATGGGCAATTGCAATTTCCTTCTGTGGTAAAGTAGGTGCATTCCTTTCTACTATCCCGACCATCGTAATGGGCGGGATTATGATGTTGGTATTCGGTTCAATTGCCGTTGTCGGGATGAGCACCTTAATTAAAGGTAAAGTGGATGTGACTGAACCTCGTAACCTTTGCATTATTTCTGTGGTGATGACTTTCGGGATCGGGAATATGTTTGTCAACGTCGGCGATGTTGTTTCCCTGAAAGGGATTAGCCTTTGTGCTATCGTCGCGATTGTACTGAACTTGATTTTGCCAAAAGCAAAAAATGAAGTAGAATAAAACTTCCCAAACAAAAGGGTTAAATGAAAATTTAGCCCTTTCTTTTTTATTTTAAATCAACTCGTTAATCCGTGAATCAGCAACTTTCTTTACCTATTCATCAAATTGATGATGAAACGCTTGAGAATTTTTATAGCGATAATAATGCGTTATTGCTTAATTCTTTACGTCAAAACATGACTGATTTACAACAACAATTCTTCTACCTTTGGGGCCGCCAAAGCGTTGGGAAAACCCATCTTTTGCGCGCACTCTGTAATGAATATATTCAGCAACAACAGAGCGCCATTTATGTCCCGTTGAGCAAATCACAATATTTTTCCACGGCGGTTTTTGAGAATTTAGAACAACAAGAACTGGTTTGCTTAGACGATTTGCAAACAATTATTGGAAATTCAGAATGGGAAATTGCCTTATTTGATCTTTTTAATCGCATTAAGGCTAATGGTAAAACCTTATTAGTTGTCAGTGCCGATCAATCTCCAACTGCCCTCCCCGTTAAATTACCGGATCTTGCTTCTCGCTTAAAATGGGGAGAAAGTTATCAATTGATTCCACTCAGCGATGAACAAAAATTTGCGGTATTGAAACAGAATGCCCATCAACGAGGTATCATACTTTCAGATGATACTGCCAATTTTATATTCACGCGTTTAGATCGTGATATGACAACACTAAAAGAAGCATTAGTAAAACTCGATGAAGCCTCACTACAAGCCAAACGAAATCTGACGATTCCTTTTGTGAAATCAATTTTAGGCTTATAAACAAGCAAAAAAATAACCGCACTTTTTCAAGCGCGGTTATTTTGTATCAATTTAATTACCAACAGTGACGACAATAGCCAACACCGACACTCGGCATTATCGCAACAGGTACACGAGAATACCCTCTCTGTTTAGAGCGATGATCACTCGCATTCATTTCATTTGGAATACTGTCTCTTTGTGCAACTTTCGCTTTTTCTTGAGCGCTTACCGTATTACCACTTGTTACTCGAGCATTATAATCCTGCACGGTATTCATATCGTACGCTGCAGCCCCATTTCCAATAGTTGATGCCTCTTGGGGAGCTGTACAAGCTGTTAAAACAGATAGAGCTGCAATAGAAATTAATTTTTTCATAACGCTACCTTTTATCACAAACTACTTTATTAAGTGTTTCTCTGCCTTCTTTAATCCGAGCATTGGCTTTTTTTCTAATGTTCGGGTCCTCATTTTGCTCAATGTATTTTGCTACATTCGCATTTCTGATTGCATAAACAGGCACATACTGTGAATGTTTTGTCTCGCCTTTTTTATAAATCGTTGCACCTAACACACTGCCATAATATTCGCTGGCATCATTAGGTTTAATGTAATAATTACTGGTGTTAGTAACATCTACGCCATCATCACTTTTAAAGCCACTACAAATCCCTGCGGGTGAAAGAAACGTTGTTTTTGATGCCGCCGTTTCGTTAAATTTATATACTTCAAATTCAACGCTATTGGCCAGCTCTTCCATATCTTTTTCAGATTTAGGATCTAAACTTCTCTGTCCTTTTCCATCAATATATTTCACTGTTTCAGAAATATTACTTTCAGAAACATTAACTGAAAGATTATTTTCAGGCGTTTTTACCTTTGTTGCATATACAACACTACTACCTTCGGCTGAAACAACTGACGCTGCTAAAATACAAAAAGAGTAAATCCCAATTTTTTTCTTAATATGACTCATAATAATTTGATTTTCTACGTTAATAATTATTTTCATATAACTCAATAGGTAAATAATCTGGGTCTCGGAAGAAAGTGTACTTCATTCCAGTTAATTCATCAACTCTAATTGGTTCACAATTAATACTGTTTTCCAGAAGATAAGCAACATATTCATCAATGTTATCGACTTTAAATGCCAAATGCCGTAAACCGCAGGCTTCAGGGTTGGTGACTCTTTGAGGCGGATTTGGGAAAGAAAATAGCTCTATTTGACTCCCATCCGGAAAACTTAAATCTAATTTATAACTATCTCGTTCTGCCCGATAAGTTTCATTTAGCGGTTTTGCCCCTAAAATCTCCATATAAAAATGCTTCGAACGTGCATAGTTCGAAGCAATAATCGCAATATGGTGAAAACCTAATAATTGAGGTTTCATTATTTCTCCGGGGTGACGCTTTTTGCTTTTTCTTCTTCCTGTAAAGCAAGGGCATCACGTGCAGCACGAATACTCTTCTCAAGCATTGGCACTCGAGGATCATCTGGTTCCAATAAACGTAACATCATTGCCCAGGTTACTGCCGCCATTTTATAATCCTCACCTTCAAAATAACTGAAAGCAAGTAAACTTAATGCTTCAGGGTTAGAATGATCTTGACGAATAATCTCACGTAAAAGCTGATTACCTTTCAGTTTATCCGTTTGATCTTCAGAAGACATTAACATACGCGCATAAGAAAGCTTATAATCTAAATTATCCGGCTCAAGCTTATTCGCTTGTTGGTAACTATCAAAGGCTAATTTTCCATTACCTAAATTCATCCCTACCTGACCTAGCAACCACCATTTTTTAGCATCCTTTGGTGTTTTTTGTAAATCCAAACGAAGTGCGGTAGAAAATTGTTGCATTTCTGCATCCGTCATTGGGTTTGTGTCTTCTTCTTTGATTCGTTCAAAGAAATAAGGTAATTTTGCCAATGTTTTTTCCATCATATCTTCGGCTTTCCAAGATCCCAAAGGGAAATAAGCCCCGCCAGCAATAATAGCCAAACCTAATAAACCAGAAACAAACCATAACTTACCGTAATTTTTGGCATTTTTATCGAGCGTTTGTGTTTCTTGTTGAGGAATATCTTCCAACAATGTTTTTTGTAGCTCTTGTTTAAGTTGTTCAACGTTCTCTACTAAACCTTGCTGATTATCTTGCTCAATCTCTTTTAAGCGAGAAAAATACAATGCTTTATTTAATTCATCACGCTTTTTGTCTTCTTTCGCTTTAACTGAACGCAACAAGGGATAAAAACAAATCAATGCCACCACTAAAGTGAGCACAATAATACTTAATGCAAAATTCATTATTTATCCTTTTTTTTGAGTAAAGCCGATAAACGCGCATTCTCTTCGTCATCTAAAATCGCATCAGAATTAACCGCACTTGGGCTTTTTGATTTACGTTTAAATACAAATAAAATGCCAATCAACACTAACAAAATTGGGGCAATCCATAATACGATTGTTGACGTCGTCATTGGTGGATCATAAGTCACAAAATTGCCATAACGTTGAATCATATAATCGACAACTTCACTTCGTTTTTTGCCTTCTTGTAACAACTCAAACACTTTGCCACGCATATCTACCGCAATGGTTGCATTCGAATCGGCAATATTGTTATTTTGACATTGTGGACAACGTAATTCTTGTGTTAATTGATGATAGTCCTTTTCTTGCTCTGGTGAAGCAAAATTCAATGCATCAATGGAAGCTGTCGCCGAGATACTCACAAAAAGTGCGGTTAAAAAAAGCCATGATTTTTTCATTATGGTTTCTCCGCGAGTTTGTCATAAATCGGTTTTAAGGTCTCATTCCAAACGCGTTCATTCACATCACCCGCTAAGCGATAATGAATCACACCTTTGCCATCCACGATAAATGTTTCTGGTGCGCCGTAAACCCCCAAATCTAATGCAAAAGAACCTTTTTCATCTTTAAGCACAAGACTATAAGGATTGCCTAAATCTTTCAGCCATTTTATCGCTTTTGGTGATTCATCTTTATAGTCGATACCAATGATTGTTACACCTTGTTTAGCCAATTGATTCAAGTATTGATGCTCGGCATAACAAGTTGGACACCAAGTTGCCCACACATTTAATAGAATCGGTTTGCCTTGTTGGAAAATTTCATTACCGTAGGTTTTATTTTCCAATAAATCCGTTAATGTTTTCTGTGGCACTGGTTTTCCCACAAGCGCAGATTCTAACGCTTTTGGATCATCACCTTGCGCGTTACGTCCTAACTGAACTAAAAAAGCAGCAGCCACAGCAAGAAAAATAATAAGTGGGATAAGTAATTTTTTATTCATAACACTATCAATTTCACATCTATTTCACATCTATTTCTAAGGGCATACGCCCCTTATTACAATTAAGACTGTTTAACTAATCGACTAAAACGATAACGACGGTCAAACATACAGAGCAAGCCACCTAATGCCATAAACAATCCGCCAATCCAAATCCAACGGATAAATGGTTTATAGTAAAGACGTAGTGCCCATGAGTTATCATCTATTTTTTCACCTAAAGCGACATAAAGATCGCGAGTAAAGCCCCAATTAATTGCCGCTTCCGTCATTGGCATTTTACTGACGGTATAAAAACGTTTTTCAGCAAATAATGTTGCTTCTGGTTTACCCGCTTTTGAAATGTCGATTTGTGCTTTACCGCCCATATAGTTAGGACCATTTGCATCACTCACGCCAGCAAATTTAAAGTCATAATTAGCAATCTGCACTGTATCACCCACAGCCATTCGCACATCACGTTCTACACTGAAGTTTTGACTAAAGGCAATTCCCCAAACGGTCATCGCTACACCAAGGTGAGCCAAAATCATCCCCCAATGGGAACGAGAAAGTTTGGTAATACCTTTAAAGAAAGATTCGCGGTGTGTTGCCCGTTGTTTCATTTCGTAGAGACTGAGTAACACAATAATGACAGACATCATGGTGCCAAGCACAGCACTGACGGTGAGTTTATTTTGTAAGAAATACGGTAAAGCAAAACCTGCAATCGCCATCACAATGACACTCACAACAACCGGTGTACGAATTTCAGAGAACTGATCGCGACGCCATTTTACTAACGGTCCAATACCCAGTAATAAGGCAAACGGAGTCATAATAATCAAGAACATTTGATCAAAGAATGGCGCACCGATCGAAATAGATCCCAAACCTAATTGTTTATGAACTAACGGCAATAACGTTCCTAAGAACACCACACAAAGTGCGGTCATTAATAGGATGTTATTTAATAATAATAACGTTTCACGAGAATAGCGCTCTGCATTATCATGCGAACGAATTTGGTTGCCTTTATAAGCATACAAGGTTAACGAGCCACCTATCACTACAACCAAATAAGCAAGAATATACAAACCACGTGTTGGATCTGAAGCAAAGGCGTGTACTGACACTAAGATACCGGAACGAACTAAGAATGTACCCAGTAAGCAAAGGGAGAACGCCAAAATCGCTAAAAGCACAGTCCAAGCTTTAAAAGAGCCACGTTTTTCAGTCACCGCTAAAGAGTGGATTAATGCGGTTCCCGCAAGCCAAGGCATTAAAGAAGAGTTTTCTACTGGATCCCAGAACCACCAGCCACCCCAGCCGAGCTCATAATATGCCCACCAAGAACCGAGCACGATCCCGAGTGTTAAAAACACCCAAGCAGCGATCGTCCAAGGACGTGACCATCTAGCCCAAGCTGAGTCTAATTTACCCGTCATTAATGATGCGATCGCAAAGGCAAAAGCAACAGAAAAACCAACATATCCCATATAAAGTAATGGTGGGTGGAAAATTAAGCCCACATCTTGCAACATTGGATTGAGTTCTCTGCCATCTACTGGGAAGTCAGGGAATGTACGGGTAAACGGATTTGAGGTAAATAATACGAAGAGTAAAAAGCCGATGCTAATAATCCCCATAATACCTAATACACGAGCTACTGCTTCCTGTGGCAAGTGTTTGCTAAATAAGGCTACTGCTGCACCCCAAAGTGTTAATAACCAAATCCAAAGTAATAATGACCCCTCATGTGAGCCCCAAACTGCAGATAAACGATAATAAATCGGCAAGCTGCTGTTAGAGTTATTTACCACATATTGCACACTGAAATCATTTACAGCAAACAGATAGAACAATGCTGCAAACGCAATGGTTAAAGTAAAAAATAAACCATAAGTCATTGGACGAGCCAATGACATAAGTTGAGGATGACCTTTTTCAGCTCCCCATAATGGGAGAATGGCTAAAAAGAATGAAACGGCAAGGCTTAAAGCAAGCGCATAATTTCCTAATTCAGCAATCATTAGCGACCTTCTTGCGATTTTTGCTGGGTTTCTTTATAACGACGATCGGCTTCACTCTCGCCTTTTAGTTCTGCCCCCATTGGTTTATGCATTTTCTTCATTTTCTCACCTAATTCTGGCGGCACATAATTTTCATCATGTTTAGCAAGCACTTCTGTTGCTTCTAATAAGGTTGGTTCTTTTAACACACCTTGCGCAACAATACCCTGTCCCTCACGGAAAAGATCCGGCAGAATACCTTCGTATTCAACTGTAATTGATGGACCAATATCATTCACATCAAAGCGAACTTTGAGACTTTTCGGATCTCGACTAACAGAGCCTTCAACCACCATACCACCAACACGAATACGTTGCCCAACTTCAGGTTTTTGATCAGGATTTCCGTCTTTCCCTTCTACAACTTCCGAAGGGGTATAAAATAAATCAATATTTTGGCGAAGCGCATAAAGCACCAAACCTGTCGCAATCGAAATACCTAAAATCACAAAGATGATGATCGAAAGTCTTGATTTACGTCTTGGATTCATAGCGTATTTCCTTTATTTGCTTGGTTTAAACGAGCTTCACGTTGTTGCTCGCGTAACACCTCTTTTAATACTGCTTTACGCCCCTTGACGCTTTGTATCGCCAAAATGATCATTGCCACGAGGCTAATGCCATAGGAAAGCCACACATAAAAACCATAGCCTCCCATATTGATAAAATCACTCCAACTTTGGAAAAACATTTTCCGCTCCCTAAAATAAAAATAAAAAACTATTTCAGCTTACTTGCTAACTCTTTTACCCATGGACGTTTACTGTCTTCTTTTAGCAATTCAACGCGGTAACGCACAAGCGTAAACCAAATGGATAAAAATAAAAATCCAAAAATACATAAAATCAGTGGAATTAACATCGGCGTTGCAATCGACGGTTTTTCAAACTTCGTGATACTTGCCCCTTGATGTAAGGTATTCCACCACTCTACGGAAAAGTGAATGATTGGTAAATTCACTACACCAACAATACACAAGATACCCGCTGATTTTGCACCCACAGCACGATCAGAAAATGCAGAATAAAGCGCTAATACACCAATATATAAGAAGAAAAGAATCAGTTCAGCGGTTAAACGTGCATCCCACACCCACCAGGTTCCCCACATTGGTTTACCCCAAATTGCGCCTGTGACTAACGCGATAAAGGTAAACATCGCACCAATAGGCGCCATGGCAACCATCGAAAGATGAGCGGCTTTAATTTGCCAAACTAACGCAATAATGGCCGCAACGGCCATCGAGCCATAGACGCCCATTGACCAAATCGCTGCCGGCACATGAACATACATAATTCGGAAACTATTGCCTTGCTGATAATCTGCTGGAGCATAAGCTAAGCCCCATACGATGCCAACAGCCAATAATAAAACCGCAATCACACCAAAGAATGGGCTCAATTTACCACATAAATGATATTGGGTTTCATGTTTTGCGTAAGGATGTAACCACTTCCACATAAAAGATCCTTAATTCAAAAAATAAAAAACAGTTAAAAATCTGACCGCACTTTCACCGTAATGATGATTAATTATCTAAACTAATTCGTAGTGCCGCTGCAATAGCGAAAGGCGATAATGTTATCGCGCCAGCCAAAATTGCACCTAAAATAGCAAGCTGTCCGCCATAAGGGAGATTTAATGCGGCGGCATCTAAAATTGCTGAAGCAAAAATTAAAACCGGAATAAATAATGGTACCACAAGTAAACTCAGCAATACGCCACCTTTACGCAACCCCACCGTCAATGCCACACCAATTGCGCCAATGCAGCTTAAAATCGGTGTGCCCACTAAGAGTGTAAGCACCAATGCCCACCAAATATTCACTTCCAACGAAAGCAATAAAGCCGCAATAGGTGAAAGTAAAATCAACGGCAAACCTGTTAATAACCAGTGTGCAACAACTTTTGCAAGTGCCGTTAGCGCTAAAGGTTGAGCCGTGAGCATCAATTGTTCTAAAGAGCCATCAATAAAGTCATCTCGGAATAAGCGTTCAAAAGACAGCAACGCAGAAAGCAATGCGGCCACCCAAGCAACTCCAGGTGCGATGCGAGAAAGTAATTTAGGATCCGGCCCAATGACTAATGGAAACAGCGTAATCACGATTAGAAAGAACCAAAGCGGGTTCAGTATTTCCGCTTGTTTACGAGTCGCAATCTTCAGTTCACGCTTTATAATCTGTAAAAATATCATAAAAATCTAAGGGTTATATTTATAATCAGCAAGATTGATTTTCTTTAATAGGCTACTTGGTACTTCTTGATGACTCGTTAAAATCACCATTCCACCTTTTTTAGCATGATTTTCAAAAAGTGCGGTCAAAACTTCAACCCCTTTTTTGTCTATTGCTGTAAAAGGTTCGTCCAAAATCCAAAGAGGTGCTTCTGAGATCCATAATCTTGCCAAGGCAATGCGCTTTTGCTGACCAGCTGAAAGTTGGGCAGCCGGTAAATCTTCACGTCCAAGTAAGCCTACAGTTTCAAGCACATCCCATAAGATATCAGTGCCTTGCTGACTTTGACTAATCTGCTGATAAAATTTTAAATTTTCCCATGCCGTTAATTCAGGCTTTACGCCAGAATGATGGCCGAGATAAAGTAGCTGATGATGGTATTCTTCGCGTTGTTTTGTAATCTCGTCTGAATTCCACCGCACTTTACCTTCTACAGGCTGTGCAAGGCCAGCTAAAATGCGCAATAAACTTGTTTTGCCGATACCATTGTGCCCTTCAATTTGCACGAAATCACCGCTTTGAAATTGCAGTGAAAGATCAGTGAACAATATGCGATCGCCACGTTGACACGCTAATTGTTCTAATTGAAGTTGATGAGCAGGAAACATAGTCTCAGCCTTAAAAATAAAACCTTGTTAAAAATCAGCGGGTATTCTACCACAAGGGGAAATTTTGACGAGATTTTAAGGGCTAAAAGGTATAACTATTTAGGCGTAGATCGGTGTATTTATTGATTTAAAACAAATTAAGCTTTTCTAGCCTATTCATCGGATAATCAAATAATTAAAAGATTTACTGATCTAAATCAAATTTTCTGCTACCATTTATCTACTTTTTGATGTTGTTTTATCAAAAACATTACCTTAACTTTATTTAAAAAAGGAACATATTATGTCTTATACTCTACCTGAATTAGGTTACGCTTATGATGCGTTAGAACCACATTTTGATGCGCAAACAATGGAAATTCACCACACTAAGCACCACCAAGCTTATGTAAACAATGCAAACGCGGTGTTAGAAACTTTACCTGCTGAATTTTCTGAAATGTGCTCAGGTCAATTAATCAGCCAATTAGACAAAATCCCAGCTGAAAAACGTACTGCATTACGTAACAACGCAGGCGGTCACGCAAACCACAGCTTATTCTGGAAATCATTGAAAAAAGGCACCACTTTACAGGGTGATTTAAAAGCAGCTATCGAACGTGATTTCGGTTCTGTAGAAAACTTCAAAGCTGAATTTGAAAAAGCAGCAGCGACTCGTTTCGGTTCAGGTTGGGCATGGTTAGTGATTAACCAAGGTAAATTATCTGTTGTTTCTACAGCAAATCAAGATTCTCCATTAATGGGTAAAGAAATCGCAGGTTGTGAAGGTTTCCCACTTTTAGGTTTAGATGTTTGGGAACACGCTTACTACTTGAAATTCCAAAACCGTCGTCCAGACTACATCAAAGAATTCTGGAACGTAGTGAACTGGGATTTCGTTGCGGAGCGTTTAGCTAAAAAATTAGCAGATTGCGGATGTGCAGCTAAATAATCACTTCTCAAAATATATAAAAAATCGCCTATTTTTAGGCGATTTTTTTATTGGTTAAATCCAACGTCTGACTTTTTTCTTATAAGCCAAATAAGACTCACCAAACTTCTTCTCTAGCCAGTATTCTTCAGGTTTAATTTGCCATTGTGTGATGAGATAAATAAATAGAAAAACACCTAAAAAACTAACCGCACTTTGCAAATAAAACGCCCATGCCACTAACAAGCCAGCTAAACTTAAATACATTGGGTTACGACTAAAGCGATAGATACCACTTACCACAAATACTTTGCTTTTCTCTAAATGGATGGGATGAATATTAGCTTTATTTTTGTAGAATTGCCAAACACTGAAAAAACCAACAAAAGATGAAGCCAACGCAATCAGATAAGTAATCACGATATTGATTGTAACAGGGTAAGGATTAGGTAAGCATATCATGATAAGTGCACAGCCAATAAAAATGACGGGTGGCGGCACAATAGGTTTCTGAATCATAAGATCAAAAATCCAATAAAAAAGCCCGAGCAATTCGGGCTAATTAAAATATTACAGATTATTTAATTTCATCTGCGCCATTTGTTTTTCTAACGGGTTACCGCTTTTTTGTGCATTCTCAAAGCTTGCTTTAGCACCATTCACATCGCCTTTTGCGACTTGAATATCGCCCGCTAAAAGATCTTTACGTGCACTAAAGCCTTGGCTTTTCACTTGATTTAGACTTGCTAGTGCTGCATCAAATTGACCTTGTTGGAATTGCACTGCAGACAAACGAAGCGCTGCAAGAGACGTTAAGATATCATCTTGTGATTGAGCAATCGCTTGTTTTAAGCTATTTTCTGCAGAGGCGTAATCTTGTTTTGCAACAAAACCTTTTGCTTCATCTAATAAGCTAAATACCGCATAGCTGGTTTTATCATGCGCTTTCACAAATTCAGCCACTTTAGCTTGTTGTGCCGCGGCATCTTTGTTTGTGGTATAAACTAAGGCATCATATTCAGCAGACGCCTGCATGATTTGATTGGCTTGATAAGACTGCCAATAACGCCAGCCCAACATCCCGCCTACACCAAGAATAAAAGCGGCAATAATGGTTTTGCCATTGTCTTTCCACCATTCTTTTAACTGGTTCAGTTCTTGTTCTTCTTCAATGGTATATGCCATTTTCCTATCCTTCTAAAATTAAAATTGGGCTTTCACGTGTTCAATCAAATTGTCCACATCAATGGTTTGCTGCTCTGCTGCGCCAAGTAAGTGTTTTACCACAACTTGATTATTTTGCACTTCACTTTCGCCAAGTACAAGGGCTAGAGTCGCACCAGACTTATCTGCGCGTTTAAATTGTTTTTTAAAGTTACCGCCGCTGCAATGCAACATTGTGCTTAAGTGCGGTAATTCTGAGCGAAGTTTTTCCGCTAGTTGGAATGCGGCCAATGTCGTGCCTTCACCTTGATAAACAACGTAAATATCTACCGCACTTTTTACCGGAATCGATTTATTCACTTCTTGAACGAGTAGCACTAAACGCTCTAAGCCCATTGCGAAACCAACACCACTTGTTGCGTGGCCACCAAGTTGTTCAACTAAGCCGTCATAACGTCCACCACCACATACAGTACCTTGAGCACCTAATGCTGATGTCACCCATTCAAATACGGTTTTATTATAATAGTCTAAACCACGTACCAATTTTGGATTGATTTCATATTGAATGCCAACCGCATCTAATAGACCGCATAACTGTGCAAAATGCTCGCGACTTTCATCATCTAAATAATCCAATAATTTTGGCGCGCCGTCCAATACATCCTGTAATGCTTGATTTTTAGTATCCAAAATACGTAATGGATTTTTTACAAGACGTTCTTTCTCTTCTTCGCTCATTAAATCTTGGTGATTTTCTAAGAAGGCCACTAATGCAGAACGATAGTTTGCACGTGCTTCTAGTGAACCAATCGAATTTAATTGAAGTGAAACATGTTGATCAATACCTAAGGCTTTCCATAAACGTGCCGTTAAAATAATTAACTCCGCATCAATTTCAGGGGTTGCGATACCAAATACTTCGACACCTGCTTGGTGGAATTGACGGTAACGACCTTTTTGTGGACGTTCATGACGGAACATCGGTCCCATATACCATAAACGTTGTTCATTGTTGTAAATCCAACCGTGTTCAATCGCAGCTCGCACGCACCCTGCAGTACCTTCAGGACGAAGTGTTAATTGCTCATCATTATCCCAAAATGTGTACATTTCTTTTGAGACGACATCTGTGACTTCACCGATTGCACGAGCAAATAATGGCGTACTTTCCACGATTGGCATACGCACTTCTGAATAGCCGTAGCTGCTTAAAATTTGGCGAACCTGCCCTTCAATCCATTGCCAAAGTGGAGATTCAGTTGGGGAACAGTCATTCATCCCACGAATTGCTTGAATATTTTTTGCCACGAGTTTTCCTTAAATAATTCGATTTTTTGGATCTTGTTGTGCAACTTTGGCACGAATTTTTGCTTCTAATTGGTCAATAATCGCGTCGTTATCAAAACGTTCTTTTTGACGCTCGCCATCTAAATAATAGCCACTTTTCTTATTACCACCGGTAACACCGAGGTCAGACACTAATGCTTCACCTGGGCCATTTACCACACAACCAATAATAGACACATCCATTGGGGTGATAATATCTTCTAAACGTTGTTCCAGTGCATTCACCGTGCCAATCACATCAAACTCTTGACGTGAGCAAGTTGGACAAGCAATAAAGTTAATCCCGCGAGAACGAATACGTAACGATTTCAAAATATCAAAACCAACTTTGATTTCTTCTACAGGATCGGCGGCTAAAGAGACACGCAAGGTATCACCAATACCTTCCGCTAACAACATACCTAAACCAATTGCAGATTTCACTGCTCCTGCACGTGCACCGCCCGCTTCCGTAATCCCTAAATGTAATGGTTGTTTAATGGCTTTTGCCAGTAAACGGTAAGATTCCACCGCAAGGAAGACATCGGATGCTTTTACGCTTACTTTAAATTGATCGAAGTTTAAACGATCTAAAATCTCAACATGGCGTAATGCTGATTCTAATAAGGCTTCTGGTGTTGGCTCACCAAATTTCTCTTGGATATCTTTTTCTAATGAGCCAGCATTAACACCAATACGGATAGGGATATTTTTATCGCGTGCGCAATCCACCACTGCACGAATACGATCTTCACGACCAATATTGCCTGGATTAATACGTAAGCAATCCACCCCATATTCAGCCACTTTTAACGCAATACGATAGTCAAAATGAATATCCGCTACTAATGGCACATTCACTTGCTGTTTAATGATTTTAAACGCTTCGGCGGCATCCATGGTAGGTACAGAAACACGCACGATATCTGCGCCGACGCGTTCCAACGATTTAATCTGTGCAACGGTCGCCTCAACATCAGTTGTGCGAGTATTTGTCATGGATTGTACAGCAATCGGTGCATCACCACCGATTGGTACATTGCCCACATAAATTTTTGTCGATTCACGACGTTTGATAGTAGGTTTTACTGCAGACATTCTTTTGTAAATTATTCGTTAAGGTTTTGGTAATTTAAATTTAGCCACACGGCCATCAACGGTAAGCGGATACGCCTCGCCTTTATAAGTAATACGAACGTTACCCGGCGCACCAATAATCAATGCATAGTCATTACCATTAAAGGTTAAGACTTCGCCTTGTTTATATTCTTTTTGCGCTAAAACTTTACGATTTTGGTCTTTCACACTAATCCAGCTTGAATTTTTGGTAATCTCAATAACAAGATCGCCTTTTGCTGTGGTTGGCGCTTCAGAAATGGCTGGATTTTCAACCGCACTTTGAGCATCTGGTACGGTTGGCTCTGTTGTAGGTTCTGTGTTAGGTAAGGTTTGTTCCACAACAGGGGCTTGAACTTGTTCAACGGTAGGGGCCGAAGTTGCGCCAGTTGAAACTTCTGCGTTTACTGGTTGAACTTGATTCTCTTGAGTATTTGAAACAACAGGTTCAGCAGCATTATTTTTTGCTTCCGTTACAGGTGCTGTTTCATTATTTGACGTTAAAGGCTGGTTATTCACCGCGACTGGGATGTCATTCGAATGAGTAACCGGTACCTCTGCTGTTTTTTCTTTTTCAACGTAGGTTTGCACTAAATTATCACGTTCTTCGTTTGATTTTTGATAATTCTGCCACCACCATAAGCCTGTCATCCCAACAGCTGCGAGTAAAATAATGGTTGTAAGTGTGCCGACCCAGCGACTATGAGAAGAGTATTGGTTTACTGAACGCGTCGCGCGTGCATTTTTACTTAAATCGTTTTTGTATGCTTCACCAAAGGTTAAATGCGCCCATTCGCTCTCAGGAATACGTAAAAATTTTGTATAACTACGCACATATCCTTTCATAAAAGTTGATGGCACATTTTTTTGGACAAATTCATTATTTTCTAATTTTTCCAAAATGCTTGGGCGCAAAGAAATTGCCTTTGCCGCATCTTCCAGAGAAAGATTTAACGCTTCGCGAGCTTGACGAAGTTTATCCCCAAAGGAGATGTCTGTTTTTTCGGTTTGTTCAAGGATTGTATTCATAGGTATAAAAAAAGAAATAGCAATAAAAAACTAAATGCTAAATTTTAAAGTCGAAAGGGGCTTTTGGCAATGATTATTTGAGTGAACGGAGCTTTTCCGCTCTAGAAGGATCAACTTGACGCAATTTATCCAATGCCTGTTGATAAACATCGGTTTGTTTTCCAGCAAAAGCACAAAGCGCTATGTTTTCGTAAGTATCCGCTTGATGGTAATAATTCGGCGCAGCGAGTGCCGCATTAAATTGTGAATAAGCTTGTTCAAACTCACCTTGTCCACATAAAAATGCACCGAAGTTGTTATACACATCGCCTTGCTTATCATCTAACTTGATCGCCTGTAAATAAGCTTGCTTCGCTTTTTCCGTATCGCCTTGTAATTGATAAAAATGCGCAAGTGCTGAGTGCACAAGATAATATCGCTCATCATGTTCAAGGGCTTTATCTAAATTAAGTTTTGCTTGAACAAAATCATTTTGTTGAAGATAGCCTAATGCCAGTTCAACGCGAGCTTTTGCGGCTTGTTGTTTATTAAAGTCAACGGAAGACTGAGAGACACAAGCCGAAAAAACAAAAGGAAAAATGACCGCACTTAGAATGTTAATTGGGATTAATTTCATCTTATCACTCCTCTCTCTTATCACTCTTCTCTAGGACATTTTTCCTTTACAAGTATTGCTATATTTAGCTTAGTTAACCGCTTTTACGTCAATGCCTTCACCAAACTTACGCTTTATTGCTGTACGTTTGGTTCGGTCGATCACATCCCCCGCCAACTGGCCACAAGCGGCATCAATATCATCACCACGAGTTTTGCGTACAATCACCGTAAAGCCATATTCCATTAAGGTTTTTTGGAAGCGATCGACACGGCTATTTGAGCTTTTACCATAAGGCGCTTCTGGGAACGGGTTCCATGGGATCAAGTTAATTTTACATGGCGTATTTTTTAACACTTGAGCTAATTGATGCGCATGCTCTGTGCCATCATTCACGTGATCTAATAACACATACTCAATAGTCACTTTACCATGGTTAGCATTCGATACTTCTAAGTATCTGTGTACTGAATCCATCAGCATTTTGATATTGTATTTTTTATTGATTGGCATAATTTCATCACGCAATTCATCATTAGGTGCGTGAAGTGAAATCGCTAATGCCACATCAATCTTATCGCGCAACATATCGAGTGCAGGCACAACACCTGATGTGGATAACGTCACACGTCGTTTAGATAATCCGTAAGCAAAATCATCAAGCATAATTTCCATCGCAGGTACAACATTGGCTACATTTAACAATGGTTCACCCATACCCATCATCACCACATTGGTTATCGGACGAACACCTGTGACACCAAAATTACCGATAATTTTTGATGCGCGCCAAACCTGACCGATAATTTCAGACACTGTTAAATTACGGTTAAAGCCTTGCTGTGCTGTTGAACAGAAGGTACAAGCTAAGGCACAGCCTACTTGAGAAGAAACACAAAGTGTCGCACGATCTGCTTCAGGAATATAGACCGTTTCAACTTGCTGTTCACCTACCTGCATCGCCCATTTAATGGTGCCATCTGCAGAGCGTTGTTCAACCGCCACTTCTGGCGCTTTAATTTCCGCGACCGCTTTTAATTTTTCTCGTAATTTTTTATTAATATTGGTCATATTGTCGAAGTTATCTTCGCCAAAATGATAAATCCATTTCACTAATTGATCCGCACGAAATGGTTTCTCGCCTAATTCAGCAAAAAACTCACGCATCTGCTGACGCGTTAAATCCATTAAGTTAATCTTTTTTGTATTCGTTTCGGATGAAAGGGGTTGTTCTAACATAAAGCCTCGTTATTACACATTACGGCGATGATGTTACTCAGAATTGAGCAACAAAAAATTCGCATATTAAAAATGAGCCGAGATTTTACAGATTTACCGACGGATAAGCTAGCAGATTTGAAAAACAAAGAAAATTTTGACCGCACTTCTTTGCGATCGCTATCGCAAAAATCAAAAAACAAAAGAAAAAAGTGCGGTTAAAAAACTTTAAATTTTTTCTCTTTCACACATCCCAAACCCTTACAAAAACTGATAGAATACAAGCTTTGTTTTATTCTCTAAGTTGTCAATATTAAAAGATATGTTAAAAAAAGTGCTTTCTGTATTGTGTTTAGTGCCAGCAATGGCAACGGCACAATCTTATGTCGTGTATGATTTCACCCATGATCGCGTGCTCGAAAGTAGTTCACCGAATCATGTTCAACCTATCGCATCCGTCACCAAGTTAATGACTGCAAATGTGTTTCTTGAAAATAATCGAAACGCAAATTGTACTGCATCGATTACTGACGACGATTACGATTACATTAAAGGCACACATACAAAATTACCAAAATACACGCCGATTTCTTGTAATGAATTATTAAAAGCGATGCTTGTCCATTCTGACAACTATGCTGCTCATGCCCTTTCTCGCTCTGCGGGCATGAGTCGTTTGCAATTTATCCAAAAAATGAATGAGAAAGCGAGAGAATTAGGTATGCGCTCTACCCGCTTTTCAGATAGTTCTGGTTTATCCGACAGCAACATTTCAAGTGTGATGGATCTCGTAAAACTGGCTAAATACTCTCTTAACAAAGCACAAATCAAAAACCTCTCGAATATGCCAAGTGCTTTCATTCAAGCTGGCGGACGTAGCGTTTTTGTTAAAAACACCAATAAATTAGTGCGTGAAGAAGTGTTTGATGCGGCAATTAATAAAACGGGTTATATTCGCGAATCTGGCTATAATTTAGTCTTTGTGAATAAAAATCCATGTAATCGCGCGACCATTGGGGTGATCAGTTTAAATAACCATTCATCTGCGTTTCGTACTAACTTTACTAAAGGAAAATTGGAACAATACGGTTGTATCGCAGGGCGTAGCATGCACAACTTTACCGTTGATGAAGCCCAATATGAAGAAGGCTATGATGAAGCGGGTATGGATCGCCTAATCCAACAAGTTGGTGGTTAATCATTTCAAAAAGAGCGGTCAATTTTGCACAAAATTTTCCGCTTTTTAATTTTAATCACCTATCGATTTGATAATTATTTTCATTTGAAAACTTTATAAAAAATGATATTATTCTGCAGAATGCTAATCGATCATTATTTTTAAGGAGATCTCATGAAGCATTTATTTAAAAGCCTATCTGTTATCGCTCTAGGTTTAGCAGCTTTACAAGCCGAAGCGAAATTTAAAGTGGTGACCACATTTACTGTGATTCAGGATATCGCACAAAATGTTGCGGGCGATGCCGCGACGGTGGAATCTATCACCAAACCTGGTGCAGAAATTCACGAGTATGAACCGACCCCTAAAGATATTGTAAAAGCTCAATCTGCTGATTTAATTTTATGGAACGGATTAAATTTAGAGCGTTGGTTTGAGCGTTTCTTCCAAAATATCAAAGATAAACCAGCCGTTGTGGTAACCGAAGGCATCACGCCACTTTCTATTTATGAAGGTCCTTATAAAGATGCCCCTAACCCACACGCTTGGATGTCGCCATCTAATGCGTTGATTTATGTCGAAAATATCAAAAATGCATTCGTTAAATACGATCCGCAAAATGCTGATACTTATCAAAAAAATGCAGCGGCGTATGCAGAAAAAATCAAACAGCTCGATAAACCTTTACGTGAAAAACTCTCACTGATTCCTGCCGACCAACGTTGGTTAGTGACCAGTGAAGGTGCCTTTAGTTATTTAGCGAAAGATTACGATCTCAAAGAAGGCTATTTATGGCCAATTAACGCTGAACAACAAGGTACGCCTCAACAAGTGCGTAAACTTATTGATTTAGTGAAAAAAAATCACATTCCAGTGGTATTTAGTGAAAGTACCGTGTCAGCCAAACCTGCTCAACAGGTAGCGAAAGAAAGCGGTGCTAAGTACGGCGGCGTGCTTTATGTCGATTCCCTTTCTGCCGCTGACGGTCCTGTACCAACTTATATTGACTTACTGAATGTCACTGTATCCACCATAGTCAAAGGATTTGAAAAATAATGACCGCACTTTCCGCTTCGATTTCCGTTAATGATGTAACTGTGCGTTACAACAACGGGCACACTGCAATTTATGATGTTGCCTTTGCATTACAAGGAGGAACCATCTGTGCTCTTGTCGGCGTAAATGGGAGCGGAAAATCAACGCTATTCAAAAGCATCATGGGCTTAATCAAGCCACAGCAAGGCAATATTGCGCTTTGTGGTTTGCCAATTAATCGAGCATTGAAACAAAATTTGGTTGCCTATGTGCCGCAAGCGGAAGAAGTCGATTGGCAATTTCCAGTCTCCGTTTATGATGTTGTCATGATGGGACGCTACGGCTACATGAATTTCCTACGCATTCCAAAAGCGGAAGACAAACAAAAAGTGCTCGAAGCGATGCAACGAGTAAACATCGAGCATTTAGCTGAACGGCAAATCGGCGAGCTTTCTGGTGGGCAAAAAAAACGCGTATTTTTGGCTCGTGCATTAGCACAACAAAGTAAAATTATCTTGCTTGATGAACCTTTTACAGGTGTGGATGTTAAAACCGAAAATGCCATTGTGGAACTCCTTCGCCAATTACGTGCTGAAGGCCATTTAATTTTAGTTTCTACCCACAACTTGGGTTCTGTACCAGACTTCTGTGATCAAGTGGTGATGATTAACCGTACTGTGATTGCTGCCGGTAAAACGGAAGATACATTCAATCAGCATAATTTGGAAAAAGTCTTTGGTGGTGTATTACGACACATCAAATTATTGGGTGAAGATCTGCATAATGATGAAGATAAACGTGCGGTGACCGTTCTCACAGATGATGAACGTCCAGTCGTCTTCTACGGTGAAACCAAAAATGATCCGCCTGCAACGGCTGTAAAATCCTGTCGTCTGCCTCCGTCTGACAAGGAATAAGCCATGCTTGAATATTTGCTAGAACCTTTCTCCTATGAATATATGCAAAAAGCCATGTGGATAAGTGCCGCAGTTGGTGGCATTTGTGCCTTTCTTTCTGCCTATTTAATGCTGAAAGGCTGGTCATTAATTGGCGACGCACTCTCTCATTCCGTGGTTCCAGGTGTGGCAATAGCTTATGCCTTTTCACTCCCCTATGCTTTAGGTGCTTTTTTTGCCGGAATTTTGGCCGCACTTTCCATTTTATGGATCAAATCCATTTCTAAACTCAAAGAAGATGCCGTTATCGGCTTTATTTTCAGCACATTCTTTGCCTTGGGATTGTTGATTATTTCTCTGAATCCAACTTCAATAAATGTGCAAAATATTATTCTCGGTAATATCCTCGGGATTGCCGATGAAGATATTTATCAAGTAGCCATCATTATGTTGATTTGCTTGGTCTTATTGCTTATTTTTTGGAAGGATCTGTTACTGATTTTCTTTGATGAAACGCAAGCAATTACAGTTGGGCTTTCACCACTGTTTTACAAAGTTCTCTTTTTTACACTCTTGAGTGCTTGTGTCGTTGCGGCATTACAAACTGTCGGGGCGATTTTAGTGATTGCGATGGTAATCACACCAGGTGCAACTGCCTATTTACTTACTGACAAGTTCAAAACTCTTATCAAAATTGCCGTAGCATTAGGCACAATCACTGGTTTCGTCGGTGTCTATTTAAGCTATTATCTGGATGGCGCAACAGGTGGTGTCATCGTGACATTGCAAACCTTGTTATTTTTATTGGCTTTTCTATTCTCACCTAAATACGGATTAATCAGTCAAAAACGACGTAAGGTGGTGGATTATGACTGAGATGTTCGCCATTTTCGTTGAGCCATTTCAATTTTCCTTTATGCAAAATGCACTACTCACCGCATTAGTGGTTGCCGTGATCTGTGCACTACTCTCTTGCTATTTGGTGTTGAAAGGATGGTCATTGATGGGGGATGCCATTTCTCATGCTGTCCTGCCAGGTATTGTCTTAGCTTTTCTAGCTGGTATTCCATTAGTGATTGGTGCGTTTGTCTCAGGTATTGCCTGTGCCTTAGGGGTGGGTTATTTAAAAGAAAATAGCCGTATCAAAGAAGATACCGCGATGGGGATTGTATTTTCGGGGATGTTTGCCATTGGTTTGGTGCTGTTCACTAAAATCCAAACTTCACAACATCTCACACACATCTTATTCGGTAACGTATTAGGTGTAAGCCGACAAGAGCTGATTCAAACGGCTATCATCGCCTTAATCATTTTTATTTTACTAGGCTTAAAGCGTCGTGATTTTCTCCTCTACTGCTTTGACCCTAGCCATGCCCGTGTTGCAGGTCTTTCGCCTAAATTATTACATTATGGACTACTCACACTACTTGCACTCACCATTGTGAGTACGATGCAAGTTGTTGGGGTTATCTTAGTTGTAGCGATGCTAATTGCACCTGGCATCACTGCTCTCACACTGACGAATCGATTCGATAAGATGCTAGTTATCGCGATTATCAGCGCAGTGACTGCAAGCCTATTAGGCGTACTACTTAGCTATCATTTTGATGCCTCTACTGGTGCATGCATTATTTTGTTACAGGCTGTATTTTTCTTAATTGCCCTGGTTTATAGCAAAATAAAAGTGCGGTTAAATTTCTAAATAAAAAAAGCTAACTAAGATGTTAGCTTTTTTTATTAGGGATTGAGCTCAAGTAATGTTAGTGCTTCATAATGCGCTGTATGCGGGAACATATCAAATAATTGAATTTGAGTAAGTTTATAATTGGTTAGATTCTGCAAATCTTTTCCCATGGAAATCGCATTGCAACTGGAATAAAGAATAAAGTGCGGTTGCATTTCATTGAGAAATTCTGCTAGTTCCTTTCCGATACCTCGACGAGGCGGATTGACGATCACCAAATCAGGTTTATTTTCATCTTGTGTTAAAGCAAAATTAGCGGTATCCAAAGATTGAAATTTAACGTTGTTTAGCCCTAACACCTGAGCGGATTGCGTCGCTGCTTGAATAGCAGATGGGGAAATTTCAATTCCGGTCAATTCCACGTCTTGTTGATGTTTGTCCTGCAAAGCTTTAGCGCAATGAAGTCCAAACCCTCCAACGCCACAAAAGAGATCCCAGAGTTTAGTAATGGGCAAATCTTGCACCCAATCTTGTGCCGTTGCATATAACCCTTGTGCGACAAATGGATTCGTTTGGAAGAAACCTTGAGGGCGAATAAACAGCGGAATACCATTAAAGCTTTCTGATAAAGTGTACTGGTCAGTCAAAAAGATTTCTTTCTCACCTTCTAAGATCGCTGCGTGCTGAGGTTGGATATTCACACTCACCACTTCAAGTTGTGGTAATTTTTCCAATAGCCCTGCAAATTCACGTTGAATTAACGATAGTTTAGTTTCTGAACGTAATACAAAACGCAACATCAATTTTTTTGTATGTTGGCTTTCTGTAAGCAGAATATATTTGAGCTCACCTTTTTGCTTAGCCACGTTATAAGGGACTAAACCCGCTCGTCCAATAAAATCTTTTAGAATTGGAAAGAGTTCAGCAAAGCGTTGCGGATAAAGTGGGCAATCACATAAATCCACCGCACTTTGTGGATCATTCGGGTCTTGTAAAATACCTAGAATGGGACGTTCCACCGCGCCACTTACAACCATTTTCGCTTTATTACGAAAAGCTGATTCGGAGGAATAAAAAGGCGGATGCCAAATTAAATCATCACAATCTAATTTGGCAAGTTGTTGTTTAAGATGCTCTTCTTTCTTGGCGAGTTGCTGCTCATAAGGCATTTCAAGCCATTGACAAGAATGGCAATCGCCTTTTTGATAATGATGGCAATCAATCATTTAGAAGCAAGCCACTCTTGTTGAAGTGCGGTCAGTTTTTGATGATTTTCAATCCAACGTGAAGTTTTGGTGAGTTCTGACCAATCAAAGGATTTTTGTTTAAAGAGTGATTTCAAACGTTCTTGGCGTGCTACAAAATGCTCTGTGGTTTCCTCTAACTTCAGATTATCAAGCACTTGAATGACACCTTCACGTTCATTGCAAAGCAATAATAAGTCACAACCAGCATTCAAGGCTTTTTCACTACGAGCCACAAAATCACCCATAAAACCTGCGCCCTTCATGCCTAAATCATCAGAGAAAATCGCCCCTTGGAAGCCTAGCTGTTTACGCAAAATTTCTTTCAGCCAATAACTCGAGCCACTTGCTGGCTGACTATCACACTGCGTATAAATCACGTGAGCCGGCATAATCGCATCAAGCTTACGCTGTTGAATTAATTGCTGGAATGGCAAAATATCATGATTAAAAATCACTTCTTTTGCACGCTCATCATAAGGTGTTTCAAGATGAGAATCGGCTAAAACATGACCATGCCCAGGGAAATGTTTTCCTGTTGTTGCCATGCCTGCTTGGTGCATACCATCAATAAAAGCAGCCGCCAAATTGACCGCACTTTTTACATCACAGCCAAAGCTGCGATCGCCAATCGCACGACATTCATGCCCCAAATCCAACACAGGAGCAAAACTCAAATCAATATCTAGCGCCATCATTTCTGCAGCCATTTGCCAGCCCGCTTCTTTTGCTATTTGTTGTTGCTGAGTTGAATCCTTAACTAATGCCGCAAAAGCTTGCATCGCGGGGAGCTGAGTGAAACCTTCACGGAAACGTTGTACGCGACCACCTTCTTGATCGACCGTGATCAATAAAGGCTTTTTCACTCGTTGACGAATGGATTTAATTAGCGCTTGAACTTGCTGACGATCATAAAAATTGCGGGTAAATAAAATCAAACCCGCAACTAAAGGATGTTCCAGTAATTCAACTTCTTCTTGTTTGAGCTCATGACCTTCAAGGTCAATTAATAATGTGGACATAAACTATTGTAAATAAAGACGATAATTGGTGCTTTCTGTGCTTGGTTTTGGTAGTTCAAACACTTTCTTTTCTTGCGGTTGCAATAAAATATTGCCTGATTGGCTTTCTTGCTGATTCGGCCAAACTTGCGTTACACCTTGTGTGTTATACCAATAAAGATGGTAAAGCACATTGAGCTGTTGCGTAGTTTTATTTTTTAAACCCGCGGTATTATCCGACAAATCGACATCTAAAGCCGGCGCTAAATTTGCCGTCATATTTAAAATTGGCTTATTGGTTCCCACAATATTTGGTGCGGATGAACAAGCCGTCAAAAATAATACCGTTGCTGTAATGAGGATCTTTTTCATTATTTCGCCAACATTCTACCTAAAGGTTCACCACCAACAAGATGCATATGAATATGGAATACTTCTTGTCCACCATGTTTATTACAGTTCACAATTAAACGGTAACCGTCTTCGGCGATGCCTTCTTCTTTAGCAATTTTAGCTGCGATCGTAAATAAGCGACCTAAGGTGACTTCATCTTGTTCTGTCACATCATTAACCGTTGGAATCACTTTATTTGGGATAATCAAAATATGGGTTTTAGCTTGTGGTGAAATATCACGGAATGCGGTCACTAATTCATCTTGATAAACAATATTGGCAGGAATTTCTTTGCGAATAATTTTACTGAAAATGGTTTCTTGAGCCATAGTCTCCTCCTTATTTTATATAAAAAAGTGCGGTCAAAATTTACCGCACTTTGCTTTTATTTTCCATCAGAAATTGATAATGAATGATATTTCAATCAACTTAGTGAGAGGCACCTTCTTCTGAATCATCTTGATTAATAAAAGTGTTATTAATCTCAATTTGTGCTTTTTCACGTAATGCTTGCATTAGCTGTCCTTGCAATTCGCCTTGACGCGCACGAACAAGTTGAGTGCTAAATTTCGCTAATTCTTGCTCACTTAAAGTCGGTTCTTCTACACGTTCAAGAGCAACCACAACTACATCACCTTTGCTGTTGCGAGCAACTTGATAAGCCGCTTTACCATCTTGTGGTTTAGCAATAGCAAATACCCCCTCATAAAGCATTGGATCTTTATTATCCATCAATGTAAAGGTTTGTGGTTCACTAAAACTAATACCTGCTGGTAATTTGGTAGGATCAGCAGATAACGCTTTAACCACTTGCTCTGCTTTTTCAGCTAATACTTTATCGGCTTTTTCACGTTTTAAGAATTGCTCAATCGTTGATTTTGCTTCATCAAGGCTTTGCAAACCTTCATCTTTGTGATCCACGACACGTACCACTACAAATTCATTTTCACCTACAGTTAATGGCTCAGAATTTGCACCGCCGTTTGCAATATCAGATTCAAAAATAGCAGAAGTCACATTTGGGAAATTTAATGCCGCAGGGACATTATTTTTACCAAAGTAATCCGTTTCTTCCATTTTCACACCAGCAGCTTCAGCTACCGAAGCTAAAGAATCACTGCTTTCTGCTGCTTTTTCACGAACCGCTTTTTCTACCGCTTGGAAACGGCTTTCTGCTAAGTTTTTACGTACAGTCTCTGCGATTTGTTCTTTCACTTCTTCTAAAGTACGTTCTTTACGATCTTGCACTAAAATAATATGGTAAGCCCCATCCACATTAACCGGTGTACTATATTGACCAACATTTAATAATAATGCTGCATCTTCAAAGTTTTTCGGTAATTCGTTGTCTTTTACCCAACCTAATTCACCACCTTGAGCACCAGAAAGTTTATCTAGGGATTTTGTTTTTGCTAACTCAGCAAAATCAGCGCCTTTTTGCAGTTCTTGATAAACGGCATCCGCTTCTTTCTCCGTTGATAATTGAATATGTGCTAATTTTTGGCTAATGAATTGCGCTTTATTTTCTTGATAATATTGTGCAATTTGTGTTTCAGTTACTGGTTGTAATTTACCTAATGCATCTGCTGAAACGCGAATATATTGCACTTTCGCTTGTTCAGGTTGAACAAGTGATTTCGCATTCGCATCGTAATACGCTTTAATTTCTTCGTCTGTTACTTTTTGTTTTGCAATTTCATCGGCTAATGGAAGAGTTGCAAGACGAGCGATACGTTTTTGGAAAAAGACTTGTGCGTTATCTTTTACTTGGGCTGGTACAACAAACTCACTGTCTGCCAAACCATTTTGCATTTGTTCAAGTGTTAATGCATTACGTAAAATAGCCGCATAAGTATCAGATGTTAAACCATTTTGAGTCAATAATTGTTGATAGCGCGCGTTATCAAATTTACCGTTAGATTGTAAGTTAGGATCGCTTACAATCGCACGTTTGATCATCTCATCACTTACACCTAATTTTAATTCTTTCGCATATTGACGGATTAATTCTTGATCCACCAAACGTTGAATTAAATTTTGACGAAGTGCAGTCACAAATTCCACAGAGTCAGTTTTCGCTAAGAAGCTCTCGCCTTCTTGTTGAGCTCGCGCTTCAAACTCTTGGTTATAACGATTTAAGAAATCTTGTTGAGAGATAGTCTCGCCATTTACTTTTGCCGCAAAACTATCATTGCTGCTATACAGATAACCTGACATCCCACCAATCAAAAATGAAACTGGAATTAAAGCAAAGATCGCTTTTCCGATAAAGCTATGGGCGATGCCATGCATTTTTTCAATTAACATTCAATTATTACCCTTTTAAAAAAGACAAAGTTCGTAAGATTATAATCTAAAAGGCGAAAATTCGCACTTAAAAAACACCATGTTCGTGTAGGATTTTCACAGCCATGACTAATAACACTAAACCGCCAAAAATCTCTGCTTTGCTTTTGAATTTTTTCCCTAAAAATGACCGCTCTTTACACCAATAAAAGAAATGGCAAAGGTTATTAAACCAATGATGAAGACAGCCAACAAAATGTCCACAGAAAGAAAAGCAAAAGAGACACCAACAGCTAACGCATCAATACTCGTTGCCACACCAAGTGTTAGTAAGTGTTTTAAACTAATCAATGAGGGCGCAGGTTCATCATCTGAGCTCAGCCCTTCTCGAATCATATTCACACCGATAATCGCAAGTAAAGCAAAGGCAATCCAATGATCCCAATTTTGAATCATCTGACTAAATTGTAGTCCGACAACATAGCCGATTGCCGGCATAATGCCTTGAAATAGCCCAAAACAGCATGCAATGGCCAGTGCTTGTTTCCATCGAAAAGCGCGCATTGCCAAACCTTTGGAAATGGATACTGCAAACGCATCCATCGAAAGACCAAGCGCAATGACCCACAACATATGAAAAGTCATAACCTAAAACCTATTTTCCGATACAAAAAGAGCTGAAAATATTACCGAGTAAATCATCCGAGGTAAATTGCCCCGTAATTTCACTGAGATTAGCTTGTACTAAACGAAGTTCCTCTGCTAACAATTCACCCGCATGAAACTCTGTTAATTGAACTAACCCAATTTGTAAATGTTCGGCCGCTTTTTCTAAAGCATCAAGATGACGACGACGTGCTAAGAAGCCACCTTCCATGCCGGTTTGGAAACCCATCGCCTGTTTTAAATGCTCACGTAATAAATCTACGCCTTGATGCGTTTGAGCCGATAAACAAATGGTCGTTGTTCCATTTTCTTCTTTTATCCCAACTGCCTCACCGCTTAAATCGACTTTATTACGAACAATGGTCACTGGCATATTATTTGGCAATTTCGATAAAAATTCTGACCGCACTTTTTCAATATTTTGGCTATCAGGATCACTGCTGTCTAACATTAAGATAATACGATCGGCTTGCTCAATTTCAGTCCACGCACGCGAGATGCCGATACGTTCAACTTCATCTGTCGCTTCGCGAAGCCCTGCAGTATCAATAATATGTAAAGGCATGCCATCAATATGAATATGCTCACGTAACACATCGCGAGTGGTTCCTGCAATATCTGTCACAATGGCCGCTTCTCTGCCTGCTAAAGCATTCAGTAAGCTTGATTTACCCGCATTTGGACGACCGGCAATCACTACTTTCATCCCTTCACGTAAAATCGAGCCTTGTTTCGCTTCGCTACGGACTAAATCAAGTTGATCAATAATTTCTCGTAATTTTGCTTCGATTTTACCGTCTGCCAAAAAGTCAATTTCTTCATCGGGAAAATCAATCGACGCTTCCACATAAGTACGAAGATAAATCACGGAATCCACCAACTGATTTACTTTATTGGAAAATTCACCTTGTAATGATTTTAATGCCGAACGAGCGGCTTGCTCCGAAGTGGCATCAATCAAATCTGCAATGGCTTCTGCTTGAGCTAAATCTAATTTATCGTTTAAAAAAGCCTGTTCTGAAAATTCACCGGGACGCGCAAGACGAACACCATCAAGTTGTAAGATTCGTTTTAGCAACAAATCTAATACTACTTGCCCACCATGACCTTGCAATTCCAATACATCTTCACCTGTAAAAGAATTCGGCGATTTAAAGTAAAGTGCAATGCCTTGATCTAATACTGTGCCATCAGCATCTTTAAAAGGTAAATAATCTGCCATTCTTGGTTTAGGACATTTACCTAGTACCGCTTGTGCCACTTCAACCGCTTTTGGACCTGATACACGCAAAATACCAATACCACCACGACCAGGCGCTGTCGCTTGTGCGACGATTGTTTCTTTCATAAAAACTCACTAAAAATTGACCGCACTTTTATCTGCGATAAAAAAATGAGAGGGCGCATTAATACGCCCATGTGATTATATATCAATCAATGATAGAAAAAAGGCATCTTTCGATGCCTTCTATCTGTTATTTTTTACGGGTATGTAACCCTTTTTTCTCTAAACCACGGTAGATCATTTGTTGTTGTACGATAGTGATTAAGTTAGACACTAACCAGTAAAGTACTAGACCTGCCGGGAACCAGAGGAAGAAGAACATGAAGATCAACGGCATGAAATTCATCACTTTTTGTTGCATTGGATCGGCAACTGGTGTAGGTGACATTTTTTGTAACAAGAACATTGATCCACCCATTAAGATTGGGAGAATGTAGTAAGGGTCTTGTGCCGATAAATCTTGAATCCAACCAAAGAATGGCGCATGACGAAGTTCAACTGCTTCCATAAACGTCCAGTATAATGCAATGAAAATTGGCATTTGAAGGATTAATGGTAAGCAACCACCAAGTGGATTTACTTTTTCTTCTTTGTAAAGTTTCATCATTTCTTGGCTCATACGTTGGCGATCATCACCAAAACGTTCGCGCATTTCTTGCATTTTCGGTTGCAACATACGCATTTTCGCCATAGAAGTGTATTGTGCTTTTGTAAGCGGATATAAAATCGCTTTAACCACTAAGGTGACACAAATAATTGCCACACCCCAGTTAGATACAATACTTTGAATGAAAGTTAATAACCAGAATAATGGTTTCGCGATGAACCATGCCCAACCATAATCGACAGTTAAGTCTAAGTGGTTAGCCACTTCAGCCATTTTGTTTTGTAATTTCGGACCTGTCCATAATGAGCTGGTAATAGTCTCTGTTGCACCTGCTGGAATAGAAACGACTGGACCACGATAACCAATAGACGCAACGTTATTTTTACTGTCTGTAATACTATAAAGTTGGTTATTTACATCTTGATTTGGGATCCAAGCTGATACGAAATAGTGTTGTAAAATAGCAACCCAACCTGCTTTGGTATCGATAGAAAGATTTTTATCTTTCATATCGCTGAAGCTGTATTTTTTGTAATTGGTTTCTGAAGAAGAATACGCACCACCGGTATAAGTAGGCATTGCCACGTTACCGCTGCTTTCAACTAATGTGTGTTTTAATTGGCCGTAAGGTTCAACTTCAATTGCACTACCACTTTGGTTCACAATTTCAAAGTTAACACCGACATCGTAACTATCACGTTTTAACACAAAGATTTTACGATAAGTCACACCATCTTTTTCAAATGTTAATGGCACTGAAAGTTCATTTTGACCTTCTGCTAATTTGAAATTATCGCCAGTAACTTGATATTGCGCACGACCTGCTTTTGTATCGATCCCGTTTTTACCAATTAAACCGCTTTGTGCAATGTAAACATGCTCGTTTGTATCTTTTAACAAGACGAAAGGTTCTTTTGAACCTAATTCTGCATCATATTTTAATAGTTCAGAACTGATTACATCACCACCTAATGTATCCACTTTCAAACGGAGTACATCATTTTCTAATGTGATAATTTGACCTTTTGTTTGTGAATCTGCCACTACTTCAGCAGATGAAGAAGAACTTGCCGGGACATCAGAAGAGGCGGCTGTTGTTTGTTCCGTGGTCTGTTGTTGAACAGGTGGATTTTTATCAAGTTGCCATTGCTGATAAACAAGGAAAGAAATAAAGAGTAGTGCAAGCACTAATAGGCTACGTCTTGAGTCCATTATTTTTTCTCATCGTTATTATTAATCTTTTTCGGCGGAACAGGATCGAATCCACCGGCGCTTAAGGGGTGACATTTTAATACACGTTTTAGCGTAAGCCAACTACCTTTTAACAATCCATGTGTTTTTAACGCCTCAATACCATAGCAAGAACAGGTTGGCACAAAACGACAACGCGGCCCGATTAAAGGGCTAATCGCTACTTGATAAAACTTAATTAAAGCGATGAGGATTTTTGTGCCAAACGAATGTGACGTGCCCATAATTTATCCAAAGTTTGTAAAAACGTTTGATTATCAAGCTGACCAATGCCACGTTTCGCCACAAAGACAAAGTCACAAGAGGGCAAATTATGTTGAGATAAACGAAAACTTTCACGAACTAAACGTTTAATACGATTACGATCGTGCGCTCGTTTAAGATGTTTTTTAGCCACAGTTAAACCTAAGCGTGGATGCTCAAGATTATTTTTGCGTGCGAGAATGGTAATTTCAGGGGTGCTTGCTCGAAACGGTTGTTCGAAGACATTTTTGAATTGAGTGGGAGTTAACAATCGTAACTCCCGAGAGAAGTTTAGCTTAATCACTAAAAGAGGTGATTATGCAGATAAACTCTTACGACCTTTAGCACGACGACGAGCTAAAACTTGACGGCCGTTTTTAGTTGCCATACGAGCACGGAAACCGTGAGTACGGCTACGTTTTAATACAGAAGGTTGAAATGTACGTTTCATTGTAATCTACCTAAATCAAAATGGTTTACTGTTTTGATATTCAAAACACAACAAGGGTTATAAAAAATAGACCGCAATTTTAATCATAAATTGGGCTTTCGTCAAATAAGAAAAGAGAAAATTCCGAAATAATCTTCCGTTTCTTCTAAAATCGTGGGGATTATACGGATTTTGGACAAAATCTCAAGCAACCTTTTTGTCTTTTTTTGACGACCAACAGAAGATCTTTTGCCTAAATTATTGTAAAATTCTCTTCGATTTTTAACCGCACTTTTGCGGCTTTTATTTTATACGCATATAACATAAGGATAATTTATC